>NZ_WTVN01000003.1 GCF_012910905.1 Aromatoleum toluvorans
GTTCGGCTCCGGCGGGGGTGGGAGTTTCGGCGGCGGAGGCGCGTCAGGGCGATGGTAGGGAAAACGAACGCCACGTCGGGGGGCAGGCAATGAGCGCCCTCGCCCGCCTCGTTCGTCACCTGTGGCTGGACGCCGCCGATGCACGGCGGGCGGTCGGGCCCGACGCGATACGGCGTCTGGAGGCGCGCGTGCGCGAGAGCGAGCGGCAGCACACGGGCGAGATCTGCCTGTGCGTCGAGGCGAGCCTTCCCATGAGCTACCTGTGGCGCCATCTAAAGGGGGCGCCGATCGCCGCCGTCGTGCGCGAACGCGCCGTGACCCTGTTCGGCAAGCTGCGCGTCTGGGACACGGAGCTCAACAACGGCGTCCTGATCTACCTGCAGCTGGCGGAACACCGCGTCGAAATCGTCGCCGACCGCGCCGTGGCGCGGACCGTGAGCGAGGCGGAATGGCAGCGCATGATCGCCGACGTCACGCCCGCATTCCGGGCGAACCGCTACGAGGAAGGTCTGGAGCGGACGATCGACGCGGTGAGCGCGGTACTCAGGTCCGGTTTCCCCGCGACGGATGCCGACGGCGCAGCAAGGTCGAACCAGTTGCCGAACCGGCCCGTCGTGCGCTGAGCGGCGCCCCGGGGCGATACCCTTCCCTTACCGTTACCCGCACAGGCCCCGCCACGCGAGCAGCAGCCAGCCGGCGATCATCAGCGTGCCGCCGATCGGCGTGATCATCCCCAGCACGCGCCAGCCGCTCAGCGCCATCACGTACAGGCTACCGGAAAAGATCAGCGTGCCGAGCACGAGCAGCACCGCGGCGAGCCCTGCATTCGGGAGTCGCCAGGCGCCGAGCGCGAGCAGCCCGGTGGCGTGCCACATCTGGTACTGCACGGCGGTGTTCCACCAGCCGAGTTCGGCGGGGCCGAGCACATTGCGCAGGCCGTGCGCGCCAAAGGCCCCGAGGGCAACGCCCAGCCCGGCGAGCAGGCTGCCGGCGATCAGGATGAATCGGTTCATGAGTTTTCGCCCGTTGCGACGCAACGGATGCCGTGAAGCGTTGGATTCCCGCACGATATGACCGTGCGGCAGAGTGATCGCCCTGGGACGCTGCCGACGATATGAACGGATAGTGTCCCCTGCCGCTCCCGGCCACGCAATCCCCGGCCATGCAATCCGACGAAACGCCGGCCGTCGGGCCGCCGTCAGACCCGCAGGCCGGAGACCGCGTGCCGCAGTCCGCCGGAGAGCGACTGCAGTTCATCGATGATGCTGCCGGTGTGGCGGGCCGCGGAGTGGTTCTCGTCCGCCATCGCCGACATGCGCTCGATGCTGCGCGCGATGTCGGTGCTGGCTTCGGTCTGCGCACGGGTCGCGACGACGATGTCGTTCACGAGGCTGGCCGAGTGCGATACCTCTTCGTGGATGGAAGCGAGCGTGTCGCGGACCTGCGAGAAGCTCGCCGAGCTCGCGTCCACGCGGTCGCTGCCCTGGCGGATGCGGGCCACCACGTCCTGGATGCTGCCGCGCATCTCGCGGATCGTTTCCTCGATCTCGCGCGTGGATTTCCCGGTACGGTCGGCGAGCTTGCGGACTTCGTCGGCGACCACCGCAAAGCCGCGCCCTACTTCGCCGGCGCGTGCGGCCTCGATCGCCGCATTGAGCGCGAGCAGGTTGGTCTGATCGGCGATCTCGGCGATCACGCCTATCACGTGATCCACGTTGCGCGAGCGTTCCTCCAGCGCCAGCACGGCGTCGACCGCAGCGGCGATGTCCTCGACGACGCGCTGCATCTCGGCCTTCGCCCGATCGGCCACGTCGCGGCCCTCGGCGGAGAGATCGGCCGCCTGGCGCACGATGCGGCTCGTGTCTTCGGCGTGGACGGCGACCTCCTGAACGCTGACCGCAAGCTGCTGCACGGAGCTGGACGAGCTGGCCGCGGTCTCGCTCTGGCGGCCCGAGGCGGTGGTTACGTGCCCGATCTGGTCGGTCAGGATGCCGGCCGCGGATTGTGTGTCGCCTGCGGCGGCAGCGACCTTGCCGATGAGCTCGGCGAAGCTCTGCGCCATGGCGTTGAAGCCGCTGCCGACGTGGCCGATCTCGTCGCGCGTGCGCACGGCGACGCGGGTACGGAGATCGCCCGCCGTCATCGCACGGACGGCGCCTTCGAGTTCCCCGATGGAGCCCGTGATCGACGAATAGGCGCCGGAAAATATCCAGCCCAGCAGCACGATGGTCGCACCGAACACGATCATGCCCGCGTGGAAGGTCGTCCGTGCCTTGGCTTCGGACGTCGCCATCAGCCCGTCGATTCCGGGCGTGAGCGCTGCGCCGAAGGCCAGGGCGGCATCGAGGGCGGCGCTGCCCTTGGCGTGGAAGTCGGCCGCGGGGATGTCGAACTCGGTCGTGTTGATGAGCTTGGTCGTGAGGAGTTCCTGCAGGCCGAGGGTCGCGAGGTTGAGCGCGTCCAGCGGCGCGGCGAGCGCCTTGCCGGTTGCCGGGGCGACCGCGCCGGTCTTTTCGATGCTCTTGCTCATCCACGTCAGGAGCGTGTCGAAGCTGCCGCGCAACATGCTCAGCGCGTCGCGCTGCGCCGAGCCGATGCGGCCGCGGGCAAGGACGCCGGTACCGGTGTCGCGCGCCTGTCCGAGGTTGTGCACCAGCGGGGCGAGTTGATCGTTAAGGATGCCGATTGCCACCTGCACGGAGAGCTCGTCCTGCAGGCCCAACCTGCTCCGGTCGACGATAACGTCACGCAGGCGGAAGAGCTCGTCCAGCATGCGCTCATGTGCTTCGCGGACCTGATCGGCGTCCTCGAAGCGTTGCCGGGCAAGCTCGTCCCATTGTCGGCGGATGCGACTGCCGTCGTCGCCGGCAAGGGGGTGGTCGAGTGCGGCCGGTGCGGCGCGTTCGAATTCGCTGGCCGACTGCGCGATGTGCGCGTCGAGCGCGGTGTCGCCGTGTGCGCTTGCCAGGGACGCGGCGTAATGGTCCTGCACGCTGCGCACCAGTCCGAGGACGGGCATCTGCAGCGCGAGGCCTTGCCGCTGCAGGGCGATGCGGTCGATCGACTGCGACGCGTCGTGCAGCAGCAGCGCGGTGGTGCCGGCCAGGGGCAGGGAAAACAGCAGGAACGCGCCGAGCAGCTTGTGACGGAAACTCAGGCGTCCGGCAAGCCAGATCGTGGGTTGGAGGAGTCGCTTGAACACGGCCTTGGGATTCGCTGGAGACTGATACGGATCGACCGAGGCTAGCGGGTGCGTGTGTCGTTTTTATTACAAATTGTAATCGTTGGCCGTTGTCGCTACGAATGGTTCGGCGATTCCGCGGCAAACGGCCCGCCCCGACCGCGGGGCGGGCCGTACAAGGCAGCCTTACTCGGCCACGACGCCGATTTCACCGGCGAAGGCGAGCGGCTCCTCTTCCTCGGGCGCGTGCGGCGCGCTGCGGGCCACCAGCGACACGGCGAGTGCCGCAATGGCGCCGGGAATGGCGAAGAACAGGAAATTGAAGTGCAGCGGCATTGCCATCGCGAGCAGCGTGCCGCCGACGATGGGCCCGAGGATCGCGCCGCTGCGGCCGACGCCGGAGGCCCAGCCGATGCCGGTCGAGCGGATCGCCATCGGATAGAACTGCGCGGCATAGGCGTACAGCAGGATCTGCGAACCGATGGTGGTCGCCCCCGCGAGCGCGACGAGGACGTACAGGACCTCGGTCGGGCTCTTGTAGCCGAGCAGGCTGATCGAGAACGCGCCGATCACGAAGAAGATCATCAGCACGGTCTTCAGGTGCAGGCGATCCGCCACGACCCCGCCGCCGACGGCGCCGAAGATGGCCCCGAGGTTCAGCACCAGCAGGAAGGAGAGGCTCGAGCCGAGCCCGTAGCCCGCCTGCGTCATCAGCTTCGGCAGCCACGACGCGAGCGCGTAGACCATCAGCAGGCACATGAAGAACGCGACCCAGAACATCACCGTGCTGAGCGCGCGGCCGTGCTTGAACAGCGCCACGAGCGGAACGTGGCCGGTCTTGCCCGTCGGGAAGTCGTAGCGGTCGCCGGGTTGCGGGACGAAGCTTCCTTCGACGCGCGCGAGCAGGATGGCGGCCTCGCGGTCGCGATTGGAGTGGAGAAGGAAGCCGATCGATTCGGGCAGCAAGTACAGGATCACGGGCAGCAGCAGCAGCGGCAATCCGGCGATGAAGAACACCGAGGACCAGCCGAAGGACGGGATCAGGTAGATGCCCAGGCCCGCCGACAGCATCCCGCCCACCGAATAGCCGCTGAACATGATCGCGACGAGCGTCGTGCGCAGCTTCTTCGGCGAGTACTCGGTCATCAGGGCGACGACGTTGGGCATCACGCCGCCGATCCCCAGTCCCGCGATGAAGCGGCAGACCGCGAACTCGGTGACATCGCGCGCGAAGCCGTTGATGAAGGTGAACAGGCTGAACAGGGTCACGCACACCGCGATCACCTTCTTGCGCCCGAAGCGGTCGGACATCGGGCCGAAGATCAGGGCGCCGAACATCATGCCGAACAGCGCGTAGCTGCCGAGAGTGCCGGCCTGGATCGGCGTGAGGTTCCATTCCTTCATCAGCACCGGCAGCACGACGCCGTAGATCACGAGGTCGTAGCCGTCGAAGATGATGATCAGGGCACACCAGAAGAGGACCTGCCAGTGGAAGCGATTGAATTTCGCCTCGTCGATCAGTTTGTGTACATCGATGTTTCTCATGCTGCCGTGTCTCCGTGAATCGTTGTAATGCCTCAGGGCGCCCTGTGAGGCCCTGCGGTTTGGTGATGGGTGTCCCGGTGATGGGCCCTCAGCTCACGCCCAGGTGTTTGTGCAGCACGTCGGGATTCGCGCGAAGGTCGGCGCTGCTCGCCTCGTGGGCGACCTGGCCTTTCACGAGAATGACGTTCCGGTCGGAAATCGACGTCACTGCCGCATGGTTCTTGTCGATGACGATGGTGGCGATGCCGGTGGCACGGATCTGGCGGATGATGTACCAGATCTCCTTGGCGATCAGCGGCGCCAGG
The DNA here is from genome assembly GCF_012910905.1 of Aromatoleum toluvorans. GTDB lineage: Bacteria > Pseudomonadota > Gammaproteobacteria > Burkholderiales > Rhodocyclaceae > Aromatoleum > Aromatoleum toluvorans. The sequence goes on from NZ_WTVN01000003.1 coordinate 5,032, forward strand.
CCTTCGGTCGCCTCGTCCAGGATCAGCAGGTCCGGGTTCGTCATCAGCGCGCGGCCGATCGTGAGCATCTGCTGCTCGCCGCCCGAGAGCTGGTTGCCGCCGTTGGTGAGGCGTTCGCCGAGCCGCGGGAAGGTGTCGAGCACGCGCTGGTAGGTCCAGTCGCGGCGCCCGTCGACGCCCGGTTTCGCGGCCATGAGCAGGTTTTCGCGCACCGACAGGTTCGGGAAGATCCCCCTGCCCTCGGGCACGTAGGCGATGCCCTTGCGCGCGATCAGATAGGGCCGCGCGCCGGTCATCGTCTTGCCGCGCACCGCGACGCGGCCGTGGCGCGGGCGCACGTGGCCGAGCATGCTGCGGATCAGCGTCGTCTTGCCCATGCCGTTGCGCCCCATCAGGCCGACGGTCTCGCCGCGGCTGATGCGGAAGTCGATGCCGTGCAGGATGTGGCTCGTGCCGTAGAAGGAATGCAGCCCTTCGGCTTCCAGAAGGATGTCACTCATCGTCGGGTTCTCCTGCGCCAAGGTAGGCTTCCTGCACCGCCACGCTTTCGCGGATCTGCTCCGGCGGGCCGCTCTCGAGCACCTGTCCGGTCACCATCACCGTGATCACGTCCGCGACGGCAAAGACAGCGTCCATGTCGTGCTCGACGAGCAGGATCGCGTGATCCGGCGTGAGCTTCTTCAGCAGGCCGACCATCGCCTGCGATTCCTCCGGCCCCATGCCGGCGAGCGGCTCGTCGAGGAGCAGCACCGACGGTGTCGTCGCGAGCACCATCGCGATCTCCAGCTGGCGCTGCTCGCCGTGGCTGAGCGTGCCGGCGACGACGTCGCGCCGCGCGGAGAGCCCCGCCTGCCCGATCGCCTTGTCCGCCGCCTCGCACAGGTCGGCGTAGCCGGTGGCGTGCGAGAAGATGCGCAGCGCGCGCGGGGTGCGCGACTGCGCGGCGAGGCGGCAGTTCTCGAACACCGTGAAGCCGGGGAAGATGTTGGTGCGCTGGTAGCTGCGGCCGATGCCGTTGCGCGAGCGCCTGTCCGGGCTCCAGCCCGAGATGTCCTGCCCGCGAAGGAGGATCTGCCCGCCCGACGGCGGCAGGTCGCCCGAAAGCAGGTTGATCAGCGTCGACTTGCCCGCGCCGTTGGGCCCCAGCACCGCGTGGAGCACGCCCTTGTGCATGTCGAGCGACACGTCCCTGTTCGCGTACAGGCCGCCGAAGCGGCGAGACAGCCCGCGCGCGGAGAGCACGAGTTCAGCCATGGCGGGCCCCTCCTCCGATCAGAAGCCCCTTCAGGCGTCTGGGCAGGCTCGACAGCCCGCCCGGCAGGACCATCACCACGGTGACGATCACCGCCCCCATCAGCAGCTGCCAGTGCTTCGTCAGCGCGCCAAAGACTTCCTGCAGCACGACGAAGGCGAAGGCGCCGATCGCCGCGCCGTTGAGCGTTCCCATGCCGCCCAGGATCACCATCAGCAGCACGTTGCCGGACTGGTGCCACGAGAGGATTTCCGGGGTGACGAAGCCGAACTGGCAGGCCGAGAGGAAGCCGGCGAGCCCCGCGAGTCCGCCTGCGGTGACGAAGCCCGCGAGCTTGTAGAGGAAGACCGGAAAGCCCAGCGACACCATGCGGTGCTCGTTGCTCTTGATGCCCGCCAGCGCGTGCCCGAGCGGCGAGCGCAGCAGCACGCGCAGGAACACGTAGGCGACGACCAGGAAGGCGAGCACGATGTAGTAGAACTGCATCGGCTCGTTGAGGTCGAGCAGCACCTTCTCGCCGATGCGCAGTTCCGGCTTCACGTTCAGGAAGGCGCCATCCGACCCCCCGCCGAGCGGCGTGTCGTGGAAGACGAAGTAGATCATCTGCGCGAACGCCAGCGTCACCATGATGAAGTAGATGCCCTTCGTGCGCAGCACGAACAGCCCCACGACGAAGGCGACCGCGGCGCCGGTGAGGATCGCCCCCGGCAGCACGAGCCACAGGTTCCCCGGATCGTACTTCGGCGACAGCAGCACGACGCTGTAGGCGGCGACCCCGAAGAAGGCCGCATGGCCGAAGCTCACCAGGCCGGTGAAGCCGACCAGCAGGTCGAGGCTCATCGCAAAGATCGTCATGATCATGATCTTCGCGATGAGCTCGTTGTAATAGGTCGAGCCGAAGATCGGGAACAGGGCCAGCGCCAGCAGCACCAGCGGGAGGTAGTTGCGCTTCTTCTTGGCGGGCAGCGGCATGTCAGATCCTCCGGAAGATGCCTTCGGGCCGCCACAGCAGCACCGCGGCCATCAGCACATACACGGCCAGCCCCGCGTAGTCGGGCGCGATCACCTTGCCGAAGGTGTCGGTCAGGCCGATCAGCAGCGCCGCGACGAGCGCGCCCCACACCGATCCGACGCCGCCGATCACGACGACGACGAAGCAGATGATCAGCACCTGGTTGCCCATGCCCGGATACACCGACGACACCGGCGCCGCGAGCATCCCCGCGAAGGCCGCGAGCGTCACGCCGAGACCGAACACGATGCGGTAGATCAGGTCGATGTTGATGCCCAGCGCCTGCACCATCTCGCGGTTGGAGCTGCCCGCGCGGATCATCATCCCGAGGCGCGTGTAGCGGATCAGCCAGTACATGAGCGCGGCGAGCAGGATGCATACGCCGGACATGAACAGCCGATACACCGGGTAGCTGAGGGTTTCGCTCAACTGGATCGATGCCGACAGGAGCTCGGGGATCGGCACGCCATGCACGTCATCGCCGACGATCAGGCTGCGCAGCTCCTCGAAGATCAGGATCAGGCCGTAGGTCAGCAGCACCTGGTCGAGGTGGTCGCGCTTGTAGAGCCTGCTGAAGAGCCCCCATTCGAGCAGGAAGCCGATCAGCGCGCTGAGTGCGATGCCGACGATGACGGCCACGAGCAGGTTGCCCGACAGCGAGGTCAGCGAGAACGCCATGTAGGCGCCCATCATGTAGAAGCTGCCGTGGGCAAGGTTGATGATGCCCATGATGCCGAAGATCAGCGTCAGTCCGCTGGCCACCAGGAACAGCAGCAGCCCGTACTGAAGCGAGTTCAGCAGCTGGATGAGGAAGGTCGAGAAATCCATCGCCGTATCCCTCCGGGCGCAGCCTGCGCCCGTGTGAAGGTGAGCCGAATCGGGCGTGCGCCGCCGCGAGGGCGAACGCCGCCTGAAGCAGTGGTGCCGCGCCGGCGGGGCGTGTCCTGCGCGGGGGCGTCCCTTACGTCGCGCCCGCGCACGCCCCGCCGGGGCTGGCGACCGGATTACATCCGGCAGCCGCGCGCCGGATCGGCCAGCGCCTTCGCGGCGACCGAGATAACCTTGTTCTGCTTGGCCTCCACCTTGCGGAGATAGATGTCCTGCACGGGGTTGTGCGCCTTCGACAGCGTGAAGCGCCCGCGCGGACTGTCGATCGTCGCCTTCTCCATTGCCGCGACCAGCCCCTCGCGCTTCGTGACGTCACCGCCGACGCCGGCAAGTCCCGCCGCGAACAGCTGCGCCGCGTCATAGCCCTGCACGGCATACACGTCCGGCTGCATCTTGAATGCCATCGCGTAGGCGGTGCGGAAAGCCTTGTCCCGGGCGATGTCGAGCCCGTCGGCGTAGTGCAGCGTGGTGAGGATGCCCTCGGCGGAATCGCCCTGCGCTTCCAGCGTGCCGTCGGTGAGGAAGCCCGAGCCGTAAAGCGGGATGGTCTTCTTCAGGCCCGCGGCGTCGTAGTCCTTCACGAACTTCACCGCGCCACCGCCCGCGAAGAACACGAACACGGCGTCGGGCTTGAGCGCGGCGATCTCGGTGAGGTAAGGCTGGAACTCGACGTTCGGGAACGGCAGGTACATCTCCTTCACGACCTTGCCGCCCGCTCTCTCGAACGCCTCCTTGAAGCCCGCGACCGACTGCTCGCCGAAGGAATATTTCCAGCTCAGCGTGACGACGTTCTTGTGCTTCTTCTCGGCCATCACCTGCCCCATCGCGTAAGCGGGCTGCCAGGCCGAAAACGAGGTGCGGAAGATGTTGGGCGAGCACAGCGGGCCCGTGATCTCGTCCGCGCCGGCGTTCGGGACGATCAGCAGCGACTTCGTCTCGCGCGCGACACGCGTCATCGCCAGCGCCACGCCCGAATGCACGGTGCCGATCAGGACGTCGACGTTGTCGCGTTTGATCAGCTTGTTGGCGTTCTCGGGCGCTTTCGCGGCGTCCGACTCGTCATCGACGGTGAAGTACTCGATTTGGCGTCCGCCGAGCTTGCCGCCACCCTGCTCCACGGCAAGCTTGAAGCCGTTGGTGATCGCGTTGCCCAGCGACGCGTAAGTCCCGGTGTACGGCAGCATCAGGCCGACGCGGATCTTGTTGGCGCTCTGCGCAAAAAGCGGCGCTCCGGGCAGGGCAAGCCCTCCCGCGATACCGGCAGTGGACAGCAGGAAACGACGGCGATTGAATCCTTGCTCCATTTCACACTCCTCCTTTGGTTAGGCCGCTTGAGCGGCTCTGGTTATTTATGTGTGCGCTACGGGATCTACGCCCCTGAAAGCGACCGAAGCTTGAATCTCTGGATCTTGCCGGTTGCCGTCTTGGGCAACTCTTCGACGAACTCCAGCCAGCGCGGGTACTTGTACGGTGCGAGCTTGCTCTTGACGTGGAGCTTCAGCTCGTCCGCAAGGTCCGCCGCGGGCATGCGCCCCGGTTTCAGCACGACGAAGGCCAGCGGCTTGATCAGGCCGTCATCGTCCGCCTTTCCGACCACCGCCGCTTCGAGCACCGCAGCATGCGTGATGAGCGCCGATTCGACCTCGATCGGCGAAACGTAGATGCCGCCGACCTTGAGCATGTCGTCGTTGCGCCCGGCGTACACGTAGTTGCCGTCCGCATCCTGGCTGTACTTGTCGCCGCTGCGCGTCCACTGGCCGATGAAGGTCTCGCGGCTCTTCGTGCGGTTGTTCCAGTAGAGCGCCGCGCTGGTCGGCCCGCGCACCTGGAGTTCGCCCGCCTCGCCTTGCGCGACCTCCGCGCCGTCGTCGCCGATCAGGCGCAACTCGTATCCTGGCACTGGCTTGCCGCTGGTGCCGTAATGCACGTCACCTGACCTGTTCGAAAGGAAGATGTGCAGCATCTCGGTCGAGCCGAGTCCGTCCAGGATTTCGACGCCGAAGTGCTCGGTCCAGCGCTTGCCGACTTCCGCCGGCAGCGCCTCGCCGGCAGACGTGCAGCGGCGGATGGACAGTTCCTCGCGCCCCGGCAGTGCCGGGCTCGCCAGCATCGACGCGTAGAGCGTCGGCACGCCGCAATAGATCGTCGGCTGATGCTCGCGCAGCACGCGGAACACTGCGTCCGGCGTCGGCCGTTCGGCCATCAGCACCGCCGTGCCACCGGCGGCCAGCGGAAAAGTCAGGCCGTTGCCCAGGCCGTAGGCGAAGAACAACTTCGCCGCGGAGAAAACGACGTCGTCCTCGGTCACGCCGAGGATCGGCTTCGCGTACAGCTCGGCGGTATGGATCAGGCTCGAGTGCAGGTGCACCGTGCCCTTCGGGGCGCCGGTCGACCCGGACGAATACAGCCAGAAACAGGGATCGTCGCAGCAGGTCTGCGCGGCCTCGTACGGCGGGCGCGGCGACGCGATCAGTTCGGCGAAGTCGAGATGTCCGCCGCGGGTGCCGGCGTCGCCGCCCGAGACGATCACGTTCTTGATGAAGGGGCTGGCTTCGATCGCGCTGGTGAAAGCCGGCAGCAGGGCCGACGAGACGACCAGGCCGCGCGCACGGCTGTCGCGCAGCATGTAGGTGTAGTCGGATGCCGTCAGCAGGGTGTTGACGGGGATCGGCACGACGCCGGCCTTGATGCAGCCGAGGAAGGCCGTGGGGAAATCGACGGTGTCGAGCAGGCACAGCAGCACCCGCTCCTCCATGCGGATGCCCATCTCGCCCAGGGCGTGCGCGAAGCGATCGACGCGCTCGGCGAGTTGCGCATACGTATAGCTCCCCGCCTGGTCGATCACCGCCGTCTTGCCGCCGCGCCCAGCGCGCAGGTTGCGCTCGATCAGGTCGTGCGCGGCGTTGTATTCACGCGGAATCGTGATTCGCGGTGGGCTGACGCTCTGATCCGCGGCGCTAAGTTCTGCCATTTGCTCCTCCTCTCCTTGTCGTTCGTATCGGTCTGGCATCTCCTTGCGGCGGCGGGATCTAGTGAATCGTTAGTCCGCCGTCGGCTGCCAGAATCTGTCCCGTCACGTAGTTCGCCGCATCCGAAGCGAAGAACACGAACACCGGGGTAATTTCCTCCGGCTCGGCCCAGCGCCCGAGCGGAATGCGGTCGAGGTACTTTTCCTTGAATCGTTCGTCGGTGCGGATCGTCTCGGTCATCGGCGTCGCCGCTCCCGGCGCAATCGCATTCGCGGTGATGTTGTAGCGCGCCAGCTCCTTGGCGGTGCTCTTGGTCATGCCGAGCACGCCGGCCTTCGCGGCGCTGTAGTTGATCTGCCCGATCGTGCCGAGCACGCCGGCGGTGGACGTCACGTAGATGATGCGCCCGTACTGGCGCTCGATCATGCCGCCGACCACGGCCTGCAGGCAGTTGAATGCGCCGGTGAGATGCACCGCCAGCACCTGGTTCCACTGGTCCGGCGTCATCTTGTTGAGCATCGCCGTGCGCGTGATGCCGGCGTTATTGACGAGGATGTCGATGCGGCCCCATTGCGCATTGACCTTGGCGGCCATCGCTTCGACCTGCTCGCGGTCCGCGACGTTGCACGCCACCCCGATCGCCTGTCCGCCGGCCTCGACGATCTGTCCGGCCACGCGGTCTGCGGTCGCCTGATCGAGATCGATCACCGCAACCTTCGCGCCCTCTTTTGCATAGGCCTTCGCAACGGCCGCCCCGATGCCCTGCCCCGCTCCGGTCACGATTGCGACCCTGTCTTTCAACTGCATGCGAGTCCCCTGTCACTGCGTGGCGGTCGTCGATCCGCCGGTGAACTGCAATGCTCCCCCGGTAGAGAAAAGGCCGGGGTGGGAGGAGACAGCCGATGCCGTATCCACCACCCCGGGAAGGGAGAGACCTTATGAAACGTTTAGCTGCCCAGGCATCAGGCCTTGGGCTTCGCCAGGACCTGCTCGGCGAAGTTGTCGTCGAACATGGCGCCTTCGGCGACGAGCTGGCGGAACTTGATGAAGTCGATGACGTCCTTGCCGGTCGCCTTCTTGTTGTTGAAGGCGGTGAAGCCGAGGTACGCCTCGTGATTCATGTTCGCCGCGAGCCAGTGCCGGTTGGCGAGCTTCAGCTGGTCCCAGAAGAACTTCTTCTTGCCGCGGATGCCGTCGATCGACTTGATCAGGCACTGCGGGAAGAGGTTCGTGAACTTCCACACGAGCGCATTGACTTCCGCGTCGAGGCGCGAGAAATCGGTCGCGCATTGGCCGATCAGATCCTTCGCCGCCTGGACCTTGTCGGCCGCGACCGGCTCGCCGTAGACCAGCTCGCCGTCATCGACGTAGGCATCGGTGCGGACGAGCGGGTTGCGGACCCATTCGCCGTCCTTGTTCTTCAGCACCGGCACGACCTTGGTGATGAGGTTCTTCGACTTCATCTTGTACGCGCTCCACGGCTCGCACGAGATGCAGTTGTACATCGCGTCTTCCATGTTCAGCATCCACGGCAGGAAGTCCGTGGAGCCGCCATCCGGCGCGCTGCCGTGCTTCGGGCCGGCTTGGCCGAACACCGCCATGTCGGACGTGATCGTGATGTCGGTCGCCATGCCGATCTCCTGGCCGCCGCCGACGCGCATGCCATTGACGCGGCAGATCACCGGCTTCTTGCAGTTCAGTATGCCGTCGACCATGGCGTTGAACAGATCCATGTACTCGCCGTACTCGTTCGGGCGACGGGCATAGTAGGACGCGTATTCCTCGGTGTTGCCACCGGTGCAGAACGCCTTGTCGCCCATCGCGGTGAACACCACCGCCGTGACCGTGCGGTCGCCGGAGGCGCGCTGGAACCCGGCGATGACGCCCTTGACCATCTCGGTCGTGTAGGAGTTGTACTGCTTCGGGTTGTTCAGGATGATCCACGCGGCGTACAGGCCCGGAACCTGATTACCCTGCGGGTCCGTCACGGGACGCTTTTCGAAGATGACCGAGGGCGCCTCGGTGCCGAAATGCTCGTGACCGAGCAGGGCGTGATCCTTGGTTTCGTTGTCGCGGGGCAGCCAATCGAGTGCCATGAGATGTCTCCTGTTATGTCCAGTGGTGCGTGAAATCAGAAATCGGGCGTCAGGATGACGCGACGCTTGAGCTTGCCGTGGTGTGCCTCGTCGAACACCTGTTCGATCTGGCTCATCGGACGCGTCTCGACGAAAGGTCCGAGCTTGATGCGGCCGTCCAGGCACATGTCGCGCACGGCGGCGTAGCGGTCCGGCGGGCAGCCCCAGGTGCCGATGATCTCGGCATCGAAGGCCATCAGCTTGGAGAGCATGTAGTTCGTCTCGGCCGTGCCGTAACCGACGATCACGAGCTTGCCGGTGAAGGACAGCAGCGACAGCGCGAGCTCCTGGCCGGGCTTGCTGCCGGTGACCTCGAAGATCTTCCAGCCGTAGTTCGACGGCAGGCCGCGCTCCTTGCAGAAGCCCTTGAACAGCTCCTTGACGTCCTTCGCGCTCTTGTCCTTCGGATTGATGATGAAGTCGGCACCGAAGTCCTTCATCATCGTCAGCTTTTCTTCATTGATGTCGATGCCGATCACGGCCTTCGCGCCCATGCCCTTGGCGGTCTGCACCATGAAGCTGCCGACGCCGCCCGCGGCGCCGATGACGATCACCAGGTCATCCTTCTTCAGGTCGGCGCGCACCGCGGCCTGGTAAGGCGTCGTCACGGCATCGGCGACCACCGCGAGGTGCTCGAGCGGCGTGCTGCCGCGGTTCTCGACCACGCACAGGTACTTCGACTGCGCGACGATGTGGCTCGAATAGCCGCCGTAGATGCCCATCGAATTGCCCGGCATCTTCTGCGACAGGCAGCGGTTGCCGCGACCGGTCTTGCACAGCTCGCACTCGCCGCAGGGGATGACGGCCGGCACGATCACTTCCTTGCCGATCATCGACGCTTCGCCGCCGATCACCGTGCCGGAGATCTCGTGGCCCAGCGATAGCGGGGGCTTCTGCACCGTCGGCACGCCCATGTAGTAGTAGGACAGGTCGGTATGGCACACGCCGCAGCCGGCGATCTTCACGACGACGTCGCCCGGGCCCAGGGCGGGCATCGGCACACGGGTCTTCTGCAGCTTGCCCGGCTCGGTCATCTGCCAGGTATCGATGAATTCAGGAATCACGCTTCGTCTCCCACGTATGATTTCGTATCTTCAAAACCTTCGTTTCAGGCACGGCCCGAGGGTTTGCCGCGCAGCAGCCCCCGATTGGGCGTGTTTCGTGCCGAGGCGTCCGCTTGCGCCAACGAGGCGCGGAACACGCCCGGTCGGGGGCGGGTCGTCAGCACCACGGCCCGCTTAGGTGTTCCGCCAAACCGGCTTCCGCTTCTCCAGGAAGGCAGCCAGCCCTTCCTTCGCGTCGTCGGTGTTCATCAATTCCTTCAGGTAGATGTTCTCGGCGGTGTCGAGCGCGGCAGCGAAAGGCTTGTCGGCCACGGCGCGGATCGTCTTGCGGGTGCTGGCCAGTGCTGCACGGCTGAGCGTCAGGAACGGAGCGACGAAGCCCTGCACGTCCGCGGCGAAGCTCTCCTTCGCGAACACGCGATTCACCAGCCCGATCGCCTTCGCCTCGTCCGCGCCGATGTTCTCGCCGCCCAGCAACAGCTCCAGCGCACGCGCCGGCGGCACCAGGCGCGGCAGCAGCACCGCGGCGATCGGCGGGAACACCGCGAGCTTGATCTCCGGCTGGCCGAACTTCGCGTTGGACGCCGCGACGAGCATGTCGCACGCAATCGCCACTTCCATGCCGCCCCCGAGCGCCACGCCATTCACCGCGGCCAGCGTCGGAATCGGCAGCTGCTGCATGCGGCGGAAGATGCCGTGGAACACCTCGATCATGCGATCGACCTTGTCCGGCGTGTGGTCAGCGACCTCGACGCCGGCCGAGAAAGCCTTCTCGCCCGCACCGGTGATCATCAGCAGCTTCACGCTGTTGTCCGCCAGGCAGCGGTCCAGCGCGACGTTCATCTCCTCCATCGTCGGGATGTCGAGGACGTTGAACGGCGGGCGGTTGATCGTCAGCGTCGCGAGGCCGTCGGCCACGCCGTAGGTGATGAACTGGAATTGCGCACTACTCATCTCGTGTCTCTCCTCGTTCTCGTTCGCTCTGCGTGTTTTAGTACTTCAGTTCTCGTTCTTCATCTGCAGCCGGTAGGGGCAAACCGCGTCGCAGTCCGCACAGCACACCTCGCCGTCGCAGCGGATATGCCATAGATCCGCGCCGCAATTCGTGCACCGGCACTTCGCTTCCGGCTTGATGGCGGGGCGGATCTCCTCCGCCGACCAGAAATCGATGACCTGTCCCATGTCGGCCTCCGGTCAGAAGAGGTCGTCGAGTTCGTCGGATCCGCCGCCGGGCATCTTCCCGAACTGCTGCAGGTAGGCCTGGATCATCTGGCTTTCGCGCGAGGTGAAGAGCGCGGCTTCCTCGAACACGAAGTTCGTCGCGTCGCCGCCGCGCTCAAGCTGCTCCATCAAGCCTTCGCGAAGGTTCTCGACGCCCTTGATCATCAGCACGTTCTTGTTGCCGTCGAGCAGCTGGAACACGCCCGACTCGGTCGGCACGGACGCGATCGTCGCCTCGTCGAACTTCAGCGAGGACTCCGGCGGCAGGATCGCCTCGGCGATCTTCGGCGCGAGGTTGCACTTGAAGCAGCGCGCTGCTTCGGCACGGGCCGTCGCGTCGTCGAAGCCGAGTTCCACCTCGTCCCAGCCGGTGCGCTGTTCTGGCGCCAGCATGATCGGGTGGAACTTGCGGATCTTGTTGAAGCCTTCCTTGCGGCCGATGCGCGGGTTGGTCTCCCAGCCGTTGCGCAGCAGCACTTCGGAGATGTCGCCGTCTCCGCCGAGCACGATGTCCATCGCCGAAGCCGCAACCCGGCCCTGCGCCACGGACTCGATCAGCGTCGAAGGTCCGAGCACGCAGTCGCCGCCGGCATAGACCTTGGGCCGGCTCGTCAGCATCGAATCCTCGCGCACCGTGATGCGGCCCTTGCGGTCCGTCTCGACGCCGAAGCCTTCGAAACGCTTCGGGAACTGGCCGATCGCGGCGATCACCAGATCCACGCCCTCGACCACTTCCTCGCCGGTCTCGACCGGCTTGCGGCGGCCGGAGGCATCCGCCTCGCCGAGCGCCATCTTCGCGTAGGTGATCTGCAGCCGGAAACCGTTGGTGCCCGGCTCGATCTTCTTCGGCGCGAGCAGGTAGCGGATATTCACGCCCTCCTCCACGCAGCCCTCGAACTCCTCCAGGCGCGCCGGCATCTCCTCGCGGGTGCGGCGATACACCATGTCGACCTCGGCGCCGAAGCGGCGCGAGCTGCGCGCGTTGTCGGTCGCGACGTTGCCGCCGCCGATCACCGCGACCTTCTTGCCGGTCTGGATGCCCTCGGGCGTATTCACGAGGCCCATCGTCACGGCCTTCAGGTAGGTCGGGCTGTCGACCACGCCCGGCAGGTCGTCGCCGGGGATCCCCAGCTTGTCGCCGCCTTGGGCGCCGATGCCGACGAACACGGCGCCGTAACCGTCATTGAACAGCGTATCGACGTTCTCGACCTTCGCACCGAAGCGGAACTCGACGCCCAGCGCCGACACCTCGGCGACCTCGTTGTCGATCACTTCGGCCGGCACGCGGTAGGACGGGATGCCGTAGCGCGCCATGCCGCCCGCAGCCGGCTGCGCGTCGAACACCGTGACGCCGTGCCCCTGCTTCGCGAGGTAGTAGGCCACCGTCAAACCGGCCGGACCGGCACCGATCACCGCGGCCTTCTTGCCGGTCGCGGGCAGCTTCTTCGCATGCTCACGCCAGATGCCCGTGTCGTTGTCGGCGGCGATGCGCTTCAGGTTGCGGATCGACAGCGGATCGTCGAGATCCTTGCGGCGGCAGGCCGATTCGCACATCGCGAAACAGGCGCGGCCGAGGATGCCCGGGAACGGCAGGCGCTCGCGCACCACCGCGATCGCTTCGCCGTATTTGCCTTCGGCGGCGAGCTGCACGTAGCGCGGCACATCGATGCCGGCCGGACAGGCGTTCTTGCACGGCACCATCGACTCCTCGCGCTTGGCGGGGTCGAGCGTGCGGTCCATCAGCGCGCCGGTCGGGCACACGGTCACACAGGCTTGGCAGAAGGTACAGCCGGACTCGATCAACGTCGGCGCGATCGTGCCGACGTAGGTGCGCTTGCCCTGCGGCGTCTCGACTTCCTTGACTTCGAGACAGCCCACGCCGCGCACGTCGTTACAGGCGACGAGGCAACGACGGCAGTCGATACAGAGGTTGTAGTCGCGATCGAAGAAGGGTTCGTCCTTGATGATCGGCAACTGCACCGGCTTGTACGGCGGTGTCGTGTTCGGAATGCCGATGTAGTCGGAGACCTTGCGCAGCTCACAGGACGAGAAGATCGTGCAGCAGCGCGTTTCCTGCGGGTTGCCATAGGAGCACTGCGAGCGCGAACAGCCGTCGCGCTGCGGACAGGTCAGGCAGACATGGGGGTGCGGGCCGAGGATCTTGGCGAGGCTCGCCTGGCGCACTTCCTGGATCGCCGGCGACTTCGTCGTCACGACCATGCCGGCCGTGACGGTGGTCGAACAGGCCTTCACGACCCCGTCGACACCGTCGATTTCGACCATGCACAGATTACAGCCGCCGTCGCCAGCGCCGCGCTGACCGGCGGGCGGAAGATCGGGGTGCGCGCACAGCGCAGGAATGTAGAGACCCGCGGCGGTCGCCGCATTCAGGACCGACGCACCCACCGGGGCCTCGACCTCGACGCCATCGATGCTCAGCTTCACCGGCGCACCGAACTCGGCCATCCCCGCCGGCTTGCTCGCCTTCCACCACCTGATTTCCGATGTCTGTACGGCTTCCATGTCTCTCTCGTCCTCTATTCTGCTCCGGGCTTAGCGTGTGCCCGTGTCCGGCCCTTCTCAGGCAGCCTGCGCGAGTTGCGCGTAACCGGGGTAGTAGCTCCCCTGGCAGGCACCAGCGCGGACCGCCGCGATGAAACTCGCCATGTCGGTGACCGGTTGCGAGAATTTCGTCGCGCACCGTCCGACGGCAATCGTCTTGTGGCAATCGCTGCCGCCCAGCGCTGGCAGGGCCATGTGGCGAGCGGCACTGATTGCCAGATCGTTGTCGCTGTCGAGGTTGCCGCCGTTGTGGGTTTCCACGGCGGCAATCCCGGTGATGTCGAGCAGCCCGTGCAGCAGGCTCGCGACCCCGACCTCGCGGAACGGATGAGCCGGTACGCAGATTCCGCCGATGCTGTTGATATGCTCGATGACCTCGTTGATCGGGAGGTAGTTGTCGCGCCCCCAGATGTTCCAGCCGTCATCCTGCATACCGTACGCCAGCATGTGCCCGCGATCGGTTGCGATCTCCACGCCGCGCAACACCAGGAAACCCTCGTCGCGCCCCACCTGTTCGACAGGCAGCGACGCTTCGTACGAGTAATGCTCGGTGATGCACACCCCGTCGAGTCCCAGTTCCTTCGCGCGGCGGATCAGATCCACCGGCTCCAGCCAGTTGTCGTAGGAGTACTTGGTATGGCAATGGCAATCGATCCACATGGGACGGACTCCGCGCGCCGGCCTGGCCGCTCAGGAAACGGTGTACTCGAGGTTGATGCGCTTGGACGGCGAGAAGCGCTGGCGGGAGAAGAATTTCTCCAGCGCGAAGTCGTCCCAGTTCACCAGCGTGTAGACCTTCTTCACGCCCGCGGCCTTCATGTTCATCATGAACTGGTCGAGCAGTTCGCTCGCCACGCCACGATTCTGGAAGCGCGGATCGACGCCGATCGTGTCGATCGTCGCGGTCGACTCCGGAATGCCGAACTCGCCGAAATACACGTCGCCCATCACGAAACCGGCAAGCTTGCCGTCGATCTCGCACACAAGGGAGGAGTTGATGTTGTGCTGCGGATTGAGAACCCCTTCCAGCTTCCGCTCGTAGTACTCGCGACGATTCTGCTTGGACCCTGCAGCGTCGATCTCGACGATCGCATTCAGGTCTTCCTTCTTCAGCACCCGCATCACACGCTTCTGGTCAGACATTTACCTATCTCCTTTGGTTGGCAGTTCCGCGTCCGTTCGCGGCGCCGCCTCTCAGAACAGTTCGTCTTCCTGCTGGGGCTTCGTCGAGCGGCGGGTGTATACCGTGCCGATGACCTTCCCCATTTCCTGGTCGGTGTCGAGGCAGGTCGTGCAGCCGTCACCCTCGGTCTGGTAGCTCTCGACGTGAACCTCGAAACCCATGCCCCGGTACGCTTCGGCGATCTCGGACAAGCGCGGCTCGCCAATCGTCGTCAGCCGCTTCCACCCTTCGCGCAGCAGCCGATCCTCAGCCTCCTCTTCGCGAGGGGCACTACCGGCCAGCTTGATCGGGATCGTCTTCTTCGTGCTCATCTTGGAACCCTCCGTCATCGCCGGGAACATGGTTTACTCCTTACCAGGAATGCTTGATCGCGCCCGGCGTGCAGGCGGTGGTACAGGGCAGGCCGGTGTAGCCGCCGGCCGGCTTGCAGTCGGCACAGTCATAGGCGAGTGCCCGGGTCTTCTCCTTCTTCACCCACGCCACTTCATCGTCGTAGTCGTCGGTGATGATTTCGAACATCTGCTGCGGACAGGCCTTCAGGCAAGCCCGCTCGGCCGCACAGTCGATGCACTTGTCCGTGTCGATGCTGATGTAGTACTCGCCGGAACCGTCCTTGTAACCGTAGTTCGCGATCATTTCCCTCTCCTGGATTCAATGCGCCGCGGCGCCCTTGCGGACCGCCGCGGCCTTCGCGCCAATTACTTGGCGGCCTGCTTCTGCATCAGCGTGTAGCCGAACAGCGCGGCGCCCAGCGCGCCAGCGATCTGGCTATCGATCTTGGTATCGATCTGCTTGATGCCCAGCAGACGCTCGATCCGCTTCACGACGCCCGGGTTCTTCGCGATACCGCCGGTGATGAAGAAGCCCTCTTCCACGCCGATCCGCTCCAGCAGGCTCACGACGCGCTCGGCCATCGCCTGGCAGTAAGCCGCGATCACCATGTTCTTCGTGTAGCCGGCCTTGAGCAGACCCAGTGCCTCGGACTTCGCGAACACCACGCAGATCGACGACACGGCTTCCGGTTCGGTCTCAACGTCGAAGGAGCGCGGGCCCAGCTCGGCGATGGGGATCTGCATCAGGTCGGAGATGACTTCCATGCCGCGGCCGGTACCGGCTGCGCACTTGTCGTTCATCAGGAAGTTCGTGACCTTGCCCTTGTCGTCGCAATGGATGGCCTTGCAGTCCTGGCCGCCCATGTCGAGGATGGTGCGCACCTTGTTGCCGCCCATGTAGTTCGCGCCGCGGGCATGGCACGCGATCTCGGTGATCGCCTTGTGGGCGAAGGGCACGTTTACCCGGCCGTAGCCGGTGCCGACGACATAGTTGATGTCCTCGAGCTTCATGCCGATCTTGTCCATGATGCCCTGCAGCGCATTCTTTGCCGAGTCCGGCGAGTTGTTGCCGGTGCGCATGCTGTTGTAGCCGTACAGCTCGCCGTCACAGACCAGCACCGCCTGCGACGACACCGAGCCGACGTCGATGCCGCAGGTGATGATCTTGGCGTCCTTCCAGTTCTTGGTCTCGTCGTACCAGGTATTTTCCTGCCAGCGCCAGAATTCCTTCTTCTCGGGGGCGGCGGTGGCGGCAGCAACTTCTGCATTCATTTGATCGCTCCTTAATCCGTATCTGTTCGCGTGTCGGTTCAGTGCAGGCGCTCGGCTGCAATCAGCGCGCAACCCAGGGCGCTGACGAACTCGGGCAGTTCGGGCAGGAGAACCTCATCGACGTCCATCGCGGTCTTCAGCGACTGGACGAAACCGGGGTTGTGGCCCATGCCGCCGATCAGCACCACGTTGCCTTCGATGCCGACGCGACGAACCATCGCGCAGACACGGCTCGCCACTGCATCCAGCACCGCCTTGGCGATGTCTTCCTTCGGCGTCGAGGAGTGGATCAGCGACACCACTTCCGACTCGGCGAACACGGTGCATTGCGCGTTCATCGGGATGCTCTTGTCGGACTTCAGGCTGGCCTCGCCGAATTCCTTGAGCGACAGCTGCAGCGCGCGGCTCATCGCCTCGGCGAACGAGCCGGCGCCCGCGGCGCACTTCTCGTTACCGGCGAAGTCGATCGCCTTGCCGTCGGAGTCGGTCTTGATGCCGCGGCCTTCCTCTGCACCGACGTCCACCACGGTGCGGGCCTGCGGGTACATGAACACTGCACCACGCGCCCCGGCGGTCATCTCGGTGACGCCTTCGGTCGCGAAGGCCACCTGGCCGCGGCCAGCACCGGTTGCGAAGATCGACTTCACCTGGTCACGCGTCACGCCTGCCTCGGCGAGCGCAGCGTCGAAGGCCTTCTCGGCGGCCTGATCGGCGTCGAGGTCACCCGGCAGCATCAGGTGAGCCTTCTTGACCGCGAAGCTCGGCTCCTTGGCACCTTCGACCTTGATTTGTTCCAGCAGCACAACCTTGACGCTGCGGGAGCCCATATCGATTCCAGCGGTAATCATTCTCGTCTCCTCTTGGCTCTGTTTCCGATCAGGCGGCCTGACGGCGCACCCCAAGCTGTTCCATGAAGGCGTCGACACGTGCCTGAGTACGCACTTCGTCGAACTCGCGCTCGTCGCCCATGTTTCCTTCGAACGTCATCACCGGCGTGCCCGACTTCGCGATCGCGAGGCGGTTTTCCATGATGCCGACCGACAGGCCTTCGCAGCCGCGGTTCAGGTGCAGCATCACGCCGTCGACCTGCCACTCCTTGATGATGCGCAGCATCATTTCGCTCTTGATGCGCGGATCGTAGAAGTGCTGCCACTGCGGCTTCGACAGGTTCCAGTCTGCATACAGGCGCACTGCGGTCTCGCGATCCTTGATCTCGATGCCCTTGTCCCACGGCAGCGTGCGACCACCCCAGGTGCCGTCGGCCTTCTCTTCCCAGATACCTTCGAGCGAGAACGTGTAGAGCGAGCCGATCGAAACGGCACCGTAGGTCTCGAGATAGCGGAAGATCTTCAGGAAGGACCAGGGCGGCTGGGTGTCCGTCATCAGGCGGATCGTCTCGTTCGGCACGGCAGCGATGCCACGGGCGACGCGGTCCTTCACTTCCTCGTACAGCTCGTCCATGAAGTCGGCGCACCACTTCGACGACTTCGACAGCGTGCAGAGCACGTACAGCGAGTACATCGTCTTCTCGTCGAGCGGCGCGGGCTTCACCTTGTTCAGCGCGCAGATGTCCGCCCAGCGGGAGGTCGAACGCATCTCGTTCTTGACCGCCTCGATGAACAGCTCGTCGCTGAACTCGCGGCCGCTCGCCTTCTGCACGAACTCGATTCCGTCATGCAACTGGTTGGCGACATAGTCCAGACGAGCGTCCGTCATGTCCTTGTACGGACCGACGCCGACGTCGAGGTAGAACTCGGGGACCTTCTCTTCCTTCGCGACGTGCTGGTACCACTTCGAGTGCGAGCAGCAGATCTGCGTCTGGAAGACGAAGTCCGGCTTCGGGAACTCGCCGCCGAAGGCGTACTTGTTCAGGTGCATGCCGCCCCAGTAGATCCGCATGTACGAACACAGGTCACGAGCGAAACCGTAAGCTTCGGCCGCGTCCATGCACTCCTTCGCGAACTTGCGGTCGTGGGCGACGGCGGCGGCGTACGGCTCGCCGGTCAGCGAATAGACGTCCTCACCGAGGCCGGCGGGGATCGCGTCCAGCGCCCAGGCCGAGCCGGACCAGCGGATGCCGCCCTTCTCCTTCGCACGGGCGTAGTTCATGTAGTACTGCTCGCGAAGCTCCTTCGCCTTCTTCCAGAGCTTCAGCGGCTCGGTCGGATACAGATTTGCCATGGCGTTTATCCCTCTTTCCCGTCAGTTCAGAACAGCTCTTCTTCGCTCAGCGTCTCGAGGAATGCCTCGATACGGATGCGGAAGGGCCCGATCGGATTGGTGATGTCGAATTCCAGGAACAGCGTCGGAATCCCGTTGTCCTCGAGATGACGCTTCAGATCCGGGTAATCGCCCTCGTGCGGATCGCAGAACTTCTGCTGCAGGAAGATCGCGCCCTGAACGCCGTAGTCCTTGGCCAGACCGAGAACGTGGTCGAAACGGGTGTGGGCCGGGTAATCCTTCGTCGGACAGGCCGGACGGTCGCAGTAACGGTCGGCAATCGCCTTGATGACGTCGCCTTCAGGCTTCGAGGCGTTCCAGAAGTAACGGCTGCCGGAGCACTGGTCATCGACGACGATGGTCGCGCCGACCGACTCCACCATGCCCATGAACGCCACGTCGTCGTTCTCGGAACCGATCGTCATGAAGCGGGCACCCGTCTTGCGCTCCATCTTGCGGCTCGGCAGCGCAGCGAGCACCTTCTTCAGCATCTCGTTGTGCTCGCGCTTGTCGATGAACTGCGCGGTCAGCGATGCGTACAGGGCCTCGACGCCGGTCACCTTCGGGTCGGCTTCCTTGCGGTACTCATACAGTTCGCGCAGCAGGCGGCGGTTCTCGTCGCACACGGCCAGCGCGTCCGTCAGCATCGCGTCGGTGATTTCCTTGCCGGTCAGCGTCTGCAGGAACACGCGGAAGGATTGCACTTCCTCGTAGTGGGCCTTGCGGGAATGCTGCGACTGGACTTCGTTGGGCATCGGCACGTAGTAGTCCCACTTCACGGTGGGGACGTGCAGGCGCCAGGAACCGAAGGTCTGGCGATACTGGATGCACGACTGGGTCAGCGTGACGCCTTCCGCGTAGTCGAAACGGCCGAGCAGGCCCTGTGCGAGCGAATCGCGGCAGAACGGGCAGAACATGCCGAAGATGTGCGGCTCGGTCACGTTCTGCGGCTCGTGGGCGCCGAGGACGCGCACCGGCAGCATGCCGGCGGCGATCAGCAGCTCTTCCGGCGTATAGGTGCACATCGTTGCCACCACCTGGCCACCTGTCCGCGCCTTCCAGTCGCGTGCATAATCGTGGCGCTTCTCGTACCAGGTCTTGAACTGGTCGAACAAACCATCGCTCATCGAACTATCTCCTCTGATATGTTCGCGGATCCGTTCCCCGACTCCGCGCTTGCTGCATTATTGTTCCGGCCCTGCATGATGTCGCATGTTACGCACTGGAGTGCATGCGATGTTGACCTAAGTCAAACGACTGGCAGGTTGATATGCACGGGACTGCATTTTCGATGTGTCAAAGTGCATCAATGCGCATTGCACTGCACAATAAATATGTAATTTTGTGCATTGCAGCAGACGTGCGCCGTGCTCATACGCCCGGTAAATGGAATGCGGATGGCGACGGAAGCGGCGCTGCGAAAGCCGGTGAGGCTTCCGGGCATGCGGCAGCGGGCAACAAACCCGCCTCGCCGGCGGGATGTTGCAGTGCCAAACCCGTTGGCGGAGGGATTACGGGAGGTGTCGGCGCGAGCGCGCCGTGTCAGTGCGCGCCCGGTCACTCGGCGCGCGCACAGGCCCGAATGGGCGCGAAGGTGGCCGGATCAGCGGCTCAGGACTTCGAGGATGTCGAGGAAGGATTCTTCGGCCGTGCGGCCGGAGGTGTCGATGATTGCGTCGGCCTTGCTGTACATGGCCGTGCGACCAGCCAGGATGCGCTTGAGATCCTCCATCGCCTCCTGGTTCCCGTTCATCGGGCGGTAGTCGCCCTGCGCCATCACCCGCGCCATATGTTCTTCCGGCGACGCGCGCAGCCAGATCGTGAAGCACGACGACAGCAACAGGTCGAAGTTGGCCGGCTCGGAAACGATGCTGCCGCCGGCGATGAGGACGAAGGCCTCGTTGTTCGCGACCACGGATTCCAGCCCGCGCCGCTCGTAGCGGCGATAGGCCGACTGGCCGTAGAGCGAGAAGATTTCCGAAAGATCCGCCCCCGCTTCCTGCTCGATCACTTTCGCCAGTTCGAGGAATGGCACCCCGAGATGGTCGGCGAGCATCGTGCCGAGTGTCGTCTTGCCGGCCCCGCGCAGGCCGATGAAAGCGATGCGCTGCCGCCTTGCCGTACGTCCGGTCGATTCCAGTTCGTTCTGCAGCAGGCGGCGCGCCCATTCGTGCGTCTTGGGCGGGAAGCGGCCCAGGTATTGCATCAGCAGGGTGAGCTCCGGCGACTGCTCGGGTTCTTCGCGCACGAGATCGACGATCGGAAAGCCGAGGCCTTGCGCGATCTGTCGCAACAGGATGATCGAGATGTTGCCGTGCCCGGTTTCCAGCTGGGCAAGGTAGCGCTCCGATACGCCCGACTGCTGCGCCAGCATCTTGCGCGTCATTCCCCGCTGCGCGCGCAGGTCGCGAATGCGGTCGCCGAGCATCAGCAGGTAGTTGTTTTCCTCTACCGACAGATCCGGACGCTTGAGGCGCGACGAATTTTCATCGTTGGACATTTGGGGCTACCCCTTGAAAACGGCAATAAAGTGCCGATGAATTATAGTGCGCAAGGTCGGGGCAGATTGCAACATGCAAACGTCGCTCGGGGCATTCGTACAAACCGCAGGAAATCGCGGTCAGGCGCCTGGGAAAAGGGGCGTGGCATCGTGGATGATGCATATGGCATCATTCGCTTTTTTGCGAACGCATGTATGAATTGCATGAATCGAGCACGAGCCCTTCTTCCCCTCCTCTTCTCGGCCGCCTTCGCATTCGTTCAACCCGCGCACTCCGGGCAGGTGTTCAAGTGCGTTGCCGACGGCAGTCGCGCCACCTATCAGGCCCTCCCCTGCCAGGCTGAAGGGGACCGCATGGAGTTGCGCGTGCACGATCCCGATCCGGGAGAACGCGCCGCAGCGCGAAAGCGGGCCGCCAAGGAGCAGCGCTTCGTCAGGACCGTCGAGGCGGAGCAGGAAGCCACGAGGCGCAGCGCGCAGGCGCAACAGGATCTGCGCGACAAGGAGCGGCAGGCGCGTGAATCGCGCTGCGCGGGCTATCTCCAGCGTGCCGAGCGAGCCGAAGCCGACGCGCGGACGCACGTGAAACGCAACCGCTACAAGCGCGACCACGAGTTGCGCGCGCGCACCCTGCGCGATCGGCACTTCACGGAATGCTTTGCGGCCGGTTGAACGGCCGCACGCTGCAAACAAGCGTCAGACGTAGCGGGCCATCCGGGCCAGTACGCGGTCGCGCCCGAGCACTTCGAGCACGGCGTCGATCGCCGGCGTCTGCGCCACGCCCAGCGTTGCCACGCGCAGCGGAATGGCGACCTGGGGCATCTTCAGTCCATGTTCGGCCATCGTGTCCTTGATCGCCTGGTTGAGCGCGGCCTTCTCCCACGGAGCGGATTCGAAGCGCGCCTTCAGGCTCGCAAGCGCGATGCGTGCCGCCTCGCCCAGGTGCTGCGCGATGAGTTCGGGCGCCGGATGCACCTCGACGCAGTACAGCTCGACCGAGTCGGCCAGTTCGTTGAGATTGGCGACACGCTCCTTGTACAGCGCGACAACCGATTCCAGTTCGGGCCCCGTTTCGGGATCGACACCGCGGCGGGCAAGCCGGCGCGAGACCTCGGCCGCAAGGTGCGCGTTGTCGGCCTGCTTGATGTAGTGCGCGTTCAGCCAGTTGAGCTTTTCAGTGTTGAACTGCGCGGCCGAGGGGGTGATGTGATCCAGGTCGAACCACTCGACGAACTGCTCGCGCGAAAAGATCTCGTCGTCGCCGTGACTCCAGCCGAGGCGGCCGAGGTAGTTCACGACCGCTTCGGGCAGATAGCCCTCGTCGTCGTACTGCATGACGCTGACGGCGCCATGCCGCTTCGACAGCTTGGTGCCGTCGTCGCCGAGGATCATCGACAGGTGCGCGTACAGCGGCACCTGCGCGCCGAGCGCCTGCAGGATGTTGATCTGGCGCGGCGTGTTGTTGACGTGGTCGTCGCCGCGGATCACGTGCGTGATCCCCATGTCGAGGTCGTCGACGACGACGCAGAAGTTGTAGGTCGGCGTGCCGTCGGCACGGGCGATCACGAGGTCGTCGAGTTCGGCATTCGCAATCTCGATGCGCCCCTTGACGAGGTCGTCCCAGGCGACCACGCCTTCTGCCGCGTTGCGGAAGCGCACCACCGGCTTCACGCCCTCCGGCGGTGTCGGCAGGACCTTGCCCGGCTCGGGCCGCCAGCGGCCGTCATAGCGCGGCTTCTCCCCGCGGGCGCGCTGCTCCTCGCGAATGCGGTCGAGCTCCTCGGGCGACGTGTAGCAGTGATACGCCGTGCCGGCCGCCAGCATCTGCTGGATGACTTCCTTGTACCGGTCCATGCGCTGCATCTGGTAGAACGGCCCCTCGTCGGCGTCGAGCCCCAGCCAGGCCATGCCGTCGAGAATCGCCTGCACCGCCTCGGGCGTCGAGCGTGCGACGTCGGTGTCCTCGATGCGCAGGATGAACGTGCCGCCGTGCCGGCGTGCAAACGCCCATGAGAACAGCGCGGTACGCGCGCCGCCGATGTGAAGGTAGCCGGTGGGGCTGGGGGCGAAACGGGTGCGAACGTTGGAAGCCATCGATGGGGACTCGGGACCGGATCTAAAGACGCGGATTCTACGCCGACCCTCCGCCACGGCGGAGGCGATGGCTGCAGGAATCCGCACGCAAAAATACAAAAGCCCTGAAACCGAAGCTCCAGGGCCTTGCATTGTGGTGGGCGGTACTGGGATCGAACCAGTGACCCCTGCCGTGTGAAGGCAGTGCTCTACCGCTGAGCTAACCGCCCGGAATTCCGTGCGTCTTCGTCATCGACTGGTGGGCGGTACTGGGATCGAACCAGTGACCCCTGCCGTGTGAAGGCAGTGCTCTACCGCTGAGCTAACCGCCCAGTGTGGCGAAGAGGCGCGATTGTAGTGGGACGGGAATTCTTTCGTCAAGCGCGGGAGGATATTCGCTTTGGCGAGTACCCGTCATATGTCGTATCACTGTCGCCGCGGAGCGGTGATCGCCCGTGGCTTCGCCGCCTTGTTCTCAATCGTGCCAAAATGTTACTCGACGTCCCTCGACGGATGTTGTTGAAAAATAATCAGGAGACAATCAAATGGGAGTGGTTTTCGCGAAGACCGCGAAGGGACAGGAAGAATTCGTCAGCCGCAGCGGAGGGCTGTCGCCGCGTGTGCGCAGGGTGCTGATTCTGGTCGATGGCCGGCGCACCGTCAGCGAGTTGCGCGAGCTGGTCGCGGCGGATGATCTGACGCATACGCTGGGATCGCTCGAGGAACTCGGGATGATCGAAGTGTCCCGACCGGAATCCGCATCCGCGGCCGGCCAGGAGCCTGTAGAGCCCCTGCCCTCGATCACGGCGTTTCGCGAGCTGCCCGCGGCACGCAATGCCAGGGAACTCGAAATGGCGCGGAACTTCATGATCAACACGCTGAAGAACTTCTGCAGCCTGTACGGCCCGATCTCGCTGATGAGCAACATCAACTCGGCGGATTCGCACGAGGGTCTGCGCGACCTCTACCCCGAGTGGTATCGGCTCATCGTGGACAGCCGCTCGGGCCGGCGCCGGGCGGAAGATCTGCGCAACGACCTGCTCAAGGTGCTTTGAGGGGAAACCTCAATCGACCCACGACGAGGGCAGGGCCGTGATGACGGGTTTGGGCAGGCGCACCAGATCCGTCCATATCGGCAGTTCCGCCAGCGCATCCATGGCGAGTTTGCGCGTCTCTTCCGGCGTCAGGTCGAGAATGGCAGCGCGCAGATAGACCGTACCCACCGTCTCGGCATCGGGTTGCGCGGCCAGACAGGTTTCCGAAAGCCGGGTTGCGAGCTGCAGGCCGCAGGCGAGCCGGTAGGAGCGCGATTCGGGATCGAAGCCGCCGCCCTCGGGATCGCGCTGCCAGTACACGACATCGGCGAGCGCTGTCGGGATGCCCCAATCCGCGAGCAGGACGGCGGATAGTTCGTGCCGGTCGAAACCGAAGGTCGCGATCTCGGCGGTTTCGACCGGTTCGGAGACGCGCGCGGCCTGTTCCAGGGTGAGGTCGAAGGTCGCGGGCGCGGCCGTGGCGAACGCGAGCGTGCCGATCTCGCTCAGCAGCCCCAGCGTGAACGCTTCCGCAGCGGGTAGATCGCCGCGGTGGGCGGCCACGGACTCCATCACGGCTGCGGTGAGGAGCGACGTGGTCCAGAACGCGTTGTAATTGAAGCGCTTCGAGGTCACCTTCGGCCGGTTCGCGACCAGCGACAGCGCGACGGCGTGGGCGCGCACGATGTTCATGCCCAGGCGGATCACGGCCTGCTGGAGATCCAGCGAGCGCTCGGTGCGGCCGAAGCGGGCGGCGGACGCCGCGCGCAGCACGAAGCCTGAGAGCGCGGGGTCCGAGCGGATCACGCGCACGACGGCGTCGATGCGGACTTCGGGGTCGCGGGCGAGCTCGATCAGCTTCAGCGCGGCACCGCGCGGGCTCGGGAGTTCATCCGCAGCGAGCAGGAAGTCGCGGATGTTTCCGGTCACCTGTCCGCGATCACGCTGGGTGCTGGCTGAATTCATTCACGTTCTCTCTAGTGATGCGCAGGCGGTTGGCGTTGTTGCCGTATCGATGGCGCCAGCGTGCGCCTGCGTGGTTCTTCTTCCTGTCCTGCAGCTCGGCCGCGCCGCGGGCAGTTAGCTCCGCCGGCCGCCCTTTCCGCTCCAACGTTCAGCCTCGCAGCTCGTCCAGCACGTCGTCCACGACGCGGTCCAGCAGCGGTTCCTGATCGGCGGTTGTCGCCTCCCCGTTCGCAAAGCGTCGCGTCAGCTCCGCGCGCGTCAGGGCGAGTGCGCGCTGTCCCTGGCGATTCGCGAACAGATACATGGTCCGCGCGGGACTGATCCAGGTGAGGCGCACGCGACGCACTTCGCCGGATTCGTCCCTGAGCTCCACCCAGCTGCCACGGGTGAGAAGGTCGAGTTCGAGCATTTCCGGGGTGGGATCGTCGCCGATGGGCTGAAGGCCCGGCAAGGGCCCGGCCCGACGTGCCGGCGCATTCGGCGGGGGCGGAGGTGCCGGCGGTGGCGCGGAGGCGATCGGGGCTTTCAGCGCGGCGGCGTGGCACTGCACGAGTTCGGAAAAGAACGCCTTCTGGCGAACCTCGTCGATCGCCGCCGTCGTCATTCCTGCCTTCAGGTTGCGCAGGATCACCGGGAGCTGCTTCACCATGCGCTGGCGCTCTTCCATGCTCTGCTTGGGCAGGACGCTCCACACGAGGTCGGCGCTTGCGGTGATGGCGCTGGTCCAGCGTTCGCTGTTGGCCGGCGGCGCGTTCGTGGCGCCGCTCTCGAGCGCGGCATGTGCCAGCACCCGCGTCCAGATGTCGCGGATGAAGTCCCGCACGACGGCAGGAAGTTCTTCGTTCGCGAGATGGCCCGCCATCGCGTCCTCACCGACCTTGCGGGCGAGGTCGATGCGCTCGCGTTCCTTGAGGCGCTCGGTCAGGGTGGCCGCGCGTTCGTCGGCGTAACGCTCCTGCTCGGTCAGGTAGTTCTCGAACTCCTGCAGGCAGGATGCAAACACGCTCGCGTCTTCCGCAAACTGGTTCTGGATGCGGACGACGGCCCCTTCGGCGGTGCGATACAGCGAGCTGTCCTCGGTCAGCGGGCCATCCCAGGTCACGCTCGCCTGCGCGAGGGAGTTGATCAGGCGTCGCGCCGGGTGGGCGCGGTTGGAGAAGAAGCCGTGATCCATCATGGCAAGCTTCAGCACCGGGATCTGCAGACGCCCGATCAGCCCCTTCATTGCATCGGGGACGCGCGAGTCGTCGAAAATGTAATCGAACAGGGTGGCGACGACATCGATGACGATGCCGTCGATGGAATTTGCCTGTTTGCTGAGCCCGGCCTCGATCAGCGCGCTGATGATGTTGCCGGTCGCGTCCACGCCGGCCGGCAGGGCGAAGCTCTGGCCGCCGAACTGCAGGTCGCCCTGCCCTTGCTGCAGGCCGTTCAGCAACTGCATGAGGTCCGACGTTCCGGTGCGCTGTTTCCAGTCGTTTTTTTCGACTGCAGCCGCCTTGGCCGTGAAGATCTGCTTCACGAGGTCCGACGGATCGGGTTCTCCGGGGAGCACCACGTCCTTGCGCGCGGCCATCCGTTGCGAGGCCTTGCCACGGCGCGCCCGGGGGCGGACGTTGGGCATGACGCGCCGCGCCACCAGCAGCGCATTGACGTCGTGATAGACGGTCGACATCTCTCCGGCCAGTCGGCCGACCAGGAGCTCGAGCGCGGTCGCGCGCAGCCCGCCCGACGCGTCCTGCTCCCAGCAGATGTTCTTGAGCGCTTCGCAGATCGCCGCTGGTCCGATCGGATTCGCAGCCCCATCGATGTCGCTTTCGCCGAGCATGAAGGCGACCCGGGTCTGGAGGTCCTGGTTTTCGGCTTCGCACGCCCGTTCGAGGCGCGTGGCGAGATTCTTCACGGCGATCGTGGTGTCGATTTCCGTTTCGTCGACCAGTTTGAGCTCCGGAAAGAAACCCATCTCGCTCCCGCTCTCGTAGAAGGTGCTCGCGGCATTGGAGGTCTTGGCCCGTTCCTGGAACTGGTCCTCGAACCCCGTGCTGAAAGTGCGATCGATTTCCGCTCCGATGGTGTGCAGAAGTGCCAGCAACTCGATCAGCTTCTGGGCTTCCTCGGCGTTCTTCGCGGCCAGTCGGCGGGCCTGGAGTTCGTCGCGGAGCTCGCCGACCGACCGCGCGAGCGCTTCACGCACGCGCTGGCCGACGAAGTCGCGGCATTCGAGCAGGACACCCTGATGCGGACGGAAGGCGTCGGGTACTCCGGTCTGGCGCGTTAAATGTTCGTTGATCACGACATGCTCCGCTTTCATGGCGGTACGGGACAAGGGCGATGATGTCGCCCGCTTCCGGATGAAGCAAAAACTTATTCAGTTTGACACATTTTTGCACCCCGTCACCCACGAAACGACGCTGCGACGCGCCATGCGGGCCGTCGGCGCCCGGTGCGCCGCGAAATCTGCGGACATCGCCGCGGGGGAGTGCTCCGTATAATGATTACGGACCGGAGCGAAAACTCTTTAGCGATATTCACATGCCACGAATCAAGATCGACCTGCCCGAGCGTTTCACGTTCGCGACCGAAATCCCGGTACGCGCACATCATGTCAACTGGGCCGGCCATGTCGACAACGCGCAGCTGGTGGTATTGCTCTCCGAAGCGCGCATGGCCTATTTCGCCAGCCTGGGATACACGCAGGAGAACGTCGAAGGGGTCGGGACGATCGTCGCCGACATGGCCATCCAGTATGTATCGGAGGCCTTCGAGGGGGAGACGCTGGTCTTCGACATGGCGGCCGACGACTTCAACAAGTACGGTGCCGATCTCGTCTGCCGCGTGCGCGATCGCGACGGCGGGCGGGAGGTTGCCCGGGCCAAGATCGGGTTCGTGTTCTTCGACTACGCGGCGCGCAGGATAGCGCCGGTGCCGGGGCGTTTCGCGGAGCGGGCCACGGCCGCCTGATTCGGGTGCCCTGCTCAGCCGGGGTCGAGCCGCAGGATCCGGCCGTCGGTTTCGTCGAGGAGATAGAGTTTCCCGTCGGGCCCCTGGCGCACGTCGCGAATCCGTTTGCCCAGTTCGGTGAGCAGGCGCTCCTCGCGGACGACCTTCTCGCCGTCCAGTTCGAGCCGCGCGAGCAGCTGGCCGCGCAGCGCACCGACGAAGAGGCTGCCCTTCCATTTCGGAAACGCGTCGCCGGTGTAGAACGTCATTCCGGACGGCGCGATGGAGGGGATCCAGACGCGGACGGGCGGCACCACGTCGGCCCGTTCCGTCCCCTCGCCGATGCTGAATCCGGTGACGTACTCCTTGCCGTAGGTGATGACCGGCCAACCGTAGTTGCCGCCGGCGCGGACCACGTTTACCTCGTCTCCGCCCTGCGGCCCATGCTCGTGCGCCCACAGTTTTCCGGTGACGGGGTGCAGCGCCGCGCCCTGGACGTTGCGGTGGCCCCAGGACCAGATTTCCGGTTGGGCACCGGCTTTGCCTACGAAGGGATTGTCCGGCGGGATGCCGCCGTCGGGGCGGATGCGGACGATCTTGCCGAGATGGCTCGCGAGATCCTGCGCGCTGTCCCGGTGGGAAAAGCGGTCGCCGAGGGTGACGAAGAGGTTGCCGTCGCGGTCGAACACCAGGCGCGATCCCCAGTGGTTGCGGCCATCGGGATCTTCGCGTTGGGCGAAGACGACCTCGACGTTCTGCAGGCTGCGGGCGGTGTCGTCCAGCCGTGCGCGGGCGACTGCCGTGCGTGCGCCCTTCGATGTCGGTTGTGCGAAGGACAGCCAGATGAGGCGGTCGCGGGCGAAGTTCGGCCCGATGACGACGTCGAGCAAGCCGCCCTGCCCTGCGGCATGAACCCGGGGGACGTTCAGGATCGGCGCGGAAAGCTTTCCGTCGGGCGATACGATGCGCAGGCGTCCCGGGCGTTCGGTGACCAGCATGTTTCCGTCGGGCAGGAAGGCGAGCGACCAGGGCGTTTCCAGTCCGCGCGCGACTTCGGTAACGCGCACCGGCCCCGCTTCGCTGCGCACGACCGTCTGCGCTTCTGCGACAGGGGGAAGGCCGAAGAACGCGATCAGCGAGCACGTGGCGACGCAGCCCCGCCAGCGCCCCCATCGGCCTGCGCGTACGCCGGGCGCGGTCGGAGGTGACGACGAGAATCGATGCATGGAAATCTCCCTCGCAGGAAACCCGAAATCCCGGATCGCGCGTTTGACCCCGGATTTGACGGGTATCAATGAGACGCGCCCCGCCTTGTTGAGATCCTTGAAACGTGAGGGAATGGGCGGCGATGCCCGAACCCGACGCCGCGTGACCAGTGCGCGGCCCCCGACAACACTCCGAAGGATACGAGGTCGCAGATGGGTTTTCCCGATTTTTTCGCTGACGCAAGACGAATCGAGCTTCGCGATCCGCTCGCGGCGTTTCTCGGTGCGAGCGCGGGGGGCGTGATCGCTTACGGTTATGAGGACGCGGTGAAGCTCGCCGGCCACTCCTGCCCGACCGTGGCCTCGGCCTACATGCTCACCGCGCATGCCCTGCGGGCGCTGTATCGGGACGAGATGCCCGAGCGCGGCGGCATCCGGGTCGCGTTTCGGGGGCGTATCGACGAGGGCGTCACCGGCGTCATCGCGAGCGTCGTCACGCTGCTGACGGGCGCCGCGCACGACGGCGGGTTCAAGGGGCTCGGCGGCCGGTTCGTGCGCCGCGGGCTGCTGGATTTCGCTGCCGATGTGCCGCTGGCGATGAGGTTTACACGCGTCGACACGGGAGCAGCCGTCGATGCGCAGGCGGATCTCTCGTCGGTGTCGGCCGATCCGGAGATGCCCGAACTGCTGATGCGCTGCCTTCACGGGCCCGACGCCGCCGAGCTGACGAGCCGTTTCGGGCAAATGTGGCAGGACCGGGTACGCAGGATCCTGATCGACCACGGCGACGATCCGGCCGTATTCCGCGTCAGCGCGAGCAACTGATCCGCTCCCGGCAGGGCGGGCAGAGGACCGGACGCGGACAAAGGGCGCGTGCCGGGGGCCGGATATGCTAGCCTCGGGGCTTACTGCACCGAATGTCTCCGTCGATGAACGCCCCTGCCCTGCCCGAACTGCTCGTCGTCTGCCTGTGCGCCGAATGGTGCGGGACCTGTCGCGAGTATCGCGCCGGGTTCGAGGCGCTCGCAGGGCAATGGCCGCAGGCCGCGTTCCACTGGGTGGACGTCGAGGACGATGCGGACGTCGCCGGCGACCTCGACATCGAGAACTTCCCCACCTTGCTGATCCAGCGCGGGGATGTGGTGCTGTTCTTCGGCACGATGCTGCCGCAGCACGTCTTCCTGCAGCGCACGCTTGAAACGCTCACCGCCCTCGGCGACGAGGAGGCGCGCGCCTACGCGTTCGCCAACGACGAACGGCGCGCGTGGCAGCGGGAATGCAATCTTCGCCCCGCGCTTGAACAGCATCTCGCGCGCAAGGCTGCCTGACCGCGCTTTCCTTTCCGTTTCACCTTCCATGTCCGTCCAGCCCGCCGACCGCAAGCGCTGCGTTTCCTGCAAACGCTGGGGTGGTGCGCGCAAACCCGGTGCCAATCCGGGCGAAGTCGAGTACGAGGACGACGCGCGCGGCGCGTGCAACGAGGGGCCGTGGCACGGCACCCTGCGCAGCCCGCGCAACGCCTGCGGGCAATGGGTGATGTGGGCGGAGCTGCAGCTTCCCGTAGGCTGACGCGGGCGCCCGGCGCACGGGCGAAGCATCGGCAGATCGTTATATTGCAGTGCAGCTTGCATTCCGTTCCGGGGGCAGGTAATTTTCGCACCGCTCCGTATAACGTATACGATCTTACGCAAAACCCATCCATGGCATCGCCACTCGAACAACTCGCAGTCCCGCGCGTATTGCGGCTCTCGGCATCCGACCAGATTGCCGGTTCGCTGCGCGACGCGATTGTCGGGGGGCATCTCGCGACCGACGAGGTGCTGCGCCAGGATGAGATCGCGGCCCGTTTCCATGTCAGCAAGATTCCGGTGCGCGAGGCACTGAAGCGGCTGGAAGCGGAAGGCCTGGTACGCTTTGCGAAGAACCGTGGTGCTGTCGTGGCCGGCCTGTCGCAGGCCGAGATCCTTGAATACATGGACATCCGCGCGCTGCTGGAAGCGCGCGCAGCCGGGCTCGCTGCAGCCCGGATCAGCGATGAACGCCTGAACGACGCACGCCAAAAGCTTGCGGAGTTCGGCGCGTCGCAGGACCCCGGACGCTGGGGTGAACTGAACTGGCTGTTCCACTCGACACTGTATGCAGACGCCGACCGGCCCATCCTGCTGGCCGAGATCCGCGCGCTGTACGACAAGCTGGAACGCTATGTGCGCGCGCTGCTCGCGATGACGGCGCAGACCGAGATGCCCAAGACGCAAAGCGAACACAGCGCGATCCTCGATGCGTTCGCAAGGCGCGACCCCGACGCTGCAGCGTCCCTGACGCGGGCCCATGTGCTCGATGCGGGGGCGTCGCTCGTGCAGTACCTGAAGAACCACAGACACCACGGAGGAAACACATGAAGAAGACCCTGATTGCGACCGCCTTCCTCGCGCTCGGCGCGCAGGCCCAGCTCGCCCACGCCGACCTGACGGTGGCGATCGCGGGCCCGATGACCGGCCAGTACGCCTCGGCCGGCGACCAGATCCGCCGCGGCGCGGAGATGGCAATCACCGACATCAACGCCAAGGGCGGCGTGCTCGGTCAGAAGCTGAAGCTCGAAGTCGGCGACGACGCTTGCGATCCGAAGCAGGCGGTGTCGGTCGCGAACACGATGGTGAACAAGAAGGTCGTGTTCATGCATGGCCACTGGTGTTCGAGCTCGACGATTCCCGCCTCCGAGGTGTACGTCGAGGCCGACATCCCGATGGCGACGGTGTCGACCAACCCGCAGGTCACCGAGCGCGGCCTGAAGAACATCTTCCGCATCATGGGTCGTGACGACCAGCAGGGTCTGGTCGCGGGCGGCTACATCGCCGACAAGTTCAAGGGCAAGAAGGTCGCCGTGCTCGACGACAAGAGCGCCTACGGCAAGGGCCTGGCCGACGAGATGGCCAAGGCGATGACCGCCAAGGGCCTGAAGCCGACGCTGCGCGAGTCGATCACCGCGGGCGAGAAGGACTACTCCGGCATCGTGACCAAGCTCAAGCAGGCCGGCGTCGAAGTGCTGGCCTACGGCGGCTACCACACCGAAGTCGCGCTGATCCTGCGCCAGGCGCAGCAGGCCGGCCTCAAGCTGACCGTGATGGGCGGCGACACGATGACCAACTCGGAGCTCGTCACCGCCGCGGGCGCGAACGCCGACAACGTGATGTTCACGTTCTCGCCCGACCCGCGCAAGAACCCGGACGCCGCGCCGGTCGTGAAGCGCTTCCGCGACGCCAAGGTCGAGCCGGAAGGCTACGTGATGTACGCCTACGCTGCGATGCAGCTCTTTGCGGAAGCCGCGCCCCAGGCCAAGAGCACCAAGTTCGCCGATCTGGAGAAGGCGATGCGCGGCGGCACCTTCAAGACCGTGATCGGCGATCTCTCCTTCGACGCCAAGGGCGACCAGAAGAAGCCCGGCTTCGTCGTCTACCAGTGGAAGGGCGGCCAGTACGACTACGCCGCCAAGTAATCCCGCGTAGTTTCTGTTACCGGCCGGGCGACCCGCCCGGCCTGCGCGCCGCCGGTCCAAAAGGCCGGCGGCGCCATCTCCCGGGTGAGTTCGGCGCAGCCCTGCCCGCCGGGATCGCGCGCGAGACATCCGCACAAAACGACAAAGGAGACTGCTGTGGCATATGCATTGCAACAGCTCATCAACGGCCTGACGCTGGGGGCCGTGTACGGCCTGATCGCGATCGGCTACACGATGGTGTACGGCATCATCGGCATGATCAACTTCGCCCACGGCGACATCTTCATGGTGAGCGCGTTCATCGCGGTCACCGCCTTCACGCTGCTGGCGGCCTTCGACATCACGTCGCTGCCGCTGGCGCTCACCGCGGTGCTGATCACCGCGATCTTCTTCACGTCGGCCTACGGCTGGGCGGTCGAGCGCATGGCCTACCGGCCGCTGCGCGGCTCGACTCGCCTGGCGCCGCTGATCTCCGCGATCGGCATGTCGATCTTCCTGCAGAACATGGTGCAGCTCACCCAGGGCGCGCGCGTGAAACCGATTCCGCCGGTGATCGAAGGCGGCATCGAGCTGTGGCGGACAGCCGACTTCACGGTTCAGGTGTCGTGGACCCAGATCATGATCGTGCTCGTGACGGTCGTGCTGATGGTGGCCTTCACCTGGCTGATCACGCAGACCGCGTTCGGACGCCAGCAGCGCGCCTGCGAGCAGGACAGCACGATGACGGCGCTGCTCGGCATCAACGTCGACCGCACGATCTCGGCGACCTTCATGCTGGGCGCGGCGCTGGCCGCCGTCGCCGGCGTGATGGTGACGGTGTACTACGGCGTGGTCGACTTCTTCATCGGCTTCGTCGCGGGCATCAAGGCCTTTACGGCCGCGGTGCTGGGCGGGATCGGGTCGCTGCCGGGCGCGATGCTCGGCGGACTGATCATCGGCCTGATCGAAGCGTTCTGGGCGGCGTATCTGTCGCCCGAATACAAGGACGTCGCGACCTTCGCGATCCTGATCCTCGTGCTGATGTTCCGCCCGAGCGGACTGCTCGGCCGTCCTGAAGTGGAGAAGGTCTGATGAGCGCCGTCATCATCGCGCGCCACGCGCGCACGCCGGCCGAGCGCTTCAAGGACGCGGCCTGGGTGGCCTTCGTCGCGCTGCTGCTGGGCATTCCGATGGTCGGCCTGACGACCGTCGACGAGGGCGGCGCGCTGACCGTCCAGACCCGTTTCGGCATGCTCGCGATCTTCGTCGGCGTGTCCTTCGCGGGCCGTTTCATCTTCCGCTGGATCATGGACCAGGTCCGTGGCCGTCGCGCGGCGAAGTCCGCGGTGGCGAAGGCCGACCGCACGCCGCTCGCGATCAGGGTGATCGGCTGGGCGGTGCTCGGTGCGTCGGTGGCACTGCCGATCATGTTCTCCGAGAACCGCTACGTGATCGATACTGCCACGACGGTGCTGATCTACGTGATGCTCGGCTGGGGGTTGAACGTCGTCGTGGGCCTCGCCGGCCTGCTCGACCTCGGCTACGTCGCCTTCTACGCGGTCGGCGCCTACACCTACGCCCTGCTCTTCTCGCATTTCGGCTGGACCTTCTGGGAGGCCTTGCCGGTGGCGGGCGCGATGGCGGCGACCTTCGGCATCCTGCTCGGTTACCCGATCCTGCGCCTGCGCGGCGACTATCTCGCCATCGTGACGCTGGGCTTCGGCGAGATCATCCGCGTGATCCTCGTGAACTGGACGGAGCTCTCGAACGGCCCCAACGGCATCGGCTCGATCCCGCGCCCGACGCTGTTCGGACTGCCCTTCGAACGCAATCCGGCAGAAGGCACGCAGAGCTTCGCGACCTTCTTCGGGCTGGACTTCTCGGGCATGCACCGGATCATCTTCCTGTACTACCTGATCCTGGTGCTGGCGCTGCTCACCAACGTGTTCGTGTCGCGCCTGAGGAAGCTGCCGGTCGGCCGCGCGTGGGAAGCGCTGCGCGAGGACGAGATCGCGTGCAAGGCGATGGGCATGAACGTGACCAACGTGAAGCTGTCGGCCTTCGC
The DNA here is from genome assembly GCF_012910905.1 of Aromatoleum toluvorans. Classification (GTDB taxonomy): domain Bacteria; phylum Pseudomonadota; class Gammaproteobacteria; order Burkholderiales; family Rhodocyclaceae; genus Aromatoleum; species Aromatoleum toluvorans. Next base: position 39,397 of record NZ_WTVN01000003.1, read on the forward strand.
GATCGGCGCGATGCTGGGCGGTTTCGCCGGGGTGTTCTTCGCCGCGCGCCAGGGCTTCATCTCGCCCGAGAGCTTCACCTTCACCGAGTCGGCGACGATCCTCGCGATCGTCGTGCTGGGCGGCATGGGCAGCCAGCTCGGCGTCGTGCTCGCGGCCCTCGTGCTGGTGCTGCTGCCGGAACTGGGCCGCAACTTCTCCGAGTACCGCATGCTGATGTTCGGCACGGCGATGGTGCTGATCATGGTGTGGAAGCCGAGCGGCCTGCTCGCGTCGCGCGAACCCACGATCCGTCTCAACAAGGCCGCGGCCACGGGAGGTGAAGCATGAGCGCGACCCTGCTCTCCGTCGAGAACCTGACGATGCGCTTCGGCGGCCTCACCGCCATCGACGACCTGTCGGTGTCGGTGCCCGCCGGCAAGATCACGGCGATCATCGGCCCGAACGGGGCCGGCAAGACGACCTTCTTCAACTGCCTGACCGGCTTCTACAAGCCGACGGTCGGCAGCGTGCGCCTCGCGCATCCGAAGAAGGGCGAGATGCGCCTGGAGACGATGACCGGCCACCGCGTCGCCCGCGATGCGCAGGTGGTGCGCACCTTCCAGAACATCCGCCTGTTCCCGAAGATGACGGTGCTGGAGAACCTGATCGTCGCGCAGCACAACTTCCTGCAGGAGGCCTCGCGCTTCTCGATCGCCGGTATCTTCCGGCTGTCGGGCTACCGCAAGGCGGAATCAGAGGCCTTGAAGACGGCCGCGCACTGGCTCGAGCGCCTGGGCCTCACCGACATCGCCGACGTTGCCGCCGGCGATCTGCCCTATGGCACGCAGCGGCGAATCGAGATCGCGCGTGCGCTGTGCGTCGATCCGGTACTGCTGTGCCTCGACGAGCCGGCGGCAGGCCTCAACCCGCGCGAATCGGCCGAGCTCAACACGCTGCTGCTGTCGCTGTGCCGCGAGGAAGGCATCGCGATCCTGCTGATCGAGCACGACATGAGCGTGGTGATGAACGTGTCCGACCACATCTGCGTGCTCAACTACGGCCGCAAGATCGCCGAAGGCACGCCCGAGGAAATCCGCAACGACCCGCAAGTCATCAAGGCCTATCTCGGCGAGGATGACGAGGAAACCGCATCCGGGGAGAAAGCCGCATGATGCTGCACATGGAGGGCGTACACGCCCATTACGGCCATATCCACGCGCTGCGCGGCATCGACGTCGAGGTGCAGGTCGGCGAGATCGTGACGCTGATCGGCGCCAACGGCGCGGGCAAGTCGACGCTGATGATGAGCCTGTTCGGCAAGCCGGGCGCATCACGGGGGCGTATCGTGTTCGACGGCGAGGACATCACGCGCGTGCCGAGCCACCTGATCTCGCGCCGCGGGATCGCGATCGTGCCGGAAGGCCGCCGCATCTTCCAGCGCATGACGGTGCTGGAGAACCTGCTGATGGGCACGGCCTTCGCCGATCCGGCGAACTTCAACGCCGACATCAAGCGCGTGTATGCGATGTTCCCGATCCTGGAGGAACGTGCGGCACAGCGTGCCGGCACGCTTTCGGGCGGCGAGCAGCAGATGCTCGCGATCGGCCGCGCGCTGATGAGCCGGCCGAAGCTCCTGCTGCTCGACGAACCCTCGCTGGGCCTCGCGCCGATCTACATCAAGCGCATCTTCCAGATCATCCGCGAGCTCAACACCGAGCACGGCATGACGGTGCTGCTGGTCGAGCAGAACGCGCACCACGCGCTGCGCGTCGCCCATCGCGGCTACGTGCTGCAGCACGGCGAGATCGTGCTGGCGGGGACGGGGCAGGAACTGCTCGCGAGCCCCGAGGTGCGCGCGGCCTACCTGGAAGGCGGGCATTGACCGATCGCGCCGCCGCCCCGCCCCGCTGGCTGCCCTTTGCCGTGCTCGGCATCGGGCTGCTCGCCGTTTCGTTCGGCGCGATCTTCGCCCGCCTGGCCCAGGGCGAAGGGGTTCCGTCGTTCACCGTGGCGACCTGGCGGCTGGGGCTGGCGGCGCTGATCATCACGCCCGTCGCGCTGTTCCAGTCTCACCGCGCGCTCAAGGAGCTGAACCGGCGTCAGTGCCTGCTCGCGCTGGCGGCCGGTTTCTTCCTCGCGCTGCATTTCGCGACGTGGGTCAGTTCGCTCGAATACACTTCGGTCGCCTCCAGCACCGCGCTGGTCACGACCAATCCCCTGTGGATCGGGCTGGTGTCCTTCGTGCTGTTCGGCGAGCGGCCGGGCCGCATGATGCTGGGCGGCATCGCACTGTCATTCGGCGGCAGTCTGCTGATCTTCTGGAGCGACAGCCAGACCGTGAGCGCCGGGGCGAATCCGGTGCTGGGGAATGTGCTCGCGCTGGCCGGTTCGTGGTGCTTTTCCGCCTATCTGCTCATCGGCAGGCGCCTTCGCGCCGGTTTGCCCCTGCCCGCCTACGTATGGCTTGCCTACGGCGCGGCCGCAGTGCTGCTGGCCGGCGCGAGCGGCGCGTCGGGGGCCCCGCTGAGCGGTTTCGGCACGACTGCGTGGGCAATGCTTGCCGGCATGGCGCTTGGCCCGCAGCTGCTCGGACACACAGCGTACAACTGGTCGCTGCGGCATGTTTCGGCCACCTTCGTCGCCGTGGTTACCCTGGGCGAGCCGGTGTGCAGCGCAGCGATGGCTTTCGTCCTCTTCGGCGAGGGCTTCGCGCCGCTGCAGTTCGCGGGGTTCGCGCTGCTGCTCGCGGGCATCTACTTCGCGGCGCGCGGCGAGAAGTCCTGATCGACCTTCGTTTCAGCCCCTGATCCAGCCGCGCTTGAGGGCGTAGCTGGCGAGCCCCGCCGCCGTCTCGATGCCGAGCTTGCGGCGCAGGTTGAGGCGATGCGTCTCGACGGTGCGCACGCTGACGTCCAGCTTCTGCGCGATGCGCTTGTTGCTGTCGCCCTGGGCGACCAGGATCAGCACTTCCCGCTCGCGCTCGGTCAAGGTTGCCGCGTCGTCCGCCTGCGTCGACAGCGCGGCGGTCAGGGCACTGCTGAAATAGGCGCCCCCGGCCGCGACCGCCCGGATCGCCGCGATGATCTCCGCCGACGGGGCATCCTTGAGCACATAGCCGCGCGCGCCGGCGCGCATCGCCGACATCACGTAACCCTGGCTGTCGTACATGCTCAGGATCAGCACGCGCAGCTCGGGGCGCTGCCGCGCGAGTGCCTCGGTCAGCTCGATGCCGTTGATGTCGGGAAGGCCGATGTCGACCAGCGCAAGATCCGGCCGCAGGGCCTCGGCGGCCGCCAGCGCCTGCCGGCCGTTGGCGGCCTCGCCGACGATTTCGATCTCCGGAATGTCGCCCAGCCGCGCCCGCAGGCCGTCACGGACGAGTTGATGGTCGTCGACGAGCAGCAGGCGAATCGTTGCGCCGGGCCCGGTTGTATCGCTCATGACAAGCTCCCCTTCTTCGCATTCGGGCATGGCAGTACTGCCCTGAGCGCGGTGTGTCCCGGCATCGAGTTGACCGCAAGTTGTCCGCCGTGGTGTTCGATGCGCTCGCGCATGTTGCGCAGGCCGATTCCGCCACTGCGGGGGTAATCGATCCGAGCCGTGTCGAAGCCGCGTCCGTCGTCCGCGATCACGAGGTGCACGGTGCCTCGTCCGGACGCCAGGGTCAGGCGGACGTGGTGCGCGTCGGCATGGCGCTCGATGTTCGTCAGCGCTTCCTGCGCGATGCGATACAGCGTCGTCGCCCCGGCAACGTCGGCCGACAGGTCGACCCTGGCGATGTCGGCATCGACGACGATGCCGGTGCGCACGCGGAATTCGTCGAGCAGCTGCTGCAGCGCGGCCGGCAGGCCGAGGTTGTCGAGCAGCGAGGGCCGCAGGTTGTGCGAAATGCTGCGGATCTCGCCGATCGCCACCCCCAGGCCATCGAGTCCCTTGCCGATGTGTTCCGCGACGTCGTCACGCCCTGCGAGCGCCCGCTCCTTCGCGAGTTCGAGGTGGTACTTGACCGACACCAGCAACTGGCTGAGTCCGTCGTGCAGGTCGCGTGCGACACGCGTGCGCTCCTCCTCGTGCGAGGTCACGATGCGCTGCGCGAGTCCCTTCAGGCGGCGGTCCGCGAGCTGGTGTTCGCTGATGTTCAGCGCCATGCCGCCCGCGAACACGATCAGGGCCGCGACGATCCCCACGACGGTGAAGCCCAGGACGGTTGCCGCGATGCGTGACGCCATCTGGTCGCGCAGCTTGCTGCGGATGGTTTCGACGTCGTCGAGGTAGATACCCGTCCCGAGCACCCAGCCCCAGCGATCGAGCTTCACGACATAGCCCAGCTTGGCGGTTTCCTTGCCCGTCGAGGGCTTGTTCCACTTGTACGGGAGGAACCCGTCGCCGGAAGTCGCCACCGCGATCAGGCGCTGGATGACCGGGAGCCCCTCGGAATCCTGCTTCTCCCACAGGTTGCGGCCGACGAGCTCGGACTGGCGCGGATGGACGATGTTGAGGCCGCTGATTTCGTAGGCGAAGAAATAGCCGTCGTCGCCGTAGTTCATCTCGCTGAGGATGCGCTTGGCCTCGTTCTTGGTCGCTTCGTCGTCGCGGCCCGAGGAATACAGGTGGTCGATCGAGGTCTGCGCGAGCTGGACATAATGCTGCAACTCCGCGCGCTTGGCGGCCATCATTGCCTCGTTCAGCACGACCTCCTGCTGCCGCTCCAGGTCGCGCGCCTGCACCGCGACCATGATCGCGATCGCCGCCACTGCCGCGATGAGCGGCAGCACGGCCAGGACGATGACTTTGTACTTGAGACGCAAGTGCTACTCTCCCCTCGATTCGCCTGCGATTGTAATGCGCCGGAACCCTCACCCGGCGCCCTTGCGCGGCGCGTCTGCGTAGAACTACGCAGACCCTGAAAGTAGTAGTGCGAATGGCCCGGTGCGCGCCGATCCGCGACATTACCGCGTGATCCCCGGCACAGGGGTGCCGGGACCCGGGACCAGATCCGGTAAGACCAGAGCCTGAATCAACGGCCTATCCGGAGAGAGGAGGAGTATAAATGGCCACGCTGTCGAGACATGCGCTATGGGCGCTTGTCGGCATCTTCGGCGCTTTCGCGCTCGCATATATCGCACTCAATCGCGGTGAAACGATCAACGCCCTGTGGATCGTCGTCGCCGCGGTTTCCGTGTACCTCATCGCTTACCGCTACTACAGCCTCTTCATCGCGAAGCGGGTGATGTCGCTCGACCCCGATCGCATGACCCCCGCCTACCGGCACAACGACGGCCTCGACTACGTGCCGACCAACAAGTACGTGCTGTTCGGCCACCACTTCGCCGCCATCGCCGGCGCCGGCCCGCTGGTCGGCCCCGTGCTGGCGGCGCAGATGGGCTACCTGCCGGGCATGCTGTGGATTCTCGCCGGTGTCGTCATCGCCGGCGCGGTGCAGGACTTCATGGTGCTGTTCGTGTCCACGCGCCGCGACGGCCGCTCGCTGGGTGACCTGGTCAAGTCCGAACTCGGCGCCGTTCCCGGTGTCATCGCACTCTTCGGCACCTTCCTGATCATGGTGATCATCCTCGCGGTGCTCGCCCTGATCGTCGTGAAGGCGCTGGCCGAGAGCCCGTGGGGCACCTTCACCGTCGCGGCGACGATTCCCATCGCGATCTTCATGGGCCTCTATACGCGCTACATCCGCCCGGGCCGCATCGGTGAAGTGTCGGTCATCGGCTTCATCGGCCTGATGGCCGCGATCATCGGCGGCGGCCAGGTCGCCGCGAGCCCCACCTGGGCGCCCCTGTTCACGTTCACCGGCGTGCAGCTCACGTGGATGCTGATCGCCTACGGCTTCATCGCCTCGGTGCTACCCGTGTGGCTGCTGCTTGCGCCGCGCGACTACCTGTCGACCTTCCTGAAGATCGGCGCCATCGCCGCCCTCGCGATCGGCATCCTGTTCGTCGCCCCCGAGCTGAAGATGCCCTCCGTCACGCGCTTCATCGACGGCACGGGCCCCGTCTGGGCCGGCAACCTCTTCCCCTTCCTCTTCATCACGATCGCCTGCGGTGCGGTATCCGGCTTCCACTCGCTGATCTCGTCGGGTACGACGCCGAAGATGATCGAGAATGAATCGCACGCGCGCCTGATCGGCTACGGCGGCATGCTGATGGAGTCCTTCGTCGCGATCATGGCGCTGGTCGCTGCCTCGATCATCGATCCGGGCATCTACTTCGCAATGAACAGCCCGCTCGCCGTGCTCGGCCCCACCGCCGAAAGCGCCGCGCAGGTCATCTCCAACTGGGGCTTCGTCGTCACCCCCGACGTCCTCACGCAGACGGCCGCCGCAGTCGGCGAGAACACCATCATCGCCCGTGCCGGCGGTGCGCCGACGCTCGCGGTCGGCATGGCGCAGATCTTCTCGGTGATGTTCGGCGGCACCGCGATGATGGGCTTCTGGTACCACTTCGCGATCCTGTTCGAGGCGCTCTTCATCCTCACCGCCGTCGATGCGGGCACCCGCGCAGGCCGTTTCATGCTGCAGGATCTCCTCGGCAACTTCGTGCCGGCGATGAAGCGCACCGACTCGTGGGTCGGCAATGCCATCGCGACCGCCCTGTGCGTCGCGACCTGGGGCTACTTCCTGTACCAGGGCGTCGTCGATCCGCTCGGCGGCATCAACACCCTGTGGCCGCTCTTCGGCATCTCCAACCAGATGCTCGCCGCCGTGGCGTTGATCCTCTGCACCGTCGTGCTGTTCAAGATGAAGCGCGAGCGCTTCGCATGGGTGACCGTCGTGCCGACGATCTGGCTGCTTGCCTGCACGCTGACCGCCGGCTGGCAGAAGCTGTTCGACGCGAACCCGAAGGTGGGCTTCCTCGCGCAGGTGTCGCGCTACCAGGCTGCGCTGGATCGGGGTGAACTGCTCGCGCCGGCGAAGAACGTCGGCCAGATGAAGCAGATCATCCTCAACAACCAGATCGACGCCGGCCTGTCGCTGTTCTTCATGCTGGTCGTCGTGAGCATCCTGGTGTACGGCGTGCGCTCGTGCTGGCAGGCGTACCGCGCTGCGCACCCGACGACGCAGGAAGTCGGCGCACCGGCGGCGTCGCAGAGCGCCGCGGCGTAAGCCCGTGTTCAACGACCTCTCCAAGCTCGGCAAGTATCTCGGGCAGGCCGCCCGCCTGATGGTGGGCCTGCCCGACTACGACACCTACGTCGCGCACATGAAGGCGACGCACCCGGACCGCCAGGTGATGAGCTACGAGGAATTCTTCCGCGAGCGGCAGGAAGCGCGCTACAACGGCGGCACCGGCCGCTGCTGCTGAGGCACCGTGACGGACCAAGGATCGAGCATGCAACACCCCAACCCCTCCCCCGCCGTCCCTGTTCCCGTCACGGTCCTCACCGGCTTTCTCGGCGCCGGCAAGACGACGCTGCTGAACCGCATCCTGACGACGGCCCACGGCCACCGCATCGCGGTGATCGAGAACGAGTTCGGGCCGGTCAATATCGACAGCGAACTGCTCGTGCAGCAGAGCGCGGAAGTCGTCGAAATGACCAACGGCTGCCTGTGCTGCACCGTGCGTGGGGATCTGGCGAGGAATCTCGTCGATCTCAAGGCACGGCGCGACGCGGGTGAGCTCGCCTTCGACCGCATCGTCATCGAGACCACCGGCCTCGCCGACCCCGGTCCCGTGATCCAGACTTTCTTCGCCGAGCCCGAGCTCGCGGACGCCTATCTCCTCGACGCCGTGCTCACGGTCGTCGATGCCGTTCATGTCGCCCGGCAGCTCGATGAGCACCCCGTGCTGCTGAAGCAGATCGGCTTCGCCGACCGCCTGCTGGTATCCAAGGGCGAAGGCATCGCGGCCGAGGCGCTCGACGCGCTGCTCGAACGGCTCGTACGCATCAACCCGCGCGCGCCGATCCGCCAGCTTGTCGCGGGCGAGCTCGATATCGGCTTCCTGCTCGACATCCGTGGCTTCAACCTCAACGAGAACCTGCTCGCGGAAGAAGCCCCTGCGGCTCCGCGCTTTCGCCCGGCCGCGCAGGGGGGCGGAAAGCTGTTCGGCGGAACCGCGCACAGCGACGAGATCGGCTCGCTGCTGCTGGAACATGCGGGCGACGTGGACCTCGACCGCATCGGCGTCTTCGTGCAGGGCCTGCTCGACCGCCACGGCGACGACCTGCTCCGCTACAAGGGCGTGCTCGCGATCCCCGATCAGGCGAACAAGCTCGTCTTCCAGGGCGTGCACCGCCTTGCCGGATTCGACTACGGTGCAGAATGGAACGACGACGCGCGGCGTTCGCGCATCGTGCTGATCGGCCGTCGGCTGCCCGAGGCCGAACTGCGCGCCGGTTTCGCGGACTGCGTGATCGCCGCGTGATGTCCGGCGCGGCGGTCGGCGCGGCTACAAGGTCTTGTGCGTCCCGTCGCAATACGGCTTGTTGCCGGTGCGCTTGCAGCCGCACAGATAGGCGGTGCCCGTCTCGGCCGCTATGAACCTGACCGGCAGGAAGGGGCCGCCCTTGTGCGATCCGTCGCAGAACGGCTGGTGCTTGCTGTTGCCGCATTGGCACCAGTAATACTCCTTGCCGGCTTCCAGTTCGACGGCGTACGGCCCCTTCTGCGCAATATTGGGAACGGGATCGGTCATGACGCGTTCTCCTGAATGTCATCACGCGGACCGCGGCGCCGCAAATCCGCACGGTTTCAATCTAGACTGCCCCGCCCGCGAAAAGCCAGGAAAATGTGCCTCGGCAGGACGTCGCGGGCCCGAAGTTCAGCCCGCGGAGGGCGCCGGGAGGTCGAGGTAGCTGCGCAGCTTGCCTTGCAGCGTTTCGCGATCGACGGGCTTTACGACGAAATCGACCGCCCCCGCCTTCAGGCTGTCGACGACCACCGATTTTTCGGCCCGCCCGGTGATCATGACGACCGGCACGTTTGCGAGTGCCGCGTTGGATTTCAGCCGCCGCGTCGCCTCCACGCCGGAAAAATCGGGGAGGTTTACATCCATCAGGATGAGATCCGGACGCCGCCGGCGCAGCACACCCAGTGCCTCGGTGCCCGAACTCGCGTAAAGGATCTCCAGCTGCATGTCCCCCAGCAGGCGACCGATCAGCTTGTGCTGGAGTTCGTCGTCGTCCACGACCAGCACAACGGGGGGAATCCGGTCTGCCAGCGACTGCAGTTCACGCGCCGCCTGCAGTTGCGGGCGAAACGCCTCCTCGATCGAATCGATCCATAGCGTCAGCGGCCGGACGGCACTCCCCGCCTCCTCCAGCCGTCTTTCCACTTCGTCGGTCTTCAGGCGCGAGAGCTCGCGCTCGAATCCGCCCTGATCCTTGATCTCTACAACGTCACGGAACTCACCCATCGCCATGCGCCGCGAAAAACCGTCGATCGCCGCCCCGATCTCGCTGCCCGCATGCCGGAACGAGCGGCTCACGTGCTCGATCTGCTGCCCGCCCTTCGACGCGTACTGCCGGAGCTGCTCTTCCAGTTCGGCGATGTGCCGGGCCTGTGCGGCAAGTTCGCGTGCCGTCGGCGTGCCGGCACCGGCCGCAGTCATCTGACGCAGCGCGTGAATGACCGCCATCGGCAGACGCGGCGTGTCGTGCGTCATCGGCCAGAACAGGATGTAGTCATCGAAATACTCGCGCTTGCACAGCTCGTACACGCGCTTCAGGTCGTCCTTGTTGCACAGGATCAGCGTCCGGTGCGGATGCCCATGCACGAGCGTGCCCAGCCGGTAGAGGCCGAGGTAGTAGCGCTCGGCCTTCTCCAGCGAATTGAACGCAAGGACGAGCACCTGCGGCTTGACCCGCTCGAAGTCCTCCACGCTCTTGTCCGGCAGGGTCGAGAGCGACACGTTCTCGAATTCGTCGCTCAACAGCTTGCGCACCAGGGATGCATCGACGGCTACGTCACTGGCGACCAGGATGCGCGCGGTGCCGTTCATGACCCCATGCTCACGAGCGTCGGGCGCCGGACCTCCCAGTCGGCGACCCAGTCGGGGATCTGCTCGGGCGGCATTGCCCTGGAAACGAACCAGCCCTGGGCAAAGTCGCAGCCCGTCCCTTGCAGGAAATCCCAGTCCTCGCGGTCTTCGACGCCTTCGGCGACAACCTTCATGCCGAGCTGCCGCGCCATGCCCAGGCTCGCCTCGAAGATCGCGCGCAACGACGCGTCGCGGCTGGCCCCATGCACGAAACCTCGATCGATCTTGAGTTCGGTGAAGGGGATGTCGCGCAGCTGTGCGAGCGAGGAATGGCCGGTGCCGAAATCGTCGATCGACAGCCCGATCCGCTTGAGCCGCAGGCGCGTGAGGATCTCGAGCGGCGTCAGCGGATCCTTCATCAGCCGGCTCTCCGTCACCTCGAGCATCACGCTGCCGGAAGGCAACCCGGATTCGTGCACCGCACGCTCCACGACATCCGGAAAATCGAGGGACACCAGATTGTCCATCGACACGTTGATCGCAACCTGAAGCGGCAGCCCGTCCATATGCCACTGGTGCGCGTGGCGCAGCGCGTCGAGCAGCACCGTTCGCGTGAGTTCGCCGATCAACCCGTTGTCTTCGGCAAGTGCGATGAACTGGTCGGGGAAGATCAGGCCGTCCTGCGGATGCGCCCAGCGCACCAGGGTCTCCACGCCGGTCACCGCACCGGTCGCGAGGTCCACCTTGGGCTGATAGTGATTGACCAGGTTGCCTGCGGCGATTGCGTGGCGCAGCGCGTCCACCGTGTAGGTGTGCCTGCTTGCCCGGACAGCGGCCGGTTCGGGTGACGCCCGCTGCTGGAGGACATGCCGCAGTTCATCCATGGTCACCGGCTTGCTCAGCGCGCCCAGCACGTGGAGCCGGTGGCCCTGGGCCAGCTTCTCGGCCGTTTGCAGGATGCGTTCGCCTTCGCCGCTCACGAGGACGAGCTTTCCGGCATATCCCTGCCGGGTCAGGTGGCGCACGAACTCGATCCCGTCCATCCCCGGCATCTGCAGGTCGCAGAAAATCAGGTCGATGCCCTCGCGCGCCGTGGCAAGCACCGTCAGGGCGTCGTGGCCGCTGGCACAGGCTTCGACATCCTCGATTCCGAGCCGGCCCAGTTGGTGAACGATTAGCTTGCGCTGAATCGGCTCGTCATCGACCACCAGGATTTTCATCGGACTTCTCCGCGAAGCGGCAGGGTCTCCGCCGAAAGATCTTCGACAACACGCGCCATCGTTGCCTCGAACGATGCGTTGAAGCGCGCCATCTGGTTCGCGATCAGAGTGTGATCCCCTTTCTTGGCATTTTCCTCGAGTGCCGCGCAGGCGTCGCCCAACAATAGCGCACCCACTGCACGCGCCGACGACTTCAGCCTGTGCGCCGTCGCCGCGATGACGTGAAGCTCGCCGCGCGTTTCGGCGTCCCCCATCGTCGTTGCGTGCCGCCGGGCTGACTCCGCGAACTCCTGCAGGAACTCCCGTATGACAGTTTCTTCCTCGCCGACCAGCTTCGCAAGCGCCGACAGATCCAGCAGCGGCAATTCGCCGGTCGGTTCGAGGCCGATGCGTTGCGCGGCTTGTCCGGCCGCACGCGGCACCTCACCCTCCGGCAACCATTGCCGAAGGGTGGCACTCAGGGCCTCGAGCAGCACGGGCTTCGTCAGGTAGCCATCCATTCCTGCCGCATACGCACGGCGCTCCTCGCCACGCAAGGCGTTCGCCGTCACGGCCACGACCGGCGTCCTGCCCTTGTCGCCCTCCTCGTGCCGGATCGACTCGGTGAGCCGGTAGCCATCCATCTCGGGCATGTGGATGTCGGCCAGCACCAGCGCGTAATGACCCTTGCGCCACATCTGCAGTGCCTCGACGCCGTCGTTCGCAAGCACGGCCGCGTATCCGAGCAGCGCGAGCTGATGGATCAACACCTTGCGATTGACTTCATCATCGTCAGCGACCAGGATCAGGCGACCTTCGCGACGGGCCTGCTCGATGTCGGGCATCGTCAGCGTGGCAGCCTGCTCGGAAACAGGCAGGAACGAGGGAAAGATCTCGGGCGAAGCAAGTCCCGCTGCGACGGCCACGGCGCGCAGCAGGGCGTGCCTGCGCAGCGCATTGCCATCGATCGTGACCGTGTGCGGGTCGCTGATGCGGGGACGCTGGCGGCGTCCCCGCTTGATGCAGACACGCCGGACGCCCGCGAGCGTTTCGGCAATGCGCTGCTCGTTCGCGCCAGTGCCGACGAAGCCGATCACGATCGCCGACGCGCCGAGAGCCTGCACGGCCGCAGCGGCTGCGCTCACATCGGCTGCGACATGCACGTGCGCGCCGGCATGTTCGAGATAGATGCGCAGGTCGTCGGTCGCCAACTCCGCGTCATCGATGAGGATGCAGCCGACGCCGGCGAGCTGCGGGTCCGGTTGCGCAGCCTGTACCTCGGCGGGAGTGAACGGCAGTGTCACCGTGAAACGCGCCCCCTCGCCGGGGCGGCTCTCGACGGCCACGTCGCCATCCATGAGCGCGACGAGCCGCCTGCAGATCGCGAGCCCCAGCCCCGTCCCGCCGAAGCGCCGCGTCGTCGAGGTCTCGGCCTGCGTGAAGGGATGGAAGAGCTCATTTACCTTGTCGGGGGCAATTCCGATTCCGTTGTCGGACACGGAAATGGCAACGCGCAACGGGTCGCGCTGTGCCACGGCCACCCGAATTCCGACCCGCCCGCGGATGCCCGGACGCCCCGCCGAAAACTTGATTGCATTGCCCACGAGGTTGTACAGGACCTGCCGCACACGCATCTCGTCGGCCATCAACAGTCGCGGAAGGTCGGGCGCGACGAAGATCGAGAGATCGACATCACGGCCGTTTGCGACCGGTGCGAGCGACGTGGCCAGCCCCTCGGCGAGTTCGCCCAGTGCGACCGGCGCCATATCGAGCTCGAGCCGTCCGGCCTCGATCTTCGAGAAATCGAGGATGTCGTCGATGATTTCGAGCAGGGTCGACGACGACGAACGTATGGTCGCGATCAGATCGGCCTGTTGCTCGGTCAGCCCGGTGTGGGCGAGCACGTCGACAAGCCCCACCACGCCGTTCATCGGCGTGCGGATTTCATGGCTCATCGCGGCAAGGAACGCGGACTTCGCGCGGCTCGCCTGCTCGGCATCGTCGCGCGCCTGCTGCAGCGCAGCGATCAGCGTCCTGCGCTTGGTGATGTCGTGCAGGGTGCCGATGAAGAATCGCTCCTTCCCGATGCTGTATTCCGCGACACTCAGTTCCAGTGCGACGGCATGGCCGAGCTTGTGCCGCCCCTCCACCTCGCGGCGCGTGCCGATGATGTGGCGCTCGCCGGTCCCGACATAACGCCGCAGGTAGTCGTCATGCTGTTCGCAGTGCGGTGACGGCATCAGCATCGCGACGTTCTGCCCGACGAGTTCCTCGGGCGAATAGCCGAGCACCTGTTCGATGGCCGGGTTGGCGCGCTGCACCACGCCGCGCTCGTCGATCGTGACGACGCAGTCAAGCAGGTGATCGAGCACCGCGCGGAGTTCTTCCTTCTTCGCGTGCAATGCGTCCAGCGCTGCGGTCCGCTCTTCGACCCGGCGTGCCAGCACCGTATTCAGCTGACCAAGGCGCAGCGCATGCTCGTGACGTTCGGTACCGTCTGTCGCGGAACAGAACATCAGGCCGTCGGGCTGCGGCAAGACCTTCCACTCCAGCCAGCGCCAGGAACCGTCCTTGCACCGGTAGCGGTTTTCGAAGCCCTGCATCGGCGTTCCCGCGGCGAGCTTGGCGAGCTCGGCCTGTGTAGCCGCGTGATCGTCGGGGTGAACGAAATCGAGGAACGGATGTGCAAGGAATTCTTCGTCGCTCCACCCGAGCGTTTTCCGAAAGGCCGGATTGATGCGCTTGAAGTAGCCGTCGAAACTCGCGATACCCAGCAGGTCCAGCGAGAGGTTGAACAGGCGGTCGCGCTCGTTCTCGGCGCTGCGCCGCGCCCGGAGTTCGTCCTCGAGCTCCGCGGTGCGTTGCGCCACCGTCCGCTCGATTCCCGCCGCATAGCCGGCGGTGCTGAGCGCGCCAAAACTCACGAGGAGCGCGACGAGAACCGAGAACACGTGAAAGATGTGCGACTCGGCCCCGTAAGCCATGGCGGCGAACCCCGGGCCCGGCTGCATTTCGAGCCGGAAGCTGCGGCCGGCGACCTCGATGTCGCGCGTCACGAGCGGCGGCACGTCCGCCGTCAGGTCGTCGACCAGCGTGTACGCGGTCTCGCCGCCGGTCACGTCCCGAACACGGCAGAGCACCCCGCGCGCCCTCGCCGCGTCGAGGAGGGGGGCGAGGAGCGCCGCGACGTCATAGACACCGACCACGTACCCACGGGTCTCGCTGTCCTTCGCACCCGCCGCCGCGGCCCCCGCGGCGTCCTTCGCAAGCACGCGCTGGAACACCAGCAGGGACGGATTCGGGCTCCGACGGAGACGGGGTCTGTAAAACAGATGGGGAGAGCCCGGATCCGACGCATGGTGCATGTCTTCCATGCGCTCGAAATTGAACGCGTGATCGAGCCCCAGGATCATCCGGTTCTTTTCCAGTGGCTCGGTAAACAGCACGGGGTAATACTCCGGCCGATCCCGTGCCGGAAGCGGGCTGCCATCGGTGTCGGGTTCGAAGAGCCGGTAGTCCGGGACGCCGCCTGCCCGTGCAGCCGATTCGAACGCGGCGCGCTGGTCGCGCAGGACGCGCGGCGCCCAATCCACGGACGACAGCGCCGGATGACGCGTTATCCAGCGGGTATACGTGGCGAACTCCTCGCGCGTCAGCGTGGCATTTGCCGAAATGAAGCGTTCGACACCTTCCAGCATGGCGACCACATTCGGCAAAGGCAGGAGGCCCAGCTCGACGACCTCGTCAATCCGCAGGGCGATGTCCGCACGCTTTCGCTCCGCCTCGATGCGATGCACCCCGACCCTGCCGACCCCGAGGAGAATGGCAGTGGCGAGCAGGGCGGCGGCGACACGGAGACCGCTTCGGCCGCTGGCTGTCCACGCCGGCCGAACGCCCGGCATGACGAGCAGGCCGAGGGGCGCGAAGAGGATCACGCCGATCGTATCGCCGGCCCAGACTGCCAGCCATTCGTCGGCAGCATTGACCGAAGCGAGCCGCTCGAGTCCGACCAGGGCACCGATTCCGAAAGTAGCCGAAGCGACGCACGCAACCGGTCCGGTCAGCAAAAGAATCCGGACGAGCCTCCAGTGGCTCGCAAGCGCAAACGGCGAGCGAAGGTAGCGACGGGTGAACCATGCGCCGAGCACCGCTTGCAGGGTTGCGCCCGTGGCCCAGAACCCGGCGACGAGTCCGCCCACGGTCGTCGGATCGAAAAGCAGGCTGAACAGGAACGCCCCCAGCCATACACCGGGAAAGGCGCGGATCCCGAACAGGATCAGGCATACCAGCGCCACCCCTGCCGGCGGCCAGAGCGACGTGGCAATACCCGGGGACGCCCCCAGCGGCTTCGAGATGAGCGCCGCCGCAGCATAGACGGCCGCAACGAGAAGGATGCGCGTCCACAGCCTGTTCCCCACGAGCGCAGCTGCCGGATCGACGGCGGGAAACGCGGTTTCGACGCGCGTCGGCTCCTGCTCGAACGGAGCATGGCGCGAACCGGCATGCACGGGGGATGCGGTGCGGGTCATCGGCGATGTTTTCGGCATCAGGCCAGCGGTTGTTCGTCGCGATCCGCGTGGTTCATCTGTCACCCACGAACGACCAGGCGGCCCTTCGCATTCTGGCAAAAGTGAATTTCGGATTCAATAATGCGGCGGAATCTCGTCGCGCAGATCGCGGCGCTCGCCGGGCGAGCCTGCCGCGATCTGCCGGTGCAGTTCCAGGATCTGCTGCTGCAGGCGGTCGATCTGCTGTTGCTGCCTGAACACCGTGAGATTGAGCTCGTCGATGGTGTCCTCGGCCAGCGCGAGCTTGCTTTCGATGCGGTCGAGACGCTCATCCATCACGCCTCCTCCGCCACGACGGTCACGTCGCCGAGGATGGACTTCGCCACCGCCTCGGCCACGCGGATGCCATCGACACCCGCCGAGAGGATGCCGCCCGCGTAGCCCGCGCCCTCCCCGGCCGGATACAGGCCCTTCACGTTGAGGCTCTGGCAGTCGGCGCCGCGCGTCATGCGCAGTGGTGACGAGGTGCGCGTCTCGACGCCGGTGAGCACCGCGTCGCGCATCGAGAAGCCCTTGATCTGGCGCTCGAAGGCCGGCAAGGCTTCGCGCACCGCTTCGATCGCGTAGTCGGGCAGGCTTGTCGACAGGTCGCCGAGCTTCACCCCCGGCTTGTACGAAGGTTCGACCGAACCGAGCACGCTCGACGGCTGGTTCCTGATGAAGTCGCCGACGAGTTGCCCCGGCGCGATGTAGTCGCCGCCGCCGAGCTCGTAGGCGCGCGACTCCCACTGCCGCTGGAACGCGATGCCCGCCAGCGGGCCGCCCGGGTAGTCGTCCGGCGTGATGCCGACGACGATGCCCGCGTTGGCGTTGCGCTCATTGCGCGAATACTGGCTCATGCCGTTCGTGACGACACGGTTCGGCTCGGACGTCGCGGCGACCACCGTGCCGCCGGGGCACATGCAGAAGCTGTACACGGACCGGCCGTTCTTCGCGTGATGCACGAGCTTGTAGTCGGCCGCGCCGAGCAGCGGATGGCCGGCGTTGGGGCCGAAGCGCGCCTTGTCGATCAGGGATTGCGGATGCTCGACGCGGAACCCGACCGAGAAAGGCTTGGCCTCCATATACACGCCGCGCTCGTGCAGCATCTCGAAAGTGTCGCGCGCGCTGTGGCCGAGCGCGAGCACGACGTGGTCGCTGCGGATCTCCTCGCCGTTCGCGAGCACCACACCGCGCAACTGGCCGTCCTCGATCAGCACGTCGGCCACGCGTTGCTGGAAGCGGATCTCGCCGCCCAGCGCGATGATCTCGGCGCGCATGGTCTCGACCATGCCGACGAGGCGGAAGGTGCCGATGTGCGGCTTGCTCACGTACAGGATCTCTTCGGGCGCGCCCGCCTTCACGAACTCGGTCAGCACCTTGCGCCCGTAGTGCTTCGGGTCCTTGATCTGGCTGTAGAGCTTGCCGTCCGAGAAGGTGCCCGCCCCGCCCTCGCCGAACTGCACGTTGGACTCGGGGTTGAGCACGCTCTTGCGCCACAGGCCCCAGGTGTCCTTGGTACGTTCGCGCACGGCCTTGCCGCGCTCCAGCACGATCGGGCGGAAACCCATCTGCGCGAGGATCAGCGCCGCAAAGATGCCGCAGGGGCCGAAGCCGACGACCACCGGGCGATGCGCAAGCCCTTCCTGCGCCTTGCCGACGAAGCGGTAATTCGTGTCCGGCGTCTTCGTCACGTTGCGGTCGCCGGCGAACTGTGCGAGCAGCGCCGCCTCGTTCGCGACGGTCATGTCGATGGTGTAGATCAGCGTGATCGCCGTGGCCTTGCGCGCATCGTAGCTGCGCTTGAACACGGTGAACTCGCCGAGTTCGGCTGGCTTGATGCCCAGGCGGGCGACGATGGCGTCCCTCAGGGCGCCCTCGGGGTGGTCGAGCGGCAGCCTGAGTTCGTTGATTCGCAGCATTGGTGATTCCGGTTGCAGGTTCTCTGGGACGTGCCGGGCACGTCGAAGCCCGCGATTTTAAACGGGATTGCCTGCCGTCACCGCGTTTTCGCGCGTCCGCGCGGCCATGCCCCGGAGCACTGCGACCAGAATTGTCCCGACCGCCATCACCGCCGCCGCCATGTAGAGGCCGTCGGCGTAGCTGCCGCCGTGTGCCGCGAGCGTGCCGGTCACGGCCGGGCCGGCGATCTGCGCGACGCCGTAGGCGATGGTCATCTTGCCCATCATCTTCGCCGGGCGGGTCGGATAGTAGCGGCCGGCCATCGTCAGGACGAGGCTCACCGCACCGATGAAGTTGCCGCCGAAGAGGATCGCGCCGGTGAACGCCGGGATCAGCCCGCCCGCAAGCGGCAGCAGCATGCCGACGATCTGCAGCACGAAGGACAGCAGCAGCGAGTTCAGGTAGCCGACGCGGCGCGCGATGAAGTCCCACACGATGCACGCCGGTGCCGCCGAGAGGCCGAGCACGAGGAACACGAGCGCCCCTTGCCCGCCCAGGCCGGGCAGTTTGTCGATGATCGCGACGATGAAGGTCGCGCTCACGACGTAGCCGATACCGGCGCAGAAGTAGGCGGCCATGAACACGCGCAGGAAGCCCGCACCGGGCGGGTTGTCCTCCATCTTCTGCCCGCCGACCGTGACGGCCGTGGCGTCGGGCGGGGGCAGCCAGCGCCACGCCGGGATCAGCAACAGCACGCCCAGCACGCTGAACACGAACCACTGCGTGCGCCAGTCCAGCCACTGCGTCATCAGCGCCACCGCGGCGGCGCAGCCGGCAATGCCGAGACCGATGCCGGTGAAGTGGATTCCCAGCTCGGAACGGTGCTGGTGGCGGATGAGCCAGTTGAGGATCAGCCCCGTGCCCAGCAGCATGCCCCCGGCGGTGCTCAGTCCGGCAAGGAAGCGCGACACCGACCACCAGAAGACGCTGGTCGTGAGGCCCATCATGATCGTCGTAAGCACGGCGACGACCAACCCGATGCGGTAGAGGCGGTCCTTGAGCACGAGGTCGCTGATCATCGAGGCGACCAGCGCGCCGCTGAGGTAGCCCGCGTAGTTCCATGCCGCCAGCCAACCGGCGTCCGCCACGCCGAGGCCCGCCTGCTGCTGCATCAGCGGAAGCAGCGGCGTGTAGGCGAAGCGCGCGACGCCCATCACCAGGATCAGGCTCAGGACGCCCGCCCCGAGGACCTTCATCCGCTGCATCTGCTCTCTCATCGAGGGTTGTCCTTATCGTTGGTCTCGATACGGTATGGTATGGAAAGCGGCGGCGCAAGCTATCCTGATTCCGACACGAACCCCCTTGATACGCCCGAGCACGTGCCGGACGGAATACGACATCCGCCGCGTGACGCACGCCACGCCATGCACGGATCGTTACGCATCGGGGTCCGGGCAAGACCGGAGTGCTTCTCTATACTGGGAGCGCTGCCCGTTCAATCCTCGAGGAGAGCGCGATGTCCGCCCACACCTACAAACTCGTCGAAATCGTCGGCTCGTCCCCGGACAGCGTCGATGCCGCGATCCGCAACGCCATCGAGACTGCCGGCAAGACGGTTCGTCACCTGGACTGGTTCGAGGCGACCGAGATCCGCGGC
The DNA here is from genome assembly GCF_012910905.1 of Aromatoleum toluvorans. Lineage (GTDB taxonomy): Bacteria > Pseudomonadota > Gammaproteobacteria > Burkholderiales > Rhodocyclaceae > Aromatoleum > Aromatoleum toluvorans. The sequence continues at coordinate 58,614 of NZ_WTVN01000003.1, forward strand.
CACATTGCCGACGGCAAGGTCGCGCACTACCAGGTCAAGCTGAAGGTGGGGTTCCGGCTGGAGGACTGATCCCGCGGTCGCCTTCGAGCATCGCGCGGCGCGTCTCGGGCGTCTCGAGGCTGATGCGGCCGAGCGCGCCGCTGCGGTAGTCCGTGAGCAGGATCTGCGCGGCCTTCTCGAGGTCGGGTGCCCCGCCCTTGAGGCGGCAGCCGCGGCGCGCCGCAACGGTCTCGACGACGCCGACGCCGTCGAGCGCCTCCATGCGCTCGGGCGCGATGCCGTAGCGCCTGGCGACGAGATCGGGATAACGCTCCAGCAGCAAGTTGCCGAGGAAGGCGGCGACCTCCTCGTCGATCACCGCGTTGCGACCGATCGCATGGCTCGCCGCGAGCATGAAGCCGTCCGAGTCGTGCTCGATCTTGGGCCACATCAGGCCCGGCGTGTCGGTGATCGTCATGTGCGAACCGAGGTCGAAGGTCTGCTGCTGCTTGGTCACCGCCGGTTCGTCGCCGACCGCCGCGACGCGCCGCTTCAGCAGCGCATTCATGAGCGTCGATTTGCCGACGTTGGGGATGCCCATGATCATCAGGCGCAGCAGCTTCGTGCCGTCGTTGCGGTGCGGCGCGAGCGCCTGGCACAGGCCCGGCACGCGCGCGACGTCACCCGGCTTCTTGCACGACAGCGCCACCGCCTTCACGCCCGGCTGGGCGTTGAAAAAATCCAGCCAGGCGCGCGTCGCCACGGGGTCGGCGAGGTCGACCTTGTTGAGCAGCTTGAGGCACGGACGCTGCCGGAACAGGCGCAACTCGCGGATCATCGGGTTGCTGCTCGCCTCGGGAACGCGGGCGTCGAGCACCTCGATGACGACATCGGTCATCGCCATGGTCTCGGCCGCCTTCTTGCGCGCCGAGGTCATGTGACCGGGAAACCACTGGATGGACATCTGGAACGTTGGCGGTGGACAAGGCGCGCATTATCGCCTCGTTCGGTCCGCGATTGGGGCAAAATGGCGGCCTTTCGAGGGGCAGTGAATGAATCGTGACGAAGTGATCGCGGCGACGCGGCAGTGGATCGAGAAGGCGGTGATCGGGCTCAACCTGTGCCCGTTCGCGAAATCGGTGTACGTGAAGAACCAGGTGCGCATCGTCGTCAGCGAGGCGAAGCATGTCGACGCCTTCCTCGAGGACCTCGACCGCGAACTCGAATTCCTCGCCGCCGCCGACCCGGCCGAGGTCGACACGACGCTCCTCGTGCATCCGACCCTGTTCCCGGACTTCCTCGACTTCAACGAGATCGCCGGCATCGCCGAGGAAGCGGTCGAGGAGCACGAGCTCGAGGGCATCCTGCAGGTCGCGAGTTTCCATCCGCGCTTCCAGTTCGAGGACACGGCCGAAGACGACATCGAGAACTTCACCAACCGTTCGCCCTTCCCCACGCTGCACCTGTTGCGCGAGGAAAGCATCGAGCGTGCGGTCGCGGCTTACCCGGAAGCCGAGGCGATCTACGAGCGCAACATCGAGACGATGCAGAAGCTCGGGCTGGAAGGCTGGAAGGCGCTGGGCATTCCCGGCCAGTGGGACCAGGTGGGGGACGAGAAGAAGTGAGCCGCGCACGCCACAAACCGGCGTCGACGACGCCTGTCGCGCCTGCGACGGCGATCCCGGACGTCCGGCCGGGGCAGTCGATCGAGCTCCTCAAGGAACTCCACATCCTCACGCGCGACGGCAAGCTCAACCAGGACAGCCGGCGCAAGCTGAAGCAGGTGTACCACCTCTACAACTTCATCGAACCGCTGCTCGATGAAGTCATGTCGGCCCGCGGCGATCTCACGCTGGCCGACCACGGCGCGGGCAAGTCCTACCTCGGCTTCATCCTTTACGATCTCTTCCTCAAGGCGCGCGAAGGTGCGCAGGATCGCGGCCACATCTACGGCATCGAAACGCGCGAAGCGCTCGTCGCCAGTTCGCGCGAGCTCGCGGCGAGGCTCGGCTTCGAGCGCATGAGCTTCCTGAACCTGTCGGTCGAGGAATCCATCCACTCGAGCGAACTGCCCGAGCGCATCGACATCGTCACCGCGCTGCATGCCTGCAACACCGCGACCGACGACGCGATCCGCTTCGCGCTGGAGAAGCACGCGCGCTTCATCGTGCTCGTGCCCTGCTGCCAGGCCGAGGTCGCCGCCACGTTGCGCAAGCACAAGAACGAATCCTTCGGCCGCACGCCGCTGTCCGAGCTGTGGCGCCATCCCATCCACACGCGCGAGTTCGGCAGCCAGATCACCAACGTGCTGCGCTGCCTGCTGCTCGAGTCGCACGGCTACCAGCTCACCGTCACGGAGCTCGTGGGCTGGGAGCATTCGATGAAGAACGAGCTGATCATCGCCCGCGCCACCGGCCAGCGCCGCGGCAACGCGCGCGAGCGGCTGGAGCAGATCCTCGCCGAACTGAACCTGGAAGACTTGCGCGAGCGCTTCGTCTATTGATCCGGATTCGGGCGGTCAAACTTGATCGCGGTGAAGTACGGAGTGGTGGCGCGCTGGTAAGCTCAGGGTTCATAAACTGACTGCGGCGCACAACCATGTCCGATGTCCCCTTCCCCGTCCTGGTCGCCGCCGTCTTCCTGTTCGGTTCGCTCGCCATCGTCCACCTGGCCATGCGGCATCAGGATGCGCAGCGCGCGCTGCCCGAACGCGATCAATACCTCGCTACCCACGGTCTGCAGTCGGTGAGCTGCGCGCATTGTCAGTCCACCGAGACGCGCGAACTCGGTCTCGACGATGCCGAGGACGATAGGCGCATCGTGGCCTGCGCCCGCTGCAACAAGCTGCTTTTCCGCTACACACGAGGCGTCTCGCTACGCGAATAGAACAATCGGGTTTCTGCAGGGTCAACGGGGCATCGTCGCCCCGGAGTCCGTCATGGAACTCGCATCGCTGACCTCGTCCCTGCTCACCCGGTTCGGTGTTGCCACGGACCGCTTCGACCACGGCGACATCGCCGTCCATAGTCCGATCGACGGCAGCCTCATCGGTCACGTCGCCTCGACCTCCCGACCCGCCGCGGAAGCGGCACTCGCCACCGCGCACGAGGCCTTCGAAGCCTGGCGCATTGTCCCTGCCCCGCGGCGCGGAGAACTCGTCCGCCGCTTCGGCAACCTCCTGCGCGAATACAAGACCGATCTCGGCACGCTGGTCACGATCGAGACCGGCAAGATCCGCCAGGAAGGCCTCGGCGAGGTGCAGGAGATGATCGACATCTGCGACTATGCCTGCGGCCTGTCGCGCCAGCTCCACGGCCTGACGATCGCCAGCGAGCGGCCCGGTCATCGCATGATGGAGCAGTGGCATCCGGCGGGCGTCGTCGGCGTGGTGTCGGCCTTCAACTTCCCGGTCGCGGTGTGGGCGTGGAATGCCACGCTCGCCTGGGTGTGCGGCGACAGCGTGGTGTGGAAGCCGTCGGAACGCACCCCGCTCAGCGCCATCGCCTGTGCGGCACTCTTCGAGCGCGCCTGCCGGGGGCTCGGCGAGGCGCCGAACGGGCTGCTCGGCCTCCTGACGGGCGGTCGCGCGCACGCCGAGCTGCTCGCCGACGACCGGCGCGTCGCGGTGTTTTCCGCGACGGGTTCGTGTGCGATGGGGCGTGCGCTGGCGCCGCGCGTTGCGGCACGTCTCGGTCGCTCGATCCTCGAACTCGGCGGCAACAATGCGGCGATCGTCTGCCCCAGCGCGGACCTCGCCCTCGCCGAGCGCGCGATCCTCTTCGCGGCTGCCGGCACCGCGGGCCAGCGCTGCACGACGCTGCGGCGGCTGATCGTGCACGAATCGATCGCCGATGCGCTGATCGAGCGCCTGCGCGCCGCATGGCGGCGCATCCCGGTCGGCAATCCGCTCGATGCGACCTCGCTTGTCGGCCCGCTGATCGCGCCGGCCGCGGGTGAAGCGATGGCCGCGGCACTGTCCGAGGCGGCCGCCGCCGGCGCAACGCTGTTCGGTGGCGATCCGGTGACGGTGCACGGCTGTGAAGGCGGCTGCTACCGCCGTCCCGCGCTAGTGGAGATGCCGGCGCAGACCGACCTCGTCCGACGCGAGACTTTCGCCCCCATCCTGTACGTGCTGCGCTACTCGAGCTTCGACGAGGCGATCGCGCTTCACAACGACGTGCCGCAAGGCCTGGCGTCGTCGGTCTTCACGCAGGATCTCGGCGAGGCCGAGCGCTTCCTCTCCGCTGCGGGCAGCGACTGCGGCATCGCCAACGTGAATATCGGCCCGTCCGGCGCCGAGATCGGCGGCGCGTTCGGCGGCGAGAAGGATACCGGCGGCGGCCGGGAATCCGGTTCGGACGCGTGGAAGGGCTACATGCGGCGCGCGACCTGCACGATCAACTATTCGGGCGCCCTGCCCCTCGCGCAAGGCATACGTTTCGGGCTCGACGAGTCCTGAGGTGGCCGTGACGTCCTACTGCGCGTGCGGGCCCGGAGCCGCCTCGCGTGTTACGAGCAGCTGGTCGATCCGGTAGTTGTCGATGTCGACCACCTCGAACTTGTAGCCGCCGTAGATCACGGAATCGGTGCGCTTGGGCACCTTGCGCAGCGCATACATCATGAATCCGGCGAGCGTCTCGTAGTTCTCGCTGCCTTCGAACTCGTCGATCTCCAGCGCATGCATGACGTCCTCGATCGGCGCGATGCCGTCGATCAGCCAGGAATCGCCGTCGCGCTCGACGATGAGCTCCTCCTGCAGCGTGCTGCCCAGCTCGCCCATCACGGTGTTCATGACGTCCTGCAGGCTCAGCAGGCCGACGATCAGCGCGTATTCATTGACGATCAGCGCGAAGTCCTCGCGTGCGGCGCGGAAGCGGTCGAGCGCCTCGAACAGCGTGAGCGTGTCGGGAATGACGAGTACGCTGCGTACCATCGGGTCCGCGCGCAGCGAGAGTTTCTGCCCCGACAGGATGCGCCCGAAGATGTCCTTCAGGTCCACGTAGCCGACCACCGTGTCGATCGTGCTCTCGCACACGGGGAACTTGCCGTGCGGCTGTTCCGTGAGTTTCTTGCGGATGCTCTCGTCCGATTCGCTGAGCGTGAAGAAGATGATGTTCTCGCGGTTCGTCATCGCCGACCCCACCGTCCGCGTATCGAGCTCGAACACGTTGGCGATCAGTTCGCGCTCCTGGTTCAGCAGGGTGCCGGTCGCGGCGCCGGCCTCGGCCATCGCGACGATGTCGTCCGACGTGATGTCCTCCGCACGCACGTTGGGCAGCTTGAAGAGCGCGAACAGGCGGTTCGCCAGTCCGTCGAAGAACCACACCGCCGGGGCGAAGATGATGAGGAACAGCCGGATCGGCTTGACCACCGCGACGGCGACGCGTTCGGGCGCGACCATCGCCAGGCGCCGGGGAATGAGGTCGGCAAACAGGATGAAGAGCGAGGTGACGACCGCGAAGGACAGCACGAAGCTGAGCGAGTCGAGCAGCGGCCCGTCATACACCAGGGCAATCAGCTCTGAGAGCGCGGGCGACAGCGCCGACTCGCCGACGATGCCGCCGAGGATCGCGATCGCATTCAGGCCGACCTGCACGACGGTGAAGAAGTGCCCCGGGTTCGCCTGCAAGGCCAGCACGCGGGCGGCCTCGGCGTCACCGCTGTCCGCCATCAGGCGCAGCTTGATCTTGCGTGCCGCCGCAAGCGATATCTCGGAGATCGAAAAGAACGCACTCAGCGCGATGAGCACGGCAATGATCAACAACTGATTCGACAAGCTCACGATGAAACTCCGGATTCACCCGCAGCAGGTCGCGCGCGGCGATGCGCTCGGCGCCCCGTCGCGCCGGCCTTCGTTATCCGACGATACCCACACTCCTTGCTAATGCCAAGCGCTTCGGTCTCATACGTGGCGAAATCCGGCCGGGAGCGCTAGCTGCGCGCCGACATCAGGCGCTCCGGCTCGACGGCCACCGTTGCGGAGCCGTCCGTGATCCACACCTGCCCGTCCTGCAGCGTGCATTGCAGCCGCATGCTGCGCGCCGTCAACGCGGCGAGCGCCGGCGGAATGTCGCTGGGCACGTTCAGCACGGTCAGGTTCGTCAGCCGCGTGAGCTTGTCGCGGATGCCGTTCCACCAGACGTCGGCGGCTCGCCCATAACTGAGCACGACCACCTCGCGCGCGCGCCCGCAGGCCTTGCGGATCCATTTCTCGTCCGGCTGGCCGACGTCGATCCAGCGCTCGACGAGGCCGGTCAGGTCCTTCTGCCACAGATCCGGTTCGTCTTCCACGCACAGGCCCTTGCCGAACGCCAGCGCCGGATCGGCATACAGCGCGAACGCGAGGATCCGCACCATCATCCGCTCGTCGGTTTCGGAAGGATGGCGCGCGAGCGTCAGATTGTGGTCGCCGTAATAATTGCGGTCCATGTCCGCGACCGCAATTTCCGCCTTGTAGATGGTTGCCTTGAGGGCCATGTCGTTGTTTGTCTCGTTGCTGCGGTGGGTGGTCTCGGGCGAATCAGTGCGTCGAACTGCCGCCCGCACGGCGGGCCTGCTGCCATCCGAGCACGGCCTGCGTCGCATGGGCCATCACGCGGTCGCGGAATTGCGCGGGGAGCTCCTTCGCCAGGGCCCCGAACAGTGCCTCGTTCATTTCGCGCGCCAGCCCGTCGGCGGCCAACCCCTCGGCCAGACACTGGATCTGGATGTGCGCGAGCGCATCCGCCACGAGACGCCAACCGAGGACCGGCATCATTTCGGTCAGCGCGAACATCATCCCGCCGAGCCGCGTGAGGATCGCCGTCGCCTGTTCGCGCTCGTCGCTCGCGATCATCGCGTGCCACAGGGCGAGGTGGATGCCGCGTCGCAAGTCGATCTTGAAATCGATCGCATTGCCCTCCGAGGCGTCGAGGGCGGCGAACTGGCGCTGGAAGCGCGCATCCTGTTCCGGCCCGAGCGCGGTGCGCAACTCCCCCAGCAGTTCCGACAGCCCCGGGATCGCCACCAGGCCGAAGGCCTGGCTGTACGCGAGGCCCCACTGGTCGAGCCCGGAGACGAGCATCGCGAGGCGCAACGCGCGGGCGTCATCTCCGTCCGCCGCCCGGCTCCAGTTGCCGAGCGCCGTCGCCAGGGCCTCCACGCCGCGGGCGCGGCCGGCATCGTCTTCGTCGAGCGTCAGGCGAAACACCTGGGCGAAGCCGTCCTGCGCCATGCGCGCGGCGAGCTTCTGGACGTCGACGGCGGCCAGGGTGGCGAGCGAGTCGGTCGGGATCGATTCGGCGGGGGCGTCTTGCGTCATGTCTGGTGTCCGGGCGAGAGGGCCGCAAAAAGGGTCGCAAAAGGGTGCGAAGGGGCCGTATTCTGAGCCGCCCGCGCCCGGACGGCAAATCCGGCCCCATCGATTCACGGCGGACGTGACCGCCGCACTTGTGCAATGCGCCATTCCTGACAGAATGCGCCCATCCTGCCCTCGCGACGCCGACGACCATGTCCGACCTCCCCTTTGAATCGCTGACCCCCGACCTCATCCTCGATGCCATGGAGAGTGTCGGACTCGGGCCGGACGGCCGCATGCTGGCGCTGAACAGCTACGAGAACCGCGTCTACCAGATCGGGATCGAGGACGCCCGGCCGGTGGTCGTCAAGTTCTACCGCGCCGCACGCTGGAGCGACGAAGCGATCGCCGAGGAGCATGCCTTCGTCAGCGAGCTCGCCTCGCGCGAGATTCCGGTGGTCGCGCCGCTGGTGCTCGCCGGCGCCACCCTGCACCAATTCGCGGACCAGCGTTTTGCCGTGTTCCCGCGCGTCGGCGGCCGCGCGCCCGAGCTATCCGATCCGGCCACGCTCGAATGGATGGGGCGTTTCCTCGGGCGCATCCACGCCGTCGGCGCGCTGCAGCCCTACCTCGCGCGCCCGACGCTCGATATCGCCACGTTCGGCGTCGAGCCGCGGCGATACCTGCTCGACAACGGTTTCATCCCCGCCGACCTGCTCGCCGCATGGACCAGCACCGTCGACCAGGCACTCGACGGTGTGCGGCGCTGTTTCGACCGCGCCGGCTCCGTCGCACACATCCGGCTGCATGGCGACTGCCATGCCGGCAACGTGCTGTGGAGCGAATCCGCGGACGCTCCGGGGCCGCAGTTCGTCGACTTCGACGACAGCCGCATGGGCCCCGCCGTGCAGGACCTGTGGATGCTGCTTTCGGGATCGCGCGAAGACATGAGCCGGCAGCTCGGCGACGTGCTGGCCGGGTACGAGGATTTCCACGAATTTTCGCCGCGGGAATTGCACCTCGTGGAAGCGCTGCGCACGTTGCGCCTGATCCACTATTCGGGGTGGATCGCGCGCCGCTGGACCGACCCGGCCTTCCCGCGTGCCTTCCCCTGGTTCAACACCCAACGCTACTGGCAGGACCGCGTGCTGGAGTTGCGCGAGCAGATCGCCGCAATGGACGAACCCCCGCTCTGGTCCGTGTGAGCGCCCGAGGACGGCCGGTCGGGCGCGAACACAACGCGGTGGGGACAGGGACAGGATCGCGCTATACCATGTAAACTTCGCGCCGCTTCACCTGAAACCGGCCTTTCAACCCCTCGAGGCAGGAAGTGTCCCGATGAACGACTTCGACGAACACCACCCGCCCTATCCGCGCTGCACCGGCGTCGGCATCCCGCGCAGCGGGCGTTTCGACGCGGCGGCTTTCGAACGTGCGGTCGGCGACCTCCTGGCCGCCTGCGGCATCGCGCCCGACACCACCCACATGGGCCGCACCGCGACACGCGTGCGCGAACTGTGGCAGCGCAGGTTGCTCGGCGGGTACGAGCTCGATCCGGCCGAAGCGCTCGGCGAAGGCTTTCCGGACGAGCGCTCCGACATGGTCGTGATCCGCGGCATCGCCGTGCATGGCGTCTGCCCCCACCACCTCGTGCCTTTCCGCGGCGTCGCCCATGTCGCCTATCTGCCCGGCGGGCGCCTGCACGGATTCGGCCGTATTGCGCGCCTCGTCGACGCGATCGGGCACCGCTTCACCTACCAGGAGTGGATGACCCGCGACATCGCCGACGCGCTGTTGCAGCACGGCCATGCGCGCGGCGCCGCCTGCATCATCGAGGCCGAGCAGCTGTGCCTGCTGCTGGGCGAGGATCGGCGCGGCGACGAGCGCGTCGTCACGCAGGCCTTTGCCGGTGAATTCGAGACGCGCGAACACCTGCGTGCGGAGTTCCTCCACGCCGTTGCCGGCCGCAATCCACGCTGACCAGCACTGCTCCGTGCAGGGTGCTCAGTGCAGGGTGAAAACCGGCGCCGGCGGTTGGCCGACTTCGATCATCACGACCTCCTTGCCGCGCAGCATCACCGAGCCGCGCACGCGGTCGTTGCCCGAAACCGAATACTCGAATTCATAGACGCGCTGCGGGCACAGGCGGCCGTCTTCATCGCGAACGAGCCTGAAGGAACGGCTCGAAACGGTCTCGTCGAGGAACTGCACGCCTTCGCGGCGGCACGCTGCCCGCGCCGCCTGGACGCCGATTTCCCGGGTTCGCACGCCGTCCAGCCAGAACCAGCCGCACAGGCACAGCAGCATCAGGGCTAACAGTTCGGCGAAGCTCATCGCAGGGGATTCCGTTGGATTGAATTCGAGCCGCGTCGTGATCAGAGCGCCACGCGGCGCATCACGAAGAAGAACGCGGCACTGAAAAGCGCCGACAGCGGCACCGTGAGCAGCCAGGCGACCGCGATGCGCATCAGCTGCTTGCGCGTGACGAGTTCCTTGCGATAGACCTCGCGCAGTTCCTTGCGCTCCCGCTTGGAAAAATTCGCCGGATCCATGTTCTGCTTCGAACGTGCCTTCAGGTCTGCCAGCAAGGCCTTCTTTTCTGCAACGCTGGCGGGCTCGAATCGACGCAGGAAATCCTCGATTGCCGCCTGGTCCGCTTCCGGATGCTGTGCCTTCATATACACGATCATCCGCTCGTGCTGCCCCTTCAGGTATTCGCGCAGTAAACCGACGCCGATGACGGCCCCGACCGCAATATGCGTCGAGCTCACCGGCAGGCCGAGCACGCTGGCGGTGATCACCGTCACGGCCGCAGACAGCGCAACGCTGAACGCGCGCATCTGGTCGAGTTCGGTGATCTCCTCCCCGAGCGTGCGGATCACGCGCGGACCGAACAGCGCGAGCCCGACACACAGGCCCAGCGCGCCGATCGTGAGCGCCCAGAACGGAATCGGCGTCATCGGCGACACCGGTGCCCCCCCACGAGCCAGCGAATCGATGATCGACGCGAGCGGCCCCACCGCGTTGGCCACGTCGTTCGAGCCGTGCGCAAAGCACAGCAAGGCCGCGGCAAAGCTCAGCGGGAGGTTGAACAGTCGATTCACGCCGGACTTGGTATTCGCGATGATGTAAGCCGGACGCGACAGGCCGCGTTGCACGAGGAAGAATACCGGTCCGGCGACCAGGATGCCGCTGCCTGCGGCGACGGGGAAGCCCGCGGCCCAAACGCTTCCGAAGCCCTTCATCAGCAGGAAGGTCCAGAAGGACCACGCCATGAATGCCACGAGCCCCGGCAAGGTCCGCCGCGCCGCGGCAACCATGTCGGCCTGATAGGTGATGCGGCGCTTGATCAGGTACAGGAACAGCGCGGCGAACGCTCCGGCGAGGACCGGCGACACCACCCAACTTGCGACGATCGTGCCGACGACCGGCCAGTTCACGATATCCGTTCCGACCGCCGCGACGCCCGAACCGAGCACGGCGCCGACGATCGAATGCGTGGTCGACACCGGCATGCCGAAAGCCGTCGCGACGTTGATCCACAGGCCGCCGGCCAGCAGCGCCGCCATCATCACCCAGACCATGGTGTCGCTGTCGCCGATGTGCGCCGGACTGATGATGCCGCTGCGAATCGTCACGATCACGTCGCCTCCGGCGATCAGCGCGCCGGCCGCCTCGAACACCACGGCGAGGCCCAGCGCCCCGACCAGCGTCAGGGCATGCGCACCCACCGCGGGTCCGACGTTGTTCGCGACGTCGTTGGCGCCGATGTTCATGGCCATGTAGCTTCCGAGAACCGCGGCGATCACCAGCAGGACGCCGCCATCGGGGCCGCCTTTCACCGCCGCGTACAGCATCACACCGACGACGAACAGCATGGTCGTGCCCAGGCGCAGCAACTCCCCGTGCCCCTGGCGCGTCGCCTTGTCGATTTCGTCGATGTGCTTGATTTCCAACTGCAGGCCCGTTATGCGCTGGCGGAACTGTTCATTGTAAATGACGATGGCATTTCAGAGGCGGTTGTACTTGTCGGACTTGCCGCGCGCCTTCTCGACCGGATAACGCTGCGCGTTGATCTGCATCTTGCGTCGGGCCGCGTCCGCGAGGTCGATGTCGAGGACGTCGGCCAGGCGCACGAGGTACAGCAGCACGTCGGCCAGTTCCAGCGAAACCTCGGCGCGCGTCGCCTCCGGCAGTGCCGCCGACTCCTCGCCGCTCAGCCACTGGAAGTGCTCGATTACCTCCCCCGCCTCGCCGGCCAATGCCATTGCGAGATTCTTGGGTGTATGGAAGCGCTCCCAGTCGCGCTCGCGGGCAAACGCGCGCAGCGCGTCGCGCAGTGCTTCAAGGCTGTCCTGCCTGCTCATTCGATGTGATGCTCCAGGTCGAAGCCCGCGTCGTCGCCCTCGCCGAGCGCGCGCACCAGCCACGGCATCACCGACTCCAGCACCTGCGGCAACACCCACGGCGGATTGATGATATAGAGCCCGCTGCCGAACATGCCGAAACCGTCGCGCGCGGGTTTGCGCACCGCGAGGCGCACATCGAGCCAGCTTTCCGCACCGAGGTCGGCCAGGCGTTCCGGAAGCTGGCGTGCCTCGGGCCGCGCGAGCATCGGATACCAGACGGCGTAAGTCCCGCCGGGGAAGCGCCGGATGGCGTCGGCAACGGTATCGACGACGCGCCGGTAATCCTCCTTCACCTCGTAGGGCGGGTCGATCAGCACGACCGCACGCCGCGTAGCCGGCGGCAGCAAGCCGCGCAGCCCGCTGAAGCCGTCGGCCTTGCGGATCAGCACACGCTCCGCGTCACGCGCGAAGGTCTGGCCGAGCAGCGCGACATCAGCCGGATGCAGTTCGAACAGCCGCATCCGGTCCTGCTCGCGCAACTGCGTCATCGCCAGCGCGGGCGAGCCCGGATAGAAGGTCAGTCGCCCGTGCGGATTGAACTGGGCGACCGCGTCGATGTAGGCGCCCAAGGCTTCCGGCAGGTCATCGCGGCCCCAGAGGCGTCCGATCCCGCCGGCGAATTCGGCATTCTTGCCCGCCTGTTCGCTGTCGAGCGCATAACAGCCCGCACCGGCATGCGTGTCGATGTACCACCACGGCTTGTCCTTGCGGTTGAAATAACGCAGCAGTTCGATCAGGACGAAGTGCTTGAGGACGTCGGCGTGGTTGCCGGCATGAAAGGCGTGACGGTAGCTGAGCATGAACGGTGCGGGTCGGGGTCAGGCGCCGAATGTTAACACCGCCTGCTATGATTGCGGGCTGCCGGCGCGCATCGCCGGCCCAAAGGAGAAAGGAAAGATGGCGATTTACGCTCTGGGCGAACACAGCCCGAGCTTCGGCGAAGGGTGCTGGGTAGCGGACAACGCCACGGTGATCGGGCGCGTGGAAGCCGGGTCGAACGTGAGCGTCTGGTACAACGTCGTGATCCGCGGCGACAACGACCCGATCACGATCGGCGACAACACCAATATCCAGGACGGCTCCGTCCTGCACAACGACGACGGCGTGCCGCTGAAGATCGGCTCCGGCGTCACCGTCGGACACATGGTGATGCTGCACGGCTGCACGATCGGCGACGACACGCTGATCGGCATCAACGCAGTCGTTCTCAACCATGCCGTGATCGGCAAGAACTGCATCATCGGGGCCAATGCGCTGATCCCCGAAGGCAAGGTCATCCCGGACCGCTCGCTGGTCGTCGGCTCGCCAGGCCGCATCATCCGCGAGCTGACCGACGAGGACATCGCCGGCCTGCACACGAATGCCGCGAATTACGTGCGCAACTCGCGCATGTACGCCGCCGAGCTGCGCCACATCACGCCCGACCTGCCCAAGCGCCGCGACTGACCGGCAGTCGCATCCGGCTCAACGCGCCCGGCAGCTTACCCGCGCTGCGTGCCGGCCACGGCTGGCGGGTGCCGCGCAAGCCAGATCACTGCAGCAAGGATCACGGCCCCGCCCAGCACCTGGTTGGGGTCGATATCCTCGCCGAGGAAGATCGCCGCGAGCACGAAGGTGACGACCGGTTCGAGCGTCGACAGGCATGCGGCATCGGCCGCGCCCAGCTTCTGCAGGCCGACGAAGAAGCTGACCATCGCAATGACGGTAGACACGATGGCGATCAGCAGCACGGCCACCCAGCCGGTCACCCCCTGCGGCCAGGCAGGGCCGGAAACGCCGACCAGCCCGCCGAACACCACGGCCGAGGCTGCCATCACCACGGTCGCACTCGCCAGCGGGGCTTCCTGGCTCATCACGCGGTTGCCCACGAGGATGTAGACGGAATAGATCAGGGCCGCGCTCACGCCGAGGACGACCCCCAGCGGATGCCCGCTGAGCTCCCCGCCGATCGTCAGCGCCGTTCCCGCCAACGCGGTCAACACGGCCGACACCCGCCCGGCCGTGAGCCGCTGGCGCAGAAACACCGCGCCGAGGACCGTGACGAGGATCGGATAGAGGTACAGCAGCAGGGCCACCAGGCCTGCCGAGGCAAAGTTCAGCGCCTCGAAGAACGCATACGACTGGGCGACGTAGCCGATGCCGCCCATGGCGGCGAGGATTGCCGCATTGCGCGTGGAAGGCCAGCGACGCCCGGTCGCGAGCATCACGGCGGACATGAGTAGCGCGGAAATCACGAAGCGCAGGAACAGGACGGTCACGACGTCGGCACCACTGTCGCGCGCAAAGCGGGCAAAGATCGCCATCGCCCCGAAGGCCGAAGCCGATACCGCCACGTACGCCGCGCCGACGATGCGCTCGTTATGCATCTACCCACTCCGCAAAAACCGCAAAGCTTGCCGAAGTCAGGCGGGACGGTCAATGATGCGGACTTGCTGGCCGCGCCTGCGTGCCCCGGCGATGTGCTTACACACATTTACAACACAACGGCATCGGACGCTTGCCGTCGTGCGCCGGAGCGTTACACTGCGCGCCTCGACGCCTTCCACACGGAATATGCATACCCATCCGGCGATCCGACGCTGCCTCCTGGTCCTCCTCCTGCCGCTGCTTGCCCCCAGCTGGAGTCATGCCGCCGAGGAAAAGGCGGGCAGCGGCGCGACGACGGTCGAGCTTTCCGCCGACGCCAACCGGCCGGCCCCGAACGACCTGGCCATCGCGACATTGTATTTCCAGGCGGATGACCGAAATCCCGCATCCCTTGCACGGCAGGTGAACTCGGTGATTGCCGCGGCCGTCGAGCAGGCAAAGGGGTATGCGAACGTGAAGACGAAATCCGCGGGCACCAGCACCTTCCCCATCTACGGCAAGGAAGGACGACGGATCGAGGGCTGGCGCATGCGCTCGGAGATTCAGCTCGAAGGCCGTGACCTTCCGGCCATGACCGAACTGGTCGGCAAGCTTCAGGCGACGCTCGCGCTGTCCAGTCTGACGATGCAGCCCTCGCCCGAGACGCGCAAGAGCACCGCCGACCTGGCCGCCGCCGATGCGATCCGCGCTTTTCAGGAGCGCGCCCGCAACATTGCCGCCACGCTCAACAAGTCCTGGCGCCTCCGTCACCTCGCCGTCGCCTATGGCGGCGGCCCGCGCCCGGTCTTCCCGGCGGCACGTGCGGCGACGTTCACCGCCGAGGCGTCACCGATACCCGTCGAGGCCGGCGAAACGGAAATCGTCGTCACGGTCAGCGGAACGATCGAACTGACGGATTAACGCGGCGCGCCAACGGGCACGTCGCTCGATACTGAAAAAAAACCATGCACCTGAATCGCCAACTCGCAGCTCTCTCCGCCCTGCTCATCGGTGCCGTCGCGCTCGCCGGCACGGCCTGGACCCGCGATGGCTCGCGTGTCGTCAGCTATGCCTGTCCCGGCGGAGAACAATTCACCGTCGAGTACTTCGACGCGCACGTCCGCCTGCGAAACGGCGCTGGCGTCTTCGCCCTCTCCGGGCAACAGGTGAGCAGCGGCGAGAAATACTCGGACGGCTACACGGTGTTCACCGTCAGCGGCAACCGGGCGATGCTCGAACGACCGGGGCTGCCAGAGAGCACCTGCAGCCCCGCGCGCGGGCCGTCCCTCTGACCCTCCGGCTCACATGGCGCCGGCTCGCGGGCCGGCATTACTGGACATGCCGCGGCGATTTTCCTATCGTTGTGCGATAACGAGCGAGGGAGTCCGATGATTGTCCGCAAGCTGCCTCAGGGTCTGACGGGGTTCGCAGTCGCGGCGCTCGTCGCTGCATGCGGCAGCGTTCCTCCCCAGCGGCCGGACATTCCGTCGATACCGTCTTCGTCGACAGGGCGCGCCACCGCCGACTATTTCTTCCTCGACGATCCCGAGCATTCGCGCGAACTGGTGATCTACGCGCTTGGCCTGATCGACACCGGCTATCGTTTCGGGGGGCGGAACCCCGAAGCCGGTCTCGATTGCAGCGGCATGGTTTCCTTCATCGTCGAGCAGGTATCGGGACGCAGGCTGCCCCACAATGCCGCGCAGATCGCGGGCCAGACCCGGCCGGTCAGCGTCGCCGCGCTCCAGCCCGGCGACCTGGTGTTCTTCAATACGATGAACCGGCCGTACTCGCACATGGGCATCTACATGGGCGACGGCAAGTTCGTGCATGCGCCTTCGAGCCGCGGGCGCGTCCGCGTCGAACGGCTCGACAGCCCCTACTTCAGATCGAGATTCGACGGCGCCCGGACCCTGATCGCCGAAAGTTGAGGCGGGCAGCGCTCGCAAACCGCGAGGGGCAGCCGACGACTCTCAGTGCTTCTGCTGCGGGGAGTTCTGCGGGGTGTGGACGAAGATTTCGCCGGGCTTGGTCAGCCCGAGTTCGAAGCGTGCGCGCTCTTCGATCGCCTCGTTGCCGGACTTGAGATCACGCACTTCGGCCTCGAGGCCGGCGTTGCGCTGTTCCAGCGTGCGGTTCTTTTCGCGCTGTTCCTGCAACTGGCGGTCGACGTCCCATACGCGCAGCCAGCCGCCCTTGCCCAGCCAGAGCGGGTACTGCAGGACTGCCACCAGCAGGACGAGGATGACCAGGGGCCAACGCATACGCAACCAACCTTGCCTTAACCAAAAGAAGGCCGGCGATTGGTTCGCCGGCCTTTCATGTCGTACTTGTGCGGACGGCCCGCGCAGGCCGTTCCGTGGTGCGTAGAGCTTAGCGCACGCGCAGGTTGTAGAAGGCGCGACGGCCCGGATAGCTGACGGTGTCGCCCAGGTCTTCCTCGATGCGCAGCAGTTGGTTGTACTTCGAGATGCGATCCGAACGCGACAGCGAGCCGGTCTTGATCTGCATCGCGTTGAGGCCCACGGCGATGTCGGCGATCGTCGAGTCCTCGGTTTCGCCCGAACGGTGCGAGATCACGGCGGTGTAGCCCGCGCGCTTGGCCATTTCGACGGCGGCGAAGGTTTCCGACAGCGTGCCGATCTGGTTGATCTTGATGAGGATCGAGTTGGCGACGCCCTGGTCGATGCCCTGCTCCAGGATCTTCGTGTTGGTGACGAAGAGGTCGTCGCCGACGAGCTGGATCTTGCGGCCGAGCTTGTCGGTCAGCGTCTTCCAGCCGGCCCAGTCGTTCTCGGCCATGCCGTCCTCGATCGACACGATCGGGAAACGGTCGGCGAGCGTGGCGAGATAATCGGCGAAGCCTTCGGAGGTCAGCGTCAGGCCTTCGCCGGCCAGCACGTACTTGCCGTCCTTGAAGAACTCGGACGCGGCGCAGTCGAGCGCCAGCACCACGTCGCGGCCCGGCTCGTAGCCGGCGGCGGAGATCGCGTCCTGGATCATGTTCAGCGCTTCCTCGGTGCCGCTGACGTTCGGCGCGAAACCGCCCTCGTCGCCGACGGTCGTCGGGTAGCCCTTCTTGTCGGTGAGCTTCTTCAGGTGATGGAAGATCTCGGCGCCGCAACGCAGCGCTTCGCGGAAGCTGGTCACGCCGACGGGCATGATCATGCATTCCTGGATGTCCAGGCTGTTGTTGGCGTGTGCGCCGCCGTTGATGACGTTCATCATCGGCACCGGCATCGCCATCGGGCCCGATCCGCCGAAGTAGCGGTACAGGGGCAGGCCGGCCTCTTCGGCCGCGGCTTTCGCGACGGCCATCGACACGGCCAGCATCGCGTTGGCGCCCAGGCGCGACTTGTTCTCGGTGCCGTCGAGTTCGATCAGGGTGCGATCGATGAAGGCCTGCTCCTCGGCGTCGAGGCCGATGATCGATTCCGAGATCTCGGTGTTGACGTTCTCGACCGCGCGCAGCACGCCCTTGCCCAGGTAGCGCGCGGCATCGCCGTCACGCAGTTCGATCGCTTCGCGCGAGCCGGTCGAGGCGCCGGACGGCACCGCGGCACGGCCCATCACGCCGGATTCGAGCAGAACGTCCGCTTCGACGGTCGGATTGCCACGCGAGTCCAGAATTTCGCGCGCAATGACATCAACGATTGCACTCATGGGTTTTCCTGTCCTTCCAGGGGTCAAAAATGGGTAGATCGAAACGCGGGCCGCGTCAGCCCGCCGATTCCATGAAACCGTGGCTCTTCACGAGCTTGTCGATATCCTTCAGCGTCGCCAGCAGCGCCTTCATCTTCGGCAGCGGCCAGGCGTTCGGCCCGTCGGACAGGGCCTTTGCCGGATCGGGATGCGTCTCCATGAACAGTCCCGCGACGCCGACGGCCACGGCCGCCCGCGCCAGCACCGGAACGAATTCGCGCTGACCGCCCGAGGCCGTGCCCTGCCCGCCCGGAAGCTGCACCGAATGCGTCGCATCGAACACGACCGGGCAGCCGGTTTCGCGCATGATCGCAAGGCTGCGCATGTCCGACACGAGATTGTTGTAACCGAACGATGCGCCGCGCTCGCACACCATGATGGTGTCGGCGCCGCCATTGGCCTCGCGCGCCTTGTCCACGACGTTCTTCATGTCGCCCGGCGCGAGGAACTGGCCCTTCTTGATGTTCACCGGCTTGCCGCTGGCGGCGACCGCATGGATGAAGTCGGTCTGGCGGCACAGGAAGGCCGGCGTCTGCAGGACATCGACGACGGCGGCCACGGCCGGGATTTCCTCGATCGCATGCACATCGGTAAGCACCGGCACGCCGAGCTGCTTGCGCACGTCGGCGAGGATCTCGAGCCCCTTCTCCATGCCCATGCCGCGGTAGGACTTGCCCGAGCTGCGGTTGGCCTTGTCGTAGGAGGACTTATAGATGAAGGGGATCGCCAGCTCGGCGCAGATTTCCTTCAGTGCGCCGGCCGTTTCGAAGGCCATTTCACGCGACTCGATCACGCAAGGCCCGGCGATCAGGAAGAAAGGCTTGTCGAGCCCGGCTTCGAATCCGCAGAGTTTCATCGCAACTCCCTCAGGCCGCGGCGGCGGCGGCCTTGCGCGCCAGCGCTGCCTTTACGTAGGCGGTGAACAGCGGGTGGCCCTTGCGCGGGTTGGAGGTGAATTCCGGATGGAACTGGCAACCGACGAACCACGGGTGCACGTCCGCCGGCAGCTCGATCATCTCGCACAGGTCGGTGCCCGGCGCACGGCCCGAGACGACCAGCCCCTTCTCTTCGAGCTGCGAGAGCAGCTTGTTGTTCACTTCGTAGCGGTGGCGGTGGCGCTCGACGACGTCGGCCGAACCGTAGACCTCGCGCGCGAGCGAGCCGTCGGTGAGGTGGCACAACTGGGCGCCGAGGCGCATCGTGCCGCCGAGGTCGGACGATTCGGTGCGCTTCTCGACCTTGCCGCTGCGGTCCTGCCATTCGGTGATCAGGCCGATCACCGGATGTGCCGTGTCGCGCTCGAACTCGGTCGAATGGGCGCTGGCCATGCCGGCGACGTCACGGGCGAATTCGACCACCGCGAGCTGCATGCCGAGGCAGATGCCGAGATACGGAACCTTGTTCTCGCGCGCGTAGCGGATTGCGGCGATCTTGCCTTCAGTGCCGCGCTTGCCGAAACCGCCGGGCACAAGGATGGCATCCATCTTCTCGAGGGGCTTGCAGCCTTCGCGCTCGATTTCCTCCGAGTCGAAATAATGGATGTTCACCTTGCTTTCGGTGTGCATCCCCGCGTGGTTGAGCGCCTCGATGAGCGACTTGTAGGACTCGGTGAGGTCGACGTACTTGCCGACGAAGGCGACGTCGATCGCCTGCTTCGGGTTCTCTAGCGCATGGACGAGCTTGTCCCAGACGCTCAGGTCGGCCGCCCGCGCGAGGATGTTGAGCTTGTGGCAGACGATCTCGTCGAGCATCTGGTCGTGCAGCTGCCCGGGGATCTTGTAGATCGAGTTCGCGTCGAGGCACTCGATGACCGCTTCGGGCATCACGTTGCAGAACAGCGCGATCTTGCGCCGCTCGTCGGCCGGGATCGAACGGTCGGCACGGCACAGCAGGATGTCGGGCTGGATGCCGATTTCGCGCAGTTCCTTCACCGAATGCTGCGTCGGCTTGGTCTTCAGCTCGCCTGCGGTGGGGATGTACGGAACCAGCGTCAGGTGGATGAAGCAGGTGCCGTTGCGGCCCTCTTCGATCCCCATCTGGCGGATGGCTTCCAGGAAGGGCAGCGACTCGATGTCGCCGACCGTGCCGCCGACCTCGACGATCGCGACATCCGCGCCTTCGGCGCCGCGCTTGATGTATTGCTTGATCTCGTCGGTGATGTGCGGGATGACCTGCACCGTCTTGCCGAGGTATTCGCCGCGGCGCTCCTTCTTGATCACCGACTCGTAGATCTGGCCGGTGGTGAAGTTGTTGCGCTTGCTCATGCGCGCGCTGGTGAAGCGCTCGTAGTGGCCGAGGTCGAGGTCGGTTTCCGCACCGTCTTCGGTGACGAAGACTTCACCGTGCTGGAACGGGCTCATCGTGCCCGGATCGACGTTGATGTACGGATCCAGCTTGAGGTGGGTAACCTTGATGCCGCGGGATTCGAGAATGGCCCCCAGCGAGGCCGCTGCGATGCCTTTGCCCAGTGAGGACACGACACCGCCGGTAACGAAGACGTATTTGGTCATGGGAACGTTGCTGCGGGAAAGCGCGATGATAACCGAAGTGCCCCGCAGGCCGGAAGCGATGTGCGGGACCTGCCCTTTCCCCGGTCGGGGAACGGTGCCAAGCTTGTCGCATGACTGACGCGATCCGTCGCGAAGCGCCCGCCGATGGGCGTCGCGTGATCCTTTTCGGGGCTTTCGATCGCCATAACTTCGGCGATCTCCTTCTTGCCCGGTGTGCCGCGGCGGGCAGGTCCGGCGAGTGCGTGTTCGCGGGGCTTGTTGCGCGCGACCTGCGCGATTCCGGCGGATTTCGCACCGTGCCGCTCGCCACCGTCATCGAGGCGTATGGCGCCGACGAGGTGGACTTCGTGCATGTGGGGGGCGAAGTGCTGACCACCACCGCGTGGGAAGCAGCGGTCATGCTGCAGCGCCCCGAGGACGTCCGGCGCCTGCTGGCTGCGCATGACCGGTCCGGCACGGCACGCGACGACTGGGCCGCCGCATGCCTCGGTACGGCCCGCCGCATCCCCTATGTCGTCGCGCAGGACGATCTTCCCCGCACCTGGCGCACGCACTTTCGCGGCATCGGCGGCGTGGCGTTCGAAGCGCTCCGGGCGGCGGACAGGCATTCAGTGCTGCGGGCTCTCAAGGGCGCGACGACGCTCGGCGTTCGCGACCGCGCCACATTCGAGGCCCTGCGCCGCGCCGGGTTCGATGCCGACCTCGCGCCCGACCCGGCCGCCGAGACGCGGCAGCTGCTCGGCGACCTGATCCGGCAACGCGCACGACAGGGCGAAGTCGCGTCGCTGCAAGGAAGCATGCAATCCTGGATGGCCGTCCAGCTTGCCGCGGAATGGGGAGACGACGCGACGCTCGACGGTGTTGCGCAGTTGCTGCTTGCCGAAGCCGTGGCACGGGGAACCGGCATCGTGCTGTTCCGGGCCGGGCTTGCGCCGTGGCACGACGACCTCGAAACGCTCAGGCGACTGGCCGATCGCCTGGAAACCAGGGTGTCCGTCGAGCTCTTCGAGTCTGCCCACGTGCTCGACATCTGCGCCCTGCTCGCCGGAGCGCGCGCCTACGCCGGGACGAGCCTGCACGGCTGGATCGTCGCACACGCCTTCGGCGTCCCGGCGCGCTGTCTCGTCCGCGGCCCCGCCGACAAGGCCGCGTGCTATCTGGATACGTGGTGCAGCGTGCCGCGCCAATGGCGCACGACGGGTGAGTCCGCGCCGCTTTTTCCGCGCACGGTCAGCGGATGAAGTCGCGATTCACTTCGCGGAAAAGATCCGTACCGCCGCGCTTCAGCCATTCGAACGCGACCATTTCGCGCGCCACGATCTCGATCCCGTGGCCACGCATGCGCGCGAGCGCGAGCTCGCGGTCGCTGGCCCGACGCGAGCCGGCAGCGTCGGCGACGACGAACACATCGTGTCCGGCCCAGCGCAGGCCCAGCGCGGTCTGCTGGACGCAGACATGGGCCTCGGTGCCGCAGACGACGACCTGACGGCGGTCGTCGATGGCGGTGCCCTTCAGGCAGCCGTCCGTTTCGGCGGAGAAGAATTCCTTCGTGACGAACTGCGCGCCCGCAGCGACCGCAGCGGCCTTCACTTCCGCTACCGTGCTGCCGATCTTCTCCGGAAAGTGCTCGCTTACCACAACGGGCACCCCCATCCGCCCGGCCACGCCGGCCAGCCAGGCACAGTTGCGCACGACCGCGTCGCCGTCGTCGATCGCCGGGGCTAGGCGCTCCTGGACGTCGACGATCAGGAGGACGGACTTTTCGCGGTTCATCAGCATATTCGGGCTCCGTTGGGATGTTCCGGCGTGCAGGGCACGATCCGGCGGCAATGACGCAGCAATGATCGATCAGAGCATGCCGCGAAGTCCATCCGGGATGGGGACGGACTTGTTGGTTGCGACGTCCGTCCATACGACTTTCGAGGCGCCTTCGGCATACAGGCGCTCGTCGCCCTCGACGAAGATCTCGTACCAGGTCATGACACTGCTGCGGCCCGGCATGCCGGCATAGACCTTGACGATGACCGTCGCCGGGTAATTGACCGGGAGCAGGAAGGTGCAACTGGCGTTGATCACGACCGGACCCTCGCCCCGGTTGGGATCCACCGCGAAGCCGAGCGCCTCGATCCACTCGACGCGAGCCTGTTCGCAAAAGCGGAAGTACACCGTGTTGTTGACGTGGCCGTAGTAGTCCATGTCGCCCCAGCGCACCGGGATACGGGTGGTATGAACCAGCTTGCGCTCCTGCTCCATTCGATCGCTTCCTATTGGTTTGGCTCGACAAGGCACTGTAACATACGGTACCGTATGTTTGACATGGCCGGGGCAATCTATTGGTATGGGCATGCCGAGGCGTGCATGTATTAAACTGCAGCCCGCCCAAACAAAACCAAATGCGCGTATTCAAATGGAGAACTGAATGGAACGCGAATCGATGGAATTCGACGTCCTGATCGTCGGCGGCGGCCCTGCGGGCCTGGCTGCGGCGATCAGGCTGAAGCAACTGGCGGCGGAAAAAGGCAGCGACATCTCGGTCTGCCTGATCGAAAAGGCCGCCGAGATCGGCGCGCACATCCTCTCCGGTGCGGTCATGGACCCGCGCGCGCTCAACGAACTGATCCCCGACTGGAAGGAACAGGGCGCGCCGCTCAATACTGAAGTCACCGAAGACCGCGTGATCTTCCTCAACGAAACCGGCGGCCGCAAGGTGCCCAACGGACTGCTGCCGGACTGTTTCCTGAACCACGGCAATTACATCGTGCGCCTCGGCAACGTCGCCAAGTGGCTCGGCGAACAGGCCGAAGCGCTGGGGGTCGAGGTCTATCCGGGTTTTGCGGGTGCCGAGATCCTGTATGACGACGCGGGCGCCGTGAAGGGCGTGGCGACCGGCGACATGGGCGTGACGCGCGAAGGCGAACAGGGCCCAGCCTTCCAGCCGGGCATGGAGCTGCACGCGAAATACACGCTGTTTGCCGAAGGCTGCCGCGGCCACCTGGGCAAACAGCTCGAAGCGAAGTTCAACCTCCGGAACGGCGTCGATCCGCAGACCTACGGCATCGGCCTGAAGGAGCTGTGGGAAGTGCCCGCCGAGCGCCACGAGAAAGGCGTCGTCGTGCATACGACCGGCTGGCCGCTGCCGTCGGACACCTACGGCGGCGGTTTCGTCTATCACCTCGAGGACAACCTCGTCTCGATCGGCTATGTGGTCGGCCTCAACTACACCAATCCGCACCTGTCGCCGTTCGAGGAATTCCAGCGCTACAAGACGCACCCCGAGATCCGCAAGTACCTCGAGGGCGGCAAGCGTCTCGCCTACGGCGCGCGGGCGATCGCCGCGGGCGGCCTGCAGAGCCAGCCGAAGCTGGTGTTCCCCGGCGGCGCGCTGATCGGCGACGACGCGGGCTTCCTCAACGCCGCGCGCATCAAGGGCAGCCATGCCGCGATCAAGAGCGGTGCGCTTGCCGCGGAAGCCGCCTTCGACGCGGTCACGGCGGAACGTCAGCGCGACGAACTCGCCGCCTTCCCCGAAGCCTTCCGCTCAAGCTGGCTGTACGAAGAGCTGCACAAGACGCGCAACTTCAAGCCCTACATGAAGAAGGGCCTGTGGATGGGCTCGCTGCTGTTCGGCATCGACCAGAAGGTGTTCGGCGGCAAGGCGCCGTGGACGCTGCACAACAGCTCGGACCACGACAAGCTCAAACTCGCCTCCGAGTGTCCGAAGATCGACTACCCGAAGCCCGACGGCGTGCTGACCTTCGACCGGCTCTCGTCGGTGTTCCTGTCGAACACCAACCACGAGGAAGACCAGCCCTGCCACCTGCAGTTGAAGGATGCGTCGGTGCCGATCGCGGTGAACCTCGCGAAGTACGACGCCCCCGAGCAGCGCTACTGCCCGGCCGGCGTGTACGAGATCGTGCGCGAGGAAGCGGGCCCGCGCCTGCAGATCAACGCGCAGAACTGCGTGCACTGCAAGACCTGCGACATCAAGGATCCGACGCAGAACATCAACTGGGTCGTGCCGCAGGGCGGCGAAGGGCCGATCTACCAGGGGATGTAAGCCCGGGCCGGCTGCGGCGAGTGCGGCAGCCTGGGGTCAGGAAAGGGCGGCTTCGGCCGCCCTTTTTGCTGCGCGGCTGCCGATGCCTCAGGGGGGCGACTGCAGGCCGAGCGAGCTGCGCGCGGTCGCCTCGGCGACCACTCCCGACAGGGCAGTCTTGCCGCCCTTTCCATCGAAGAAGTAGGTTCGCGGCAGCTCGCCCCGCCACTTCGGGTCAAGCGCATACCCGAGCGCTTCGGGCGATTCCGGCCCGTATGCGAATCGCTGCCCCGGCACGGCAAGACGATCTAGTGGTTCGGCCAATCCGGCGAACTGCGGCTCCACGGCCACCGTGACCAGCTTGAACCTCCGGTCGGCCTTGGCCATCTCGGCAAACAGCTTCAGGTTCTTCTTGCAGTGAACGCATTCCGAGGACCACAGCGCGACGATGGTCGGCACGGTGTGAGTCGAAGGATTGACGACCTGCGCGGCAGCTGTCCGGTCCAGCGCCTGGAATTCCGTCGCGCCGACCGTGGCAGCGACACAACAGGCCAGGGTCGCGACGATGACTTTGAGTGGTTTCATTCGAGCCAGTACCCCTGCATGCCTTCGTTCTCCGTCCGCCAGAAGGCGAACAAGCGCTCGCCACGACGAATCACGCGCGGCTGATCCGACGCGCCGCCGGTCGCCGCGAGGGTATGCGCGCTGAAGCTTGCGCCGCCGTCTCCGGATAGCTCCGCCTGGAGCCGCGTACGTTCGCCGTCGAATTCCTTCCAGACGATCCCCACGCGCGGACCCGCGCTCGCGATGTCGGCATGGGCTGCCTGCTCGCCGCCGAGGGCGCGCTGCCCTTCCACCCGACCGTCCTTCAGGCGGCCGTAGAAGACGCGCCCTTCCCCGTCCTTTTCGTTGAACCACACCGCATGCCGAGTGCCGTCGGGAGCGACGGCCAGCGATGGACCATGGTGAGGACAGGCGTCGATGCGCCAGCGGTCGAATGTCGCGCGTGTGACCGCCCCGGGCCGGCCATCTGCACCGAGCTTGACCAGCGCATGGTCGCGCTCGTTGGGTTCGAAGACATGCCGCCACATCAGCAGCGGGAGGCCGTCGGTGTCGCCCGTGATCGCGATGCGGCAGCATTCGCATGAGTGATCGGCAAGCTTCTGTTCCGGCCGGAAGCTGCGCCCGCCATCGTCGGAGATGGCCGCGTAGATCGCCGCGCCGCGGTATTCGCGATTGGCCGTCTGCGCGAGCTCGAGATCGCGCTTGTCGATCCACGCCAGCACGACCTTGCCGGCGCCGGTCACGGCGAGCGACTCGAAGCGGTGCGTGATCTCCTGGCGGTCGCGATGCGCGGTAAGGGGCGCCGTGAAGTGGCGCCGATCGGCCGCGCGGGCGAAGCGGATCTCGCCGGTGAAGCGCTTCGCCAGCGGCCTGGTCCACGACACCAAGGCCGCGCCGTCCGCATCGAAGGCGAGCTTGGGGCGATTCTCGCCTTCGGCCGCGATCTGTTCGGGATCCGCATTGACGGTGACGGGCGCCTCCCAGCTGCGGCCCTCGTCCGGGCTGCGATGAAGGAGAACGTGCTGGCCGTCCTTCGTCACCGCGTACAGGGTGCCATCGGGGGCGAAGGCCGCGCTCGTCCCCAGCTCGGGGCGCGCAGCCTTGGCGGCTGCCCCGCCATGCTGGTGCTGAGCCTGTTGGGCTTCGGCCGCGCCTGCGCTGGCGACGAGCAAGATCCCGAGTACGGCCAGCATCGCGCGCCGGGTTGCGTTTGATAGCGTCGAACTCACCATTTCGCCTCCACTCCGGCGATCACCGTACGCGGCAGGCCCGGGGAATAGACCGGCGTGCTCCCCGTCGACAGCTGCGCGCTTTCGGCATAGCGCTTGTCGGTCAGGTTATGGATGCTGCCGAACAGCGACCAGGTCGGGTTGAGGGCGTAATTCCCCCGCAGGTTGAAGAGGTTGTGGCCACCGTACTTCACGGTGTTCGCATCGTCGAGCCAGTACGAGCCGATGCGCAGCCATTCGAGCTGCGCCCGAACCGTGCCCGCCGGCGTCCAGGTCAGGCGGGTATTCGACACGAAGCGCGGCGCGCTCGCCTGCTCCCTCCCGCTGAAATCGCCCTGCGAGGTTTTCCACTCCTCGAAGTCGTGCCAGGCGTACGACATCGACACGTCGAACCTGACGGTGCGATGCAGCGGCGCGCCGAGCCCCAGTTCGACCCCGCGGTGCCGCGTCCTGCCGGCATTGGTCGTGATCGTCCGGGTCGTCTCGGGATCGCGCTGGCTCACGATGTCGTCGCGCTTCGTCAGGTCATACGCAACCAGATCGTAGGACACACCCGCGACCACCCCGCGCACGCCCAACTCGAACTGCTCGGCCCGAATAGCCTCCAGTTCGACCGCCGACTGCGCAAGCGCCAGCGCAGATGTGCGACTCGTCGCGCGCGACGGGCGGAACAGCTGGGACTCGGACGGTGCGCGGAAGCCCTGGTTGTACGATGCGAACAGGTGGGTGTCCGGCGTCAGCGCGTACGTTGCGCCGACCTTGGGCGTCGCGCGCTGAAAGCTCACCGTGGTGTCCCCGACCTGCCCGTAGAAGCTGTTTCCCACCCGGACGACGCCCGCGGCGAAGTCGTTGCGGAAGGTGTAGCGCATGTCGTCGTAGCGCAGGCCTGCGGTCAGGCGCAGCCTGTCGGTGGGGGAGATTTCCCCGTGCAGATAGGGCGAGATGCCGCGATATTCGACGTCATAGTCGTAGATGCGCGGCCCCAGCGTGTAGGCGATGAATTCCTGGCGCGCACCGCTTCCGCGCGTCGTCGCATCGACCCGGTTCTCGCGCCGCGATCCGGGGCTCACGTCCAGGTCGATGCCCGCGATCAGGCGGGCACGCATGGGCGCGAAATCCCGGCGCCACTTCGCCATCAGGCCGTAGGACTGGTTCTGCGTCTCGGCCAGGCTCGGGTCGAAACGCAGCGCAAAACTCGCCAGCAGGTCCATGCTGTTGTCGCGCACATACGGCGTGATCGACAACAGCGCGTCGGCCGTCTCGTGCTCGAAGCTGCTCGACAGCCGCAGCGCGCTGACCTTGCGGAAAGCGATCGGCAGGTAGTTGCGCGTGGGGTCGTGGCGGTAGTCCTCGCGGATGAGGGGCGAGTTGGCGCCCGTGTCCTGGTCGATCTCGGAGAACCCGAGGACGGTTTTCACCGAAGTGCTGTCGCCGATGAAATGATCCCAGCGCAGCGTGCCGCTCTTGCGGTCGTAGGCGGTGTCGTCGCGCCAGCCGTCCGTCCGGGTGAGGTTCAGGTCGGCGCGGAAGCCGCCGTTTTCGTAGCCGGAGCCGCCACTCAGGAGCGTGCGGCGCCAGCCGTGTTCGCCCGTCTCGACGGAACCGCCGAGTTCCGTTTTCCGCGGTGGAACCCGTGTCAGCACGTTCACGACGCCGCCGATCGCCTCGGAACCATACAGCGCCGACGACGGGCCGCGGTTCACCTCGATGCCGCCGGACTGCGGAATGTTGATCTCGTACAGCGCATTGTGATTGAAGAAACCCGGCGAACGGGAAGGAATGCCGTCCTCGAGGAAGAGGTACACCGGGCTCGTCGTGAAGGGTTGGCGGATCGCGGTGGTGTGCCCTTCGCCGTTGGTCACCGCGACCGCCGCGCCCGGAATCTGGCTCATGACCTGGGCCGGATGTGCTGGCTTGTCGGCCGCAATCTCCGCCGCCTTCACCGCTCCGACCGAAGCGGGCGTTTCGACGAGGCGCTCCTGTTCCCGGGTGCCCGTGACGGTCACCTGTTCGAGGATGGATTCGGCTTCGGCGGCCCAAGCGCCGCCGACTGCGCAGGCGCAGGTCACGGCCACGAGGCTGCGGATGCGTTCAGCGTGCATGGACGGCGTCTCCGATCGTGCCCAGTGGCCGAACCGCGGCCGTGACCTCGAGGGTCTCGCGCTTGCCGTCGCGCCCTTCCACGGTCAACACCAGCGGCACGCCATCGCCCGGCTGCAGCGGCTTGCGCAGATCCAGCAGCATCATGTGGTGCGCCCCCGGCTTGAGTTCCACGGTCTGGCCGGCGGGCAGCGCGATCCCTGCGGTCGGACGCATCTTCATGACGTCCTTGTCCATCGCCATCTCGTGGATCTGGACGGTTCCGGCGACCGGCGAACCGGCGGCGACGAGTTTTGCGTCCCGCGACGACGTGAGCCGCATGAAGGCACCGGTCACTTTCTGGTTCGGTACGGTCGCCCGCACCCACGGGGCCTCGACCTTGACGTCCGCGTGCGCGGGCAGCGTGAGGGCCAACAGGGACAGGGCTGCTGCAATAGATGATTTCATGTTTCCACTCCTGCATATCTGGCAATTCGCCGGGCAGGCGCGTGACAGGTCGGCGCCGGCGCGGGACGAATGGCAATACAGCGACGATCCGCTACCGGGATCGATGCGCCGTAAACGTAGCTGATGAACGATCGGGATTCCGCCCCGCGAGGAACCGCGCCGTTCCTGTACGGGGCGGGCGGGTCGGGGCGAAGGTGCTCAGGCGAGGAGTGGCGGTGCGCGGGGAGGCGACTTGAGCCACGCGAACAGCGGGCGCGGCGCGTGGAAGTAAAGCTGCGGAAATTCGTCGGCGCTGGCCTGCAGCGCGAAGGGCATCACCTGCGGCGCTGGCAGCGCAGGCGTCCCGCCATGGGTTGCACAGAAGGCGCAGCGCTCGACGGGATGCAGGTCGGGGTTGCCGCCCTTGTTGTCAGCGGCCGAGCCGTCGACCGCTACCAGCTTGGTGCCGGCGACGGTACACACTTCGATCCAGCGCGTTTCGGCGCCCGAGAGCCGTGACAGCGCGTGGCTCATCGCGGGCATGACGGCGCCGAGCAGGATCGCAAACAGCGCGATCCATGCCGTCAGGGTGCGAGTCGAGCGCTTGAAGTGCATGGGCGGATGGAGGCCTCGTGACACGAGCATTCTAGCCACGAGGCTCCGGATTCCCTTGACTGCAGTCAAGCAGAACGGAAAGCCGGCCGCCATCCGTTCCGCGTGCCGGCAGCCCCTGCATGACGGCGGTCAGCCGAGCCAGCGACGTGCGTTGCGGAACATCCGCATCCACGGCGAATCCTCGCCGAGCGTCGCAGGATGCCAGCTCATCTGGACCGTGCGGGCGGTGCGCTCCGGGTGTGGCATCATGATCGTGAAGCGACCGTCCGCCGTGGTCACGCCGGCGAGGCCGTCGGGCGAGCCGTTCGGGTTGAACGGGTAGCTCGCGGCCGGTTTGCCGTGGTTGTCGACGTAGCGCACGG
Organism: Aromatoleum toluvorans; assembly: GCF_012910905.1. Classification (GTDB taxonomy): domain Bacteria; phylum Pseudomonadota; class Gammaproteobacteria; order Burkholderiales; family Rhodocyclaceae; genus Aromatoleum; species Aromatoleum toluvorans. The sequence continues at coordinate 88,168 of NZ_WTVN01000003.1, forward strand.
CGGTGAGCACCTTGCCATGATCCGTGTCCTTCGCGAACACCGCCCTGCCCTCGCCGTGGCTGACGACGATGGGCATGCGGCTGCCCGTCATGCCCGCGAAGAGGATCGACGGGCTCTCGGGGATCTCCGCCATCACGAAGCGCGCCTCGAACTGCTCGCTGCGGTTGCGATGGAAAGTCGGCCAGTGGTCGGCACCGGGAATGATCGCGGCGAGGTTCGCCATCATCTGGCAGCCGTTGCACACGCCCAGCGCGAAGGTCTCGCTGCGGCCGAAGAAGGCTTCGAACTGCTCGCGCAGCGCCGGGTTGAACAGGATCGACTTGGCCCAGCCCTGCCCTGCGCCGAGGACGTCGCCGTACGAGAAACCGCCGCAGGCTGCGAGGCCGTGGAAGTCGGACAGCTGATGACGGCCGGCCTGCAGGTCGGACATATGCACGTCGAACGGCGCAAAGCCCGCACGTTCGAACGCGGCCGCCATCTCGGCCTGCGAGTTCACGCCCTGCTCGCGCAGGATCGCGATCTTCGGCCGCGCACCGGCCGCGATCATCGGGGCGACGATGTCCTCGGCCGGATTGAAGGTCGTGACGACGCTCAGGCCGGGGTTCGAATCGTCGGCCAGCGCTTCGAATTCCTCGCGCGCGCAGTCGGCATCGTCGCGCAGGCGGGCGATGCGATAGCTGGTCTCCGACCAGGTCTGCAGCAGCTCGGCGCGCCGGGCGTTGAACACCAGCTTGGCATTGCGCCACAGGCGGATCTCGTCGCGCTCGTTCGGCTCGCCGAGGAAGTGATAGGTCAGCCCGGCCTCGCGCAGCGGCGCCGTAATGCGGGCGCGGTCGTCGCGGCGGATCTGGATCACCGCGCCCAGCTCCTCGGCGAACAGGCCGCCGAACAGGCGGTCGTTGAGTCGGCCCTTGATCGTGTCGGGCTTCTTGTCGAGGCCATCGACGTCGTTCATGTACTGGTCGTAGCAGACGGTGTCGAGCACGACCGACAGGCCGCACTTCGACGCGAAGGCCATCTCGCACAGCGTCGCGAACAGGCCGCCGTCGCTGCGGTCATGGTAGGCCAGCAGCAGGCCGTCCTGGCGGAATTGCTGGATCAGTTTGAAGAAGGCGGCCAACTGCGCCGCATCGACGTCCGGCGCGTGCTCGCCGACCGAGCCGAACACCTGCGCCAGCGCCGACCCGCCGAGGCGATTGCGGTCGTTGCCGAGGTCGACCAGCATCAGTTCGGTGTCTACGCCCTCGGGGAACTGCAGCTGCGGCGTGAGCGTGCGGCGGATGTCCTCGACCGGCGCAAAGGACGTGACGATGAGCGACAGCGGCGCCACGACCTGGCGGTCCTCGCCTTCATCCTGCCACGCGGTCTTCATCGACAGCGAGTCCTTGCCGACCGGGATCGACAGCCCCGCCGCCTGGCAGAACTGCGACACGGCGCTCACGGTGTCGTAGAGCTTCGCATCCTCGCCGCGATGGCCCGCGGCAGCCATCCAGTTGGCGGACAGCTTCACCTTGCCGAGATTGGCGATGTCTGCCGCAGCGATGTTGGTGATCGCCTCGCCCACCGCCATGCGGCCGGACGCCACGGCGTCGAGGCAGGCGACCGGCGTGCGCTCGCCCATCGCGAAGGCCTCGCCCTTGTAGCCGTGGAAGCTCATCGCGGTGACCGCGACGTCGGCCACCGGCACCTGCCAGGGGCCGATCATCTGGTCGCGCGCGGTCATGCCGCCGACCGAGCGGTCGCCGATCGTGATGAGGAAGTTCTTGGAGGCCACCGTCGGCAGGCGCAGCACGCGCAGGCACGCTTCCTTGAGGTCCACGTCGGTGACGTCGAAGGGCGGCACATGCACGGTGCGGCGCGACACGTTGCGCGTCATCTTCGGCGGCTTGCCGAGCAGGACCTGCATCTCCATGTCGACCGGTTTGTTGTCGAAGTGGCGGTCGCTCACGGTGAGGTGGCCGTCGGCCGTGGCGGTGCCGAGCACGGCAAACGGGCAGCGCTCGCGCTCGCAGATGGCACGGAATTCGGCGAGGCTTTCCGGCGCGATCGCGAGGACGTAACGTTCCTGCGATTCGTTGCTCCAGATCTCGCGCGGGCTCATGCCCGGCTCCTCGATGTGCACCTCGCGGAGCTCGAAATGTGCGCCGAGGCTGGCCGAATCGGCGAGTTCCGGCATCGCGTTCGACAGGCCGCCCGCGCCGACGTCGTGGATCGACAGGATCGGGTTGGCCGCGCCGCGCTGCCAGCACGCGTCGATCACTTCCTGGCAACGGCGCTGGATCTCCGGGTTGCCGCGCTGCACCGACGCGAAGTCGAGGTCCGCGGTGTTCGTGCCGGTCGTCATGCTCGACGCGGCGCCGCCGCCGAGGCCGATCAGCATGCCCGGGCCGCCCAGCTGGATCAGCAGCGTGCCGGGGGCGAACTGGATCTTGAGCGACTGTTGCGCCTGGATGCTGCCGACGCCGCCGGCGATCATGATCGGCTTGTGATAGCCGCGCACCTCGTTCTGCACTTCCTGCTCGAAGGCGCGGAAATAGCCGGCGAGGTTCGGCCGGCCGAACTCGTTGTTGAACGCCGCGCCGCCGATCGGGCCCTCGATCATGATGTCGAGTGCGGATGCGATGCGTTCCGGCTTGCCGTAGGGTTTTTCCCACGGCTGCGTGAATTCGGGAATGTTGAGGTTCGACACCGAAAAACCGGCGAGGCCGGCCTTCGGCTTCGAGCCGCGGCCGGTTGCCCCTTCGTCTCGGATCTCGCCACCCGCGCCGGTCGCTGCGCCGGGGAACGGGGAAATCGCCGTCGGGTGGTTGTGCGTCTCGACCTTCGCGAGGATGTGGGTTTCCTCCTCGCGGAAGCGCCACTGCCCGTCCGGGTCGGCGTAAAAGCGGTCGACGACGGTGCCCTCGATGACCGAGGCGTTGTCCGAGTAGGCGACGACCGTGCCTTCGGGATGGGCCTTGTGGGTCTCGCGGATCATGCCGAACAGGGTCTTGTCCATCGTGCGCGCATCGATGACCCAGTCCGCGTTGAAGATCTTGTGGCGGCAATGCTCCGAGTTGGCCTGCGCGAACATCATCAGTTCGACGTCGGTCGGATTGCGCCGCATGCGCGTGAAGTTGTCGACGAGGTAGTCGATCTCGTCGTCCGACAGTGCGAGGCCCAGTTCGCCGTTTGCGGCAATGAGCGCCTCACGCCCGCCGCTGAGGATATCGACGCTCGTCAGCGGTTTCGGCTCGTAGTGATGGAAGAGCGCTTCGGCGGCATCGACGCTCTGCAGCACCGATTCCGTCATGCGGTCGTGCAACGCCGGCAGGACGGCGGCAAACTGGCGATCGTCCAGACCGCCGCGGACCTCGAGGGAATAGGCAACGCCGCGCTCGATGCGCACGACCTTGTCGAAACCGCACTGGTGCGCGATGTCCGTGGCCTTCGAGGACCACGGAGAGATCGTCCCCAGCCGCGGCACCACGACAAGCAATGTGCCCGCCGGGGCTTGCGGGGTGGTCGGCACGGCACCGAGCAGATCGACCAGGCGCTCCAGTTCCATCCCGGTCAGTGGCGCCTTGATCTCGATGAAATACCAGTGCTCGGCTGCGAGCCCCTTCAGTTTGGGCAGCGCGTCGGCAACGGTACGCGAGAGCCGCTCCAGACGGGATGAAGAGAGCGCCGCAGCGCCGCGCAGCTTGATGATTTCGGCCATTTGAGTCGGTACGAAGGGTAAGGAAGGACGCGAACGAAGTCCGGCGTACGGAAAAACGGGAATTATACCCGAGGGCCGCGCCCGCTCCCGCTGGTAGTTTCCGTGTGCGGCACGGGGCGACGGCGTGCGCCGGCAAAAGCCTCGCGCGTCGTTCAGTTCAGGGAGCGTGTGCCGAGATCAGGTAGAATTGCACGTTTTTGTCCAACGCCGCCTGATGATCCCCGCGTCTTCGTCCCCTTGCTCGCGCGAAAGCCTCTGCCGGATCGGCCTCGCCCCGGCGTCGGGCGGGAGCAACCCCGAGGTGCGCGCGTGAAGCGGTTGCTGGCGATCGCCGCAAGCCTGGCACTGCTCGCGTGGTTCGTGAGCGATGCGCGATGGGTCGGCCTGGTCGACGCGTTCGGGCGCTTGAGCGCTCCCGCGCTGGCTGCCGGTGTCATCGGTTTCGGCGTGAGCTACCTCCTTCGTGCGGGCCGCGTCTACGACGAGTTCCGTCGCGACGCCCAGGGACGGTTTGGCGCCTGTCTGCGCATCGTCCTGATTCACAATGCAATGGTGAACGTCGTGCCCTTCAGGGGCGGTGAGGCGGCGTTCCCGATCCTGCTTGGACGTAATTTCGGCACGCCGCTGGGCCGGGCCGTGGCGTCGCTGTTCTGGTTTCGCCTGCAGGATGCGCTGGTGGTCGCCGTGCTTGCCGCGGCCGTCTGGCCGGGCCTTCCGCTGGCGTTGCGGGTCGCGGGCGTTCTCGCGTTGCTTGCGTTCGCGTGGTACCTGCCGCGCTGGGCACGAGCGCCGCATGCGTGGGCCGAGCGTGGCGGCACCGCCGCGAAACTCGCCAAGCTGCGCGACGCCTTCGCCGAGTCGACGCGACATGCCCGCTTCGGCTGGCTGTGGACGCTCGCAAACTGGTCCGTGAAGCTCGCGACCCAAGCCTGGCTCCTCGCCGCCCTTCTCCCGAGCGCCGCTGCCGTCGGAGCCGCCGGCGCGCTCGGCGCGGAACTCGCCGCGATCCTTCCGGTCCAGGGGGTCGCCGGCTTTGGCACCTATGAAGCGGGCGCTGCAGCGGCCATGCTGCCTCACGGCGTCGTCTTTGCGAGCGCCCTCCAGGCCGCCCTCGCCCTTCACCTTTTCGTTATCGCGTGCGCTGTGGTGTCCGGCGCCCTGGGCTGGCTCATGCCGGCCCCGCCGGCTGCCACACCCGCAGATCGCTCGCCTCTTTCCGGAAGAAACTGATTCGAATGAACAAATCGCCCTTGCCGCCGGCCGAACCGCAGATTCCTGCGGACATGCCCGAACATACCCTTTCCGTCGTCGTGCCGATGTACAACGAAGCGGAAAACGTCGAGCCGCTTCTGGAGCGCGTGCATCTTGCGCTCGGCCCCTACCCGTGGCCGTGGGAGGTCGTGCTCGTCGACGACGGCAGCTCCGACTCGACGCCTGCCGAACTGGCCCGCTGCGCCGGAAAGTACGGTCCGCACGTGCGCATCGTGGAATTGATGCGCAACTTCAAGCAGACCGCCGCGATGCAGGCGGGCCTGGATGCGGCGCGCGGCAGCGTCATCGTCACGATGGACGGCGACCTGCAGAACGATCCGATCGACATCCCGCGCATGGTCAACCGTCTGCTGACCGAAGACCTGGACCTCGTCGCGGGATGGCGCAAGGACCGGCAGGACGGCCTGCTGCTGCGCAAGGTACCGTCGCGTATCGCGAACCGCCTGATCGCGCGCATGACCGGTGTGCACCTCAAGGACTACGGCTGCAGCCTCAAGGTTTTCCGCGCGAGCGCGATCAAGAGCGTCCGCCTTTACGGCGAGATGCACCGCTTCATCCCGGCCTGGCTGGCGACGGTGACGACGCCGCGCCGCATCGCCCAGGAAGTGGTCACGCACCACGCGCGCGTCTTCGGGCAGTCGAAATATGGAATCTCGCGCACTTTCCGCGTGGTCCTCGATCTCGTCTTCGTTTACTTCTTCATGCGCTACCGCACCCGCCCCGGGCACTTCTTCGGCGGCATCGGTATCGGGCTGGGCGCGCTCGGCAGCGTGATCCTCGCCTACCTGCTCGCGCTGAAGGTGTTCCACGGCGACGACATCGGCACACGCCCGTTGCTCTTCGGCGGATTCTTCCTCGTCATTGCAGGCGTCCAGATGGTCACCTCCGGCGTGCTCGCCGAACTGCTGGCGCGTGTGTATTACGAATCGGGATCCTCGCGTGCCTATCTGGCGCGTCCGGCGGGGGCGCTCGACGACTCCGACGGGTGGCACCGGAACGAGGCCCGATGAGCGATTCCGTAGCGCCCCTGCCGCAGCCGCGTTCGTGGCAGGTCATCGCAATCTTCCTGCTCCCGCTGGTGGCGTTCTTCCTGCGGCTCGGCGGCGCGCCCCTTTTCGACGTGGACGAAGGCGCGTTCTCCGAGGCGACGCGGGAGATGTTCGAACGCGGCGATTTCCTGTCGACCTACCTGAACGGCGAACACCGGTTCGACAAGCCGATCCTGGTCTACTGGCTGCAGGCGCTGGGCTATCTCCTGTTCGGCGCGACGGAGTGGGGGTTCCGCCTGCCCTCGGCCGTCGCCGGGGTGCTCTGGAGCTACGCGACCTGGCATTTCGCGCGCGAGCGCTTTGGCTCCAGCACCGCGCTTGCCGCGCTCGCCGTGGCATCGACCGCGCTGGGGCCGTTCGCGATCGGCCGTGCCGCAACCGCTGACGCCCTGCTGAACCTGCTTCTGGCGCTGGCGCTCTTCGACGCGTGGCGCCATCTCGAATCAGGCCGCCGTGCGCCGCTCCTGCGCAGCTTCGTCTGGATCGGCCTCGGCGCGCTTACCAAGGGGCCGATCGCGCTGATCGTGCCGGGAACCGTCAGCCTGCTCTACTGCGCGAGCCGGGGGGAATGGAAACGCTGGGCGCGCGCCGTGTTCGACCCGGCGGGGCTGGTGATCCTCGCCCTGATCGTCGTTCCGTGGTACGCGGCTGCGCTGGCGATTCATGGCCAGCTTTTCATCGACGGCTTCATCCTCAAGCACAACGTGGAGCGCTTCACGGGCACGCTCGAAGGGCATGCCGGCAGCCTCTTCTATTACGTGATCGCGGTGCCGCTGCTGCTCCTGCCGTGGACGGGCCCCCTGCTCGCATCCGTCCGTCAGGTGCGGGGCGATGTGGCGACCGGCGTGCGTCGTTTCCTCTGGATCTGGGCGATCTTCGTCGTCGCGTTCTTCTCGGTCTCCGGCACCAAGCTCCCGCACTACGTGCTGTACGGATCGACGCCGCTGTTCCTCCTGATTGCCGTCCACCGCAACGAATTGCGGCGCACCGCGCTGCACCTGGCCGCGCCGACCCTGTTCCTGGCCGTATTCCCGTTGCTGCCGCTGATCTTCAACGCCCTCTCCGCGAGCGACGCCGGCAGTGCGTACTACCGTGCCCTCCTCCAGCTCGGACTCGCGGCGGCCACGCCCGAGTATTACCTGATCACGATCGGCGGCCTGTTCGTGTGGCTGTGGCTCGCCGCGCGCTGGAATGCCGCGGCGTGGATGAAAGTCGGTGCCGCCGCGGCCATCCAGGTCGTTGTTCTGGCCGGAGTCGTCGTTCCCTGGGCCGGGGCAGTGCTGCAGGGGCCCGTCAAGGAGGCCGGACTGCTGGCCCGCAAGATGGGCGAGCCGGTCGTCGCCTGGCGCTACTACGCGCCGAGCTTCAGTGTCTATCGGCAAGCCGTGACGCCCGGTCGTGCGCCCGAGGCGGGAGAGCTGGCGATCACCCGCGCCGATCGCCTTCCGGCCAGCGGCGTGGACGTCCTCTACCGGAAAGGCGGAGTCGCGCTGGTCCGCAAATCGGCCGAGAGCGAGGCCAACTGAGGCCAACCGCGGCCCACGGCATCGCTGATGGAAATATCGCATGCATGAAACCCGCCCTCCCCTTGACCGTTCGGCTGCCGGGCAGCCCGAGGGCGGGAAGCGTTCGAGCAGGCTGACGCTCTGGATGGTCGTGACAGTGCTGGCGTGTGCGGCGCTATTCACGGTCTTCCCGCAGATCGATCTCGCCGTGTCGGGGGCGTTCTACGACCCCTTGCACGGTTTTTCCGGCGATCACAATCCCTTTGTCCAGTCGCTGTATCGCGGCATTCCGCTCATGTCGAGGGCGACGGTCATCGGCCTCTTCATCGCCCTGTTTGCGTACTCGTTCCAGCGTGGCGCGACCGGCCGCAAGCGGCGCATCCAGGTTGCCTATCTGATTGCCGCGCTGCTCCTGGGGCCGGGGCTGCTGGTCGACGTCGCGCTCAAGGACTACTGGGGCCGCGCGCGCCCCGTCAAGGTTGCCGAATTCGGCGGCACCAAGACCTTCACGCCCGCGATGCGGCCATCGGACCAATGCGACAGCAACTGCTCGTTCGTCAGCGGACACGCCTCGGCCGGTTTCTACCTCGTGAGCCTCGGCTTCCTTGGTGGGGCGGCAGCGCGGCGGCGCTGGACGCTCATCGGTCTGGCGGTCGGGGCGATCTTCGGTATGGGACGAATCGCGCAGGGAGGACATTTCCTGAGCGACGTCGTCTTCAGCTTCTACGTGACGTGGTTCGCCGCATGGGCAGCGTGGGCGCTCTTCCGGCGCCTGCGCTGGCTGCAGGGCGAGACGGAGGCCGGCGCCTAGCGCCCCCCGGCTGCCGCAGCCGGACTCGCCAGTTCGATGACGTTGGCGGCCGGTACCTCGTCGCCGAGCTTTTCAAGCTTGCCATCGACGACCGCACCGCATTCCATCTGCAGCTGCCGATACACGATGTTGCCGGATATCCGCGCGTTCGACTGCAGTTCGAGGAAATGTTCGACTTCGAGGTCGCCGGTGATGACGCCATTGATCACGGCATCGTAGGCGCGCACGCGCCCGTTGATCGACCCCTTCTCGCTCAGCACGAGCAGGCTGCGTTCGCCGTCCTGGTTGATGACGTTCCCCTGGATGCGGCCATCGACCCTGAGTCCGGCAGAGAACAGCACATCGCCGACAATCTCGAGGTTGTCGGCAACCAGGCTGGAAAGCTTGGTCATCTCTATCGTGCGCTTGCGCTTGCGCTTGCGTCCCAGCATTGGTGTTGCTCCCTGATTGCAGTTCTTGTTTTTACGGCCCCGACGCGCCGAATCACTTCGTCGGGCCGCGCGCACCCGCCGCTTTCAGGAATGCGAGCTCGTCGCCTACCTGCTTCAGCTGCTCGTTGAGCGTGGCGACCTGGCGCTCCAGTTCGTTCCGCGTGGCCAGTTCGACTTCGAGTTCGAAGCGAAGCCTGGTTACTTCCTTCTTGAGTTCGACATTCTCGGCGCGCACGTCCGACAGGAACGATGCAGGCGCGAGATGGTTCTCGAAAAAGCGGAATCCGACCACGGCCAGCAGCAGGACCGCAACGAGCATTCCCAGGAAGAATGCCACCCGCCCGAAACCTCGCGTGCTCGGGCTCAGTACGTATTCCTTCCGGGTCAGGTCGTGATTCGGCGAATGCGGCGACTGCTTCATCGGCGGCACTCAGAAGCGCGCCAGGTAATACGCGGGGTCGACGACCAGACCGTCCTTGATGACCTCGAAGTGCAGATGGGAACCGGTCGAGCGCCCGGTCGAGCCGACCTCGGCAATCTTCTGACCCGGGATGACGATCTGGCCGGGCACCACGACCAACCTGGAGGCATGGGCGTAGCGCGTCACGAGACCGCCGCCATGATCGATTTCCACGGTCTTGCCGTATTCGACGCGATGGCCGGCGTAGGTCACGCGCCCGCCGCCGCTCGCAACGATCGTGGTGCCGCGCGGGGCGGGATAATCCACGCCGCTGTGAAACGCGAGGCGGCTGCCGAACGGGTCCACCCGGTTTCCGAAATTCGAGTTCACCTCCACCTCGGCAACAGGCGCGCGGCCGGGGAAGGCCATCTGCGCAAGGCTGAACGAGGTTGCGAGGTTGTCGAGATGGGCGAAGGTTTCGCTCACCCGCTCGATATCGCGCTCCATGCGGGCGAGTTCATCCGAAAGCGAAGCGCTGTCATCACCGCCGGCGTCCAGCGGCGAGTGCGCCAGCATCGCCACCGGGTCGGCGATCCGCGGCGAGAACGCCGTCGTCGGGCTGAGGAGCGGACCGCCCGACGACGCCGGCGGGGTCTTCGGAACGCGCCCGGACTTGCTCTCGGCGTCCGCGCTCTCGTTGAGACGGGCTCCGAAGTCCCGGAGAACGCCGATGCGCGTGGCAAGGCCCTTCGCTTCGGCTTCGAGTTGCACCATGCGACCGGTCAGTTCGCCGAAACGATCGATCAGGAGGCGTGCTTCGGGAGTTTGTGCAGAATCCGAAACGCCGTTCGAAGAGATCGAGGCTGCTCTCTCGGGCGTCTTGAGAAGGTAGCCCAGGGCGAATCCGCCGCCGAGCGCAGTCAGAACGGCAAGGCCCGCGCCAGCCAGAAACGCGCGTGCACTGATCGTACGCACTTTCGACTGGGTGAGCGTTCCGGCGGAAAGAATGACAAAAGCCATCCGCCTCCTCCAAGCTGAGACATTGTCCAGACACCGCGCGTGAAGCTCTGCACGGTGGGCGAAAATGGATCCGGGTCGGGTCCATTTGTACAAGTTCCGAAGGCCGGATCAAGGGCGGCGAATTCTATCACCAAATCAAGACGATGCGTCAAGGTTGGCGCTCCGCGGGGCCGCCCGGATCGCTGCCGGAGCGCGCATGACCGGTAGCCGGATCACACCGGAACCGGCGTCGGCCCCCTCTGTTCCGCAGCCACGCAAGGCACTATCATCGCCCGGAAGGCACAATACGGAACCGTACGTTCCGGGCCGATGAGACGGACACCCGAGGAGACCTGAATGACCGCCGCACACCCTTATCCGAATCTGCTCCAGCCTCTCGAGCTCGGCTTTTGCACCTTGAAGAATCGCGTGCTGATGGGCTCGATGCATACGGGACTCGAAGAGTCCGGCAACGGCTTCCAGAAACTTGCGGCGTTCTATGCGGCACGGGCCAAAGGCGGCGTCGGGTTGATCGTGACCGGCGGAATTTCGCCAAACTCGGAAGGCCTGATCTTTCCCGGTGCCAGCGCCCTGACCAATGACGAGGAAGTCGCGCAGCACCGCCTGATCGCCGACGCGGTGCATGCAGAAGGCGGACGGATCTGCATGCAGATCCTGCACACGGGCCGCTACGCCTATCACCGCGGCTCGGTCGCGCCCTCTGCGCTCAAGGCGCCCATCTCGCCGGTGACGCCGCGGGAAATGACCGAGGAGGACATCGAGCGCACGATCGAGGATTACGCCCGCTGCGCGGCCCTCGCCCGGCGTGCGGGATACGACGGTGTCGAGGTGATGGGTTCCGAGGGCTACCTGATCAACGAATTCACGGTGCTGCAGACCAACCAGCGTACCGACCGCTGGGGCGGCAGCATGGAGAACCGCCATCGCTTCCCGGTCGAGATCGTCCGGCGCGTGCGCGAACGGGTCGGCACCGACTTCATCATCATCTACCGCATCTCGATGCTGGATCTCGTCGATGGCGGCGCCCCGTGGCAGGAAATCGTCGCGCTGGCGAAGGCCATCGAAGCCGCTGGTGCGACGCTCATCAATACCGGCGTGGGCTGGCACGAGGCGCGCATCCCGACGATCGCCACGATGGTGCCGCGCGCGGCGTTCAGCTGGGTCACGCGGCGGATGAAGGGCCAAGTGAGCATTCCGCTGATCACCTCGAACCGGATCAACACCCCGGAGGTCGCCGAGCAGGTACTCGCTCGAGGCGATGCCGACATGGTTTCGATGGCGCGGCCCTTCCTTGCGGATCCGGATTTCGTCGTCAAGGCCGCAACGAGCCGCGGCGACGAAATCAATACCTGCATCGCGTGCAACCAAGCCTGTCTCGACCATATCTTCGAGGCGAAGCCCTGCTCCTGTCTCGTGAATCCGGTCGCCTGCCGCGAGACCGAGCTGCTGATCTCGCCCGCGACTGCGAAGAAGCGTGTCGCAGTGATCGGGGCCGGTCCGGCGGGGATGGCGGCGGCCGCGACGGCGGCGGAGCGCGGCCATGCGGTGACGCTGTTCGATGCGGCCGCGCAGATCGGCGGCCAGTTCAATCTCGCGAAACGGATCCCTGGCAAGGAAGAATTTGCCGAAACATTGCGTTACTTCGACCGGCGCCTCGAAAAGGCCGGCGTCGAGGTGAAGTTGAACCACCGCGTCGGCAGCGACGAACTGGTCGGCCGTTTCGATACCGTACTTCTCGCGACGGGGATCACGCCGCGCACGCCGGATATTCCCGGCATCGACCACCCCAAGGTCGCGAGCTACATCGACGTGATCACCGGGCGCAGGCCGGTCGGCAAGAAGGTCGCGGTGATCGGCGCCGGCGGCATCGGCTTCGACGTCAGCGAACTGCTCACGCATGCCAACCTCGCCGAGGATCCGGTCGAACACTACCGCCGCGAATGGGGAATCGATGCCACCTACGCCGCGCGTGGCGGCCTCTGCCCGCCGATGGAGGAAGTGCGCGAGCGCCAGCTGTGGCTGCTGCAGCGCAAGCCGACGAAGGTCGGCGAGGGGTTGGCGAAGACCACCGGCTGGATCCGGCGCACGCTGCTCGGGCGCCGCGGCGTGAAGATGCTGGCCGGCGTCAGCTACGAGAAGATCGACGACACCGGCCTGCATCTGCGGCTCGGCGACGAGCAGAAGCTTCTGCCGGTCGATACGATCGTCGTGTGTGCCGGCCAGGATCCGCTGCGCGATCTGCACGCCCCGCTGCAGGCGGCCGGCATGGATGTGCGGCTGGTGGGCGGAGCGGACGTCGCGGCGGAACTCGACGCGAAGCGCGCCATCGATCAGGGAACGCGAGTCGCGGCGGCGCTCTGAGTTCGCGAACGGCCGCCGAACCGCAAATTCAGGAAGGCTGGCGCCGCGCGCGGCGCCAGCCGTTCAGAGCTGCAGTTCGGCCCGCTCGACCTTGATCACCAGGACTGCACGCGCCCACGGAAACGATGCCTTGACGCGCTCCAGCGATGCATTGTCCGTCACGATCGATCCGGTTCCATGCAGCAGGCAGCCCTGGCCCGGGCCGTGACTGCCCTCCACCGAACGCGACGCGGCCAGGATCTGGATACGCGGGTTGCTTCTCAGGTTTTCCTCCGTCTTGCGATAGTACCCGGCCGGCAAGACCAGCTTGTCCCCCTCGATCCCGAGACGCCGCAGGTATTCGCCCCAGTTTCCAACCACATGTGCCCCGTCAGGGCCTTCGGTAACGATCGTCACGAACTCCGTCTTCTCGAGAAGATCCCGCACCGCGCCTTCGATCACACCCATTGTTCGCATCTCCTGTCTGTCGTTGCCATGCGCTTCACTGCGCACTCGAGACGGCCTTTGGATTCGGCCACCGTTTCCCGAATTTTGTTTGCTCAAAAATAATAGACCGTGATTAGCATGTCGCAATTGATGCGACTCAAGAGCGTCAACCGGCTTCGTTGCGAACAGGCAAAAAAAACGGCGGCCGAAGCCGCCGTTCCTCAAGCCGTCGCGAGTGCGATTACTTGTTGCCCGCGTGCACCGAGAGCTTGAGCCAGGTGTCGACGACCGTGTCGGGGTTGAGCGAGATCGTCTGGATGCCCTCGTCCATCAGCCACTCGGCGAAATCGGCGTGATCCGACGGCCCCTGGCCGCAGATCCCGACATATTTTCCGAGGCGATTCGCCGAGTTGATCGCCAACGACAGCAGCTGCTTGACGGCCGGGTCGCGCTCGTCAAACGCATGCGCGACGAGGCCCGAATCGCGGTCGAGGCCCAGCGTGAGCTGCGTGAGGTCGTTCGAACCGATCGAGAAGCCGTCGAAGTGCTCGAGGAACTGGTCGGCGAGCAGTGCATTCGACGGGATCTCGCACATCATGATGAGCTTGAGGTCGTTCGTGCCACGCTTGAGGCCGTGTGCAGCGAGAAGGTCGACGACCCCTGCGGCCTCTTCGACGTTACGCACGAAGGGCACCATGATCTGGACGTTGGTGAGCCCCAGTTCGTTGCGCACCTTCTTCATCGCGATGCATTCGAGCTCGAAGCAGTCACGGAAGCTGTGGGCGATGTAGCGCGAGGCGCCGCGGAAGCCCAGCATCGGGTTCTCTTCTTCCGGCTCGTAGATCTCGCCGCCGAGCAGCTTGCGATATTCGTTCGACTTGAAGTCGGACATGCGCACGATGACGGGCTTCGGATAGAAGGCCGCGGCGATCGTGGCGACGCCTTCGACCAGCTTCTCGATGAAGAACTGCTTCGGCGTCGCGTAGCCGCGCGAACGGCGCAGGATCTCGTCGCGCAGGCTGGCGGGCACCTGGTTGAGTTCGAGGATCGCCTTCGGATGGATGCCGATCATGTTGTTGATGACGAACTCGAGACGTGCGAGGCCGACGCCGCCGTTCGGGATCTGCGCGAACTCGAAGGCGAGCTCGGGGTTGCCGACGTTCATCATGATCTTCACCGGAATCTCGGGCAGGTTGCCCATGTCCGTGGTCGTCACTTCGAAGTCGAGCCGGCCGCGATAGACGTAGCCGGTGTCGCCTTCGGCGCAGGACACGGTCACCGAGTCGCCTTCGTTGAGCACGTCGGTCGCGTTGCCGCAGCCCACGATCGCCGGGATGCCCAGCTCGCGCGCGATGATCGCCGCGTGGCAGGTACGGCCGCCGCGGTTCGTCACGATCGCGCTGGCGCGCTTCATCACCGGCTCCCAGTTCGGGTCGGTCATGTCAGTGACGAGGATGTCGCCCGCCTGCACGCGGCTCATCTCGGACGCGTCGGCGACGATGCGCACGGTGCCCGCACCGATCTTCTGGCCGATCGCGCGACCGTGCGTCAGCGCCTTGCCGTACTGCTTGAGGCGATACTTCTCCATCACCAGACCGTCCGTCTGGCTCTTCACCGTCTCGGGGCGCGCCTGCAGGATGTAGAGCTTGCCGTCCTGGCCGTCTTTGCCCCACTCGATGTCCATCGGGCGGCCGTAGTGCTTCTCGATCACCACCGCGTAGCGCGCGAGTTCCAGCACGTCCTCGTTCGTCAGCGAGAACTTCACGCGATCGGCTTCGGGCACGTCGACCGTGCGCACCGACTTGCCGGCTTCCTTCTTGTCGGCGAAGATCATCTTGATCAGCTTGGAGCCGAGGTTGCGGCGGATCACCGCCGGCTTGCCCAGTTCGAGCGTGGGCTTGTGCACGTAGAACTCGTCCGGGTTCACCGCACCCTGCACGACCGTCTCGCCCAGGCCGTACGAAGCGGTGATGAAGACAACCTGGTCGAAGCCCGATTCGGTGTCGATCGTGAACATCACGCCCGAGGCGCCGGTATCCGAGCGCACCATGCGCTGGACGCCGGCCGACAGCGCGACGTCGGCGTGGGCGAAGCCCTTGTGCACGCGGTAGGCGATGGCGCGGTCGTTGTACAGCGACGCGAACACTTCCTTCATCGCATGCAGGATGTTCTCGTAGCCGTGGATGTTCAGGAAGGTTTCCTGCTGGCCGGCGAACGAGGCATCCGGGAGGTCTTCCGCGGTCGCCGACGAGCGCACCGCGAAACTGCCCTCGCCTTCCGCGGTCAGTGCGTTGTACGCTGCGCGAATCTCGTCTTCCAGCTTGGCCGGGAACGGGGTTTCGACGACCCACTGGCGGATCTGTGCGCCGGTCTTCGCCAGCTTTTCGACGTCATCCACATCCAGCGCATCCAGTGCCGCGCGGATCTTCTCAGCGAGCCCCTGGTGGGCGAGGAACTCGCGGAACGCGTGCGCAGTGGTCGCGAAACCGCCAGGAACCCGCACACTCGAGGGCAGCTGGCTGATCATTTCGCCAAGCGAGGCGTTCTTGCCACCGACCTGCTCTACGTCCGACATGCGCAGTTCAGTGAAGGGGATGACATAACGGGACATGAATGGCCTTCCGGTTTTGTTGGGGAGAAAGCAAAATGTAATTTTAACGAAATTTGCTGCTCTGCCGCACGGCAGGTTTTCCCGTATGTAACGATCTTCGGCCACCAATCATGAGCGAGAATCCCTCCCGGACCGTATTTTTCATCTCCGACGGCACCGGCATCACGGCCGAAACACTGGGCCACAGCCTGCTCGCACAGTTCCCGAAGTCGGGGCTGCGTCAGGTCCGCATCCCCTTCGTCGATGATCTCGACAAGGCACTCGATGCGGCGCGCCTGATCCGTGAGGCGCGTGCGATCGACGGCGTTCGTCCGATCGTCTTCAGCACCCTCGTGAATCCGCACCCGGAAAGCGGATTGCGCGATGCCGACGCCCTGTTCGTCGACCTCTTCGAGCAGTTCATCGTGCCGCTCGAGGCCGAACTCGGCCAGCGCTCCACGCACACGGTCGGACGCTTCCACGGCATCGCCGAGAGCCAGGATTACAAGGCGCGCATCGAGGCGATCAACTTCGCGATGTCGCACGACGACGGCGTCTCGTCGGACGGCGAGCTCGCCGACGCCGACGTGATCCTCATCGGTGTGTCGCGCTCGGGCAAGACCCCCACGAGCCTTTACCTCGCGATGCAGTTCGGCGTGAAGGCGGCCAATTACCCCTTGATTCCCGAGGATTTCGAGCGCAACAAGCTGCCGGGCGAGCTGCATCGCCACCGCGGCAAGCTGTTCGGGCTGACCATCTCGCCCGAGCGCCTTGCGCAGATCCGTCAGGAGCGTCGTCCCAACAGCCGCTACGCAGCGATCGACAACTGCCGCTTCGAGATCGAGGCCGCGCAGAAGCTGATGCGCCGCGAGAACATCCAGTGGCTCGACTCGACGACGAAATCGATCGAGGAGATTTCGGCTACCATCCTGCAGGCCGTCAGGCTCAATAGGCCCGCCTACTGAGCTGCACAGGCGCAGCAACTCCCCCAAACAGGAAATTTCATGAAGAGACCCCGTCAAAAACGCCGTGGTGGTTTGGGCCGCGACGCCGAAAACCTGATCTGGCTCGCAACGGGCCTGGCCGAATCCGGCAGCCGCGCGGAGGACCGCTACTGGGACCGCCTCCTGTGCGACAACCTCGATCGCATCCTCGAGGAAGGTGGCGAGGACACGCTGAATTCCGCGCTCGACCATCTCTACGCCGCGGATGCGCGTGCCTATGATGAGCTGGCCGACTACATCGAATCGCGCGCGGAAAGCGCCCCGGGCGTGTCGCCCGATCACGACGTCCTGCTGATTGCGGCCCCGGTGCTCGCCTGGTCGCGTTACCGCATCCCGTCGAACACGATTCCGTCTGCGGTGCTGGCCAACCTGCGCGTGCATCTGCAGGCCCATGTGCTCGCGGACAAGGTAAAACTCGCCCTCTCCGATTTCCTCTTCAGCCCCGACCAGTTGCCGCAGGGCTACTGCGCGACCGCCGCCTTCGCCGTCGCACTGGGGCGTGCCGCGGTTGCAGGGAAGGATCTGCACATCGAAACGGAGGGCATGCCGGAAACCGCCCAGTTCCTGTCCGACACCCGTTACATGCTCGCCGCGGTCGCCGTTCCGAAGGGCGAGGCGCTGTTCGCATGGCAGGAAGCCGAGCGCACGCGCGAGCAGTGCGTCGCGCAATGGCGCATGCAGGGCGGCGCGTGTCTCGCGCCCCTTCTGCCGGGTTGTGCAATGGAAGTGGTGCTGCCGGAAGCCTATTTCGCCGCGAGCCGCCAAGCCGACAAGGACAGCCGGCCGTATGCGATCCGTGCCTCGGTCGCTTTTCTCGGTGCGGAACTCGATACGCCGGCCGCGAACGTGCGGGCGGTCATCGCGCCGTTCTATGAACGCGAGCTCGAAGAGTACCGCGTCGGACTGACGCTGAAAGGCAAGGAAGAGGTGGTGCACGGCGTCGTGTGGCCGCTGCTGGGTGCCGAGGACGAGACGACGGACGCGAACGCCGAGATCGAAGCCGTGCTGCGCGACTGCGGTGTGACGGAAATCGTGAACCTCGAGCACCGTTTTCCGCTCGAATACTGCGACGACTGCGGCGCCCCGCTCTACCCGTCCCCCGAGGGCGAGATCGTGCATGCCGAAATGCCCGACGAGCACGGAGAACAGGCTCCTCGCCATCTCCACTGACAGTGGCGCGCGCGGCCCGGACGGAGGGCAAAATCATGAGTCGCAAGATCGAAAAGACCGAAGCCGAGTGGCACGCGCAACTGACGCCCACGCAATACCAGGTCGCCCGCCAGAAAGGCACCGAGCGTGCCTTTACCGGCGAGTACTGGAACTTCTGGGAGAACGGCGAATACCGCTGCGTGTGCTGCGGCGCGCCGCTGTTCGACTCGGAACACAAGTTCGACGCCGGCTGCGGCTGGCCGAGCTTCTGGACTGCAGCCACGCCCGAAAACGTGGAGGAGGCCGCGGACCACAGCCACTACATGCATCGCACCGAGGTGCTGTGCCATCAGTGCGGGGCGCATCTGGGGCATGTCTTCGAAGACGGTCCCGCGCCAACGGGGCTGCGCTACTGCATCAACTCCGCGTCGATCCACTTCGACCCGCGGCGCCCGGCCGACGAGGCCGGCTGACGCCGCCTGATCGGTCGCGACCGCCTCAGGGCGCGTGGTCGTCGAGCGCGCCGAGCGCCGACGAGGCGAAGTCGCGCCGGTAGAGCACCACCACGACGATCGTCGTCAACGCCAGGAACAGCCATGGCTGGATGAACCAGGTGACTGCGGCGAGGCCGAAGTAGTACGCGCGGATGCCGCGATTGAACTCGTCGCCGGCCAGCGAGTTCACCAGCGCGACCCGCTGCACCATGCGTTCGCTGACGTCGCTCGATGGTCCGGTCGGGCTCGCTCCCATCAGGATCGAGAGCATGTTGAACTGGCGTAGCGACCACGTGAACTTGAAGTACGCGACCACGAAGACCGCGAGCAGCAGGAGCAGCTTCATCTCGGCCAGTTCGCGCGAGGTCACGCGCGCAAAGGGCAGGTCCGCGGCAAAACGTATCGCCTGGTCCAGCGCGCCGAACACGGCGAGCAGGCCGGCGATGATGTAGATCGTCGTGTTCGCGTAGAACGACACGCTCTGCATCAGGTTTCCGACCAGGGCCGCGTCGCTGACGCGGATCTCGCGTGCGAGCATCTCGCGCGCCCAGTCGAGCCGATAGCGGTGGCTCACGACCATCAATCCGCGCCGCGACCATCGGCTGTTTTCCGAGAACCAGCCGTAGCCGGCCCATGCGGCGAGAAACCAGCCCAGCGCCACCCAGTCGAGTGTCGATATGCCGCTCATCGGATCCCTTTCCCCGGTGCCGGCGAACTCATCGTCCGGCCAGGAAGTCGCGCACCAGTCCGATCTGCGCACGGTCCATCAGCACGGGGGCGTGACCGACGCCCGGAATCTCCTCGAGCCGCGCGCGCGGGCCGGTTTCGCCCATCTGGCGGAAGATCTCCGGCGCGAGCAGGTCGGACTCGGCGCCCCGAATGACCATCGTGGGGCACCGGATCGCCTTGAAGATATCCCACAGATCGACATCGACGGCCACCGGCGCTTCCCGGAACACGTCCCCGAGCCCCGGGTCATACACCATCGCGAAGCCCCCTTCCACGGGGCGGACCGAATAGCGGGTCAGGTGCAGCCACTGCTCGTCGGTGAGCGGCCCGAAAGGAGCACTGACCACCCGGATCCAGGCTTCGGCTTCCGCCATGCTGGAAAATTTCGGCGCATTGCCGACATACTCCCCGATGCGCTTCAGCGAAACCGCCGTGATCACCGGGCCGACGTCGTTGAGCACGAGCCGCGAAATGGGCGTGTGGGGCTTGCTTGCGATCAGCATGCCGATGATCCCGCCCATGGAGGTGCCGACCCAATGTACCGTCTCGGCATCGAGGCGTGCCAGCAGCGTGACCATGTCGGCGACGTACACGGGAAACCCGTAATCCGACTTCACGCCCAGCCAGTCGCTGCGGCCGCGCCCGACCACGTCCGGGCAAACGACCCGGTAGTCGTCGGCGAGCGCCTGCGCGAGAAAGTCGAAATCGCGCCCGTTGCGCGTCAGCCCGTGGGCGCACACGAGCACTTTCCGGCTCGCCGGATTGCCCCATTCGGTGTAGGCCATGCGGTGGAAGCCGTGCGGGCCGATGCATTGCACGGACTTCTCGCGGACACCATGCCACGGGCGCTCGATTGCGACGTCGGCAGTCGGGGAAGAATACGGTTCCGGTGGCAACAGACGACGCAGGGAGTCGAGCAGGCTCATGGCATGTAGGTCTGGCAGGCAGCGGATTGGCGAAGTGTAACAGGACGACGGGCTAGTGCCCGTACCAGTAGCGCGGCGCAAGCTCGCGCTGGCCCGCGATCGCGACATCGCGCGCGCCAACTTCCACCAGGACCGCACCCTGCCCGTCCGTGCGCCAGTTCGTCGCGCCGCCGTCGGTCCAGCGCTGCAGGACGGACGGATGCGGGTGATGGAACTGGTTGAGATACCCCGCCGAGTGAATGGCTGCACGCGGCGAAACGGCCGCGACGAAGGCATCGCTCGACGACGATTTGCTGCCGTGGTGGGGAACAACGACCACGGTGCTGGCGAGCGCTGGGCCTTCGCTGCCGACCAGTTGCTGTTCCGTGGCGCGCTCGATGTCGCCCGCGAGCAGCACCGAGCCGCCCGGCGCCGCGATGCGCAGTACGCAGGAGGCGTCGTTGTCCGAGATCTTGCCCAGCACCTCGGCGCGCGGATGCAGGACACGGAACTCGACGCCGTCCCACACCCACGCCTCGCCGGCCGTGCAAGGTCGCACGGGCGGCTTGCCCTTCCCGTCCGCCTCGCCTTCCGGTACGAAATTGGCGGCGATGTCGCCCACGTTGGTGCCCCCGAGCACGGACGACATGCCCCCCGAATGGTCGAGGTCGTTGTGCGAGACGACCAGCCGGTCGATGTGACCGATGCCTGCCGCCTGCAGGTAGGGGACGACGACCCGTGCCCCCGCGTCGCCGCCCTGCCGGTAGGCCGGGCCGGTGTCGTAGACCAGTTCATGCCGGGCAGTCTGCACGTGGACGGCGGTGCCCTGCCCGACGTCGAGCACCGTCATCCGGAACGTCCCCGGAGCCGGACGTTCGGGCACCCACGCGAGCATCGGCAGGACCATCAGTACCCCTGCGGAGCGGGCCGGCGTGCCTCGCGGCAACATCAGCCACACGACGCCCGCGATTGCGGCGCCGGCGAGTATCGCCGGTGGGGCCGCCTGCGACCACATCGCGAAGGGCAAGGCTGCAAGCCACTCCAGGAACACCATGAGGAGGCCGAAAAGCCCGTGCGCCAGATCGAGCAGTCCGGTCAGGGGCAGGACGATGGCGAGCAGCGTCAGCGGCGTGATCACGAAGCTCACGAGCGGAATCGCCAGCGCATTGGCCAACGGCGATACCAGCGAGAAGCCGTTGAACAACACGATCAGCGCCGGAATGGTCGCGAGCGTGATGCCGAGCTGGCTCGCCACCGCGGCGCGCCAGCCTTTGGCGGCAGCCACCCGCCCGCCGAGCAGGAACATCAGGATCGCGACCGCGCCGAAGGACAGCCAGAAACCGGCCGCCAGGACCGCCCATGGATCGAACGCCAGCACGCACAACAGCGCAAGGCAAAGGACCTGGCTCCCCGACGGCTGACGCCCGCCGAGCAGTGCAAGCGCGACCACGGCGAGCATGATCAGCGAGCGCTGCGTCGGGATTCCCATGCCCGCCAGGATCGCATAGGCGGCCGCCGCGACCAGCCCGGCTGCGGCAGCGGCCTTCATCGCGGGAAGACGCAGCATGCGCCGGGACGACCGCCGCCACGCCTTGCCGACCAGCCAGGCCACGAGGATCCCGACCATCGAGACATGCAGGCCGGAGATGCTGATGAGATGGCTGATCCCGGTGTTGCGGAACACCGTCCACTGCTCGTCGGGAATCGCACGCTGATCGCCTACCGCCAGTGCGATCAGGACCCCTGCGTACTCTTTGCCCGGCAGGGCGGCCGAGAAGCGGTCACGGATCGCGTCGCGAAGGCGATGGACGAGAATCATGGGCTGGGAAACGAAGCGGTCCAGCAGCGCGGGCGGCGGCCCGCTGCGGACGTTCCCGGTTGCGCGCACTCCGCGCTCCAGCAAGGCGGCTTCGTAATCGTAGCCGTTCGGATTCACCAGCCCGTGCGGTCTCTTGAGTCGCACGGTGAAGCGCCAGCGCTCGCCCGGGCGTACGACGGGCGCCGTCGCCGATTCCGCGCCACGCTCCTTGGCATACCACGACAACAGGATGCGTTGCGGCACGGGGCCTGCCGCCTTCTCCACCTGAAACACGAATCGGACGCCCTGCTCGGAGGGTTCGGGCAACTCCGCAACGAGGCCGGTGACTTCGACGTCACGCCCCTCCCACGCCGGCGGAAGCTCGTCCGCGATCCGCCACGCCGCACGCCATCCCGACCATGCAAACCCGACCCCGAACGCCACCAGCAACACAAGGGCACGAAACAGGTTTTCGCGCAGCACGCCCGACTTGTACCATTGCAACGCTGCGGCACCGCCGATGGTCAAACCGGTCGTAATCAGGATCAGCGCCGTGCCGGAGAGTAATCGAGGCTGATACTGGGCGATCCAGATACCGGCGGCGAACGAAATAATTGCCATTTGCATAGACAGGATCATGCACATGGCACGCTGTGCGGGCAAGTGCCGCCGCCCCGCCCTTGCATTGCCTGATAATGAATGCGCCGCCGTGGCAGGCGCATGAGACCGGAATCCGAGCCCCGCAAACTGCATGCGCAAGACGATCAAGCGTTTCCTGCCGAATCACGAATCGGTGCACAACAACCGCTGGCTGCGGCCCTTCGCCGACACTTTGCTGCATCCGCGCCTGTGGCACCTGAACCGCCACTCGGTGGCCGGTGCGATCGCGGTGGGCTTGTTCTGCGGGCTGATTCCCGGGCCCTTTCAGGCGCTTGCCGCGGCGGCCGGATGCGTGCTGTTCCGCGTGAATCTGCCGCTGGCGGTAGTGACGACGCTGTACTCGAACCCGCTCACCATCGTGCCGCTCTACGTCCTCGCCTATGAAGTCGGCAGCCGCGCGTTGGGCCTGGGGCCCAACGGGTTCATCAAGCCGCCGGAACTGGGCGACTTGGGGCTTTCCGAATGGATGGGCTCCATGGTCGACTGGATGCTGGGACTCGGCAAGCCGCTCGCGCTCGGGCTGGTCCTGCTCGCGGCGTTCTTCTCGCTGGTCGGCTATGTCGGGGTGAAGGCGGCCTGGCGCGTCTGGCTCGTCCGAACCTGGCACGGCCGCCGTGCGCGGCGCAGCGCCGGCTCCTGAGCGCCAGCCGGCTCAGACCAGCCGGCCGTCCTCGAGGCGGAGGGTGCGTTGCGTGCGCCGCGCGAGACCCTCGTCGTGCGTGACGATGATGAAACTCGTCGCATGACGTTCATTGAGACTGAGCATCAGGTCGAACACGATCTCCGCGGTCTTGCGGTCGAGATTGCCGGTCGGCTCGTCCGCCAGCACGCAGGCGGGCTCGGTCACCAGGGCCCGCGCAATCGCGGCGCGCTGGCGCTCTCCGCCCGACAACTCGCCCGGCGCATGATCGAGCCGGTGGCCGAGGCCCACTTCCTTGAGCATCGCCTCCGCGCGCGCCTCGGCCTCGGCGCGATCCAGCCGCCGGATGAAGAGCGGCATGGCAACGTTCTCGAGCGCTGAGAACTCCGGCAGCAGGTGGTGGAACTGGTAGACGAAGCCGAGCGTCTCGTTGCGCACCCGCCCCCGCTCGGCATCCGACATGCCCGAAAACGCGCGCCCGTTGAGCTCGACCGTGCCGGAGCCGGGAATATCGAGACCGCCGAGAAGATGCAGCAGCGTGCTTTTCCCGGACCCTGACGCGCCCACGATGGACAGCCGCTCTCCGCGCTTCACCTCCAGCGTGACGTCGTGCAGCACGCGCACCGCGTCGGCGCCTTCGCGGAAGGTCTTCGACAGGCCGCGGCAGGCCAGTACCGTCTCGTTCATCGGCTCACTCATAACGCAGCGCCTCGGCGGGGTTCACGCGGCTTGCCCGCCAGCTCGGATAAAGGGTCGCGACCAGTGTCAGCACGAAGGACACCGACACGATGGTCACGACGTCGGCGGCGAGCACCTTCGACGGCAACTCGCTGATGTAATAGATTTCCTTGTTCCACAGCGTCGCGCCGGTCACGGCCTCGAGCGCGGGGATCACCACGTCGAGGTTGTTCGCCAGCAGCAGGCCGCCGACCACGCCGCCGGCGAGTCCGACGAGGCCGATGATCGCCCCCTGCAGCACGAAGATGGTCATGATCGAGCGCGGGCTGGCGCCGAGCGTGCGCAGGATCGCGATGTCGGCGTACTTCTCCTGCACCGCCATCACGAGCGTCGAGACGATGTTGAAGGCGGCCACCGCGACGATGAGGAAGAGGATGATCGTCATCATCGTCTTCTCCAGCGCGACGGCGCGGAAGAAGTTCGCATGGCTGCGCGTCCAGTCGCTGACGACCAGGTCCGCATCGAGGCGCCCGGTGAGTTCGCGTGCCACACGGGGCGCCGCGAAGAGGTCGTCGAGCTTGAGCCGCACCCCGCTCACGCGGTCGTCCATGCGATAGAGCACCTGCGCGTCCTGCATATGCACGAGCGCCAGGCCCGAGTCGTATTCATACATGCCCGCCTCGAAGATGCCGACCACCTCGAACTGCTTGACCCGCGGCAGCACCGCAGCGGGCGTCACGAGGCCCTGCGGCGCAATCAGCGTCACCTTGTCGCCCACCTGCGCGCGCAGCGCGAAAGCCAGATCGCGGCCGAGCACGATGCCGAACCGCCCCGGCTGCAGCGCGTCGAGACTGCCCGCCCGCATGTGGCGTGCAAAGTCCGCAACCTTGTCTTCCGAGCCCGGGAGCACGCCGCGCACGAGCGTGCCGCGCACCGCCTGGTCGAACGAAAGCATGCCCTGCTCCTGAATATAGGGGGCTGCCGCGCGGACATTCGGATGCTGGCTCGCCTGGTCCGCCACCTGTTGCCACGACTCGAGCTCGCCGCCGGGGCCGGAAATCTGGATGTGCGACGCGACGCCGAGGATGCGGGTGCGCAGTTCCTCCTGAAACCCGTTCATCACCGACAGCACGACGATCAGGGCCGCGACGCCCAGGCCGGTCCCCAGCATCGAGACGAGGGAGATGAAGGAGATGAAGCGATTGCGCCCCTGCGCGCGCTTTCGCGAGCGGGTATAGCGCAGTCCAACCAGTATTTCGTATCGCATTTGCCTTGGGCGGAAGTTGCCGGCAAAACCGGAAAACCCGGCATTGTGCCCCTTGTGCAGCCGCTTGGGGAGTTCGCGCGTCACCCATCCCGCATTCGCTTGCACCCGATGCGCGTGAGCATATTCGGTACGGGTTTTCCCGGACAGGGAATACCCCCGTAGCTTGTCTGACAACATCTTCGTATCGTACGCAGCGCGCCGGAAATTCCGTGCACGGTTCGACAAACAATTAAGGGGGCACACCACCGTGGTCTGGCAACAGCTTTACGATCCGTTCAACAACATCTGGCTGTCGAGCGCAGTCGCGGCGATTCCCGTCGTCGTGATGCTCGTCGGACTCGGGTTCCTGCACATGAAGGCCCACGTCGCTGCGGCGCTCGGGCTCGGCAGCGCGCTCCTCATCGCGATCTTCGTGTTCGGCATGCCGGCGGCAATGGCCGGAAATGCGACTTTGTACGGCGCGATGTTCGGCCTGCTTCCCATCGGCTGGATCGTTCTCAACATCATCTTCCTGCACCAGCTCACCACCGAGAACGGTTCGTTCAAGGTGCTCCAGCAAAGTCTCACCGGCATCACCGATGACCGCCGCCTGCAGTTGCTGCTGATCGCATTCAGCTTCGGCGCGTTCTTCGAAGGTGCTGCCGGCTTCGGTACCCCGGTCGCGGTGACCGGCGCAATCCTGATCGGCCTCGGCTTCTCGCCGCTCGCCGCCTCGGGCCTCGCGCTGATCGCGAACACTGCGCCGGTCGCCTATGGTGCGCTGGGTACGCCGGTGATCGCGCTGGCCGCGGTGACCGGCCTCGACCTCGGCCAACTGTCGGCGATGATCGGCCGCCAGCTGCCTTTCTTCTCGTTGCTGGTGCCGTTCTGGCTGATCTGGGCCTTCGCCGGTTTCCGCGGCATGATCCAGATCTGGCCCGCGATCCTCGTGACCGGCGTGTCCTTCGCGATCCCGCAGTACCTCGTGTCGAACTTCCATGGCCCCTGGCTGGTGGACGTCGTCGCGGCGATCATTTCGATGGTCACGCTGATCCTGTTCCTGAAGGTCTGGAAACCGAAGGAAGTCTGGACCTCGACCGCGCTGCAGGGCCGCAAGGACGACTCGGCGAGCCAGGTCGCTCAGGAGGCCGCCGCGCCCGCATCGAACGTGCGCCCCGATCGCCGCGCGGTGATCGCCGCCTGGGTGCCCTGGATCGTCCTTACCGTCTTCGTGTTCATCTGGGGCATCCCGGACTTCAAGAAGTGGCTCGACACGCTCTCGGTCTTCAAGATCCCCTTCACGGGCCTGCACAACCTGATCGAGAAGGTTCCGCCGGTCGTGGCCGCCCCGCACAAGGAAGCCGCGGTCTACACCTTCAACTGGTTGTCGGCGACCGGTAGCGGCATCTTCATCGCCGCGATCGTTTCGGGCCTGATGATGAAGTTCAGCCTGGGGCAGCTGTTCGGTGTCTATTGGCGCACCATCAAGCTGGTCAAGATGTCGCTGCTGACGATCGTGATCATGCTCGGCCTCGGCTACCTCACCCGCTACTCCGGCCTCGATGCGACGCTCGGCCTCGCCTTCGCGAACACCGGCGCGCTCTACCCGCTGTTCGGCACCCTCCTCGGCTGGCTCGGCGTGGCGCTCACCGGTTCCGATACCGCGGCGAACGTGCTGTTCGGCGGACTGCAGAAGGTCACGGCGGAACAACTGGGCCTGAACCCGATTCTAATGGCGTCGGCGAACAGCTCTGGTGGCGTGATGGGCAAGATGATCGACGCCCAGTCGATCGTGGTCGCGAGTACCGCTACGCGCTGGTTCGGCCACGAGGGCGACATCCTGCGCTACGTGTTCTTCCACTCGATCGCGCTGGCCGTTCTCGTCGGTCTGCTGGTGACGCTGCAGGCATACGTGCCGCCCTTCACCCTGCTGGTGCCGTAACGCGATGGAACAGGCCGGCGCGTGCCTTTGCAGGCGCGCCGGCCTCCGCGCGTAAAGCCTACATCCCGTATCAATCGGAGCATCACATGTACAAGAGAATCCTGGTCGCCGTCGATGACAGCGCGACCTCCAACGCTGCGCTTGACGAAGCGATCACGCTCGCCAAGGCCATGGGCGGTGCCCTGCGCATCGTACACGTCGCCGACGAAGCGCCGATCCGCAGCACGGTCGGGCTCGAGGCATTGCTGGACGTTGCGCAGGTCGAAGAGGCGATGCGCAAGGCGGGCACCGCGCTGCTCGATGCGGCAGCCAAGAAGGCCGCCGATGCCGGCGTGCAGGCCGAAACGGCGCTGCTCGAAGGCGACGACAAGATCGAGCTCGCGCACAAGCGCGTCGCCGAGTGGATCGTCGAGGGCGCGACCGCGTGGCAGGCCGATGTCATCGTCGCCGGCACGCACGGGCGCCGCGGGTTCGCGCGCCTCTTCGTCGGCAACGTGGCGGAGGATCTCGTTCGCCTCGCAACGACCTCGCTGATCCTCGTCCGCGGGCAGTAGCAAGTATTTCCGGACGCGCGCAGGCGTCCGGACTCCGAGCACTCGGGCGCCCCGTGGCCATCGTCGATGGCCGCCGGGCGCCCGAGTCGTTCTTGGCCCGAGACGATCACGGATGAAAGGCGGGGTGGTGCTTTCGATACAATCCTGTTGTCATTTAAACATGACAATACAATAATATCGATCGCTCAAATATTGAGCGCAAACACAGGAGAGTCCGATGAATCCGTCTCGCCGCAGCATGCTGAAACTGGGTGGTATGTCGCTCGCCATGATCCCGATCGTCGCGTTGGCAGGGAAAAACGATGGTATCCGCAGCTCGATGAAGTACAAGGACGCGCCCGAAGGCGACAAGAAGTGCGCCAACTGCAATCTCTTCGTTCCGGGCGCTTCGGCGACCGATCCCGGCGGCTGCAAGGTATTCCCGAACGACACCGAGATCTCGCCGAACGGTTATTGCATGGCCTGGGCAAAGAAGGGCTGAGCCCACGCCGCGCGAGGGTGCGACAGCCTGATCCGTCACGTGACCTCCGCCTCCCGGCGCCCCGTCCGCCGCGGAAGTCGGGAAGCTGCCGCATCCTCCCCGGCCCGGGGCGCCACCCGGCCGGGCAGTCCCGATGTGCTAGACTCGCTGCCGGATTTTGACCCGGCCCCCCATGCAGATTCATCTCGTCGTTCCCGGCCTCATCTGGCCGGGCATCTCGGCTCTCGGCCCCGCTTCCGGACTCGAACTGACCTCGCTCGCCTGGCTGCTCGGCCAGGGAAGGCGCCATCTCGCGCCTTTCGAGCCGCTCGATACCCAGCTCGCGCGCCTCATGGGCTACACGGACGACGCGTGTGCCGGACCTCTCCCGCTCGCCACCCTGCGCAGGCTCGGCGAACCAGGTTTGCCCGCCCCGGAGCCGGGCGCCGAGTGGCTCTGTGCCGACCCCGTCAATCTGTCGTTCGCGCGCGAGCACCTGCTGCTGAACGAATTCCCCGGGAACGAACCCGCGCCGGACGAGGTTGCGGCATTGATTTCGGCGCTGAACGATACGTTCGGCGATCTCGGCACGTTCGAAGCCGCTGCGCCGAACCGATGGTATTTGCGCGTGGCCGCCCCAACCCGCGCGCGCTTCTTTCCGCTGCACGACGTCGTCGGCCGGCCCGTGCGCGATTTCCTGCCCGAGGGGGAGGACGCGCGCCTGTGGCAGCGCACGCTGAACGAGCTGCAGATCGTGCTGCACAACCATCCGGCGAACCAGGCGCGCGAAGCGGCAGGACACCGGCCGGTTAACAGCCTCTGGTTCTGGGGGGGCGGCACGCTTCCGTCGAGCATTCCCCACCCGCACGGCGCGATCCAGACGGATGATCCGCTGATGCGCGGCTTTGCCATCGCCGCGGGCTGCACGCCGGACACGCCGGATTGCGGCAAGGCACTGGGGCAGGACACCCTCGTTGTACTCGAGGATCTGCTTCTGCCCGCGCGGCATCTCGACATCGACAGCTGGAGAGACCGCCTCCAGCAGCTCGAACGCGCCTGGTTCGCCCCGCTTGCGGCGGCGCTGCGAAGCAAGCGATTGAACGAGCTCCGCATTACCGCAGCGGGCGACCGCGGGACCCTCGAACTGACCGTGCGCGCTACCGACGCCTGGAAATTCTGGCGCAAGCCGTTCTCCCTCGACGTTCTGTTGAAGTCCTTCGCCCCAACAACCTCTGCCGCGGCCGACGGCGTCGGCCAACGCTAGCCCTCCTCCCAAGCAGGCCCCGATGACCCGAATCCAGCCGCGGGCAGTTCCGCCCCGAGCCGTGCAGCGCCTGATCGACGCCGGCACACACCCTCTTCTCGCCCGCATCTACGCCGCGCGCGGGATTGCCCGTCGCGACGAGCTCGATTATTCGCTCAAGGCCCTCATCCCGCCCGCAGCGCTGAAGGGGGCGCGCGAAGCTGCCGAGCTGCTTGCGGATGCCATCGACGCCGGCGCGCGCATGGTGATCGTCGCCGACTACGACTGCGATGGTGCAACCGCCTGTGCGGTCGGCGTGCGCGCCCTGCGGGCGTTCGGCGCGGATGTAGGCTACCTGGTGCCGAATCGTTTCGAATACGGTTACGGGCTGACCCCTGCCATCGTCGAGCTCGCCGCACGCATGGAGCCGGACGTCCTGATCACCGTCGACAACGGCATCGCGAGCGTCGAAGGGGTTGCGGCGGCCCGCAGCTACGGCATGGCAACCGTGATCACCGACCACCACCTGCCCGGCGATACGCTGCCGGAGGCCGATGTGATCGTGAATCCGAATCAGCCCGGTTGCGATTTCCCGAGCAAATCCCTGGCCGGCGTCGGCGTGATGTTCTACACGATGCTCGCGCTGCGGGCCGAGTTGCGTGATCGCGGCGCCTTTGCCGGCCGGCACGAGCCGAACCTGGGTGAACTGCTCGATCTCGTCGCGCTCGGCACGGTGGCCGATGTCGTGAAGCTCGATCACAACAACCGCATCCTCGTTTCGCAGGGTCTCGCGCGGATGCGGGCGGACCGCATGCAACCGGGTGTCCGCGCGCTGTTTTCGGTTGCCGCCCGCGAGGCCGCCCGGGCGAGCACTTTCGACATGGGGTTCGGACTCGGTCCGCGGCTCAATGCCGCCGGGCGCCTGTCGGACATGAGTCTCGGTATCGAGTGCCTCATCACCGACGACATGGGGCGGGCGCTGAACATCGCGCAGGAGCTCGACCGGCTGAATCGCGAACGGCGCAGCATCGAGCAGGACATGCAGGAAGGCGCCCTCGCCCGCTTGGCCGGTTTCGAGCCGGGCAATACGGCAACGGTCAGCCTCTTCGAGCCCGACTGGCACCAGGGCGTGATCGGGATCGTGGCCGGGCGGATCAAGGAAAAGCTGCACCGTCCGGTGATCGCGTTTGCGCGGGGGGACGAAGGACAGCTGAAAGGTTCGGGTCGCTCCATCCCGAACCTGCATCTTCGTGACGCGCTCGACCTCGTCAGCAAGCAGCATCCCGACCTGATCCTGCGCTTCGGGGGCCATGCCATGGCGGCGGGGCTGACGATCCTCGAGGGCGACTACGATCGCTTCCAGTCCGTCTTCGAGGAAGTCGTGCAGTCGCTTGTCGATCCGACAGACCTGACCCGCACCCTCGAAACCGACGGCCCGCTCGAAGCCGGATACATGAGTCTGGAGGCGGCACGCCTGATCGAGCAGGACATCTGGGGCCAGGGCTTCGCGGCGCCACTGTTCGACGATGTATTCCGGGTGGATAATCAGCGCCTCCTCAAGGACAAGCATCTGAAGCTCCAGCTGTCGAAGAACAACGTCCGCTTCGACGGCATACGCTTCAATTGCGTGGATGGTGCGCCACCGCAAATCCGGGCAGCTTTCCGCCTTTCGCCAAACGAATACAACGGCGTCACGAGCCTTCAGCTCATGCTGGAGCACTTCGAAGCAGTCTGAAACCCGCGTCCGGCAACGCAATCGGGCCCCGGTCGACATTCATGATGTCGCCCGGGGCCTGTTTTTTTGATCCTCGTCAAACATGCGCGATTTAATTGTGCGATGCACATACCCACTTACAAAAAATGGGTAATATCACCCACATTCAATCGCGTCATGCAAAGGGAGTATGCTATGAAAAAATCGCTCGTCATCGCCTCCATGCTCGCGCTGGGGGTCGCCAGTCCCGCCGCGCACGCCTACAAGGCAGGCGACTTCATCGTCCGCGCGGGTGCGGCCAGGGTCGCTCCGGAAATCGGCGAATCGCGCGTGTCGTCGACTGCAACCGGCAAGATCCCGGGATCCAAGGTGGACGTGAGCGACGATACGCAACTCGGCCTGACGTTCGGCTACATGCTGGCGGATCACGTCGGTGTGGAACTTCTCGCTGCCACCCCGTTCAAGCACACCGTCAGCGTCGGCGGGCTGCCGGCCGGCCTCAACGGCAAACTCGCCACGATCGAACAGCTGCCGCCGACGGTGACGCTACAGTACTTCCCGATGGATGCGAGCTCGAAATGGCAGCCGTATGTCGGTGCCGGCATCAACTACACGACCTTCTTCAATGAGCGCCTGACCGACGCACGCAAGGCGAATGGCTTCTCCGACCTGAATCGGAAACACTCCTTCGGCCTCGCGGTGCAGGCCGGTGTCGACTACATGCTGACGGACCGGATCGTGCTGAATGCGGCCGTCTGGCGGATCGACATCGACAGCGAGGCGACTGCGCGCCATGCTGCGCTCGGCAAGGTCAAGGTCAATGTCGAAGTCGATCCGTGGGTCTACATGATCGGCATCGGTTACAAGTTCTGATCAGGACACGAAACCGGCACACGGAACGGCGACCTGCGGGTCGCCGTTCTGCTTTCGGCGTCAAGGAATGGTCTCGTCAGCGCGCGCGCGATGGGACCCGAACCGGGTATACTTGCCGGTTTCCCAGATTTGCCCGGAGCCTGCCATGGAAGCCGAACGCCTCAACGCCATCGCCCTGAAACTCGACGACCTGCAGGCCCGCGGTCGCGAACTTCGGAGGTATCTTTGACTACGACGAGAAAGCGTCGAAGCTCGAAGAAGTAACCCGCGCGCTGGAAGATCCGGCGGTCTGGAACAATGCCGAAAAGGCGCAGGAGCTTGGCAAGGAAAAGCGCCAGCTCGAAGACATCGTTGTCAATCTGCGCGAGATCGAGCAGATGTCCATCGACCTGAAGGATCTGTTCGAACTCGCCCAGGCCGAGGATGACGAAGACACCCTCACTGCGGTCGAGGACGATCTCGCGCCGCTGGAGGCCAAGGTCCACACGCTCGAATTTCGCCGGATGTTCTCCAATCCGATGGACCCGAACGCCTGCTTCATCGAAATCCAGGCCGGCGCCGGCGGCACCGAGGCCCAGGACTGGGCGGGCATGCTCGAGCGCATGTACCTGCGCTACTGCGAGCGCAAGGGCTTCAACGTCGAGGTGATGGAAGAGTCCGAAGGCGAAGTGGCCGGCATCAAGGGCGCGACGATCAAGGTCAGCGGCGACTACGCCTATGGCTTCCTGCGCACCGAGTCCGGCATCCACCGCCTCGTGCGCAAGAGTCCGTTCGACTCCAACGCGCGGCGCCACACCAGTTTCTCGTCGGTGTTCGTGTATCCGGAAGTGGACGATTCGATCGAGATCGACATCAACCCCGCCGATCTGCGCATCGACACCTACCGTGCGTCGGGCGCGGGCGGCCAGCACATCAACAAGACGGACTCCGCGGTGCGCATCACGCACGAGCCGACCGGCGTCGTCGTGCAGTGCCAGAACGACCGGTCGCAGCACAAGAACAAGGCCGAGGCCATGTCGATGCTGAAGGCCCGCCTGTACGAACTGGAACTGCGCAAGCGCCAGGCCGAGCAGCAGAAGCTCGAGGATTCGAAGAGCGACATCGGCTGGGGTCACCAGATCCGCTCGTATGTGCTGGATCAGTCGCGCATCAAGGACCTGCGCACCAACCACGAAGTCGGCAACACGCAGGCCGTGCTCGACGGCGACCTCGACGACTTCATCGCGGCGAGCCTCAAACAGGGCGTGTAAGCGTCATTCCCGCACGACCCGAATGACGCCCGATCTCGCCGATTTCCTCGCGCCCGGTGTCGCCGCGGACGACGTGCCCGAACTGGGCGCGCTCGCCGCGGCACGTCCGCTGATCGACGCCTTCATCACGCTGTTCCGCGGCTCCGAGGCCGAAGTGCTGCTGCGCCTGCTGGTGCTGCGCGAGATCGGCCAGGAATCGGAGGCGCCGCGCTGGTCGCCGGACGCGCTGCGCGCGCGTTTCACGTACCTGGATCCGGTGAAGCTGGAAACGGTGCTCAAGCGCCTGCGCGACAATGCCCTCCTCGCCTATGCGGACGACGGCCAGTATCACCTGTCGGACCTCGGCCGCAACGCCGTCGCCGCGATCGCGATGCTGCTGCGCTTCTCGGCCGAGGAGGACGCCGAACTGGGGTTCCTCACCGCGCAGCTTGCCGGCCTGCAGGCGGTCGGCGGCGTTACGCCGGAAGCGCTCGGACACCTGCTGTCGAAACTCAACGACCTCACCTGGCATTTCGAAGAGGCCATCGCCTCCGGCTCCGAGTTCCGGATCCTCGGCGCGCGCCGGCGGCTTTCCGCGAACGAGCGCTGGCTCGCGCGCGGCACCGAGATCCTGAAGAGCCTGCTGGCCGATCCGGAGGTCG
Organism: Aromatoleum toluvorans; assembly: GCF_012910905.1. GTDB lineage: Bacteria > Pseudomonadota > Gammaproteobacteria > Burkholderiales > Rhodocyclaceae > Aromatoleum > Aromatoleum toluvorans. The sequence goes on from NZ_WTVN01000003.1 coordinate 121,713, forward strand.
ACTTCGACATCGCCCGCATTGCCCAACGCATCGGCCTCGCCCAATCGAAACTTGCGCGCGTGGATGCGGGCTTTCAGCGCGCGCTGAACAAGATCGAGGCCCAGCGCGTCACGCTGGGCGCGTCGGGGATCTCGTCCTCCGACGTCGCGGCCTGGCTGCGCGGGCTCGATGCCGGGCGCTTCGCCGCCCTGGCGGAAGGCGCGCTGTTCGTGATACCGGAGGTGCCGTTCCTGGCCGGTGGCCACGAGCTTCTCGACCGGGCGGAGAGCGTGCTTTCCGACGAAGTGCGTGCGCGCGAATCGGACACCGTGCTTCCGCCGCCGGACGCTGCCGCCGTCAATGCAGCGCCCGAGCACGACGATCTCGCGCTGCTCGAGCATTTCACCCGGCGGCTCGATGTCCTGCCGGAAGCCGTACCGCTGGAGTCGGTGGTCGGCGGCGGCGGCTTCGCGCCCGCCTCCTACCGTTTGTCTCTCCTCGCACTCCTTGCCGACGGTGAATCCGCCGGCCCGGCCGACGGCCCCGTAGGCGAATTCATGCGCCTGCCGGTGGACGTGCTGTTCGGCGATACGCTGGTACCGGTTGGCGAAGACGAGATCGCGGCGATCTCGGACGGCCGCGTCGTCCCGCGCGGTACGCAAGCCGCCCGGCCCGCACCGGCGAACGAGCGCCCCCTCATGGACGCCTGATGGAACACGAACTCAAGACCCTCACCTCGCGCCTGCTGGCCCATCGCTGGCTGCCGCGCAGCGACCGTCTGGTGCGCCGCGCGCTGGTCGACGAAACCTTTCGCGTCGAACTGGAACACCGCCTGGCCGCGGTCGGCCTGCAATTCCAGGACAACCCCTACGCCGATCACGTCGCGGTGGCGCTCCTTCCCGACATGCTCGAGCCCGTTTTCGGCGCGCGACGCGAATACGCGGCGAGCAATGCGGGCCTCACGCGCGACGAGATCGCGCTCCTGGTGGTGATCTGGGCCATCATCATCCTGCCCAAGCGCGAACGCCAGGTGACGCGGCGCGAACTGGCCGACGATGGCCAGGGCGACATGTTCGGCGCGGACAAACCGGTCGCGCATGGCGAAGCCGTTTCGGGGGCGCTTGCGGAGGCATCGCTGATTGCCGATTTCGGGCCATTGCTGGGCGGCAGGACCAAGGTGAAGAACTTCATGCTCGGCAAGCTGGCACGCCTGGGCTTCATCGAACGGCGCAACGGCATGCTCCATGAAGGCCCGCTGCTCGATGTCGCGCTCGATTACCGCGTCGTCGCCGACCGCATCATCCACGGGACGCTTGCCGATGTGCTGACCCGTGCCGGCCATGCGGTGCCCGAGACAAACGCCTTCGAGGAAGCCGAAGTCCTGTCCGACGCAGGCGACGAGGAGGAAGACGCCTGATGTTTCACATCAAGCAGCTCGAACTGGTCCACTGGGACTACTGGCGCCGTTTTTCATTGCCGCTCGATGCGCAGATCATCACCATCGTGGGCCCCAACGGCTCGGGCAAGACCACGCTGCTCGACGCGTTGCGCACCCTTTTCGCGCTGCGCTGCTCGGGCAAGCGCGACTTCCGCCGCTACGTGCGCCGCGCCGAGCGCAGTTTCGCGTGGATCCGTGCCGTCGTCGCCAACCAGCCGGGCTCGACCGGCCGCCGCCCCTTCTTCCCCTGCCTGCATGACGAAGTCACGCTGGCCTGCCGCATCCGCCGTGCCGGCGGCGAATGGACGCGCGACTACATCATCATCGACGGTGACCAGCCGATTGAGGTGCTGGAACAGTCGGAGGACTGGGTCGGCCTGCGCGACTATCAGAACCGGCTCGCCTGGGGCGGACTCACCCCTGCGATTGCGAAGGTTCTCGCGCTGGAGCAGGGCGACACTGACAAGCTGTGCGAATACTCGCCGCGCGCGCTGCTCGAGCTCGTGTTCGACGTGTTCGGCGACAAGGAGGTGCTCGACAATTACGAGGCCGCGCGCGAGGAACAGAAAAGCGCCGAACGCGAACTCGGCGACCTCGGGCTCGATCTCGACCGCCTGCGCGCCCAGGCCGAGACCCGGCGCCTGGAGGCGGACAACTACCTCCAGTGGAAGCAGCTCGCAGACGAAACGCACGCGCTCGAGGCCGAGATCGTGCCGCGCCTCGAGGCAGCCGAGCTTGCCGCCGAGCTCGCGTCTGAGCGCGCCGAACTCGCCCGTCAGCGCCTCGAATACGGTGCGAAGCAGTCTGAACGCCGCGCTGCCCGCCTGCGGCTGGACGAAGTGAAGGCGGAGAAGACGGCCGCCGATACCGATCGCGTCCGGCTGCGTACCCAGCTGGAAGCCGCCGAAACCTCGCATCTCGCCGCGCATGACGCGGTGCGCGACCTGGAGAAGCTCCTCGCCGAGCGCGATACCCTGCGCGCCCAGCTTGCTGCCGAACACGGCGCCGATGCCGTCGCGCTGGAGGCTCGGCACGAAACGGCCGAAGCGGAACTGCGCGAGCTGAAGGTCAGGGAACGTGCGTTGGTGGCTGAATTCGAGGACAAGACCACTTCGCTGCGCAACGCAAAAAACCGATCCGGCCCGCCGTCCGACCCCGAGGTCGCGCGCTTCCGCGCCCTGCTCGACGCCGAGGGCATTCGCCACCGCGGCCTGGCCGAGATCATCGAAGTGACCGACGTGTCGTGGCAGGCGGCGCTCGAAGCCGTGCTGCGCCCCTATCGGCATGTGATCCTGCTCGAACGCGAATCCGATCGTCACGCGGCCTGGGCCTTGGGTGAGCGCGAGCGATTTCGCCATTTTGTCGTTCCCGAGCGCGAGGAAGCGCCCCCTCCGGCCGCGCGAAGTCTTGCCGAGGTGGTGCGCTTTTCCGCAGCCGTGCCGCGCTGGCTTGCCGATCTGCTCAACCGCATCCGCCGCGTCGATAGCGTGGAAGCCGCGCGCGAACTGCCGCGGGAGATCGAATGGATCACCCGGGACGCTTATCACCGCGAACGCCGGGGCGCGCGCCATCTGGGGCGCCCGAACGATTTCCACTTCGGCGAACTCGCCCGCCAGGCGCGCATGGAACAGCTCGAGGGCGATATCCTCGATCTCGACAGACAGCTTCAGGCACTGCGTCCGAAGCTCGCCGCCGCCACCGAACAGCTCACCGTCCTGCGTCAGCGTCTGCTCGGACTGCAGTCTGCCCAGCTTCTCGCCGCGAAGGCCGAGGCCTACGCCGAAGCCGACGCCGCGCTGCCCGCCGCACGTGCCACGCTAACCACCGCAATCGGCGAACGTGCCGAGGCCAAGGGCGCGCTCGATCAGATCGCCGGCAAACTTTCGGGAATCGACATCGAGATCGATCGCCGCAATCGCGAACTGCGTGCCATCGACGCCCGCATTACCGAACTCGACACCGGCGCGGCCCCGCGCCGCCATGCGCAGGCACTGCGCATCCAGCGCGTGCGATCCCTGCGCCGCGGCATGCCCGCCCATTGGCGCAACCCGGCGGAAATCGCGCTGCTGGCCGAGCGCTACGAGAACGCGGCGGCAGCCCGGCGCGAGCGCGACCGTCTGCGTGCGCGACTCGACGAAGGCGATTGGGTCAAGGACCCGGCGGTCATGACGCTCTCCGACCGTCTCAAGGCCGACGTCACGCAGCGCGAGCGCGACTATCTCGACCGCCAGGGCTACTGCGCGACGGCGCGCCGGCTCACCGAGGAGGCGCGCGCCGCCTACGTCGCCAAGCTGCGCGCGACGGTGCGCCAGTACGGCAAGAACCTCAAGGCGCTCGGAGAACTCGCCGGTGTGGGTGTGGACTGCCCCACCCCCGCGCTGGGCGACGATGACCTCTCGCTCTCCCATGCGGGCCTCGAAGTGCGTTTCGACTTCGACCGCAAGGGCGCAGTCGGCCTCAACGACGGCGAAGCCTCGGGCGGCCAGCAGGTGATGAAGTCGCTGATCCTGCTGATCGCCTTGCTGATGGACGACGCCCGGCCCGGCGGATTCGTCTTCATCGACGAGCCCTTCGCCCACCTCGATGTGGCCAACATCGACCGCGTCGGCACCTTCCTGCGCGCCACTCGCGCGCAGTACCTGATCACGACGCCGGTCACCCACAACGCGAACGTCTTCGCGCCAGCCCAGCTGACCCTGGTCACGCGCAAGAAGAAGCCGGGCGAGGAGTGGGCCCCGACCATCGGCGTTCTGGCACGCGCGACCAGCTGAAAATGAAGATCGAAGCAGGCAGCAACTTGACGCAGAAACAGGACCTTGCGAAAGGCGCGGAATCGGCTCACACCCCGATGATGCAGCAATACCTCCGGATCAAGATGCAGCATCCGGACACGCTGCTTTTTTACCGGATGGGCGATTTCTACGAGCTGTTCTTCGACGACGCGGAGAAGGCGGCGCGGCTCCTCGACATCACGCTGACGACGCGCGGGCAATCCGCCGGCCAGCCGATCAAGATGGCCGGCGTGCCTTTCCATGCGGTCGAGCAATACCTCGCGCGCCTCGTGAAGCTCGGCGAATCGGTCGTCATCGCGGAACAGGTCGGCGACCCCGGCGCGACCAAGGGTCCGATGGAGCGCGCCGTCAGCCGCATCGTCACCCCCGGCACCCTGACCGACGCCGCGCTGCTCGACGACCGCTCCGATTCCCTGCTCCTCGCCGCGAACCTGCATCGCGGCGTGCTCGGGCTCGCGTGGCTGAACCTCGCCAACGGCGACCTGCGCGTCATGGAATGCCCCGCCGAGCAATTGCAGACGCAGTTCGAGCGCCTGCGCCCGGCCGAGGTGCTGGTGCCCGACGGTCTCGCGCTGCCGCTCGTCGAAACGCTCTCGCCGGTGCTGCGCCGCCTCGCCGACTGGCAGTTCGATGGCGAAACGGGTGAACGCCTGCTGACCGGTCATTTCGGCACGCGCGACCTGACCGGCTTCGGCATCGAAGGGATGCCGGTCGCCCTGGGCGCCGCCGCTGCGCTCTTCGACTACGCGCGCAGCACGCAGCGCCAGAGCCTCGAACACGTGACGGGTCTCAAGGTCGAGCGCGAATCGGAATACCTCCGGCTCGACGCGGCGACGCGCCGCAATCTCGAACTCACCGAGACGCTGCGCAGCGAACCCGCGCCCACCCTGCTCTCGCTCCTCGACACCTGCGTCACCAGCATGGGCTCGCGCTGGCTGCGCCACGCGCTGCATCACCCGCTGCGCGACCGTCACCATGCGGCCGCGCGCCACGCGGCGGTCGCCGAGCTGATCGGCAACGACACGGGCGATGCGCGCACGCTCGCCAGCGCCCGCCAGGCCCTGCGCGGCGTCGCCGATGTCGACCGCATCACTGCGCGCATCGCGTTGCGCAGCGCCCGCCCGCGCGACCTCGCCGCGCTGCGCGACAGCCTCGCGCGTCTGCCCGAACTGCACGACGCGCTTCGCAGTCCGCAATCCGCCCTGCTCGCCCAACTCGTGGCCGCGCTCGGCGTGCCGGAAGCCGCGCTCGACCTGCTCGTGCGCGCGGTCGCCCCGGAACCGGCAGCCGCGGTGCGCGACGGCGGCGTGATCGCCGCCGGCTTCGACGCCGAACTCGACGAACTGCGCGGCATCCAGACCAACTGCGGTGAATTCCTGCTGGCGCTCGAGGCACGCGAGCGCGAACGCAGCGGCATCGCCAACCTGAAGGTCGAGTTCAACAAGGTGCACGGCTTCTACATCGAAGTCAGCCACGCGAACGCCGCCAAGGTGCCCGACGACTACCGCCGCCGCCAGACGCTGAAGAACGCCGAACGCTACATCACTCCGGAGCTGAAAGCTTTCGAGGACAAGGCGCTCTCCGCCCAGGAGCGCGCCCTCGCCCGCGAGAAGATGCTCTACGAGGCCCTGCTCGAAAACCTCGCCGCCCACATCCCGACGCTGCAGCACATCGCCCGCGCGCTCGCCTGCCTCGACGGCCTCGGCGCCTTCGGCGAGGCGGCCGTGCGTTACGGCTACGTCCGCCCGCAGTTCTCGGACCAGCCCGGCATGGACATCGTCGGCGGCCGCCACCCGGTCGTCGAGCGCCAGGTCGAGAACTTCATCGCCAACGACTGCAGCCTCGCGCCGACGCGCCGCATGCTGATGATCACCGGCCCGAACATGGGCGGTAAATCGACCTTCATGCGCCAGGTCGCGCTGATCGCCCTGCTCGCCCACGTCGGCGCCTTCGTGCCCGCGCAGGCGGCGCGCATCGGTCCGCTCGACGCGATCTTCACGCGCATCGGCGCGTCCGACGACCTCGCGTCGGGACGTTCGACCTTCATGGTCGAGATGACCGAGGCCTCGGCGATCCTGCACGGCGCCACCGACCAGAGCCTGGTGCTGATGGACGAGATCGGCCGCGGCACCTCGACCTTCGACGGCCTCGCGCTGGCCTTCGCAATCGCGCGCCATCTGCTCGAAAAGAACCGCTGCCTCACGCTCTTCTCGACCCATTACTTCGAGCTCACGCGCCTCAACGCCGACTACCCCGAATGCGCCAACGTGCATCTCGACGCCGTCGAGCACGCGCACCGTATCGTCTTCCTGCACGCCGTCGAGGAAGGCCCCGCGAGCCAGAGCTACGGGATCGAGGTCGCGGCGCTGGCCGGTATTCCCGGCTCGGTGGTCCGCGACGCCAAGCGCCGCCTGCGCGCACTGGAAAACCGCGAAGTCGGCGCCGGCCCGCAGGCCGACCTTTTCGCCGCGTTGCCCGAACCGGAGAGCGAACCGCTGTCGCATCCGGCCCTGACCGCACTTGCCGAACTCGACCCCGACAGCCTCAGTCCGCGCGAGGCGCTCGAACACCTCTATGCGCTGAAACGGATGACGGCATGAGCACCCCGATCGACATCAGCGAGGACGGCGGGGTCCGCTACCTCCACTTCGGATCGGAGTGGGTCCAGGGCGCGATGCGCATCCGTCGTCCCAACGCACTGGAGCTCGCCTACACGCGTGAAATGATGGCCGGCCTGCTGCTGCGCGATGCCGACGAGTGGCCGCGCACGGCCCTCGTGATCGGCCTCGGCGCCGCATCGCTGACGCGTTTTCTGCACCACCATTGCCCGCAGACCCGCATCCAGGTCGTCGAGATCGAGCCGCGTGTCGTCGCCGCCGCGCGCCAGTTCTTCAAGCTGCCTGACGAAGACGAACGGCTCGCGATCCACGTCGGCGACGGCGTGCGCTACGTGATGGAAACGGAGCGCAAGTTCGACCTCATCCTGGTCGATGGCTTCGATCGCAACGCCCGCGCCGGTGCGCTCGACACCGCACCGTTCTATGCGGCCGCCCGGGCGCGGCTGTCCGCACAAGGCCTGCTGTCGGTGAACCTCTTCGGGCGCTCGCGGGGTTTTCGCGCCAGCGTCGAGCGCATCGTCACCGCCTTCGACGACCGCGCGATCGCCTTCCCGTCCTGCGACAGCGGCAACGTCGTCGCCTTCGGGGCCGAAGGCGAACAGGTCGACCTTCCTGTGACGGAGTTGCGCGAGCGCGCACGGGCGTTGAAGGACAAGACCGGCCTCGACCTCGGTCCCACCGTCACGCGGCTTGAGCAAGCCGGGAGCCTCCCCGGGGGCAGGCTGATTCTTTAGGCCGTAAGGCGGATGTCCATGCATCCGTTCGCCCTGAGCCTGTCGAAGGGCGTTGCCAGGGCTTCGACGGGCTCAGCCCGAACGGTCATTTGTTACTGGACCGCGGGCGCTTCCTCGGCCGGCACCGGCGGAATCCACAGGCAGGCGCCCTTGTTCGCCTTCGCGATCTCCTGCAGCACCCGGTCGTGCTCGCCCAGTTCCTCGGCGGACGCGCGCAGCACCCGCAGCGGCGGCCGCTCGACTGGCGATCCGCCGTCTTCGCCGCTGCCTGCCGCGGGTTCGTCGTCGAGCAGCATCATCAGGCTTTCCTGCCCGCGCGTCATCGCCAGGTAGACCTCGGCGAGCAGTTCCGCGTCGAGCAGCGCGCCGTGCAGCGTGCGCGCGGCATTGTCGATCTCGTAGCGGTCGCACAATGCGTCGAGCGATGCCTTCTTGCCCGGATTCTGCTCCTTGGCCATCCGCAGCGTGTCGATCACGCCTGCACACAGCGCATCGAGCTTGGCATGCCCGAGCAGCGACAGCTCGTGGTCGAGAAAGCCGACGTCGAAGCTCGCGTTGTGGATCACGAGCTCGGCGTCGCGCACGAAGTCCATGAAATCGTTGGCAACGTCGCGGAATTTCGGCTTGTCGGCGAGGAATTCCTCGGTGATGCCGTGCACCGCGATCGCCTCGGCGTCGATGCCCCGTTCGGGATTGATGTAGACGTGGAAGTGCCGCCCCGTCAGGTTGCGGTTCAGCAGTTCGACGCAGCCGATCTCGATCACGCGGTCGCCGTTGCGCCAGTCGAGGCCGGTCGTTTCGGTATCCAGGACAATCTGTCTCAAGGGTTCATTCCCGGTAGGTTGTTCGCGCCCTCGCGGGCCGGTTGATCAGATTTCGGCGACGGCCTTGCCCTGCGCCCGCACGGCCGCGACGCCACGCCGCGCAAGCTCGTCCGCACGCTCGTTCTCGGCATGCCCCGCGTGGCCGCGCACCCAGATCCACGCGACCTTGTGCCGGCTCGCCGCCTCATCGAGTGCGCGCCACAGATCCTCGTTCTTCACCGGCTCGCGCGAGGCGGTCTTCCAGCCGCGCTTCTTCCAGCCGTGGATCCATTCCGAGATGCCCTTCTGCACGTACTGGCTGTCGGTATGCACGCGCGCAGCCACCGGACGCTTGAGCGTCTCCAGCGCGCGGATGACCGCGAGCAGCTCCATGCGGTTGTTGGTGGTCTGCGGCTCGCCGCCCCAGATTTCCTTCTCGTGCGGGCCGCTGCGCAGGATCGCGCCCCAGCCGCCGGGGCCCGGGTTGCCGCTGCAGGCCCCATCGGTGAATATTTCGACTTCTTCCATTTATTCCACTTTCTGTGCGCCCGTCACCTGCCGCCCACGCTGGGCCACCGGCGAAAGACGCTTTGCCGCGGCGCGCGCATCGCGCCAGTTCGGCGTTATCAATCGCATCCCCTGCACCCGCTTGATGCCCTGGATGATGTAGGCGCCGCCGCAGATCGGCCACCAGCGGTCGCCCGCCTTGTCCATGAAACCGCAGCGCTCCAGCCATTTGGTGCGCGTGAACGCCGGCGCGTAGCAGCCGAAGCTCCCCGCCTGGGTCTCGAAACCCAGCAGCGCCAGCCAGTCCTTCGTGCGCCGCACCGACAGGTACTGCCCGCGCCACGGGTAGCTGCCGGAACGCCGCGCCACCAGGCGCCGCAATCCCCACAGGCTGAAGGGATTGAATCCGGCGATGATGACGCTTCCCTCGGGCACCAGCACCCGCTCGACCTCGCGCAGCACCCGGTGCGGGTTGGGCGAAAACTCCAACACGTGCGGCAGCAGCACGAGGTCGATGCTCGCCGACGCGAACGGCAGTGCCTCACCGCTCGCAGCGACCGCAATGTCACCCGCGCGCGCGCAACGAAAGCGGTACGGAATGCGGTTGGCGTGCAGGAAATCGTATTCCGGCAAGCCTATCTGCACCGCGTTGTAGCCGAAAATGTCGGCTACCATAAGATCGAACTTTGCCTGCTCCCACCGCAGCAGATAGTTTCCCTGCGGGGTTTCAAGCCAGTCCGACAGACTGAGGATGGACATGAACGATCAGCACTCAAAAATCCGCAGCAGCGACATTATCCCTCTTCCGGCTTTCCGCGATAACTATATCTGGCTGCTCAGACATGGCTCGGCTGCGGCCGTGGTCGACCCCGGCGACGCCTCGGTCGTCGAAGCGGCCCTGCGCGAACACGACCTGCGCCTCGTGGCGATCCTGCTCACGCACCACCACAACGATCACATCGGCGGCGTCGCCGAACTGGTGGCACGCCATCGGCCGGCAGTGTTCGGCCCCACCGGCGAAGACATCCCCGCGATCACGCGCCACGTCGGCGAGGGCGACGAGGTCGTCCTCGAAGCGCTCGGCCTGCATTTCTCGGTGCTCGGCATCCCGGGCCACACAGCCACCCACATCGCCTACTACACGCCCGGCATCCTGTTCCCGGGCGACACACTGTTCAGCGCCGGCTGCGGCCGCCTGCTCGGCGGCACGGCCGGGCAACTGCACCAATCCCTGCAGCGCCTCGCGCAGCTTCCCGGCGACACCGCCGTCTACTGCGCACACGAATACACGCTCGCGAACCTCGCCTTCGCCCGCGCGGCCGAATCCGACAACCCCGCGCGCGACGCCTGGCTCGCGGAATGCGAAGCCCTGCGCGCCGCCGGCCGTCCGACCCTGCCCAGCAGCATCGAGCGCGAACGCCGGATCAACCCTTTCCTGCGCGCCGATTCACCGGCGCTGATCGATGCGGTCACCGCACGCGACGGCCAGCGCCCGGCGAATTCGGCGGAATGCTTCGCCGCCCTGCGCCGCTGGAAGGACGTATTCTAGCGGCAGCCCGTGGCGCTGTCGGCCTGCCCGAACCCGCGTCCGAAGCCGCACAGCGCATCCCACACCGGGTTTGACGCACATACGACACTGCCCTAGAGTCCACCCTCTTTGTCTGTCGAACGGGCGCCGGATTGATGGCGATTCCACTCCTGCGAATTCTGCTGCTGACCATCCTGCTGGTCGCGACCGTTTCCTCCGCGACCGCCGAGGACGAGCCTGCGCCCGCGCCCCTCACGCCGCCCTCGCCCGCCGAAGCCCCCCCTGCGCAGGCCACCGACGTGCCGGCACTCGGAAGCCTGCGGCCGCCTTCCGCCGCACGATCGGCGGAAGGCCTCATAGCCTCTCCGGGCAAGGTGCTCGAACTGCGTGATCCGACGCCCCGCGTGCTCACGCTCGACCTGACGCGCGAAGCCAACGACATCTGGGACCGCATCCGGCGGGGGTTCGGCATGCCGGACCTCGACACCGACGCCGTCGCCGAGCAGCAGCTCTTCTACCTCAATCGGCCCGGCTTCCTGAAAAAGGTGTTCGAACGCGGCGGACGCTACCTCTACCACATCGTCGACGAACTCGAACGTCGCGGCATGCCGACCGAGTTGGCGCTCCTGCCCATGGTCGAGAGCAGCTACAACCCGATGGCCTACTCGCGTGCCCGTGCGTCGGGTCTGTGGCAGTTCATCCCCTCGACCGGCCGCAACTACAACCTCACGCAGGACAAGTGGGTGGACGAGCGGCGCGACGTCATCGCCTCGACCAACGCCGCGCTGGACTACCTGCAGACGATCTACGAGATGCACGGCGACTGGCATCTCGCCCTCGCGTCGTACAACTGGGGAGAAGGCGCGGTCGGACGGGCCGTCCAGAAGAATCTCGCCGCAGGGCTGCCTGCGGAATACAGCCAGCTGCGGATGCCCGAGGAAACCCGCAACTATGTCCCGAAGCTGCAGGCGCTGAAGAACATCGTCGCGCAACCGGAACTCTTCCACTTCGAACTGCCCTACGTCCCCAATACGCGCCATTTCGTCACCGTCATGGCGCCCGCGGGCATCGACCTCGCCACGGCGGCCCGCCTTGCCGAAATGCCGCTCGACGAGTTCCTCGCGCTGAACCCCTCGTACAACCGTCCGGCCATCGCCCAGGCCAACTCGCTGGTGATCCCGGTCGACCGTGCCGAACGCTTCCGCGCGCGCCTCGCCGAGCAGCAAGACGCCGGCAGGCAGTGGCGCACCTACGAGATGCAGCGCGGCGACACCCTCGCATCCGTCGCGCGCGATTTCGGCCTTTCGCTCAGCGAACTGCACCAGATCAACGGACTCGATGCCCGCAGCCGGGTCAGCGCCGGCTACACCCTGCTCGTGCCCGAGGGCGTCGAAACGGCCGGCGCCCTCGCGGCGGCGCGGATGATTCCCCGCGCCGCGGCACTCGACACCAGCACGATTCCGGCGCCGTCCGCGACCAAGGCCAATGGCAAGGGCGGCCGGAAGGGTGCGCAGGCCGGCGGGAAGACGCCCGCGGGCAAATCTGTGGCCGGCAAGCGCAAGGGATCGTCCGCCAAAGCCCCCGCCGCGGCGAGATCGGCCGCGAAATCCGGCACCCGGGCTGCACCGAAGACCGGCGCCAAGCCGGCGACCAAGCCCCAGCCGAAGTCAGGGAAACGCTGACGCCTTCGCCGGCTTCAGAGCGGCCAGTGGCAGCGTACGCTGCGTCCGCCGCGCAGGTCCGTCTGTGCGGGGTACTGGGCGCGGCAGATGTCGGTCGCGCGCTCGCAGCGCGGGTGGAAATGGCAACCTGAAGGGGGGGCCAGCGGCGATGGCAGATCGCCGGCGGCGGTCGTCCGCGCCCTCCCGCCTGCGTCCCCCACGTTCACCGCGGTTTCGCGCGCGATGTCCGGTACGGCGGCGAGCAGCGCGCGGGTGTAAGGGTGCGCCGGCGCCTCCAGCACTTTCGCGACCGGCCCCTGCTCGACGATCCGCCCCAGGTACATCACCGCGACGTCGTCGGCCATCCAGCTCACCACCCCGATGTTGTGCGTGATGAAGAGGTAGGCCAGCTCGAATTCGGCCTGCAACTCGCGCATCAGGTTCAGGATCTGCGCCTGTACCGAGACGTCCAGGGCGCTCGTCGGCTCGTCGCAGACGATCAGCTTCGGCTGCACCGCGAGCGCGCGGGCGATCGCGATGCGCTGGCGCTGGCCGCCGGAAAATTCGTGCGGATAGCGCAGCTTCATGTCCGGCGTGAGTCCCACGCGCGCGAGCAATGTGTCGATGCGCCCGGCGCGCTTGAGCGGATCGGGCTCGACACCGAGCGCGAGCAGGCCCTCCTCGATGATCTCGCCGACGCGCATGCGCGGGTTGAGCGACGCGAAGGGATCCTGAAACACCATCTGAAAGTCGCGTCGCAGTTCGCGCAAGGCCGCCTGCGACAGGCCGGCGAGCGGCGTGCCGTCGAGGTACACCTCGCCCCCCGTCGGCGTCACGAGCTGCAGGATCGCCTTGCCGGCGGTGGTTTTGCCGCAACCCGATTCGCCGACCAGCGCCAGCGTGCGCCCGGGCGCAAGCGTCAGGCTCACGCCGTCGACGGCGCGTACGCGCGCGACCTCGCGGCGCAGCAGCCCCTTGCGCACCGGGAAATGCACTTGCAGGTCGCGCACGTCCAGCAGCGGTGCGACCGCTTGTGAGGGCGGCTGCGGCAGGATTGTGCCTTCGGCGGCCTTGACCGGTTCGGCTGCGCGCTGCGTGCCGGCATAGAGATGGCAGCGTACGGCCTGGGCGCCGACGACGTGCCAGGCGGGTGCCTCGTCGTGGCAGCGCCCGAAGACATCGGGGCACCGCCCGGCAAAGCGGCAGCCGGTGAAGGCCTGATCCAGCCGCGGCACGTGCCCGCCCAGCGCCGCGAGCGGCCGACCACGCTGGGCGTCGGTCGGCAGAGCGGCGAACAGCTTGCGCGAATACGGGTGCAGCGGAGCGCGGAAGAAGTCGTCGCGCGCACCGGTCTCGACGAGCTCGCCGGCGTACATCACGCCGATGCGCTGCGCCATGCGCGCGACTACCCCCAGGTCGTGGGTGATCAGCAACATGCCCATCCCCCGCTCGGCCTGAAGGCTGGCGAGCAGGTCCAGCACCTGCGCCTGGATCGTCACGTCGAGCGCCGTCGTCGGTTCGTCGGCGATCAGCAGCTCGGGCTCGCCCGCGAGCGCCATCGCGATCATCACGCGCTGCTTCATCCCGCCCGAAAACTGGAAGGGGTAGTCGTCCAGCCGGCGTTCGGCGTCGGGAATTCCCACCGCGTCGAGCAGCCGCCGCGCCTCGTCACGGGCCGCTGCGCCACGCAGCCCGCGGTGGCGCGCGAGGACCTCGCCGATCTGCGTCATCACGGTCATCACCGGATTGAGGCTGGTCGACGGCTCCTGAAAGATCATCGCGATCTTTCCGCCACGCACTTCGCGCATGTCGGCCTCGGTGCGCGCAAGCAGATCGTCGCCGGCAAAGCGCACCTCCCCGGCGACGATCTGCCCGGCGTCCGGGAGCAGGCGCAGCAGCGCCAGCGCCGTCATGGATTTACCGCAACCCGACTCGCCCAGCAGCGCGAAGGTCTCCCCCGCCCCGATCGAAAAACCCACACCGTCCACCGGCCGCACCGGCCGTTCGCGCGCGCCGATATGCACACGCAGCCCGCTTACATCGAGAAGCGGGGCCACGGGCGATCGATCCGGGCTTTCAGGTTGCGGAATGGCGTTTCCGGTCGAGGCGGTCATCGGGCGCGGGAATCAGAGATGGAATGTGCGGTGGACGGTAAAAGGGCCGCTTGCGCGGCCCCTTGGCGATTCGTCGGGCGACGAACTTGTCAGTGGTGGTGGCCGCCCGCACCGTGCACGTGGCCGTGCGACAGCTCCTCGGCCGTCGCGGGGCGCACTTCGGCGACCGTCACGTCGAATACCAGCGCCGTGCCGGCGAGCGGGTGGTTGCCGTCGACGACGACCTTGCCGTCGGCGATGTCGGTGATGCGGTAGATCATTTCCTCTTCGCCATCATCCGTGACGCGCTCGAAGGACATGCCGACCTCGATGTTCTCGGGAAATTGGCTGACGTCCTCGACCAGCACCAGCTCCTCGTCGTATTCGCCGAACGCGTCTTCGGGCTGCAGCTTGACCTTCAGTTGATCGCCGACCTTCTTGCCGTGCAGCGCTTCCTCGATGGCGGGGAAGATGCCGTCATAGCCGCCGTGGAGGTAGACCAGCGGCTGCTGACCGTCATCGATCATGTTGCCGTCCGGGTCGACGACGGTGTACTTAAGCGTTACGACGGTGTTCTTGACAATTTCCATTTGCGTTCTCAGTTTCCAGTTTCCTGACCAGTTCGAAGACCCCCGCCGCATGGCCGCGGGGGTTTACATCGTGGAGTGCGTGGCGGACGACGCCGTCCTTGTCGATCACGAAGGTCGTCCGTGCCACACCCATCTTCTTCACACCATCGACTTCCTTGGGCCGCCACACTTCGTAGAGCTTGCACACCTCGGTCTCGACGTCCGAGAGCAGACGTATCGACAGGCCGTGCTGGTCGCGAAATTCGGCATGGGTCAGGCAATCGTCGGGACTGACGCCGACGATGATGCAACCGTAGCGGGCGAAGTCCTCTTCATGGTCGGTGAAGTCGGCCGCCTGCAAGGTGCATCCCGGCGTGTTGTCACGGGGGTAAAAGTAGAGGACCACATGATGCTTGCCGCGTTCTGCGGCGAGGTCGAAATCCTCCATGTCCGCATCCGGCAGCGAAAACGTTGGCGCGATATCACCGATCTGCAGCATGTGATCTCCCTGACGTCGTTGGATTCTAGCCGAGACACGATGCGAACTCTACCTGCGTATCGCCCGCTTGCGTACACCGATTTTGTTAGCAGCTGGGACAATAAAGGTTGGCAGGAAGAGACCTCCCTCGCTCCCTGGTGAAGCGAGGCGCGAAACCGGCGCGGGAATTACCATGCACAGGCATGCGATTTCCAAATGCCGTAAAGCTGTATATAGTTACAGTCATGGAGGACGAAGCCATGACTGCCCGATTCATCTGCCCGCACTGCCACGCCTCGCTGAATCCGCATGCGATGGAGCGCGCCTACAGCGACCTGGCCGAATACCGCATCTGCCCGGCCTGCGACGAAGCCGTGTTCTTCGCGCTCCGCGACGCCCCCCGGATTCCCCCGTGGCTGCAGCGATCCGGTACGGACACCGCTATGGAGGAAACCGTCGCCGCGTCCGCTTGGGCCGGGTACGATGCCGCCGTCCGGAGCGGATGCTGGTGAACATGCGCGACGAAGCGGCGGTGGAGGAGCCGGCAGCCTACCTCGATCACCTCAACGACGCCCAGCGCGCGGCCGTCCTGTTCGGAACGGAATCGGGATCAACGAATCACGCGCTTCCGCTTCTGGTGATCGCAGGTGCCGGTTCGGGCAAGACCACCACCCTCGCCCATCGCGTGGCCCATCTCGTCGCCAGCGGCGCGGACCCCGGGCGCATCCTGCTGCTGACCTTTTCGCGCCGTGCCGCCGACGAGATGGGCCGCCGCGTCACGCGCATCGTATCCCGGCTGTCGAAAGACCAGCCGCGGCTCGCCGGCGCTACGCTGGAATGGTCCGGAACCTTCCATGGCGTCGGCGCGCGCCTGCTGCGCGAGTTCTCGGGGCGCATCGGCCTCGAACCGGGCTTCACGATCCACGACCGCGAGGATTCCGGTGACCTGATGAACCTCGTGCGGCACGAACTGGGGCTGTCCGCGAAAACGAAGCGCTTTCCGATGAAGGGGACCTGCCTCGCCATCTATTCGGCCGCAGTGAATACCCGGGCGTCGCTCGGCGAGGTGCTGCAAACATCCTTCCCCTGGTGCTCGGAGTGGGAAGCGGATCTGAAACGGCTGTTCCTCGGCTACGTCGAGGCGAAGCAGGCCCAGCAGGTGCTCGATTACGACGATCTCCTGCTCTACTGGGCGCAGATGCTGACCGACCCCGATCTTGCCGCGGAAATCGGCGGGCGCTTCTCCCACGTCCTGGTCGACGAATACCAGGACACCAACAGCCTGCAGGCCGCCATCCTGCTCGCGATGAAGCCCGACGGGCGCGGGGTCACGGTGGTCGGCGACGACGCACAGGCCATCTACGCCTTCCGCGGCGCGACGGTGCGCAACATCCTCGACTTCCCCGGGCATTTCGATCCTCCCGCCCACCAGGTTACGCTCGATCGCAACTACCGCTCCACCCAGCCGATTCTCGGCGCGGCCAACGCCGTGATCGCCCTCGCCAGCGAACGTTTCACGAAGGACTTGTGGAGCGCACGCGACGGCACACAGAAGCCGCGCCTGGTCGCGGTCAGGGACGATGCCGATCAGTCTGCCTGCATCGTCGAGTCGGTGCTCGCCCGGCGCGAGGAGGGAATCCGCCTCAAGTCGCAGGCGGTGCTCTTTCGCGCTTCGCATCACAGCGCACGCCTTGAAGTGGAACTCACCCGCCGCAACATCCCCTTCGTCAAGTTCGGCGGACTGAAATTCCTCGAGGCCGCCCATGTCAAGGACGTTCTCGCTGTGTTGCGCTGGGCCATCAATCCGCGCGACCGCGTCTCCGGGTTTCGTGCCCTGCAGCTTCACGCCGGCATCGGACCCAAGACGGCGGGCCGGGTGCTCGACAACATTGCCGCGGCGCCGGCTGGCTGCGTGCTCCTTGGCGAACAGCCCGTTCCGGAAGCGGTGCGGGGCGCGTGGAGCCGATTCTCCAGCCTGCTCGAAGCAGTTGCGTCGGCGACGTGGCCCGCGAACCTCGAGCCGGTGTGCCAGTGGTACGTCGACGAGATGCCGCGGATGTACGACGACGCTGCCATCCGCGCGGGCGATATCGAGCAGCTCGCGCGCATCGCGGCCACCTACCCGAGCCTCGAGCGCTTCCTGACCGAACTCACGCTCGATCCGCCCAGCGCCACGAGCGATGAATCGGGGATTCCCCTTCTCGATGAGGACTATCTCATCCTGTCGACGATCCACTCGGCGAAGGGGCAGGAATGGTCGGCCGTGACGCTGCTGAACGTCGTCGACGGCTGCCTGCCCTCGGACCTTGCGACGGGGAGCAGCAGCGAGATCGAAGAGGAGCGGCGCCTGCTTTACGTCGCGATGACCCGCGCGAAGGACCAGCTCGACCTGATCGTGCCGCAGCGTTTCCACGTTTCGCAGCAGCCCGGGCATGGCGACCGCCACGTCTATGCAAGCCGCACGCGCTTCATCCCCAACCGCATCCTCGAGCGTTTCGAGCAGACCTCGTGGCCACCGCCGGCCGTGGCGCCGCGCCCCACGGCGGAATCGCGCCGCATCGCATTCGACCTCGCCGAGAAGATGCGCTCGATGTGGAAATAGTGCGAGTTGTCCCCAGCGAATGTGGATAAGTCTGTGAGCGGGTGCGGGATGACGCGCGCAAGCCCTTCTGCGGACAGGCAATTCGCCTTCTGCTGCATTGATAGGCAATCGGGGCGACGCGCCGCGCCCGCAGGGGGCTGCCGGTCACCGCTTACAGGCCTCGACCGGAATGCGCTACCCTTGCAGTTTGCATGCGCACGGCTGATTCGGCGGCCGGGCCGGCGCCTCAATTCCTTGTTCCATCGGGAGCGGACATGACCCCATACCAACCAGGCATCATGAAAGCCGTGCCACCGCTGGCACGCCACCTGTTCTTTACCCTCGACGCCGCTGACGGGCTGCGCGACGCGCTGGATCGGCTGGCAGGGCTCGCGGACGGCGACGCGACCGTCGTCGGGCTTGGCGAGTCGCTCGTTCGCGCGGCGGGAGGCCGCGTCGATGGATTGCGCGCCTTCCCGGTCCTGGGGGGCAGCGCCGTGGACATCCCGTCGACGCAGCACGCGCTGTGGTGCTGGCTGCGCGGCGAGGACCGCGGCGAATTGCTGCAGCGCAGCCGGCGCATCGAAGCGGCGGTGGCGCCGGCGCTGCGGCTGGTGCTGGCGACCGAGTCCTTTCGCTACGGCAAGGGCCTCGACCTCACCGGCTACGAGGATGGCACCGAAAATCCGGAGGGGGATGAAGCGGTCGCCGTGGCTTTCACGTCCACCGGTGCCGAGAGCTGCCAAGGCGGCAGTTTCGCCGCCGTTCAGCACTGGCAGCACGGCCTCGACCACTTCGATCGCCTGCCTGCGAACGAACAGGATCACATCATCGGCCGGCGCAAGAGCGACAACGAGGAGCTCGAGGATGCGCCCGAATCCGCGCACGTGAAGCGCACGGCACAGGAGAGCTTCGACCCCGAGGCCTTCGTGCTGCGGCGCTCCATGCCCTGGTCGGACGGTGCCCGGGCCGGTCTCGCGTTTCTCGCGTTCGGGCACTCCTTTGACGCGTTCGAAGCGCAGCTGCGCCGCATGGCCGGACTGGATGACGGCATTGTCGACGCGTTGTTCCGCTTCAGCCGTCCGATATCGGGCGGCTACTACTGGTGTCCGCCCATGAGTGATGGCCGCATCGACCTGCGGGTGCCGAAAGGCTGAGTCACCCGCGTCACTGCTGTTGCGTGGCGCTACGCGGCGGCCGGACCAGGCTCCAGCTGTCGCAGCGCCTCGGCGAGTTCCGCGGCGCTGCCGGGGCGCACGATCCGCGCGACTTCCACCCCGTCGCGCAGGAACACCAGCGTCGGCCAGAGCTTGACCCGGAACGAGCGCCCCAGCGCCCTCCCCGGCCCGTCCTCGATCTTCAGGTGGCGAATTCCCTGATGGGTGGCAAAGGCCTCCGCGATCAGCGGTTGCGCGCCGCGGCAGTAACCGCACCACCCGGTGCCGAACTCCAATACCGTCGGTCCCTTCAGCGCATCGATTTCCTTGCGGTCGGGGGCGATCGTCGCATACTCGGCGTTCATTTCCAGCCCTGGCTCCCTAGCCTTTCGAGTTGCGGGACATTATCGGCTGCGCGCCGGCGCGGGTGAAGGGAATGTCGGTCAGCAATGCGCGACGCGCGAAGCCGACCGACTCGCCTTCCCTCCGCCTGCCCGGGGCAAGCGCGGGCGATCAGGTGTGGAAGCGCCCCACCGCCCCCTGCAGTTCTTCCGCCAGTTCGCCCATGTTGCGGGCCGCGGCGGCCGTCTTGCCGGCGGCCTCGCTGTTGCCCTGCGCCATCTGCTTGATCGTCTCGATGCCCGAGAACACGTCGGCGCTCACGCGCTCCTGCTCCTGGGTCGCGGCAGCGATGCTGTCGAGGCCGCGCCCCACCGCGACGACCGACTCGCTGGCCGCGGCAAGCACGCCGTTCACCGTAACCATGGACTCGCGGCTCGTCGCGATGTGATCCATCGCATCGGCGATGGAGCGCGTGACCTGTTCGGACTGCTTGCCGAGGGTGTGCGTGATGGCGTCGATCTCGTTGGCCGACGCCGCCGACTTCTCGGCGAGCTTGCGCACCTCGTCGGCGACCACCGCGAAGCCGCGGCCCTGTTCGCCGGCCCGGGCCGCCTCGATGGCGGCGTTGAGCGCGAGCAGGTTGGTCTGCTCGGCGAGTTCCTTGACCTCGCTGGTGATGTGCGTGATCGCGGTGGTGCTCGACACGAACTCGCCGACCGAATCGGCGATCCCGCGCACCGTCGTTTCGACCATGCCGACACGGTCGCCCAGCGTCGTCAGGCTGGAGTTCCCCTCGCCGGAGCGCCGCAGGCTCTCGCGCGACAGCTGGCGCACCTCTTCGGAACTGCGCGCGACAGTGGCGATGCTTGCCACCATCTGCCCGACCGCCTGCGCCGTGGTGGCCGACGTGGCGTTCTGGCTCTGCGAGGAACCGACGACCTGGTCGGCGCGCACCACGAGCTCCGACGCGGCGCTCGACACCTGCGACGCCGACTCGCCGACGTGGCGCACCAGCGCACCGATCTTCGCCATCATCTCGTTGAACACGGTGGATGCGACACCGATCTCGTCCTTGCCCCGCACCTCGAGACGCCGCGTCAGATCGCCTTCTCCGGACACGATCGCGCGCAGGCCGGCCACCATGCGTTCGAGCGGCCCGGTCACGGCGCCGCGGATGAACCACCAGATGAAGACCAGCAGCACGAGGCTGGCGAGCAGTGCGATACCCAGCGACTGCATGCGCTGCGTCGAGATGGCCTTGTCCATCTTGTCGAGCGAGATCTTGATGCTGATCACGCCCAGGGTCGCATTCTCCGGCGCGTCATGACATTCGAGGCAATTCTTGCCGAGATACTTGCTGACGTTCTTGGCCGGGCGGACGGCGAGCAGATAAGGCCCCTTGTCGTCCTCGCGAACGTCGACGAACTCCTTGCCGGTGCTGATGACCTGCGCTTCGATCTCGTTCGGTTTCAGGTCGTTGCGCGGCTTGCCCTCGTCCTTGGAGCTTTCGACACCCTCGCGCGCGACCTCGCTCGGCACCACGCGCAACTCGCGGATCACCGCGAGATGGCTGATCTGGTCGAGCAGCACATGCTTCTTGTGCATGGTCTCGGTGATCATCATCGCCGTCAGGCCCGCCAGTGCGGAGTCGTACATGCTGAGCGAGAAATCGACAGCCTGTTCGATGGCCACCTTCCGGTTATTCTGGCTTTCCCAGAATATCGTTCCCGCCCATACGACGATCAGCAGCGTCCAGATCGACGCCGTCAGGCGAACCCAAATCTTGATATCCGAGAATCGGAGCATCTTCTTTTACCTTTCACTCTCGCCGAGAGTGTGAAAACTCTTCGCGCTGCGGAACGGCGCCTCCCACTTTCGGCCGAATCCGCCCATCCCCTCAACGTGAAACCCACTTTGGGTCACGCGAACATTCTAATCATGCGGCAAGCGGTCCTCATGCGGAAGAGCCGCATATTCCCCGTCCATTTCGTCGTTTTGGAGCGCTCGCAGCCTGCCCGCCCGCGGTCTCTGCCTTCCGTCATAGTCATGCGTATGGCGTGCCGGGTGACCGACAATGTCCTGAAACTGATCCGCACGCGAGTGGTCGACATGGCAGTGACGGCGCTTTCAAGCGCTCGCCATGATGCATGCCTGTGGCAATGCGGAGCAGAGTCGGGAATTTGCGGTCCGCCGTGACGTCCTTCCTTCGTCGTACCGGCGCACGTCCGGCTTGCCGATGGTATGCGCTAGACTGACCAAAAAATTCGAGAGGCGAGGAGCAAGCCATGACCACCGTAGCGCGGTTCGAGGTCGAGTTCACCCGGTTTCTCAATGCGGAGGGCGAGGCGACGCAGGAGCTGCCTCCTTTTGCCCTCGATCCCGCCAACCTGATTCCCCTTTACCGGGCGATGCAGCTCACGCGCGCTTTCGATACGAAGGCGATCGCCCTGCAGCGCACGGGCAAGATCGGGACCTTCGCGTCCGCACTCGGGCAGGAGGCGATCGGGATCGGCGTCGCCAGCGCAATGCGCAAGGAGGACGTGCTGGTGCCCTCCTACCGCGACCACGCGGCGCAGTTCGTGCGCGGCGTGACGATGACCGAAAGCCTGCTGTATTGGGGCGGCGATGAGCGCGGCAGCAATTTCGCCGTGCCGCGCGAGGACTTTCCGAGTTGCGTGCCGATCGGCAACCAGGTGTGCCATGCCGCGGGCGTGGCCTACGCGTTCAAGCTGCGAAAGGAAGCGCGCGTCGCGGCCTGTTTCCTGGGTGACGGCGCGACCTCGAAGGGCGACTTCTACGAAGCGCTGAATTTCGCCGCGGTGTGGCGCGCGCCGCTGCTGGTCGTCATCAACAACAACCAGTGGGCGATCTCGGTGCCGCGCGAGCACCAGACGATCACCCCGACGCTGGCGCAGAAGGCGATCGCCGCGGGCGTCGAGGGCGTGCAGGTCGACGGCAACGACGTGATCGCCGTGCATGACGCGGCGCGCCGGGCGATCGACAAGGCGCGTGCGGGCGGCGGGCCGACGCTGATCGAGGCGATCAGTTATCGCCTGGGGGATCACACGACTGCCGACGACGCGACGCGCTACCGCGATCCGGACGTCGTGCAGCAGCAGTGGGCGAACGAGCCGATCCGCCGCCTGCGCAACCATCTCGCGCGCATCGGCGCATGGGACCAGGAAAAGGAGGAGCGGCTGCAGAAGGAATGTGCGGACCAGGTCGCCGCCGCGGTCGACGCCTATCTCGCGATTCCGCCACCCACGGCGGCGGCGATGTTCGATCACCTGTACGCCGAATTGCCGACGGCGATGAAGGAGCAGTTCGACGCGGCGCAGTGGTTCGCGTCCCACGACGGAGGAAGCAGCCATGGCTGAGCTGAATCTGGTGGAAGCGATCAATCGTGCGCAGGCATGGGAGATGGATCACGACCCGTCGGTGGTCGTGCTCGGCGAGGATGTGGGCGTCAACGGCGGGGTGTTCCGCGCAACGGTCGGGTTGCAGGAGCGCTTCGGCCCCGAGCGCGTGATCGACACGCCGCTTGCCGAGACGGCCATCATCGGCACGGCGATCGGCATGGCGGCGATGGGATTGAAGCCCGTTGCGGAGATCCAGTTCTCCGGCTTCATCTATCCGGCGATGGATCACATCTGGAACCACGCGGGGCGGTTGCGCAACCGCACGCGCGGGCGGCTGTCGTGTCCGCTGGTCGTGCGCTCGCCCTGCGGCGCCGGCATCCATGCACCCGAGCACCATTCGGAAAGCCCCGAGGCGCTGTTCGCCCACCTGCCGGGCGTGCGCGTCGTGATCCCCTCCTCGCCGTCGCGCGCCTACGGCCTGCTGCTCGCGGCGATCCGCAACCCCGACCCGGTGATCTTCCTCGAGCCGACGCGGCTCTACCGCCTGTTCAAGCAGGAAGTGGCCGACGACGGCGAGGCGTTGCCGCTCGACGTGTGCTTCACGCTGCGCGCGGGCAGCGACGTGACGCTGGTGAGCTGGGGCGCGATGCTGAACGAGACCCAGGCCGCGGCCGAAGCACTGGCGCAGGAAGGCATCATGGCCGAGGTGATCGACGTCGCGACGCTCAAGCCGCTCGACATGACGACGATCCTCGAATCGGTGACCCGCACCGGACGCTGCGTGATCGTGCATGAGGCGATGCGTACCGGCGGCTTCGGCGCCGAGATTGCGGCGAACCTCGCCGAGCACGGGCTGTATTCACTGCTTGCGCCGGTGCAGCGGGTCACCGCGTGGGACGTCGTCGTGCCGCTCTCGCGGCTCGAATACCAGTACCTGCCGAGCGTCGAGCGCATCGTCGCGGCAGTCATGAAAACGCTGGAGGGTGCATGAAGATCTTCAAACTGCCCGACCTGGGCGAAGGACTGCAGGAAGCGGAGATCGTCGAGTGGCACGTGAAGCCGGGCGACGAGGTGCAGGCGGACCAGCCCCTGCTGTCGGTCGAGACCGCCAAGGCGATCGTCGAGATCCCGGCGCCGTGGGCCGGACGCATCGAGAAGCTGTTCGGCGAGGCGGGCCAGATCGTGCTGGTCGGCGCGCCGCTGATCGGCTTCGAGGGGGCTGCGGGCGACGCCGACAGCGGCACGGTGGTCGGGGAAGTGAAGGTCGGCACGCAGGTGCAGCAGGAGGCACCGGCCGCGGTCGGGCGCCCGGCGGCGGCGATCAAGGCGACTCCCGCGGTGCGCGCGCAGGCGCGGCAGCTCAACGTCGACCTGGCGATGGTCACGCCCTCGGGGCCGGACCGGCTCATCACGCTCGCGGACGTCCAGCGGGTGGCGAAGATCCTCGCCGAAGTGGGGCCGCCCGAGATCCTGCGCGGCGTGCGGCGCGCGATGGCGCAGAACATGGCGATCGCGCAGAGCGAGGTCGCGGCTGCGACGGTGATCGACGATGCCGACATCCATGCGTGGCCGGCCGGCACCGACATCACCGTGCGCCTGATCCGCGCGCTGGTCGCGGGCTGCAAGGCCGAGCCGGGCCTCAACGCGTGGTACGAGAGCCACACGATGGGGCGTCGCATCCTGAAGAAGATCGATGTCGGGATCGCCGTCGACCTTGTTGACGGACTGTTCGTGCCGGTGCTGCGCGACGCCGCGAACCGCGATCCGGCCGACCTGCGCGCGGGGCTCGACCGCATGCGCGCAGACGTCGCGGCGCGCAAGATTCCCGCCGAGGAGATGCGCGGCAACACGATCACGCTGTCCAACTTCGGGATGATCGCGGGCAAGTACGCGGCCCCCATCGTCGTGCCGCCAACGGTCGCGATCCTCGGCGCGGGCCGCGTGCATGAGCAGGTTGTCGCCTTCGACGGCAAGCCGGCCGTGCATCGCGTCCTGCCCTTGAGCCTCACTTTCGATCACCGCGTGGTCACCGGTGGCGAGGCGGGACGCTTCCTTGCGGCGGTGATTGCAGATCTGAGCGCCGCGACCTAGCCTACTGTCCGGGCGTGGTCAGGGGGCGTTGCCATGAGCGCCCCCTGCGCCCGACCGGGCTGACACGGAAATGGGCGCACACGCCCCAGGCGAACGGCGGCACTCATCAACCCGACGCGAACTGCATCCGCCGCCGCGGTTGCGGCGCGTGCATGATGTGGTCGAGCGGCAGCACGCTCGTCTGCTTCACCGTCTTCAGCGCGATGTTGGTCTTCAGGTGCGCGAGCCCCGGCAGGCGCATGATGCGTTTCATCATGACTTCGGAGAACGCCACGAGGTCGGGCGCGACGATGTGCATCACGTAGTCCGCGTCGCCGCTCACCGAAAAGCACGCGATCACCTCCGGCACTGCTGCGACGGCGCGTTCGAACGCGTCGCTGCGCAACTCGCCGTGGCGCTCCAGCGTGACCTGGGCGAAGGCGGAGACGTCCAGCCCGACTGCCGCGGGGTCGAGCAGCGCGGCGTAGGATGCGATGATGCCGCCCTGCTCCATGCGGCTGATGCGCCGGCTGATCTGCGACGGCGAGAGGTGGATTTCTTCCCCGAGTGCGCTGTTGGTCGCATTGCCGCGGCGCTGCAAGGCATCGAGAATCTGCAGGTCGAACTTGTCCACGACGATCTGTTGCATCGTTTTCCATCTCCATGCGCGTTTCGTGCTTTAACTGCGCAATTATGCGCACATAACGAACGCAATGTGCGCGACTCGTGCGCAATAATGCTCGCCATAACGATAGGAGGAGCATCGCATGAACCTGGTCGAATCCCTGCTGCACGCGCTCAAGGATCACGGCGCCCACGAGATCTTCGGCATTCCCGGCGATTTCGCCCTGCCTTACTTCCGCATCATCGAGGAGTCGGGAATCCTGCCGCTGTACACGCTCTCGCACGAGCCGGGCGTGGGCTTCGCCGCCGACGCGACGGCGCGCATCCGTGGCGGCCTGGGTGTCGCGGCGGTCACGTACGGCGCGGGTGCGTTCAACATGGTCAATGCCATCGCGGCCGCGTACGCGGAGAAGTCGCCGGTGGTCGTGCTCTCGGGCGGCCCCGGCAAGGGCGAGGCAAGTTCGGGCCTGCTGCTGCACCATCAGGCCAAGACGCTCGACTCTCAGCTGCAGATCTTCAAGGAGATCACCTGCGACCAGGTGAAGCTCGACGACGCGGCGCGTGCGCCGGCCGACATCGCGCGCGTGCTGG
The DNA here is from genome assembly GCF_012910905.1 of Aromatoleum toluvorans. Lineage (GTDB taxonomy): Bacteria > Pseudomonadota > Gammaproteobacteria > Burkholderiales > Rhodocyclaceae > Aromatoleum > Aromatoleum toluvorans. The sequence continues at coordinate 147,637 of NZ_WTVN01000003.1, forward strand.
CGAACTGCCTGCGCAACTCCGAGCCGGTCTACATCGAGATCCCGCGCGACATGGTGCGCGAGGCGTGCGCCCCCGTGACGCGCGAGGCGCCGCGCGCGCTCGACCGGGACGCGCTGGGCGCGTGCGTGGATGAAATTCTCGCCCGGCTCGACGTCGCGAAGAGTCCGGTGCTGATGGCGGGCGTCGAAGTGCGCCGCTTCGGGCTGGAGGAAAAGGTCGCGGAGCTCTCGCGCCGACTGGGACTCCCGGTGGTCACCAGCTTCATGGGCCGCGGCCTGCTCACCGACTGCGACGCGCCGCTGGTCGGCACCTACATGGGCGTTGCGGGACTGCCGGACGTCACCCAGCTCGTCGAAGGGGCGGACGGCCTCTTCCTGCTCGGCGAAATCATCTCGGACACCAACTTCGCCGTGTCGGAGACCCGCATCGACCTGCGCAAGACCATCCAGGCGCACAACGGCCAGGTCACGCTCGGCTACCATAGCTATGCGAACATGCCGCTCGCCGCGCTCGTCGACGAGATGCTCGCCCGGGTGAAGAACGGCGCCGAGAAGACCTTCCCGGTCGCCCCGCATCAATACCCAAGAGGCCTCGTCGCGGATGGCGAGACGATCGCGCCGACCGACATCGCGAAGGCGGTGAACGACCTCTTCGCCGCGCACGGCAAGCTGCCGATCGCGTCCGACATCGGCGACTGCCTGTTCACCGCGATGGAAATCGAGCAGACGGCCCTGATCGCCCCGGGCTACTACGCCACGATGGGCTTCGGCGTGCCCGCCGGCCTCGGCCTGCAGGCCACGAGCGGCCAGCGCCCGCTGATCCTCGTCGGCGACGGCGCCTTCCAGATGACCGGCTGGGAGCTCGGCAACTGCAAGCGCTACGGCTTCGACCCGATCGTGCTCTTGTTCAACAACGCGAGTTGGGAGATGCTGCGCACCTTCCAGCCGGAATCGGGCTTCAACGACCTCGGCCAGTGGGGCTACGCGGAGATGGCCGCGCCCCTGGGCGGGGATGGCGTGCGCGTGTCGACACGCGCGGAGCTGAAAGCTGCGCTCGACAAGGCGATCGCCACGCGCGGCCGCTTCCAGCTGATCGAGGTGACGATCCCGCGCGGCGTGCTGTCGACGACGCTGTCGCGCTTCGTCGCCGGGGTGAAACGCATCAGCACGAAGTAAGACAGGAGATCGATGACGGCCGGACCCGACACCCCCGCGGCGTTCGCCGCCCGGCCGCTCTTCGAACCGATCGCGGCGCTGCTCGGGCGCTTCAAGGCACCTACGCTTCCTGGCACTGCGCAGCTCGACGCGCTGCTGCGCGAAGTCGCCCCGGACGCGGCGAGCGGAGGTGAACGGCTGATCCGCTTCATCCCGCCGCCCGCGCACCCCTTCGCCTACGAGGAGCACATCTTCGCGACCGGCGAAGTGCCCACCCGCGCCGACGACTGGCATGACTTCTTCAACGCCCTCGCGTGGTGCGTGTGGCCGCGTGCGAAGGCGGCGTGCAACATCCTCCATCGGCGCGAGCGCGACACACGCATCGCAGCCGGCCTCCCCGGCCGCGGGCCGCGGCGCGATGCGCTGACCCAGTTCGACGAGTGCGGCATCGTAGTCGTGTCCAGCAATCCCGAGATTCCCGCCCTCCTCGCCGCGCACGAGTGGGAGGAGGTGTTCTGGGCGCGGCGCGCGCGGCTGATCGAGACCACCCGCTTCCTCGTGTTCGGCCACGGCACCTGGGACCAACTGCGCGAACCCTTCTTCGGGCTGTGTGGCAAGGCGTTGTACCGCGTCGTTGATGTGGGCTGGCTAGCCTTGCCCGCGGCCGAGCGACAGGCCGAGACCGACGCGTGGCTCGCCGCGCAACTGCTCGATGCCGGTCTGCTGCGCGCCCCGCGCGAGCTTGCACCGCTGCCGCTGCTGGGGATTCCGGGCGTCACGCCGGAGAACGAGTCCGTCGCGTATTACCGCGATACCCGTCAGTTCCGGTCGAAGCGCGTGCCGGTAGAGCAGCCATCGACGGCCGATTCCGCACAATCGTAGGGCGGATGAGCCGAAGGCGTAATCCGCCGCATGGGCGCCCAGTCGCTCGATGCATGCGGCGGAAGGCGCTGCGCTTTTCCGCCCTGCGAAAGCGCCATTGATGCCAGCCCCACGTGTCGGAACTGTGGCGCTGCAAGAGGCAGAGCGCCGTAAAATGCCGCCTGACCGCAAACACTCTCCTCACATATGCCCCGCTTCCAGTACGTCCTCTTCGATCTCGACGGCACGCTGATCGATTCCGCCCCGGCGATCCTCGCGAGCTACCGCCAGGCCTTCGCGACTGCAGGACGCACACCGGTGGTGGCGATCGACGAGTCCATCGTCGGGCCGCCGCTGGTGGAAACGCTGCAGATCCTGACTGGGACGAAGGATGCGCGGCTTATCGACGAGCTTGCCGCCCACTTCAAGGCGAGCTATGACACGACGGGTTACCGGGAGACTGCCGCCTACGCCGGGGTCGGCGACATGCTGGAGCGGCTCGCAGCGGGCGGGCGCACGCTGGCGATCGCGACCAACAAACGGCTGCACCCGACCCGCCTGATCCTCGATCACCTTGGCTGGAGCGGCTACTTCAAGACGGTGTATGCGCTGGATCTCTTCGAGCCGCGCCTGCCGACCAAGGCGGCGATGATCGCGCGGTTGATGGACGATCACGACATCCCCGAGCACGTATCGGTGTACGTCGGCGACCGCAGCGAAGACGGCGAATCGGCCGATGCGAACAGGCTGCCCTTCTTCGCCGCGACCTGGGGTTACGGCAGCCTGGTCCCTGCGGAGATGGCCGCGCACTGGCGCGCGTTCGCGACGCCCGCGGCGCTGACGGCGGCGCTGCTGGAAGACTGAAACCCTGCTGCGTCCGTCACGGGCGCAGATCGGCCGGGACGTCGATATCGGCGAGGATACCCGGATCGTCGCAGTCGATCCGGCGCAGCTGCTCCTTGTGGCCGACGATCACGCGCCGGGCGCCTTCGTCGCCTTGCAGCGCCAGCAGTTCGTCCTTCAGCGAGGTTGCGAACCCGACCGGGTGGCCGCGCTGCCCGTCGGTGAACGGCGCGGCGAGCAAAGCTCCGTCGCGGATTGCCGCTGCGACTGCAGCGATCGTATCGGGGCGGATGTAAGGCATGTCGCCGAGCGCGATGACCCAGCCGGCGGCACCGGGGGTTGCACGGATGCCGCACACGAGGGTCGCTGCCATGCCCTGCCCGGCGTCGGGACACAGGACGTAAGCGATTCCCGCGGCGTCGAAGTGCCCGCGCAGGATCGAATCCTCGGGGCGCACGACCGCGATCATCTCCCCCAGCGCGTCGCGCAGGTTTTCCGCGCTGCGCACGGCCACCGGCGTGCCGTCCGCGAGCGCATGGCACAGCTTGTTGCTGCCGAAGCGCGATCCCTGCCCCGCCGCGAGCAGGATGCCCATGATGCCGCGGGGCGAGGTCGATCGGTTCTCCACTTCTTCACCTCCGCGTGAATGCCGCTACAGCGCGGCAGCTTACCCGACCGGAGCGCCTTGCAAAGGGGCGTAGCCGGGACTGCTCAACCCATCCGGCGAAATGCGCTCCCGTTATTGCGTCGGATGGGGTGGCGTGCGGCTCATTGCCGCCGGTGGGCGCTCCGCCCCGCGAACTGCGGGGACGGAGCCGAGCGTTCAGCCCGGCACGCGCTCGATCACCAGCGCGATGCCGTGGCCGACGCCGATGCACAGGCTGACCACCGCATAGCGCCCGTTGCGCCGCTCCAGCTCGCGCGCCGCCGAAAGAGCGATGCGGGCGCCGGATGCACCCAGCGGGTGGCCGATCGCGATCGCGCCGCCATTCGGGTTCACGCGCGGATCGTCGAACGCGACGCCCATCAGCTTCAGGCAGCTCAGCACCTGCGGTGCAAAGGCCTCGTTGATCTCGATGACGTCCATGTCCTTCAACGTGAGCCCGGCGCGTGCGATCGCCTTCGGGATCGCATACGCGGGGCCGACGCCCATGATGCGCGGCTCGACGCCCGCGACCGCGCCCGCGAGGATGCGCGCCATCGGCTTCGCGCCGACCTTGTCGCCCGCCGCCTTGCTGCCGATGAGCAGCGCCGCCGCGCCGTCGTTGATGCCGGACGCATTGCCGGCGGTGACGACGCCATTCGGGAACAGGGATTTCAGCTTCGCGAGCGACTCGTAGGTCGACTCCGGCCGCGGGTGCTCGTCTTCGCTAACGACCAGCGGCGGCGTCTTGCGGCCGGTCGGCACCGAGATCGGCAGGATCTCGCCGGCGTAGAAGCCCGCTTCCTTGGCGGCCGCGTACTTCGCCTGCGACGCGGCGGCGAAGCGGTCGGAGTCCTCGCGCGAGATGCCGAAGTCCGCAGCGACGTTGTCGCCCGTCTCGGGCATGCTGTCGTTGCCGTACTGCTCGACGATCTTCGGGTTGGGGAAGCGCGCGCCGATGGTCGTGTCGAACACCTTGAAATCGCGGCTAAAGGGGGATTCCGCCTTCGCGACGACGAAGGGCGCGCGGCTCATGCTCTCGACGCCGCCGGCGACGTACAGCTCGCCCTCGCCCACCGTGACCGCGCGCGCCGTGTCCAGCACCGCGGCGAGGCCGCTGCCGCACAGGCGGTTGATGGTCTGGCCGGCGACCTGCGTCGGCAGGCCCGCGAGCAGTGCCGCGTGGCGCGCGACGTTGCGCGAATCCTCGCCCGCCTGCGCGGCACAACCCAGCACCACGTCCTCGATGTCCGCCGCCGCGAACGGCGAACGCTCGACGACCTCGCGGATCACGGTGGCAACGAGGTCGTCGGGACGGACCGGTGCGAGCGCGCCGGCGTGGCGGCCGATGGGGGAACGCAGACCGGCGTAGATGTAGGCGTCGAGCATGGAATCTCCTTTGGTGTGGTGTGTGGTTGTCAGTTTTCCGGCGTCGTCAGCGACACGCCCAGGCGCGCGCGACGGGTGAGCCACGGACTGGGGCGATAGCGCGGATCGCGGTAGAACTCGTGCATGCCGTCGAGGATCGCGAGGATGGTCGCGGCGCCGAGAGAGTCGCCCAGCGCGAGCGGCCCCTTCGGATAACCGAGTCCCAGGCGCACGGCCGAGTCGATGTCCCCGGGCGTCGCGACGCGCTGCTGCGCGATGTCGCAGCCGATGTTGACGATGGTCGCGACGACGCGCTGCGCGACGAGGCCGGCGCTGTCGCGCACGACCGACACCGCCTTGCCGCCGGCGGCGAGCGCCGCCCACGCCGCGTCGCGTGCTTCGGGCGCGGTCACGGGCGTCGTCATCAGTGTCAGGTGCTTGTCGACAAAGAGCGGATCGAGCGCCAGCGTGCGCTTCGGGTCCAGCCCTTCGGCGAGCGCGCAACTCGTCGCGTCGGTGCCGAGTGGCAGCACGATGCACACCGAGCCCTCGGCGGGACGATCGCCGCGGTCCAGCGCGACGCCCTGCGCCTCCAGCACCGCGACGACGCGCGCATGCAGGGCCGGGTCACGCCGACTCAGCCACAGCGGTTGCGGCGCGACGTCCGGCACGGAGGGCATGGCGACAGGCTCGGCGCTGCCGTCCTTGTATAGATAGAACCCCTGCCCGCTCTTGCGCCCGAGCAGGCCGCCGGCGAGACGCTGGCGGGTGATCGGCGACGGGCGGAAGCGCGGCTCCTGGTAGTACTGGTCGTAGATCGACTCCATGACCGGATGCGACACGTCCAGCCCGGTGAGGTCGAGCAGCTCGCACGGCCCCATGCGGAAGCCGACCGATTCCTTGAGGATGCGGTCGAGCGTCGCGAAGTCGGTGATGCTTTCGCCGAGCACGCGCAGCGACTCGGTGAGGTAGCCGCGGCCGGCGTGGTTCACGATGAAGCCCGGCGTGTCGGAGGCGCGCACCGGCGTGTGGCCCATGCGGCGCGCAAGCGCGATCAGCGCATCGCCCACGGCCCGGTCACCGCGTACGCCGTCGATGATCTCGACGACCTTCATCAGCGGCACCGGGCTGAAGAAGTGCAGGCCCGCGACCCGCTCGGGACGGCGGCAGGCGGCCGCGATCGAGGTCACCGACAGCGAGGAGGTGTTGGTCGCCAGCACGCAGTCGTCCGACACCACCTCTTCGAGCTCACGGAACAGGCCGCGCTTCGCATCGAGGTTCTCGACGATCGCCTCGACGACGACGTCGCAGCCGGCGAGCTCGGCGACGCTAGACGCGACCGTCATCCGCCCGGTCGCCGCACGCGCGTCCGCCGCGTCGATCTTGCCCTTCTCGGCGAGCTTCGCGAGCATGCCGCCGACCGCATCGCAGGCTTCCGCTGCCGCGCCCGCGCGCGTGTCGAAGAGCCGCACCGCGACGCCCGCCTGCACGGCGATCTGCGCGATCCCGCGGCCCATCAGGCCGGTACCGACGACGCCCAGCGTCAAATCATTACGCATCGCATCGAACATCGCTCACACCCCCTCGAAACCGGCCGGACGCTTGTCGAAGAAGGCCTGCATGCCTTCCTTCTGGTCGCGGCTCGCGAACAGCAGCTGGAAGGCCTTGCGCTCGAGCATCAGCGCCGCGTCGAGCGAGGCGTCCTGACCGGCGAGCAGCACTTCCTTGATCTGCATGATCGCGAGCGGCGGCAGCGCGGCGATCTGCGTCGCGAGCTCCATCGCGCGCGCCTGCACCTCGGCGTCCGGCACGACCTCGCTGGCGAGGCCCATCTCGCCCGCCTCGCGCCCGGAGACCGGCTGGCCGGTCAGCACCATCTTCATCGCCTTGAACTTGCCCACCGCGCGCGCGAGGCGCTGCGTGCCGCCGGCGCCCGGCATGATCCCGACCTTGACCTCGGGCTGGCAGAAGGACGCGCCCTCGCCCGCAACGATGATGTCGGCGTGCATCGCGAGCTCGCAGCCGCCGCCCCACGCGAAGCCATTGATCGCCGCGATGACCGGCTTCGGGCAGCTCGCGATCGCGGCCCACAGGCGCTGCGTGTTGCGCAGCATCATCTCGATCGCGCCCGCTTCGGCGAACTCGCGCAAGTCGGCGCCCGCGGCGAAATACTTGTCACCGCCCGTCAGCACGATCGCGCGCACCTCCGCCTCGCGCCCGAGCGCGGTGAAGTGCTCGGCCAGCAGGGTGCGGACCTGCTGGTTCAGCGCATTGCGGGCTTCGGGCCGGTTGATCCGGACCACCGCAACCTGCGGGTTCGGCCGTTCGACGACTACTGCATCCATCTCGCTCTCTCCTTGGGTCCGCACCGCGAACCGTTGTTCTGACTATTTTGGGAAATGCACGATACTGCTTTTCCGTGCAAGGATAAACCCCTAGAATCGATTGACCGGGCAATATAATGCCTTTAAAGCCCCGTTCCGCTGATCCAACCCCACCTGCCCGCGCCGCGGGCGAACAAGGAGTCCCGATGAACACACCCCGCGTATTCGCCATCGACGGCGTCGTGCCGGTCGTCGACCCGACCGCCTACGTGCATCCGAGCGCCGTGCTGATCGGCGACGTCATCGTCGGCCCCGGCTGCTACGTCGGCCCCTGTGCGAGCCTGCGCGGCGACTTCGGCCGCCTGATCCTGCAGGCGGGCGTCAACGTGCAGGACACCTGCGTGATCCACAGCTTCCCCGAGCACGACACCGTGGTCGAGGAGAACGGCCATATCGGCCACGGCTCGGTGCTGCATTGCTGCACGATCAAGCGCAACGCGCTGGTCGGCATGAACGCGGTCGTGATGGACAACGCCGTGATCGGCGAGAACAGCTTCGTCGCCGCGTGCAGCTTCGTGAAGGCGGGCATGGAAGTGCCGGCGAATTCGCTGGTTGCCGGCGTGCCGGCGAAAGTCGTGCGCGAGCTCAGCGAGCAGGAAATGGCGTGGAAGGTGCGCGGCACCGGGATCTACCAGAACCTGACGGTGCGCTGCCTCGCGACGATGGAAGAGACCGACGCGCTGACGGCGGTGGAGCCTGGGCGCAAGCGCATCGTGATGCCCGAGATCGTGCCGCTGAGCGAGCAGAAAAAGCGTAGCTGATGAAAAAACCCGGCTCGACGCGAAGGCGTCGAGCCGGCCACAACTCCGGCGAGTCCGGGAGAAGGGAGCAGGAAGAACTGCGCCGGAGGCGGGACGCTCAATGAGACCGTCCCACGAATAAACCTCAGTGTTCGGCAACGGCAGCCTCGCCGTGCATGACAACGAATTCCGACAGGGGCGCACGCTCGGTCACGAGCGCGTTCTCGGGCGCGTCGGGGTCGGCGTAGCCGAGCGCCATGCCGCACACGAGCTGCTCGTGCTTGCCGAAGCCAAGCATGTCCGAGATGATCCGGTGGTACGGATTCCAGGCCCCCTGCGCACAGGTGGATAGCCCGCGCGCCTCGGCGGCGAGCATCACGTTCTGCAGGAACATGCCGTAATCGAGCCAACTGCCCTTCTCCAGGCGCCGGTCGATCGTGAAGAAGAGTCCGACCGGGGCGTCGAAGAAGCGGAAGTTGCGCCGCATCTGGAGCCGCACCCCTTCGCGATCACCCTTCTCGATGCCGAGCCGGGCGTACAGGCCCCAGCCGCTGCGGCGGCGCCGGCCGAGATAGGGCTCGACGAACTCGGCGGGGTAATACGCGTATTCCGGCACATGGCGGTCGTCGCCCTGGTCGAAGGCCGCACACACGGCATCCACCAGCGCATCGCGCTGCGCGCCGGCGACGACGTGCACGCGCCACGGCTGGATGTTGTTGCCGGACGGGGCGCGCGCGGCGATCCGCAGCATGCCTTCGATCGTGCCCGTATCGACGGGGACCGAGAGGAATGCCCGTATCGAGCGGCGGCGCGAGATCAGCCAGTCGAGCACCGCCTCGTCGCCGCCGAACGAGACGACGGGATCGTCCCGCACGCGCGCGTTCATTCGCCGGCGGCCCGGATCATGTTGCGCGCGATCACGAGCTGCTGGATCTGGCTCGTGCCCTCGAAGATGCGGAACAGGCGCACGTCGCGGTAGAAACGCTCGATGCCGTATTCCGACAGGTAGCCGGCGCCGCCGAAGATCTGCACGGCACGATCGGCCACGCGGCAGCACATCTCGGACGCGAAGAGCTTGGCGCACGCGGCTTCGGTGCCGACGTCACGGCCCTCGTCGCGCTTGCGCGCGGCGTCCACAACCATGCTGCGTGCGGCATAGATCTCGGCCTTGCTGTCGGCGAGCATCGCCTGGATGAGCTGGAATTCGGCGATCGGCTTGCCGAACTGCTTGCGCTCCAGCGCGTAGCGCAGCGCGTCCGCGAGCATGCGCTCGGCCTCGCCGACGCAGATCGCGGCGATGTTGATGCGGCCCTTGTCGAGCACCTTCATCGCGGTCTTGAAACCGACCTCTTCCTTGCCGCCGATCAGGTTCGCGGCCGGGATGCGGCAGTCCTCGAAGATCACGTCGCAGGTATGGGCGCCCTTCTGGCCCATCTTCTTGTCGATGTGGCCGAGCGACAGGCCCGGCGTGCCCTTCTCGACGATGAAGGCGGAGATCCCGTGCGCGCCCTTCGCGTCGGGATTGGTGCGCGCCATCACCGTGAAGATGCCCGCTTCGGGCGCGTTGGTGATATAGCGCTTGGTGCCGTTGATCACGTAGTGGTCACCATCGCGGCGCGCCGTCGTGCGCAGGCTGCCGGCGTCGGAGCCGGCGTCCGGTTCGGTGAGCGCGAAGGAGCCGATGATCTCGCCGGAGGCGAGGCGCGGCAGGTAGTCGCGCTTCTGCTGGTCGGTGCCGTCGATGACGATCCCTTGCGCGCCGATGCCGTTGTTGGTCGCGAACAGCGAACGGAAGCACGGCGAGGTCTGGCCGATCTCGAAGGTCGCAAGGACCTCCTCTTCCATCGTCAGCCCCATGCCGCCGTATTCCTCGGGAATCGACAGGCCGAAGAGCCCCAGCTCCTTCATCTCGGCGACGAGTTCCGCCGGGATCTGGTCGGTCTCGGCGACGTGCGCCTCCTGCGGCACGAGGCGCTCGCGCACGAAGCGCGAGATCGTGTCGAGCAGAATGTTGAGTGTCTCCTGGTCGCGGATCATGTCGTGTTCCCTCTCCGATGCTGTGTTGTGTTTGTCGGGTGATGCAATGGTCCGCGTCCCGGCCGGGAACTCCCGGCCGGAATGCGTGACGGGACGCTGCTTACTTCTGGTACTTGCGGAACTCGGGCTTGCGCTTCTCGCGGAAGGCGTTGCCGCCCTCGGCCGATTCTGCCGTCTCGTAATAGAGCTTGAGCGCGTGCATCGCCAGTCCGCCCATGCCGCGGATCATTTCGGTATCGACGTTGAACGACTTCTTCGCCAGCGCGATCGCGGTCGGGCTCTTCTCGACGATCTCGTCGCACCACTTCTTCACTTCGGCGTCGAGCTGGTCGTGCGGCACGACGGCATTGACGAGGCCCATCGCCAGCGCTTCCTGCGCGGTGTAGCGGCGGCACAGGTACCAGATCTCGCGCGCCTTCTTCTCGCCGACGACGCGCGCCAGCAGCGCGGTGCCGAAGCCGGGGTCGACCGAGCCGACGCGCGGGCCGGCCTGGCCGAGCTGCGCCTTGTCGGACGCGATGGCGAGGTCGCAGATCGTCACGAGCACGTTGCCGCCGCCGATCGCATAGCCGTTCACGCGGGCGATCACGGGCTTGGCGATGTCGCGGATCGCGCTCTGCACTTCCTCGATCGGCAGGCCGATCGTGCCGCGGCCGCCGTAGCCGCCGTCCTGCGTGCCCTGGTCACCGCCGGTGCAGAACGCCTTGTCGCCGGCGCCGGTCAGCACGACCACGCCGACGCTGCGGTCGAAGTCCGCATCCTTCAGCGCGTGGATCATTTCCTCGCAGGTCTGGGCGCGGAAGGCGTTGTACTGCGCGGGGCGGTTGATCGTGATCGTCGCGATGCCGTCCTGCTTGGTGTAGAGAATGTCCTGGTATTCCATCATCTGCTCCTGGTTCGATTGCTTGAATTCGTGCTGACGTTCGTTAACCGGCCATCGTCAGGCCGCCCGACACGCTCATCACCTGACCGGTGATGAACGCGGCGTCGTCGCTGGCGAGGAAGGCCACTGCGCCCGGCAGGTCGCCCGGCTGGCCGAGGCGGCCGAAGGGGACGGCGCGGGTGAAGGCTGTGCGCAGCTTCTCGCCGCGTTCGCCTTCGCCGCAGATGTCGTCGAGCAGCGGGGTGTCGGTCGGGCCGGGGCACACGACGTTGATGTTGATCTGCTGGCGGGCGAGTTCGCGCGCCATCGTCTTCGAGAACGAGATCAGCCCGCCCTTGCAGAAGGAGTACACCGCCTCGCCCGACGACCCGACGCGGCCGGCGTCGGACGCGACGTTGATCACCCGGCCGCGGCCGCGCTCGCGCATGCCCTTGACGACCGCGTGGTGCATGTACAGCGCGCCGTACAGGTTGATCGCGACGATCTTGTCCCACAGCGGCTTTTCGGTGTCGAGGAAGTTGCCGACCTTGTCCCAGCCGGCGTTGTTCACCAGCACGTCGATCGGGCCGAGTTCGCCTTCCGCGGCGGTCACGGCGGTGATCACGGAATCCTGGCTGGTCAGGTCGACCGCATAGGCGCGCGCCTTGCCGCCGGCAGACTGGATTTCCGCGGCGACGGCTTCGGCCGCTTCGCGGTTGATGTCGAACACGGCGACGCTCGCGCGCTCTTCGCCAAAGCGGCGGCAGATTGCGGAACCGATGCCACCGGCACCACCCGTCACGATCACGACCTTGCCTTCAAGACCTCTCATTTTGCTTCCTCCTGTTGGGTAACCATCAATTCGGCCCGTTGCGTCCGGGCCATGCTTTGCGATTCAATGGGCGCCGTTCGCAAACGACATGACGCCCCGATGAAAGACCTTTCCGCTGCCAAGGACCTCGCCACGATGGAGATCAGCAACCGGCTGTTCTTCCGTTTCTTCCAGGCCGCGAACACGCTGCACACCAAGGGCACGCAGGCCCTCGACGAGTTCGGCGTGACGACGCAGCAGTGGTCCGTGCTCGGCGCCCTGTCCCGCCCGAAGGTCAAGGAAGGCATGGGTATCGGTGAGCTGTCGCGCTTCCTGCTCGTCAGCCGCCAGAACCTGTCGGGCATCCTCACCCGCCTCGAACGCGACGGCCTGATCGAACGCGCAACCAGCGCCGAAGACCGCCGCTCCGTGAAAGTCAGGCTCAGCCCGAAGGGCGAGGAGCTGTGGGTCAAACTCGCCGATCCCATCCACGACTTCTACGACCAGGCGCTGAAAGGCTTCTCGTTCGATGACCGCTTGCAGTTCATCCATTACGTGAGCCTCTTGCAGCGCAACATGGCCAGGCTTTAGATCTCGTGCGCCGCCAGTTTCTGGCGGCCGATGATCATCTTCATGATGTTCGCGGTGCCGTCGCCGATCTGCAGGCCCATGACGTCGCGATAGCGCTGACCGAAGTCGTAGTCGCTCGCGTAGCCGCCGTGGCCGTGCGTAAGCAGGCACTGGTGGATGATTTCGCAGGCGAGCTTGGGCGCCCACCACTTGCACATCGCCGCCTCGGCCGTGTGTTCCAGTCCCTGGTCCTTCAGCCACAGCGTCTTCAGGCATAGCGCGCGGCAGGCCTCGTACATCGTCTCGGCTTCGGCGAGCGGGAAAGTCACGCCCTGGAAGTCGCCGATCTTCTTGCCGAAGGCCTCGCGCTCCTGCACGTAGCGCCAGGTCTCGTCGAGCGAGGCGCGCACGACGCCCATGCACTGGATGCCGATCAGCGCGCGGCTGTAGTCGAAGCCCTGCATCACCTGCACGAAGCCCTTGCCCTCGTCGCCGAGCATCATCCCGGCCGGCACGCGCACGTCGTCGAAGAAGATCGAGCCGCGGCCCACCGGGCGAGTACCGATGTCGTCGAAGGCCGTGCGGGTGATGCCCGGCAGATCCATCGGCACGAGGAAGGCGCTGATGCCGCGGGCGCGGTCGGCTTCGCTGCCGGTGCGGGCGAACACCACCGCCACGTCCGACTGGGTGGCCATCGAGATCGAGGTCTTCTCGCCGTTGAGCACCCAGAAATCGCCGTCGCGCGTCGCCTTCAGCTTGAGGCGCGCCGCGTCCGAACCGGCGCTCGGCTCGGTCAGCGCGATCGCGATCGACTTCTTGCCGGCGATGACCTGGCCCAGCCACTCCTTCGCGATCTCCGGCTGCGCGTAGTTCGCGACGATCTGGCCGCACAGCGAGGTGAGGAGGTTCACGTACGAGACGTTGAAGTCGCCGTAGGAGATCTGCTCCAGCAGCAGGCCGCTGGTCACGCAGTCCACGCCCAGGCCTCCGTGCGCTTCCGACAGTTCCGGCCCGAGGAAGCCGAGCTCGCCCATCTCGCGGATCACTTCGCGCTCGATGCGCTCGGCTTTTTCACGTGCCTTGTAGCCGGGAGCGAGACGCTCGCGGGCATAACGGCTGGCGGTATCGACGAGCGCCTGCTGCTCGGGGCTGAGACTGAAATCCATCGCTGCTCCTCCTGTGTAGGTTTTGCGCATTCTAGGGAGTGCCGAACTTTTCTGTCAATACATTGCTATTTAACTTTTCGACGGACGAAGATGCGAACACGCCAGAATCAGTAACAATGCTTGTACGAAGCCATCCGTGTCAGACACTTAGGTCACCACAGCTATTTCATGGAGATCCGTTACCGCCGTCTGATGTGCAAAGATATTGACTTAGGTTTGCAAAGGGAATAGCTTTGCGACGCCGTCGGCGAAGGTCGACGGGCGAGATCAACGAGCGGGACGTGCTCCGGCAAGGACGGGCGCGACAGGTTTCGGGCGACGCTCTTCCCGCCGTCGCGCGGACCAGGTCGCCCCTTCCCATGAGGCGGTCTCGCTAGACGACAATCGAGGGTTGCGCGGGCCACGCGTCCGCGGACGAGGAGAGAAAAAGATGAACTTCGAACCGGTGCTGATCGCCGACCGCATGGCTCCGATGAAGGCCGCTGGCCTGTGGCGCGACGAAACGATCGACGTGCATTTCCAGCGCGCGCTGGCGAACTGCCCCGACAAACCCGCCGTGGTGGGGTACCGCGACGGCCAGGCGGAGCCGGTGCGCCTCAGCTATCGCGAGCTGGACCGGCGCGTCGACCTGATCGCGCGCAATCTTGTCGCGCTCGGCGTGGGCCGCAGCGACGTCGTGAGCTTCCAGCTACCCAATCGCTGGGAATTCGTCGCCCTTTCGCTCGCCTGCGCGCGCATCGGTGCCGCCGCGAACCCGGTGATGCCGATCTTCCGTCAGCATGAGCTGAGCTACATGCTGAACTTCGCCGAATCGAAAATCTTCGTCGTGCCGACCGTGTTCCGCAAGTTCGACCACGCCGCGATGGCACGCGAACTGCAGCCGAAACTGCCGCACCTGAAACAAGTGGTGGTGGTGGATGGCGACGGCGACGACAGCTTCGACCGCGTGCTGATGCGCGAGGACGCGCCGCCCCTCTCCGGCCCGGGCATCGGACCCGACGACGTGTCGCTGCTCATGTACACCTCCGGCACCACCGGCGAGCCCAAGGGCGTGATGCACACGTCGAACACGCTCTTCTCGAACCTCCACGCCTACAGCGCGACGATGGAGTTGAGTCCGTCCGACATCATCCTCGGCGCCTCGCCGATGGCGCACCTCACCGGCTACGGCTATCTCGCGATGCTGCCGGTGGTGCTGAATGCGACCACCGTGCTGCAGGAAATCTGGGATGCCCCGCGCGCGCTGGAAATCGTCCGCGACGAAGGCGTGACCTTCAGCATGGCATCGGCGGCCTTCGTTGCCGACATGTGCGCGGCGGTCGAAGCTGGTTCCCCTGTTTCGCCGCAATTCACGCGGTTCAACTGCGCCGGCGCGCCGATTCCCCCAGTCGTGATCCAGCGCGCGTGGGAGCTGATGAGCCTGACCATCTGCTCCGCGTGGGGCATGACCGAAACCGGCGCGATCACCGTGACCGAGCCTGCCCGCGCGCTGAAGAAATCCGGCGTCTCCGACGGCCGCCCTTTGCCCGGCATCGAGCTCCGCATCGTCGGCCCGGACGGTGCCGAATTGCCCAGTGGCGAAACTGGTGAGCTGCTGATCCGCGGCTCGTCGCTTTTTGCCGGTTATCTCAAGCGCCCCCAACTCAACGGCGTCACCGCGGACGGCTGGTTCGACACCGGCGACATGGCGTTCCTGGACAGCGAGGGCTACATCCGCATCAACGGCCGCAGCAAGGACATCGTGATCCGTGGCGGGGAGAACATCCCGGTCGTCGAGATCGAGAACCTGCTCTACCGTCATCCGTCGATCACCACGGTCGCGGTCGTGGGCTACCCGGACCGCCGCCTCGGCGAACGCGTGTGCGCCTTCGTGTCGCTCAAACCCGGCTGCAGGCTGACTTTCGAAGAAATGACCGCCTATCTCGACAAGCAGCAGGTCGCGAAACAGTACTACCCCGAGCGCCTCGAGATCGTCGAAGACCTGCCCCGCACGCCGGCCGGCAAGCTGCAGAAGTTCAAGCTGCGCGAGACCGCCAAGTCTTTCGGCAACGGTCAGTGATGACGACGGGAAACGACGAGATGACTTCGGTAATCCTCACCGAGACGCGCGGCAAGGTCGGCCTCATCCGCATCAACCGCCCGGAAGTCTTCAACGCGCTCAACGACGACGTGATGAGCGCGATCGGCCAGGCGCTCGACGGCTTCGAAGCGGACCCGGGCATCGCCTGCGTCGTGGTCACCGGCTCCGAAAAGGCCTTCGCCGCCGGCGCGGACATCGCCGCGATGCGCTCGATGGACTACATGGACGCGTACAAGGGCGACTTCATCACGCGCAACTGGGAACGCCTCAAGACCTTCCGCAAGCCCACGATCGCCGCCGTGTCGGGCGTCGCGCTGGGCGGCGGGTGCGAACTGGCGATGATGTGCGACATCGTCTTCGCCGCCGAAAACGCCCGCTTCGGCCAGCCGGAGATCAGGATCGGCACGATCCCCGGCGCCGGCGGCACGCAGCGTCTGCCGCGCGCGGTGGGCAAGACCAAGGCGATGGACCTGTGCCTCACCGGGCGCATGATGGATGCACAGGAAGCGGAGCGCAGCGGGCTCGTCGCGCGCATCTATCCGGCGGAGAGCGTGCTCGACGAGGCGCTCGCGGCCGCCGCGAAGATCGCCGAGTTCTCGCTGCCGGTGCTCATGATGATGAAGGAAACGGTCAACCGCGCCTTCGAAGGCCCGCTCAACGAAGGCCTGCTGTTCGAACGGCGCACGCTGCACGCGACCTTCGGACTGGCGGACCAGAAGGAAGGCATGGCCGCCTTCGTCGAGAAGCGTCCGCCGCGCTTCACCCACCGATAAGCGTCTGCATACGGCCCCGCGCATCCGTCGCGGGGCCGACCGCTCAAAGTCTGGTGCCGTTCGTCCACACGGGCTGCAGGTCGGGCACTGCGGCTGCGCGGCCCATGCACGTGCGATAGCGCATGTTCACCCTGTCGGCGAACCACGCCGTCGTAATCTTGCTCGTGATCTTGGGGCTCTTCAGCCGGATCTGCGGAACCGCCTCGCGGGGCACCGGGCGCCCCGCCGCTTCGTCGGCGAGCGCGAACACCCGCTGGTAGAGCTTCGTCTGGCCGAAGGCGTCGGATTTCTCCTGTCGCAGGGCGGATTCGATCTCGACCGCGTTGAGCCGCAAGCGCCGCGAAATCCTCGCCGCCGCCCGCTGCGTATCGCTCGCGACCGCGCTCGCGCGCCCGTCGTCGTAGCGCAGCAGGTCTCCGTCCGGCACCAGCTTCTGCCCCGTCACCTTGGCCAGGGCCAGCTGGAATGCCGCATTGCGGCTCGCGTAATGGCCGGCGTTGAAGTCTGCGAAGCGGTAGACCGCGCTGCGGTAGGGCGCGGGATAGTCCAGCAGGTGCGCAATGCCGAAGTACACACCCCCGCGACGCGAGAACACGGCTTCCCGCACCCGGCCGTTGGTTGCGCCGGCATAAGGTTTCTCGCGCGCATGCTCTTCCGCGAACGCGACGCTCACCTGCATCGGGCCGCCCGTGTGCACCGGGTTGTATCCGCTGAGCAACAGCTTTCCGCCCGGCACCTCGTCGATGATGTCGCCGTAGAGGATGCTCATCTGGCGCTCGGTCTTCAGACTGTCGATGCGCTGGCGGTAGGTCCGCCCGTCGCGCGAAGGCTTCGCCAGCGCGGCATCCAGCGCCATTTTCGGAATCAGGTAGCGCTTGCGGCGCGTTTCGATCTCGCGCCACACGATGCGCGACAGGCCGGGCACCACGGGATCCGCCTGGAAACCCGATTCCTGCTCGATGACGGCGATGGATGCGCAGAAGTTTTCCGCGCTCGGCGCGAGGCGCAGCCCCATGAAGGCTGCGACGATGTCGGCCGCCCATTCGTCGCGCTCGCGGGTGACGCCGGGTGGCAGCAACGCATAGACGAACCTGCGCGCGTCCTGCTCCTGCACGCGCGGCGGGAAGCCCGGGACGAAGCGGCCGTCTGCCGGGGCGGGCGGCACGACACCGGGAGGCGGAACAACGCCAGGCGATGGCACGACACCCGGCAGCGGCACGGCGCCCGGCAGGGCTGAACCGCCCGGCACCGGCAGGGCCGATGCGGACGAAAGCGTGTCGGGCGTCCGCATCTCGACCGGTGCGGGCGCCTGCACGGCGGGGGGCGGCGGAACGGCGGCACAGCCGCCAAGCATTGCGGCGGCAAGGCCGAGAAGAATGGGGACAGGTCGGAAGATGCGCTGCGGAGTCATCGGGCGAGGCACAAGGAAATCAGGCCGCGTCTCCGGAGGGATTCCCGATGCCGCGGCGCGCGGGCAGCCACGACCTTGGCCGGGCCACCAGACAGGAGCGCAACAGTACCAGATTGTGCGGCGCGATTTCGCCCTTTTTCCCGCCCCGCGCGGCCATACGATGCGCTTGCACTATCCGTGCCGCACATACCGTCGCATGGGTCTACCATGTCGATGCGGGCTCGCGGAGGGCACGTGCCGCGACCACCAACGATACGACGACAACGGAGAGAGTTCATGAGGATTGCAGTGATGGGAGCCGGCGCAGTCGGCTGCTACTACGGCGGCATGCTCGCGCGCGCCGGTCATGAGGTGACGCTGATCGGACGTCCCGTGCACGTGGACGCCGTGAGGCGCGATGGCCTGCTGCTTGACACGCGCGATTTCCAGGAGCGCGTGCCGGTGCGGGCGAGTACCAGCGCCGAGGCCGTACGCGGCGCGCAGCTCGTGCTGTGCTGCGTGAAATCGACCGACACCGCCAGCGCCGCCGTGGAGCTGGCGCCGCACCTCGCGACGGAGGCGATCGTGCTCAGCCTGCAGAACGGCGTCGACAACGCGGAGCGGCTGCAGGCGCTATTGGGCCGCGAGGTCGGCGCCGCCGTGGTCTATGTCGCGACCGAGATGGCGGGACCCGGTCATGTGAAGCACCATGGCCGCGGCGAACTGGTGATCGGCCCGTCCGACGCGTCCGCGCGGCTCGTCGAACTCTTCGCCGCCGCCGGCGTGCCCGTCGAGGTGTCGGACAACGTCGTCGGCGCCTTGTGGGCGAAGCTGATCCTCAACTGCGCCTACAACGCGCTGTCGGCGATCACGCAACAGCCCTATGGCCGGCTCATCGTGGGCGACAGTGTCGAGGACGTGATGCGCGATGTGGTGCAGGAGTGCCTCGACCTGGCGTGGGCCGAAGGCATCACGGTGCCGGGCGACAGCTGGGAATCGGTGCAGCGGATCGCACAGACGATGCCGGCGCAGTTCTCGTCGACCGCGCAGGATCTCGCGCGCGGCAAGCGCAGCGAAATCGATCACCTGAACGGTTTCGTGCTGCGCCGGGGCAAGGCGCTGGGCGTCGCGACGCCGGTCAACCGCGCGCTGTACGCCGTGGTGAAGCTGCTGGAAGAACGCGCTGCCGGCGACGCCGGCCAGACCGCATCCCCTGCTGCCTGACCGACCTACCCCGGCGCCGGATCACCGCGGCTTGCGCTGCCCGGTCGGCTGGCGCCGGGGCGCATCACCCCGCCGCGGCTTGCCGCGCCCGCCTACCCGGCCCTTCGAATCGCGCCGCCGCCCGTGCTGGCGCGCAAGCATTTCGTCGATCGTTTCGGAGGTGCTGCGCGCGAGCGCCACGGCGACTTCGGCGTCGGGATAATGCTTCGGCAGGCGGTAGCCCAGCCACGCATAGGCCGAGTACTTCTTGCACGCATCCTCGGCCGCCTGCAGCGCGTAACGTCCGCTGCCCATCGGCTCGATCGCGAGATGCGAGGTGCGCTCCTTCGACAACGAACGCGCCCATTCCTGCCACGCCTGGTTGAGCGATTCGACGCGCGTCGACACCGGCACGAGCGACAGCGTGAAGCGGTGCTCGAGCGACAGCGGCAGCGTGTCGAGCCAGCGCGCGCGCTCGATCTGCTCGGTGAGGTCGCCGGGCAGGAAGAAGTCGTCGGTGAGGTCGATGTTGCGCGAGAAGAGTTCGAGCAGCCGCGCGAGCGCGCGCTCACCGGTCGCGGCCGAGATGCTTTTCAGGTGGTGCAGTGAAGGCGTCACGTAGAAGCCGCGGCTCGACAGCGGATCGGCGGACGTGCGCATCAGCCGGCCGACGATGCGGTGCGTGTGATCGTCGAAGCCCGCGACGAGGCCGGCCTCGTGCAGGCCGAAGCGCCCTGCCCGCCCGGCGATCTGGTGCGTGAGCCAGGGCGGCAGGATGTCCTCCGAGATGCCGTCGAACTTCTTCGCGGTCGAGAACACCACCCGCGCGACCGGCAGGTTCAGCCCCATGCCGATCGCGTCGGTCGCGACGACGATGTCGGCCTCGCCGTCGCGAAAGCGCTGCGCCTGCGCGCGTCGCACCTCCGGCGACAGGTTGCCGTAGATCGTCGCGACGCGAAAACCCGCCTCGGCGATGTTGGTCGCCCAGTTCAGCACGTCGCGGCGCGAGAACGCGATCACCGCGTCGCCGCGCCGCAACTGGCCGATGCTGCCGACCGCGCGTTGCGCCATCTCCAGCGGCGACTTGCGTTCGAGCGTGCGCACCTCCAGCTCGCAGCCGAGACGCTCGGCGAGGGCTTCCACTGCCGGACGCGCGGACAGCGCGCCGAGCAGGAACACCGTCTTCGCGGCGGCCCCGCACACCGCCGCCGTCCACGCCGAACCGCGTTCGAGGTCCTCCAGCATCTGGATCTCGTCGATCACCGCGACCTCGACCGGCCGCGACGTGTCGAGCATCTCGATGGTGCTCGCGACGTGGGTCGCGCCGGGGGTGATGCGCCGCTCCTCGCCGGTGACGAGGCTCACCGCGACGCCGCGGTCCGCGAGGCGCTCGTAGTTTTCCAGTGCCAGCAGGCGCAGCGGCGCCAGATACACGCCGCTCGCCGCCTGCGCCAGCGCCTCCATCGCCTGGTGCGTCTTGCCCGAATTGGTCGGCCCCAGGATCGCGATGAAACGGCGCCGCATCATGTACGCCGTCTCGAAGGACTCCGGATAGCGCGTCAGCTTGACCGTGTCGCGCGCGGCCTCCGCCAGCGTCTCCGCGCGGCGGCGCACCGCCGCTTCCGCAAGCCGGTCCTCGACGATGCGGAAGCGCCGGCTCGCCAGTTCCTTGCCGGTCTCCAGCGCACGCAGGAAGCGCGCACCGTCCAGCCCTTCGGCCTGCGCCCGCTGCAGCACCCCGGTGACGAAGGCGCGCACGTCGGCCTCGAACTCGGCGACCGACGACATGTGAAGCCGCTCGCGCACCAGCGCGAGGTGCTTCTCCTCGGGCAGCTTGCGCCACTTCTGCACGCGCGCCAGCACGCAGCGCTCGGGCACCAGACGATAGGGGAAACGCCGCCCGCCGGCCTCCACTTCGCCGGCGACCTCGATCGCCACCGCCCCCTCGTTGTGCACGAGGCGTGCGTTGAAGCTTTGCAGCCACAGATGCAACTCGCGCGCCACGTCGAGCAGCGCATCGTCGCCCTCCGGGTCCTCCCCGGCCGGTACGGCGGCTTCGGGGTCGATGAAGAAATCGTCTTCCAATTAAGGTGTTCCGTGCATCAAAGGGTGGAGGGTCTCACGTCCGGGCCACGAAGCGGTAGTCCGCGCAGCGATCTCGCGCCGTTCGCCCGTATCGCCGCAGAAGACATGCCGCATCCATCCAGTCATTCCAATTCAAGATGCATTGCATCAGAATAATTCACTTTACGTGATCCGTTGCCGCCGGTAGCCTGCGCTTCCCCACCGATCCACCGACAGCGGAAGACGAACATGCCCTACGTGAACATCAAGATTACGCGCGAAGGCGCCACCCCGGACCAGAAGGCCGAACTGATCCGCGGCGTCACGCGGCTGCTGCAGGACGTTCTCGGCAAGAATCCGCAGACCACCGTCGTCGTCATCGACGAGGTCGACACCGACAACTGGGGAATCGGCGGCGAAAGCGTGACCGTCCGGCGCAAGCGCGGGCAATGACCCGCGACCCCGGCACTCAAGTCGGCGGCAACAGCGGACGCATCACCAGGCCGTAGCGCCCGCGGGTCACCGGCATCGCGAAATCGAAGCGGTCGACCTGCGCGCACAGCTCCAGGTCGGCGAGCGGCAGCGCCGGATCCGTGCCCGCAACGAAGCGCCGGCCGAAATCCGAATTGCGCACGCGCAGGGCCAGCGCTTCGCGGTCGATCGGCTCGCCCTGCAGGCCGGCGGCGAGGTAATCCGCACAGGCGATGTCCTCGTCGCCGTCGCGGTCGATCCATTCCCCGGTAGTGATCAGCGCGACCCGCTCCAGCGGGCCCGCCTGCAAGGCGCGCAGCGTGGCGCCCGCGCACACGAGGCTCGCCGCGAACAGGCGCGGCGCCGTGCGAAAACGCAGGAGCGCCTGCACGCCTGCGGCGGTCGACAGGATCACCGGCCGTTTCGCCAGGTCCAGCGGCTGCACGCGCGAGGGCGAGTTGCCCAGGTCGAAGCCGGGCATGGGGCGCCCGCCGGGCAAGGCCCCCACCGTCAGCGCATCGGGCAGGTGTTCGAGCAGGAGATCGGCTTCGCCTGCGGTCCCGACCGGATGGATTTCCGACGCGCCCGCCGCGAACGCGTAAGCTGCGGTGGAAAAGGAACGCAATACGTCGATCGCGACGACGGCATCGAAGTCGTGCGACGTCTGCACGAGGCGGTGCAGGCTGATGCGATGGATTTGCATGGTTCCATCATACGGCATGACGCAACCCGCGGAGAGTCCGACTCATGCTGCGCCCGAACGATTACCCGCGCTGTTGTCCAACTGCCCGCGCCCCCACTCAGCAGTATCAGCCCGACGCATGAGCAACCTGAAGATCCGCATCGCAGAACGCGCCGCCGACATCCCCCACGCAGCCTGGAGCGCATTCGCCGAACCGGGCCACCCCTTCCTGAACGGCGATTTCCTGCGCATCGTCGAGGAACAGGGGGTCGCCATCCCCGAGGCCGGCTGGCAGCCCCTGCACCTCGTCGCGAGCGAAGACGATGCGATCGTCGGCCTGCTGCCGCTCTACCTGAAGAGTCACTCGCACGGGGATTTCATCTACGACTGGAGCTGGAAAGCGGTGTGGGAACGCTTCGGCCACCGCTACTACCCGCGCCTGATCTCCGGTCTGCCCTACACGCCGGTCGGCGGGCCGCGACTGCTGGTCGCGCGCGATGCCGCAGACGGCGCCGCGGTGCGCAACGCGCTGATCGGAGTCGCGAAGGGCATCGTCGAGGAGAACGGCTTTTCCACCTGGCATGTCGCCCTCGCCTCGCCCGCGGACGTCGAGGCGCTGCAGACCGCCGGACTGCTCGTGAGCCACGACGTGCAGTACCACTGGTCGGACGCGGGTTTCGGCGACTTCGGCGGCTACCTGCAATCCTTCTCGGCCGAGAAGCGCCGCAAGGTGCGCGCCGAGCGGCGACGTGCGGCGGAATCCGGGCTGCGCATTGCCGTGCGCCACGGCGGCGAGATCGGCGCGCACGAGTGGCCGGCGCTGCATGCGCTTTACAAGTCGACCTTCGACCGCTTCGGCAACCATGCCGCCTTCGGCACCGAATGCTTCGCCGCCCTCGCCGCGACCCTCGGCGATCGCATGGTGGTGTTCACGGCCAATGACGGCAATGTGCCGGTCGCGGTGTCGCTGTGCTTTCGCAGCAACGACACGCTGTACGGCCGCTACTGGGGGGCAAGCCGGCACATCGACAGCCTGCATTTCGAGCTGTGCTTCTATCAGGGCATCGACTACTGCCTGCGCCACGGCCTGACCCGCTTCGAGCCCGGCGCGGGCGGCGAACACAAGATCTCGCGCGGCTTCACGCCGCAGGTCGTGTGTTCCGCGCACTGGATTCCGGATCCGGAGATGCGGCGCCTGATCGCCCCGCACCTCGAACGCCAGAAGGCCGGCGTCGCGGCCTGGCAGGATGACGCGCGCAGCCATCTGCCCTTCCGCAAGCCGGAAACCGGCATCGCCTGAAACCCGGACGGCGCGCCCTTCGCGCGCTGTGGCATGATCGGACGGATCATGACGACACACGCCACCATCTTCTACCACGCCGACTGCCTCGACGGTTTCGGCGCCGCCTATGCCGCGTGGCGCCACTACGGCGACGCCGCGCGCTACCTGCCCGTGCATTACGGAAACCGCTGGACGGTCGCCGACGTCGCCGACCGCGACGTGTTCATCCTCGACTTCTCGTTTCCGCGCGCAGAACTCGAACAGATGGCCGCGCACGCCCGCTCGGTGTGCCTGATCGACCACCACGCCAGCGCCCGCGCGGCCTGGGCCGACCTGCTGCGCGCAGATGGCAGCGGCAGCCGCGCCCGCTTCGATGATCCCGCCCGCAGGCTCACGGTGATCTTCGATCTGGAGCACTCCGGCGCTCGGCTCGCCTGGGAACATTTCCACCCCGAAAGCCCGGTCCCGGCTGCGCTCGCGCACATCGAGGACCAGGACATGTGGCGCTTTCGCCTTGCCGGCACGCGCCCGTTCTGCCGCGCCCTGCGCATGCGCGATTTCACCTTCGCGGCGTGGGATGCGATCGTGCGCGCCAGCGAGGATCCCGCCGCGCCCGCACACCGCGCGCTGCTCGACGAAGGCGAGGCCGTGGACCGCTTCCTCGCCATCGAAGTCGAGCGGCTCGCGTCGAGCGCGCTGGTGATGCCGGTCACCCTGCGGGCGACCGCTGCACCGGGCGAAGCGGCGTCCGCGTCCGATACGCCGGTTCGCGGCCTCGCGATCAATGCGAGCGCGGCCTTCGCCTCCGAACTCGGCGGGCGCCTCGCGGAACGCGCGCAGACCTTCGGCCTCGTGTGGCAGTTGTCCGGCGACGGTGCGGTCAAGGCGTCGCTGCGCGGCTGCAACGTCGTGAACGTCGCGCGCCTTGCCGAACACTACGGCGGGGGCGGCCATCCCAACGCGGCGGGATTCCGCATGCCCTTGCGGGACTTCATCGAGCACATCCTTTCGCCCCAACCGGACGAGCTGCGCTGAACGACCATTTGTGCCAAATTTGCCTATAATTAACGCCAGATGGCATTGATGGAGTCACCATGAGCACGACCGCTGCGGCACTTTCGCGTACCCCTTCGCTCTCGATCGAGTCCGTACTCGGTGGCCAGGGCGTGCTGCGCGCGGCACCGCGGACGGCGCTCGACTGGGTATCGGTGATCCGCCGCGGCATTTCCTCGGCGGCGGTCGATTCGGCAACCAAGACCCTGCACGTGACGCAGGCCGAACTCGCCGACGCCCTCGGGATTCCCGAGCGCACGCTCGCCCGGCGCAAGCGGGAAGGCACCCTCAACAGCGAAGAGTCGGCGAAGCTCGTGCGCCTCGCGCGCGTCGCCGAACGCGCCCAGGAGGTCTTCGAGGACGCGGACATCGCCATGCACTGGCTGAAGTCCCCCAACACCGCACTCGCGGGTGCGGTCCCCTTGTCGCTGATGGATACCGACATCGGCGCAGAGAGCGTGCTGGACACGCTCGGCCGCATCGAGCACGGCGTGTTCGCCTGATGCTGACCGTGTGGCGCCTGGTGACGGCGCGCTTCGCGGATTCCGCATTTTCGGGGGAAGGCGCGCGCCTGTACGGCGGACGCTGGAATCGCAAGGGCGTCCCGCTCGTCTATACGTCCGCGACGCAATCCCTCGCGATGCTCGAAATGCTCGTGCAGGACCAGCCACTGCGCGCCCGCTACGTGGCCATTCCGGCAACCGTGCCGACCGGCCTGCGCATCGACCGCATCACGCCCGACGAACTGCCCGGCGACTGGCGCAACCTCGAAGCGCGCGAACACCTGCAGACCCTGGGAAGCGACTGGGCGAAGGGAAACTCTGCCGCCGTGCTTGCAGTGCCGAGCGCGGTGATCCCGTCGGAAACGAACTACCTGCTCAACCCCCAGCACCCCGCCTTTGCGAGGATCGCCATCGGCGAGGCGCAGGATTTGGTCACAGACTTGCGGCTGACACGCAGCCCATAATCCGCCATGCTCCGAAGACGCCCGTACAGATAGACTCATAAAAATCCGAATCGGCGCAGTCCCGATCAATTACCTCAACGCAGTTACACCGCAATGCCCACCACACGCGAAGACGACAAGACCGGCGACGCCCTGAAGGCCCAGCGTTTCCAGATGCTGGAAGACATCGCCAGTGAACTGTCGCGCAAACTCATTTTCCCGACCTGCTTCGACCTCACCATTCGCCTGCGCGAACTGCTCGATGACCCGGACGTCCCGATCGAGAAGATCAGCGCCGCCGTCAGCCTCGACCCGCTGATCAGCAGCCGTCTGCTGAGCGTCGCCAATTCCGTGCTCAACCGGCGCGGCGGACCGCCCGTCAAGGATCTGCAAGGGGCGGTCATGCGCATCGGCACCAAATCGGTCCGTACCCTCGCGCTCGCGGTCGCGATGAAGCAGATCCTGCTTGGCAAGGGCCTCACCGATTTCGACGGCATTTCGAAGCGCCTCTGGGAGCATTCGGTCAGAAGTGCGGCCGCCTGCGCCGTCCTCGCGCAGAAATTCGGCCGCGTGACGCCCGACCAGGCAATGTTCGCCGGGCTCGTTCATGATCTCGGCGCAAGCTACATGCTGTACCGCGCCACGCAGTACGAGGAGCTGCGCGAACGGCCGGACACCGTGCGCCACCTCGTGTACCAGTGGCACGAGAGCATCGGCGAATCCCTGCTCTTCTCGCTCGGCATCCCCGAGGACATCGCCATCGCCACGCGCGACCACGACCATCCGCGCCCCGTGCCGGAATACCCGCGCAACCTCGCCGACATCATCTATATCGGCAACGTCATGGCGGGCGGCCATTTCGAGTGGATGAAGAAGGACTACGACGCCGCCGCGCAGGAACGCGCAAAACTCGGCGAAACCTATCTGGCGCTGACGGACGAGGTGGAGTCGATGGCGCAGGAGCTGCACGCCGCCCTCGACGGTTGAATCCGTGGAGCGTCCCCGAAAAGGGGACGTGCAGCGTAGCGATTCAGGAGCGGCGCGGAATTCCGAACAGCCGCAGGATGTCCTCGAAGACGCGCACGCTCTTGCGCGGATCGTAGCGCCTGAAGAGCATCTCCTGCTTCGCACGCTGCGCCGGCGGAAGCGCCTCGATGATCAGCTCGCGTTCCTGCTCGATATCCGTCCGCATCCGCTCGGTCACGAGAAAGAAGGAAATCGGCAGGAACAACCCGTCGTGGCGGCGCAGATGAAAGCGCGGATTGGCAGGAAGCACCTGCTCGGCAACGTGGCTTTTCATGATTTCCTCACCCCGCGAAAGACCTCCCTGCCTGTATAACGGTTCCGGAGGGCAGTTGCGGTGACAGAAATCAAATTCGGGGAAAAATAGCTTGGCCCGTGTGCCGGCCGGCACCTCAGAAGGTTCCCGGATCGCGTTCCTCAGTGCCGGATGCAGACCTTCCCGAAATGGCGGCCGCTGGCGAGGTACTGCATCGCTTCGCGCAACTGCTCGAACTCGAACACGCGATCCACGACCGGCCGCATGCCGTGGTGTGCAATCGCACGCGCCATCGCCCTGAAATCCTCGCCGCTGCCCACCGTGATGCCCTGCAGGCGCACGTGCCGTGTGACGATCATCCCCAAAGGCGCGTCCATCACCGACCCCGCCAGCACGCCGATCATGCTGATCGTGCCGCCGGGCCGTACCGCGCGCAGCGATTGCGGCAGCGTGCCCTGTCCGCCGACCTCCACGACGTGATCGACGCCGCTTCCGCCCGCCATGTCGCGGGCGACGCGACCCCATTCCGGCGTGGTCCGATAGTTGATGGTCTCGTCTGCTCCCATCGCCCGGACACGCGTAAGCTTCTCGTCGCTCGATGAGGTGCAGATCACCGTCGCGCCGAGCATCTTCGCGAACTGCAGGGCAAACAGCGATACGCCGCCCGTGCCCTGCACGAGCACCGTGTCGCCCGCCTTCACCCGCCCTTCCGTGACGAGCGCCCGCCATGCGGTGACTGCGGCCGTTGGCAAGGTCGCGGCCTCGACGTCGTCCAGGTGGGCGGGAACCGCTGCAACCTTGGACGCAGGAACGACCATGTACTCGGCCATCGTGCCGTCGATCTCGCACCCCAGGCTGTGCGCCAGATGCTCGGCGCTCGGCTCGCCCGCGGGCCAGCTCGAAAAGAACAGCGGACAGACGCGATCGCCGACCCGATACGAATCGACGCCCTCGCCGACCTGATCGATCCGCCCCACTCCATCGCACAGCATGATGAGCGGCAGTGCCTTCATCCGCGACCCGTAGCCGCGCCGCGGAACCAGCAGATCACGGTAGTTGAGTGCGGACGCGGTCATCTTCAGCCTGACCTCGCCCGGCCCGGCGGTCGGTTCCGGGCGTTCGCCAATCCGCAGGTTCTCGTCCGACCACGCTGTATCGACCTGGAAGACTCTCATGAACATTCACCCTCGCGATCCGGTTCCGGTAGGAGGCAATGCTAATCGATCGGACCGCGGGTCGGCAGGTAGCCCCGCCCGATCGACCGGCACCCTCCGCGACGCGGCGACCCATCGATCCCGCTTTGCTATGCTTGCCATGGCGGATGCCGAGCCCGCCCCCGACAAGTACAACGGAGCAGTCATGAGCGACACCACGTATACACCGCCCAAGGTCTGGAAATGGGAGGCCCCCAGCGGCGGCAAGTTCGCCAACATCAACCGTCCCGTCGCCGGCGCCACGCACGACAAGGCGCTGCCGATCGGCAAGCACCCGCTGCAGCTCTATTCGCTGGCAACGCCGAACGGCGTGAAGGTCACGATCATGCTTGAGGAGCTGCTCGCGCGCGGCTTCGCCGGAGCGGAATACGACGCCCACCTGATCCGCATCAACGACGGCGAACAGTTCGGCAGCGGCTTCGTCGCGATCAACCCCAACTCCAAGATCCCCGCCCTGCTCGACCGCAGCGTCACGCCGCCGCTCCGCGTGTTCGAGTCCGGCGCGATCCTGCTGTACCTCGCGGAAAAGTTCGGCGCCTTCCTGCCGCGCGAGCTCGCGGCGCGCACCGAATGCCTGTCGTGGCTCTTCTGGCAGATGGGCAGTGCCCCGTTTGTCGGCGGCGGCTTCGGCCATTTCTACGCTTACGCCCCGGAAAAGTACGAGTACCCGATCAACCGCTACGCGATGGAGGTCAAGCGGCAGCTGGACGTGCTGAATCGCCTGCTTGCCGAGCGCCCGTACATCGCCGGCGACGAGTACACCATCGCCGACATCGCGATCTGGCCGTGGTACGGCGGCCTCGTGCTGAACCAGGCGTACGACGCTGCCGAGTTCCTCGACGCCCAAACCTACGCGCACGTCCTGCGGTGGGCCCACGAGATCGCACGAAGACCGGCGGTGCAGCGCGGCCGCAAGGTGAACCGCACCTGGGGCGAACCGGCCGGGCAACTCCACGAGCGGCACGATGCCAGCGACTTCGAGCTGCGCACGCAGGACAAGCTCGCCCCGAATACCGGGAACTGAACCCGCACAAGAAGACGCGGGCGAGGCCGTCATCTTGACCTGTTTCCATATTTCCATAAATTTGGAAATATGGAAACGCTAAACGCCGCCGAACTTCTCGCTGCCCTCGGGCACGAATCCCGTCTTGCCATCTTCCGCCTATTGGTCGAAGCCGGCCCTGAAGGCATGAACGCCAGCGCCATCGGCGAGAACCTCGGACTCCCCGGCGCGACGCTTTCCTTTCATCTTTCGCACCTGACGTGCGTCGGTCTCATCAAGGGCGAGCGGGAAAGCCGGTTCATCCACTACTCGGCCGCGTACGAGACGATGGATGAGCTGATTGCCTTCCTGACGAGGAACTGCTGCCAGGGCAAGGCCTGCCTGCCCGCGGCCACGACCTGCGGCACGGTGCAGAAGCGTCGCCGCCCGACATCCAATCCGCAAGACTGAAAACCATGAACAAGCTCAAGACGGTCCTCGTGTTGTGCACCGGGAATTCCTGTCGCTCGCAGATGGGCGAAGCGATCCTCAATCACGACCTCGCCGGCCTCGTGCGGGGAATTTCCGCCGGCACCCGGCCGCAGGCGAAGGTAGCGGACGGCGCGATCGCAGCCCTGAAGCTGGCCGGCCTGCCGACCGAGGGGCTGTACCCGAAAGATGTTGCCGCCGTGATGGGCGATCCGATCGATCTGGTGGTGAGCGTCTGCGACAACGCGCAAGCGACCTGCCCAGTCTTCCCCGGCGCGGTCAAGCGCCTTCACGTCCCCTTCCATGACCCGCACGGCGAGCCGCTGGAGAGCTTCGTTGCGGTGCGCGACGACATCCGCGCCCGCCTGGTCCCGGCGGTTCGCCAGGCCCTGGGTCTGTGAGGAGCGCCGATATGTCCGCCCAATGTGAAGTCACTGCCAAGGCCGCGAGCGGCGTCCCGATGAGCGTCTTCGAACGCTTCCTGACCGTCTGGGTGTTTCTGTGCATCGTCACCGGCATCGTGGTCGGCCAGGTGGCACCCGGCCTGTTCCAGGCCATCGGTCGCATGGAGATCGCGCAGGTCAATATCCCGGTCGGCCTGCTCATCTGGGTCATGATCATCCCGATGCTGGTGAAGGTCGATTTCGGTGCGCTGCACGAGGTGAAGCAGCACGTCCGCGGCATCGGCGTGACGCTCTTCGTGAACTGGCTCGTGAAGCCCTTCTCGATGGCCTTCCTCGCGTGGTTCTTCGTGCGCAACCTGTTCGCGCCGATGCTGCCGGCCGACCAGCTCGACAGCTACATCGCCGGGCTCATTCTGCTGGCCGCCGCGCCCTGCACGGCGATGGTGTTCGTGTGGAGCCGGCTCTCCAACGGCGATCCGCTCTTCACCCTGTCCCAGGTCGCGCTCAACGACACCATCATGGTGTTCGCCTTCGCCCCCATCGTCGGCTTCCTGCTGGGCATCTCGGCCATCACGGTGCCCTGGGGCACGCTGATCACCTCGGTGGTGCTCTACATCGTCATCCCCGTCATCCTAGCCCAATTGTGGCGCCGCTCCCTGCTCGCAAAGGGACAGGCCGCCTTCGACGCGGCAATGGCGAAGGTCGGGCCGTGGTCGATTTCGGCGCTACTGGCGACCCTGGTGCTGCTCTTCGCGTTTCAGGGCGAGGCGATCCTGAAGCAGCCCCTCGTGATCGGCCTGCTCGCCGTGCCCATCCTGATCCAGGTGTTCTTCAACTCGGCGCTCGCCTACTGGCTGAATCGTGCCGTGGGCGAGAAGCACGATGTCGCGTGCCCGTCGGCGCTGATCGGTGCCTCCAACTTCTTCGAACTGGCCGTGGCGGCGGCGATCAGCCTCTTCGGCTTCGAGTCCGGCGCGGCATTGGCGACGGTGGTTGGCGTCCTGATCGAGGTGCCGGTGATGTTGCTGGTGGTCAGGATCGTGAACGCTTCGAAGGTTTGGTATCAACGGGCCTGAGCTTCAGTGGGGGGACGTCCTGGGGCGTTGTCAGGTTGCGCGGTTTGGCCGGCAGGGACTAGGGTGTGTATATCGGAATGAAGGGAGACACGTCATGCGCACCAACATCGTCATCGACGACAAGCTCATGAACGACACGCTCCGCGTAACCGGCTTGAAGACCAAGCGTGAAGCGGTTGAACTCGCCCTCACGACGCTGCTTCGCCTTCGGCAGCAGGAAGAGATCCGCCGGTTTCGTGGCAAGCTCGACTGGCAAGGCGATCTCGACGCGATGAGGCCCGACAAATGATCCTGGTCGATTCAGTGTCTGGATCGACTACTTCCGCGGAACGGTGACCTCGCAGGCTGAAAAGCTGGACTCGCTGCTTGGAACAGAGCCCATTGTTACAGGCGATTTGATTCTGACTGAGGTACTGCAAGGCTTTGCAAGCGAGCGTGACTTCAACCAGGCCAGAACGCTTATGACCTCGCTGGTAATTGTTGAACTGGGTGGGCAAGAAATTGCCATTCAAGCGGCCAGAAATTTTCGTTCGTTGCGGTCGTTGGGTGTAACGGTACGGAAGACCATTGATACTGTGATTGCTACCCGCTGCATTGAAAGCGGGATGGCATTGCTGTACAGCGACAGGGATTTTGATCCGTTTGTAGAGCACCTGGGCCTCCAGTCAGCGCTCACCGCGACCTGAACGCAGGAATTCAGCGGACTGTTAAAGAGTACCGCGTTCATGGGCCTCCGCGGGGGGTATCTTGTCTCACGCATTTCCCAGTTCCAGTCGGTGAGGCGGCTATGTTGTGCCGTAAGAAAAGGTCCACGAAAACCCGTTAGGTTGCTATCGTAATTTTTACTAGCCAAAAATAGGCCGCGTCGGCCTATCACGATATTGGCCGATTCCGTCTACACAACTTTTGGGCGACATGGACACACTTTCCGTAGCCACCGGCGCCTGGTACGAAACCAAGGAGGTGATAGCCGCCTTTGTCGGCGCTACGCTTGCCTTTGCTCTCATTGTTCTCTACGACTGGCTTAAGTCACGGAGACGTCGCCGCGCTCACTTCGCAGCATTGCGCGCAGAAATTGAACACTGTCGAACATTGGCGCAGACCTACCTCACCGACGGCATACCGGCGCCGTTATATCGCCTCCCGACCATTGCGTATGCGCATTCTCTACCTGCGTTGTTAGCGGATGGCGGCCTCAACGAGGCGCACACACGGGACTTGCTTGCGTTCTTTAACCACGTCGAGACCTTTAATCGGGGGCTCGACCAAAGCGAGGCCGCCAGACGCATTCTCGACAGCGCCGAGCGTGATGCCAAGCTTTCAGAGGAATTTTCACGCAATCACTTGAAAGCAGAGAAGCTTATTCCTCTCCGCTCGCAATCCAACAGCCTGTACGACGCTGCGGCATCTGTGGTCAACTCACGGCTACGCTGTTATCGACTCTAGCCAGTATCATGCACTTCCTCATTATCGAGCGGACGGAAAATCGGTCATGGCTTGGTTACTCGGCATCGCTGTTCTGGTCCTACTTGTTGTTTCTTCAGGGTTCAGAAAATTCGCACTGGGCCTAGTCGCCCTTACTGTGGCCGGGGGCGGCCTTCTCTATATCCAAAGCGAACTCGAACAGAGTCGTTCCCTCTCCCGTATCGCAATCTCGGAACTCGCTTTTGAGAATGTGGCCCTGAAACCTGAGTACAGCGGATACAAGTTGTCGGGCCGCATTATGAACAATTCGACGAACTACACCCTCAAGCAGGTCAAACTTGTGGTGACCATGCAAGACTGCACTGGCGCGACAGGTTCGCAGAATTGCATCACCATTGGAGAGAGCAGTGAGTATCTGTATCTAGGTATCCCCCCCGTCCAAGCCCGCGACTTTGAAGAGCCCGTTTACTTCGCCGGGAGGGGGCTCAACCCGAAAGGTCATTTGCAGTGGAGCTATTCTGTTTCAGAGATAAGGGGAGAGTAATGTCGCCCAACCCAGCGGAATATCGACGAGTAACAACACACGGGGGCGGCGAACTTACGAACATAGAATTCAGTTTGGGGATTGAAGATTGGAATCGATTCTTGTTGGACTGATTTCAGTAATTGGTGGGATTGTTGGTGCTTTTGTTGGCATTCTTGTGCTTTCGTTTCTAGAGCCTTTCGCCGGACGGGTTCCTTTGCTTCCAA
The DNA here is from genome assembly GCF_012910905.1 of Aromatoleum toluvorans. Lineage (GTDB taxonomy): Bacteria > Pseudomonadota > Gammaproteobacteria > Burkholderiales > Rhodocyclaceae > Aromatoleum > Aromatoleum toluvorans. The sequence goes on from NZ_WTVN01000003.1 coordinate 180,639, forward strand.
AGTCACCGCATATTCTATATGATTGTATCTTGAGCGGCTTCGCCATTCTCTTTGCTCTCACTGCTGCGTCGCTAGCGCGATCATGGCTGTGAACGCTTTGAAAAAAGCGAGCAGGAGAAATTGAGGAAGAAAACGGGGCAGGCTCAATTAATTCATGTCCCATCGGCTTTCGCCACATTGGCGGTCGGTCACATAAAAGGTTTGGCATCTTAGAGTCGGAGGTTGATCGTGCATACATCAACAAGTCATGAGCCATGCTTTCTTTGTGGGAGCAATGCCGAGCGGAGCGAGAAGCTATGGGAGCAGGGGGCGCTCTATAGGTGCTCGAACAGCGCATGTGGCAATTACTTCCTCTCTGACATGGCGAGATCCGAGATCGTGAGGGGGGCCATCGATCGGAAGCCCCTATCCGACGAGGCATGCAGAGCGAAGGCAATGGGCCAATATCTTTGCATTCGGTTTGATGCAGGCTCAGGCACCATCAATCCTGAGATCGCACAAAAATGTTAGTGGCCCAACCAGTGCTTGCAGCGGACCCGTCAAAATGCTGCGCATTTTCACGTCCACTGAAGGCTGTCGTTATCCGCTCACACAAAAGGAATTTTCAATGAAAGAAAGAATTAACCTCGGAAAGACTCAACCGCAACTATATCAAGCAGTTATCAACCTTGATAAGCTGGCTTCCCAAGCCATTGCATCTAGCGGGATAGCCGAAGGATTTTCACATCTCATACGGCTCCGCGCATCGCAGATTAACCAGTGCGCTTTTTGTGTCCGGCTACATACCCGTGATGCGTTGGCCAGTGGCGAATCCAGTGACCGTATCAGTGTTCTGCCCGCATGGCGAGAAACCGGATACTTTACGGAGAAAGAACGTGCTGCACTGGCATTGGTGGAGGCCATTACGCTGGTCGCGGACGGGCAAGTGCCGGATTCCGTCTATGAGCAAGCCGCGGCGACACTTTCCAGGGAAGAAATCGCGGCGATCGAATGGCTTTCCATCGTCATCAATACCTGGAACCGAATTGCCATCGCCAGTCGTTATCCGGTCGCTGCCTGACTGAGGGCTAATCTATCGGCCCTCCCCCTTCGCGGATTTGCCAGTTTGGGAATCACCCCGGTCAAAAACAGCAGCGGCAGGCCAATTTGTCCAGGATGCGGTGATCGTCGCCGAGCTTGCAGAGTGATTCGAAATGGCGATCGAGGTCCTCGAACAGGATGTACCCGAGGGAAAACTCGTCCGGCCGCCGGAACATGGGGCGCTTCAACTGCTCGATGATTTCCCTTTCCCGCATGGCCGGTGCCACGAGGTAGAGATGCTCTTCCTTGCCGGGGATGGAGAGCGCCATGTCGGTCAGCCGCAGTATGCCGGAATAGATGGAGGTGCTTTTCTCGACCTCGAAGGCGGCGGCGATTTGCGCTTTCCCCTTGTACAGCCAAAGGACATCGATCAGCTCTGCCGTCGCATGCACCTCCGGGGGGAGTCCCAGGTCCGGGAGCCCTTCCAGACTGTGGTATCCGAGCATGCGGCCCTGGTATTGAGCGCTACGATCGTTGCGTGCGACGAGGATGTCATACCCGAGTGCGCGCCCGAGTTCGGATAGCTGGTACTGCACCTTGGTGTGGAGGCGTTCTTCCGCGAGATCCTGCTCGACCTGTGTGTGGCGTTTGCGGCGAAGCTGTTCGAGCTTTTCCTGCGCGGCAATCAGGGTTCCCTGCCCGCTGGCGTCGGGTGCGAGCCGCCCTACCCCGATCTCGAACAACATTCCGCTGAATGCGCCGAGATCCCTGGAGAGTGTGCCCAGCGTCGAATTGGCCTGAATGATCGTCTCGCGCATTTCCAGATAGCTCTCCCAGGAGCCCAGTTTTTTTTTGGCCTGGAAAAGTGCGTTGAAGCCGTTGAGCATTGCCGTGTTGAAGGGCGGAAACAGCTCGGGATGGAGAAAGTAGAGGATGTTGGCGACCGCCGGCCCGAGTCCCTTGATACCGCGGCCGGCGAGCTTCAGGACCTCCTTCTCCAGGGCCCCTACGTCGGTGGTCTTGAGGCAGGCATGCAGGAATTCGCCGAAAGCCTGCTTGTTGGCGTCGTTCTCGTAGATGTCCGGGATGCGAAGCTTGGGTTTCCAGTAGAAGGGATGCGCGGCGCCTTCGAACACCTGCTTCTGCTCGGCGATGCAGCTCAGCACGAACTCCAGCGATGAGCCTTTGAAGTCGTTCGGAAAACGGTGCTGCCGGATGTCCTCGACGACCGCGCCGACGCCGCGGCGGATGCTGCGGAACGCCTTGAGGCGATCCTCGCTGCTGACAAACCACGTGTTGTAAACCGATTCGCGGTCGCTCTTGTAGGCCTGGGCGATGGGCTGGAGTGTCTGTTTCATGACAGGGAATTATGGGAGAGCCCTGCCGCTTTTTCCAGTCACGGCACGCGGGCGCCGTGCGTTCCCGGTGATGCCGCTACTTGATCGCCCCCACGGTGAAGCCCGCGACGAAGCGGTCGACGAACAGGTTGAAGACGATGGCGATCGGGACGCTGACGATGAGGCAGGCGCCCATCATCGAGCCCCAGAAGTAGACGTCGCCGCGCACGAGGAAGGTCGGTACGCCGACGCTGACGGTGTATTGCGACGAGCTGGTGATGAAGGTCAGCGCGTAGACGAATTCCTGCAGCACCAGGGTGAAGGCGAAGATTACCGCGGTCAGGATCCCGGCCGAGCAGTTCGGCACCACGACCTTGAGGAAGGCGCCGAAGCGGGAGTAGCCGTCCATCATCGCGGCTTCCTCGATGTCGCGCGGGATGGCCTTGAAGAAGCCCATCAGCAGCCAGGTGCAGAACGGCACGGTGAAGCTCGGATAGACCAGCACCAGCGACCACAGCGAGTCCTGCAGCCCGAGCGACGCGATGATGCGCGAGAAGGGAATGAACAGGATGGTCGGCGGGATGAGGTAGGTGAGGAAGATGCCGATCGCCATCTGTTGGCCCCAGCGCCCGGCGAGGCGTGCCAGTGCGTAGCCGGCCGGGACGGCGAGCAGCAGCGTGATCGCGACGACCGAGACGCCGACCAGCGTGGTGTTCCCGAGCCAGCGGACGAATTGCGTATCGACGACCAGCACGCGCAGGTGTTCGAGCGTGGGCGGATGGTTGAAGAGGAAGGGGTTGTTCGCGGTGGCGAGGAGGTCGTTGGTCTCCTTGAAGGTCGTGATCAGCATCCAGTAGAACGGGAAGGCCGAGAAGGCGACGAAGGCGGCGAGCAGGCCGAAATGCCCGCCGCGCGCGGCCCAGCGTTTGATGGTGATGGCGGATGTGCTCATCTCAGGTGACCTCCGCGCGCCGCGCCAGCGTCAGGAACAGGATGGCGACGGCGACCAGCACCGGGAACAGGAACAGCGCGATCGCGGCGCCGCCCGCGAGGTCGCCGCCCTGGATGCCGGTGAAGAACGCGAGGCTGGCGATCACCTGCGTGGTGTCGTAGGGGCCGCCGCGGGTCAGCACGTAGATGACGATCATGTCGGTGAAGGTGAACACGATGCCGAAGAGCAGCGCGACGAGCATGATCGGCATGACCAGCGGGATGTTGATGAGGAACAGGTGGCGCCAGAAGCCTGCGCCGTCCATCGCCGCCGCATCGTGGATGTCCTGCGGGATGGAGCACAGGCCCCCGAGGATGATGACCGTCGCGAGCGGCAGCAGGCGCCAGACGTTCACCATGATCACCGAGGCCATCGCGAGGTCCGGCTGGCCCAGCCAGATCGGCCATGCGTTCGGGGCCAGCAGGCCCAGGCCCCGCGCCATCCAGTTGATGATGCTGTAGACCGGGTCGAAGATCCACAGCCAGCCGATGCTGCCGAGCGAGATCGGCGCGACCCACGGCAGCAGGATCAGGAAGCGCACCAGCCACTTGCCGCGGAAGTCGCGGTACAGCGCCATCGCGAGGATCTTGCCGAGCACGACGACGAAGGCCTGCGAGACCAGCGTGAACACCACGGCGTTGCGCAGCGATTGCCAGAAGGTCGCGTTCTCCAGTGCGAGGCGGAAGTTGTCGAGGCCGACGAAGTGCAAGGTGCGCGTGCCCACCGTGGCATCGCTGACGCTGTAGTAGAGGCCGATCGCGAACGGGAAGCCGACCAGCAGGACGATGTAGAGGATCGCCGGCGCGAGCAGCAGCCGCCCGAGCCAGCGCTCGTCGTCGAGGAGCGTCGGGCCGTGCCGGGCGGCGGGCGCGCGCATCTCAATTCACCCGCCGGCCGCTGGCGCGGTCGAAATGGCGCAGGTCGCGCTCGCGGACGGCGAACTCGTGGCGTTCGCCCGTGGACACCGGCAGTTCCGGGCCGGCCGGCAGGCGTGCGATGACGCGGCTCGGGGGCAGCGGCGGCGCCAGGGTGCCGTACACCAGGCGGTCGGCGCCCAGGTATTCGACCCGTCCGACGTCGAGGGTGAAGCGGCGCACGGGCTCGTCCGCCGGCAGCGCCTCGATCGGCATGAACTGCTCGGGGCGGAATCCGGTGATGATGTCGTCCGTTTCGACGAGGTTCATCGGCGGCGAGCCGATGAAGGTGGCGACGAAGGTGTCGGCCGGATCGGCGTAGATTTCGCGTGGCGTGCCGAGATGGTGGATGCGGCCGTGATCGAGCACGGCGATGCGGTCGCCCAGACCCATCGCCTCGATCTGGTCGTGCGTGACGTAGATCGTGGTGGTGCCGAGGCGCCTCTGGAACTGCTGCAGCTCGTCGCGCGCGGCGCTGCGCAGCTGGGCGTCGAGGTTGGAGAGCGGCTCGTCGAGGAGGAAGACCACCGGCTCGCGCACGACGGCCCGGGCAAGGGCCACGCGCTGGCGTTCGCCGCCGGAGAGCTGGCGCGGCTTGCGCTTGAGGAGCCGTTCGATGGAAAACATCGCCGCCGCCCGCTGCACGCGCTCGGCGGCTTCCGCGCCGCGCATGCCGTGCGCCTTGAGCGGAAAGGCGATGTTGTCCGCGACCGTGAGGTGCGGGTACAGCGCATAGCTCTGGAACACCATCGCCATGTTGCGCTCGCGCGGCGGCAGCGGCGTCACGACGCGCCCGTCGATCAGCACGTCGCCCGACGACGGCGTCTCCAGCCCGGCGATCATCCGCAGCAGCGTCGTCTTGCCGCAGCCGGACGGGCCCAGCAGGACCAGGAACTCGCCCTCGCGCACCGGCAGGTCGATGCCGTCCACCGCGGCCACGCCGTCGAAGCGCTTGCGCAGCGCCCGGGTTTCTACCGTCGCCATGGCGGCGGTCCGCCTAGACCAGACCCTTCGCGCGCCACTTCTGGACGATGCGCTTGCACTGCGCTTCCGCCTCCTTGATGGCGTTCTCCGGCGTGTCGGCGCCGCTCGCGGCCTTCGCGAACATCGTGTTGATGACCCAGGTGTTGAAGATCTCGTCGATCGCGGCGTTGGCGTAGCCGGGGTAGCCGACGTTGGTCGCCCAGTCGAGCACATCGCCGAGGACCTTGTACTTGTCGGCCGGCCTGGCCTTGCTGTCCTTGGCGATCTGTTGTTGCAGGTCCGGCACCGTCGCGGCGAAGCACGGGAAGTTGTAGAACTCGCTCGCCATGAAGCCGGTGTGGAAGTTGTCGATGTAGTCGATCAGGAACTTCTTCGCGCCTTCGATGTTCGCGGCGAATTTCCAGATGACGTAGCAGTCCATCACGTGTTCGAGGCCGATCCGCCGCACCGGACCGGCCGCCGCCTTGGCGAGCCAGATGTTGTCGGTGCCCGGGATGTTCTTGTTCTCGCCTTCGCGCGTGATCGAGATCGCGTTGAGCGCCAGGGAGACCTGCCCGGCGAGCATCGCGCGGTTGTTCGACGACGCGTCCCACGCCATCACCTGCGGCGTCATCGCCTCCTGGTACAGCGCCCGCGCGAACTTCACCGCTTCGAGCGTGTTCTTCGAGTTGAGCACGATGTTGCCCTGCTCGTCCTGCTCCGATCCGCCGAAGGAGAACAGCAGCGCGCGCACCGCCATCGCGGTGTCGAGCTCGGCGGACAGGCCGACGCCTACCGGGATGTTGTGCTTCTCCTTGATCTTGCGCCCGCCGACACGGATGTCGTCCCAAGTGCTCGGCGTCATGCCGACGTCGTCCCACAGGTCCTTGCGGTAATTCACCGGGTCCGGCACGTAGCTGTCGGAGAAGGCGAAGTACTTCTTCGTCTTCGGGTTGAAGGTGCTGCGCACCGCGAGGTCGACCGGCTTGCCGTGCTTGCGGATGCACTCGTCGTAGATCTCGCGGTGGTCGATGACCTGCTCCTCGTAGGCCGGCGGCGGCGAAAGGAACATGAAGAGGTCGTGCCCCTGCTGCGCCGAGACTTCCGCCGCGGCACGGGTGGCCAGCGCGGGAATGCCGACGTGGTCGACGATCACCTCGGTGTCGTTCTTCGCGCCCCACTCCTTCACGTAGGTGCCGTCGAACCACTTGTCGTAGCCGGGCACGAAGTGGTTCCACTGCAGGATCTTGAGCGTTTTCGCGGCCGCGGATGCGCGCCGCGGCATGATGAAGGGCGACAGCGCCGCTGCCGCACCGATCGCGCCGGCCGCTTCGATGAAACGGCGACGGCTGACGCCGTCGGATGAATCCTGAATGGGAGTCCGACGTTCCCTGGCGGGCATTTTCGTGGCCACGGCTGTCTCCTCGAACGCTTTATTCGACATCCGACAAGACGCGCCACCGAATCCGCATCACCCGGAATGGGCGACCGCGCCGCAGTCGGCATTTTGTAACGGTTCGAGTACCGCGACGCCGGGAAGTTTCCGCGATGGTTTTGCAGGAATGGAAATCGCGTTCGTGTTGCGGGCGCGCCCCCGCAGGGGCGGCGCCTCGCAGATCCGGCAGGAGCCGCCTAGATCTTGTTCACGAAGGTGCGCGCATGGTAGAGCGGGATCAGGCTCAGCGCGAAAATGACGATCAATGCGAGCGTGTCCGCTCCCGGATATCCCCAGAATTGCGACATGGTGCGTCTCCTCATCGTGCGGTGGAAAAAGCTCAAAGCAGCCCCGTGTCGGCCATCCGCTGGCGGCCGAAATCGCTCAGGGCGAAGCGGAAGCGCATCTTGTCGCCATACGCGTCGAAGCGTTCCTCGAGGCTCTTCACCAGCCCTCCGGAATAGAGGTCGGTGAGGATGACACGTACCGTCCCGTGCCAATAGGCGCCGTCCTTGCCGTATTCCGCACAGACCGCGGTGGCGATTTCGTTGTCCCAGATGCCCTCGGCCTGGGCGATGAGCTGAAGGATGTAGCCTTTGATGTGAACCCTTGCCATCTGTCGTCTCCTCGCGTGGATTGCTTGCGTGATCACAGGGCGCGCACGACTTCGAGCACGTCGCTCTTTTCGGTGTACATCAGGAAGGCGCCGGCCACGACCAGGACGAGGCCGACCAGGAAGTTCCAGGCGGGAAACTGCAGGGTGAAGACGGCCAGGAAGACCACCGCGAAGGCGCCGTAGAGGGCGGCGATCGCCTGGCCCCGCCCGACGCCGATCAGGGGGAAGGACTTGTACCACGACACGTAGCAGAAACCGAAGGTGATGCCGGCGAGCAGCAGCCACGTGATTGCCTTGAGATTGAGCGCACCGAGGATCAGGTGGATGACGTCGACGTCGCCGAACAGGGCCAGCGCGGGCAATACCAGGCATGACCAGTAGAAGACTTCGGCGGCGAAACGGACGGTGATGCCGCAGTCCGGGTCGGTGACGTCGAGCGCCCTCCCCGCCAGCGCCCCTTCGATGCCCCAACCGAGCGCGGCCATGGCGCCGCCGAGATAGCCGAGCCACGACACCTTGTTCGCCGAGGCGCTGGACAACTCGCCGAGGATGCCCGGGGCGTAGATGGCGACCCCGCCTCCGACGATCACCAGGATGCCGAACGCGGCGCGCATGGTGATCTTTTCGTTGTACCAGGCGCGTGCAATCGCGGCCCCGACGATGGGATAGAGCAAGCCGGAAATCGCGGCAAACACCGCGCCGATATAGCCCATCGCGAGGAAGGAGCCGAAGATCGCCATCGGCCCGCCGAAGATCGCGGCCGCGAAGTACCACTTGGAGATCTTGCGCACCCGCGTCGCGGTCCTGACGAAGTCGCCGAACTTCTCCAGCACGATCAGCCAGACAAAGAGGAAGATCAGCACGGCGAAAGCGTTGAAGGTGGTGATGACCGCGGCTGCGGTCAGGAATTGCCGCGTATCGTTCATGTCCATCGCGACGAACGGCTGTTCCTGCCAGATCGCCGCCCCGGGCACGTACCACGCCCCCCAAAGCACCGCACACCACAGCGCCCAGATGAAACCCCAGCGGATGCTCCGGGCGCGAAAGGCGGCCTTCGCATAGATTGCCGACGTCATGATTCCTCCTTGTTGTTTGATGTACCCCGAACCGGCGGCACGTTGGCCTTCGTCTCCGTCCGCCCCCGCGACGTGCGGCGGGAACGTGTGACGGAATTATTGGAAGGCCCGGAGGGCGCGGCAATGCTCAAAAGGGGCATACCCACAAGTAGGCATGGCGTGGGCGTGCTTGATGCAGAAATGAAAAACGGCGGCGGCGCAGGACGCGCAAGCCGCCGCCGGGTGTCGCGCCGGTCAGGAGGCCGGGCGCAGGGGGGCGTCCTCGCACTGGTGCCGCCAGACCACGGCTTCCAGGCGGGAGTGGAGGTTGAGCTTGTACAGCACGTGCTTGACGTGCACCTTGACCGTGCCGACGCTGATCCCCAGTTGGCGTGCGATGGTCTTGTTGCACATGCCTTCGGCGAGGAAATCGAGCACTTCCACCTCGCGTGCCGTGAGGTTGGCCTCGGTCGTCGGCATCGGCTGCCTGGTGGTTACCGCCTCGACCAGGCTGCCGGTGACCGCCTCGCTCAGCACCGCGGCGCCGCTGAGCGCCTTCTTCAGCGAAATGCAGAGGTCGTCCGGCTCCATGTCCTTGAGCAGGTAGCCGTGGGCGCCGGCCCGCAGTGCGGCAACCACGTCGCGGTGATTGTCGGACACCGTGAGCATGATGAAGCGGGCTTCGACACCGCGCTCGCGCAGCAGTGTGAGGGTGTCGATACCGTTCATGCCCGGCATGTTGAGGTCGACGAGAATGACGTCCGGCTTGAGCCGTTCTGCCATCTCCACCCCCGCGACGCCGGAACCGACCTCGCCGACGACGCGGAAGTCGGATTCCATCTCGATCAACTGCGCAATGCCTTTACGGAAAAGCGCATGGTCGTCCACGATCAGGACGGTGTGACTTGTCTCCATCACTTGGTCTCCAATTGTCATTGTCGTCGCCTGTGCCGGCGACTTTGTTGGTGCCCGGCGATGGTACTCCCTCTTCGCCGCTCTGTCCGTCGCGCCGCTATCGTTCGAGGACCGTCGGCTTGAAACACACCGTGACGCGGCTGCCGCCCTCCTCCCGACGCTCGATCGACAGTGTCCCGCCCAGGCTCGACGCGCGCTCGCGCATGATCGTCGTGCCATGATGGTTGCGGCTGTCGGTTACCGGCTCGAAGCCCTGCCCGTCGTCCTCGACCGTCACCGCGGTCAGGCCACCGTCGAGCAGCGACAGCCGCACCGTGGCCTGAGTGGCACCGGCGTGGCGCACGACGTTCGACAAGGCCTCGCGCACGATCTGCACCACGTGGAATTCCTGGTTGGCGTCGAGCCGGCACGCGCCGACGCGGTTGTCCAGCGTCATCGCGACGCTGCTGCGGGCGCCGTACTCCTCCAGCGCTTCTTCCAGCGCCACGACGAGACCGCCGGAATCGATCTGCATGCGGAAGGTGTTGAGCAGTTCGCGCAACTTGCGATAGGCGCCGTTCAGGCCCTCGCGGACTTCCTCCGCGGCGCCGGTCACCTCCTCCGGCGGGGCGCCGCGCTGGAGCAGCTTCTGCATGCGGGTGACCTGGATCTTCATGTAGGACAGCGATTGGGCGAGCGAGTCGTGCAGCTCGCGCGCCATCGACGTGCGCTCTTCGATGAGGGCGATGCGCCGGCCTTCCTGATCGCGCCGGCAATGGCCGATCGCCATGGCGAGGTGTCGGCTCACGAGCTCCACTACCTGCAACAGGGGCAACAGACCTTCCGGCTCCTCGCGGCCGACGACGAACAGATGTCCGTAGCGCGTCTTGCCGTCCCCCAGCGGTACCGCCAGCCCCGGGCCGGCCGGCGGCAGCTCGAAGGTCTGGTAGCGCCCGGCGACCGGCAGGGCACGCAGCTGCTCGAGCTGGGCCCAGCCGAGCTCGCCGCTGTGGATGACCGCCGGCAGCTGCATGGACTCTCGCACCTCCTCGTTCAGGCACACCCCGCAGGCCTTCGCATCGAGCGCCTCCTGCACGATCTGCGACAACTTGGTCAGTGCCTGCTGTCCCGGCGCTGGGCCGGTGAGTTCGGACATGACGCGGTCGAGCAGCAGCAGCCAGTGGTCGGGGGGCGGGGCCGGCGCCTGGCCGTTGCCGGCGGCTTCACGGGCGGCCTGCGCGGCGGCGCTGCGACGCAGGCGGATGCCGAGCCAGGCGCCGCCCACGGCGACGATCAGGAGCGCCATGCGCACCGCGATGTCCACACGCAGGTGACGGCGCAAGGCCTCGGCCACCACGAGCGTCGCCGTCTCGACGAGCGGCAGGGCGCTGGAGACGCTGTCGAATGCGTCGGGCGGCACCGCGTCGGGCAGATTGATGCGAAACGGAAGGTCCGCGAGCAAGCTGCGGCTTTCCTCCAGCCATTCGTGCGTCGTCGCGTCCTGCGGCTGCGGCGGCAGCATGGCGGCGCGTTCCTGCAGCTCCGCGGCACCCGCAATGAAGCGTACGGCGTGGTTGGTCCACGCGGCGGTGAGGATCGGCTGCGCGAGCAGGAGCAGGGCCGCGCCCGCGGCCACCGTCATCACGACGGCCCAGGGCAGCGACCGTACGCCTTGCCGCGTCGATCGAAGCCAGTATGATGGCCAGGCGCGGCTGGAATCCGTTTGATCGTGCGTCATCGTTCCACCTGTTTCTTCTGACGTCGCTGCACCCGGCGCGACATTCCAGGCAGCCACCGGAGAGTTCTGGAGGACCGCTCATGTTGAGCCTATGGCTGTATCTTATCGGTGCCGCCACCGCCTGTGCATATGCGCTCGGCGCGAGCATGGCGTGGATACCCGCCTCGCCCGCGCTCGCGGTGGTGAGCCTGACGATCGCGTCGGTGCTCATTCTTGCTGCGGAACTGTGCCACCGCCGCGCGCTGGCGCAGGCTGCCGGCCGCACGCCCGTCTCACCGCCCCCCCTTGCTCAGGACGATCACTCGCTGGTCGACGGCATCGACGACATCGTCTTCCAGACCGACACCGAGGCCACGCTCACCTTTCTCAACCGCTCCTGGAAGGACGTCACCGCGCTCGACGCACGCGACTGCGTGGGGCACTCGTTCTTCGATTACGTCCATCCGGACGACCAGGCGCTCAACCGCGAGCAGTTGCTCAAGGTGTTGCAGCCCGGCCAGGCCGCCTGCCGCTTCGAGACCCGCCTGATCTGCCGCGACGGACGGCAGTGCTGGGTGGACGTGCGCCTCAAGCCGCGCCGCGGGCGGCACGGCGAGTTCAACGGTGCCACCGGGATCATGACCGACATCAACTCGCGCAAGCGCGCCGAGGAGGTGCTGCGCGCCCGCGACCGCAGCCTCTCCACCCTGCTCGACCACCTGCCGGGCATGGCCTTCCGCTGCCGCAACGACCGCTCGTGGACAATGGAGTTCGTCAGCGAAGGCTGCTTCGAGCTGACCGGCCACGAGGCGGTCGATCTCCTCGACCACCACGCGTCCTACGACCAGCTGATCCACCCCGCGGACCGCAGCTACGTGTGGGATTACGTGCAGAGCCAGCTCGCCCGCCGCAATGCCTTTCATCTGCGCTACCGCATCCGCACGCGTGAAGGCCGCGAGCGCTGGGTCGAGGAACGCAGCCGCGGCGTGTTTGCCGGCAACGGCACGCTGCTCGCGATCGAAGGGTTCATTTCCGACATCAGCGACCAGATGTGCGACCAGGGGCGTGCCGCGCGGGAATGCTAGCGGGGCGCCGGCGGCGGCCCCCCTCTTCCGTGGCGCTTAGAACGAGCGCGACAGCCCCACGATCCAGTGCCCTTCGCCAAGGTCCTTGCCGTCGGCCACCCACAGGCTGTCGTCGGCGTTCGTTCGGGTATACGCCACCGACGCGGTCCACCCGGCGCCGAACGACTTCGCGAGGCTCGCGCGCCAGTCGGTGTAGCTGAATTGGCTGTAGTTGCGCACGCGTTGGCGGCCGGCGTGCAGCCCCAGGACCACTTCGCCCGGCAGTGGCAGCTTGGCGTTGAGCTCCAGGTATCCGCTGCCGCGCGAACTGCCGCCGCCCAGCGAATCGCGATTGAAACCGAAATAGTCGGTCAGGGTGTGGGAGTACTTCAGCGTGAGCCAGCGCCAGCCGACGGCCCCGTAGGCCTCCAGCGTGTTGTAGCTCTCCCTGGTGCCGGGGAGCTTCGGGTGCTCCGGGTAGTAGAACTGGAGCAGGCCCACGTCATAGCTCCAGTCATCCGCGGTACCGGTGTAGCCTCCGTAGAAGTCGAGCTCCAGGCTCGCGTCGTTGATGGCGTCGCTGCTCACGTTGGTGCCCCAGACCCCCGCGTAGAGGCCGCCGGCATGCGCGTAGTCGAAACCGCCCTGCAGCGCGGGGCGGTTCTGGGTATAGGTGATGCCGCGGAACACGTAGTTGCTGAAGAAGCCGACGTTGCTCGTCACGGTGTGCGGGCTCGCGCCCTCGTCCGCCCGGCTGGCCGGGGCGAGGCTTGCGGCGCAGAGGGCGAGACAGCCGGCCACGCGCCGCGGCGAATGCGGAATTTTCATTGGAATCTCCCTGCGGGGGCTGCCGCCCCCGCCATGCTCAGAAGTGGTTGCGCAGTTCGCGGCCGATGTCGAAGATGTCGCCGACGATGCCGTACCGCGCGATCGTGAAGATCGACGCCTCGGGGTCGGTGTTGACCGCGACAATGGTCTCGACGTGCTTCATCCCCGCCATGTGCTGCACCGAGCCGGAGATGCCCATCGCGACGTAGAGCTTGCAGGCGGCGGCCGTCTTGCCGGACTGGCCCACCTGCCGGGCCTTCGGCAGCCAGCCGGCGTCGGCGATCGGGCGCGAGCAGCCGAGCGTCGCGCCGACGCTGTCCGCGAGCTCCTTGAACTCCTCGACGTTGTCCTCCTCGCCCACGCCGCGGCCGATCGAGACGATGAACTCGGCCCCGGGAATGTTGACGTCATCGCCCCCGGCCGGCTCCTCGAAACCGAGATGCTGGCTGCGCGGCGTGACCGCGGGTGCCGGGACGGCTGAAACCGAGGGCTCGCCGAAAGTCTCCACGGGTTTGTAGGCGCCGGGGCGGACCGTCAGCACCACGACGGACCGACCCGGGAAGTCCACTTCGATGTTCACCTTCTGGCCGTAGCCGGCGCGCGTCGCCACCCAGCCGTCCGCGTCGCGTTCGATGCCGAAGACGTCGGTGGCGAATCCGTAGCCGTTCTTCACCGCGAGCGGCGCTGCGTAGCCCAGGCTGTCCACCGAATGGGCGAGCAGCACGAGCGAGGGTTGGCGCGCTTCGATCAGCGCCCGCACCGAAGCCTCGTAGATTTCCGGATCGAAGGCGTCTACGACGGCCTGCACCGTAAGGACCTCGTCGACGCCGGCGAGCTTCAGCTCGGCGACGTAGCGCTCGGGCGCCTCACCGATGACCGCGACCCGCAGCGGTTCTCCGGTCGCGTCCTTCAGGGCTACTGCGGCACCGACCAGCTCACGGCTCACCGGTCGCAGTTCGCCATTGCGATGCTCGCTGATTACGAGAATTCCGCTCATCATGCCGCCCCCCCGAATTCCTTGATGATTTGCGCCAGACGTGCCGCCTGCTCGGCCGGCGTTCCCTCGATCATCTGTGCGCGCCCCTTCTCCGGCACATACATGCGGCGCACGCGCGATGCCGAGCCCGCGGCGCCGAGGGCGTCGGCCGTCACGCCGAGCGCCTCGGCGTCGAGCACCTCGATCGGGCGCTGGGCGGCCTGCTTGATGCCGCGCAGCGACGCGTAGCGCGGCGTGTTGATACCCAGCTGCAGGGTCAGCACCGCCGGGCAATCGATGCGCACCGAGGCGTAGCTGCCGCCTTCGAGCTCGCGCCGGACCGTCGCACTGTTGCTGCCCGGCGTGTAGTCCAGCGCCGCCACCACGGCGGCGTGCGGGAGGTCGAGAAGGCCCGCGAGTGCCATTCCCGTTGCGCCGCAGGCGTGGTCCGTGGCCTGCACGCCGGCGAAGATGAGGTCGGGCGACTCGCGCCGCGCGAGGGCGGCGAGCACGCGTGCCACGCCGATCGCATCGGCGTCCTCGAGGGCGTCGCTCCACACCCGCAGGGCGCGGTCGGCCCCCTTGGCGAGGCATTTGCGCAGTTCCTCGTCGGCACTCTCCGGGCCGACGGTGGCAACCACCACCTCGATGCCCTCGCCGCCGGGCCCCTCCTTCAGGCGCATCGCCTCCTCCAGCGTGTAGTTGTCCCACTCGTTGAGGTCGTGGATGAGAAAGTCGGGGTCGATGTCGCGGCCGTCCTCGCGGAACTCGAAGTCCTCGTCGAGCGTGGCCACCTGCTTGATCGGCACTAGTATTTTCATGTCGTCTCCATGTGCTCCTTGGGTGGGTGGGGCTGGTAATGCGACAGCTGTGTGACGTGGACGGACGCCTCGTGAGCGGCCGGCATTGCGTCGCGCCGCGCGAAGTGCTGGAAAACCCGGAACCGCACCTGCACGTCTGGGTCGTCACGCATGCGCCACCGGTCAGTATCGGCAAACCGCGGGTGGTCGACCGCCATCGCGCGATGCAGGGCGTAGCCGTCCTGGCGCAACAGTCGCAGCACCATGCGCGGCGTTCGCGGGTTCAGGATCACGGCGCGGCGCACGTCCGGGCAGTCGTGGATGGCCAGGCGGGCAAGCCGCGAGGGCGCCGTGGCGGGGTGACGCGCAACGCCGGCGAGCACGTCCACGTCGCTGCTGCGGGCGAGGCGCCGCAGGACGGCGTACGGGAGCTCGTCGCGATAGGCCACCGCTGCCTGCACCCACGTGACCTCGTCGCGGCTCAGGCGATCGAGCAGTTCGTGTGGGCAGTGCGGGTGGCGGGCGGCCGCGCGGCGCACCTCGGCGTCGGCATCGGTAGCTGGGCGCACGAGGAGTTCCGGTGGGCAGGCGGGGTTGCGCGCAAGCGCGCGGCGCACCCGGGCGTCGGCGTCGTCGACGAGGCAGCCGGCAAGCGCGGGCGGGAGGTCGCGACGGGCAGCGACGGCGTGACGCACGGTTGCATCGGCGTCGAAGCAGTTCGCCACCAGCGCCGCCAGCGGCGTGCCGGGGTTTTCGGCGGCTGCGCGGCGCACCGCCGCGTCGCGGTCGTTGGCGAGTTCGGCGAGCAGCGCCCGGGGGGCGCGCTGCTGCCGGGCGAGGCAGCGGCGCTCCAGAAGCGATGCCGGAACCGTTGCAAGGAGTACGTCCGGGCAGTGCGGATGCAACAGGATCTGGGCGCGCACCGCCTCGTCGTCCGCCTCGGCCCACAAGGCGAGGAGCGTGTCTTCGGCGGTGGCAATGTTTACCGCCAGGAGGCGCTGAAGCACGCCGATGCGGCGCTCGCTCACCGTCGCCAGCACCTCGGCCGCCACCCCGCCGTTCTCGCACAGCGCACGCAGCGTTTCGATCTCGCCGGCGGCTGCGGCGATCTGCCCGAGGACGGCGCGGGGCGTGCGGGCGTGGCGTGCGATGAGCTGGCGCAGGCGCGGGCTCGCATCCGCGCGCCACAGCGCGCCGAGGGCCGCCGCAGACGTCGCCGGGTTGCGCGCGAGGCGCAACTGCACGGCACCGCCGTCATCGAGCGCGGCGAGCCGCGCGAGCACTGCCGGCGCGACAAAGGGTGCGGAGGCGAGCAGCAGGCGGTCGCGGCGCTCCCCGAACATCCGCGCCTCGAGGCCGGCGCGCTCGCGCGGCGCGGCGTAGGGGTAGAGCGCGGCTGCAGCGAAGGGCGCCTCGTCCGTGCAGGCGCGCTCAGCCAGCTCGCGCCAGTGGCGTCGCGCCGTGCCGCTCCGATCAGGCGAGGAGCGCATCTTCTGCAGGCTCGCGCGCCATGCCGGCTACCGACGCGGGCTCGGCGAGCGCCTCGGTGATGAGCTCGATGAGCTCGCGCACGACGAAGCGTCCTTCGAAGCCGCTGGTCTTCAATGCGTCCTCGAACATCGTGAGGTCCTTCGGGCAGCACACGACGAAGACCTCCAGCCCCTCGATGTCGCCGGCCTCGCGCATGCGTATCTGCGAGGGCTTCTCCGCGCCCACCGGATCGGGCATCCAGATACGGCCGCCACCGGCACCGCAGCAGAAGGAGTTGTCGCGGTTCCGCGCCATCTCGACCAGCTCGCAGCCAAGCGCCTGCAGAATCCGGCGGGGAGCGTCGTAACCCTTGTTGTAGCGACCGAGGTGGCAGGGGTCGTGCAGCGTGACGCGATACCCGAGCGGGCGCCGTACCTTCAGCGTGCCCTCTTCCAGCATGCGCTGCACGAAGCTGGTGTAGTGCTCGATCTCGTACTTGCCGCCGAACTCCGGGTATTCGTTCCGGATCGTGTTGAATGAATGGGGGTCGGTGGTGACGATGCGCTTGAAGGTCGAGGCGCCGAGCATGGCGATGTTGTTCTCGGCGAGGAGCTCGTAGAGGCCCTCCTCGCCCACGCGGCGCACGTCGTTGCCGGCGTTGGATTCGCCCTCGAAGAGCAGGCCGAAATCGACGCCCTTGTCGTGCAGCAGCGTGGCGAAGGCCTGGCTCACCTTCTGGTTGCGCGGATCGAAGGCGGCGTAGTCACCGACGAACCACAGCACGTCGACCGGGTCCTTGCGCGCATCCTTGATCTGGAAGGGGAGCGGCTTGGTCCATCCTGCGCGCTTGCGCTTGGATTCGCCGAACGAGTTGCCGGTCTTGTGGATGGTCTGCAGGGTCTTCTGCAGCTGCGGCTCCATCGCGCCGTCCTCGACGAGTTTTCTCCGCATCTGCACGATGATGGGTACGTGCTCGATCGCCACCGGGCAGATCTCGACGCAGGCCATGCACGTGCGGCAGGACCACAGCGTCTCCATGAAGACCTGGCCGACATCCTTGCCATGCACCGAGAGCTTCGCCTCGTCGGGCAGCGCGTTCTTCTGCAACGCCTCGTTGGCGAACTCGCGCAAGGACAGGATCACGTCGCGCGGCGACAGCGGAGCGCCCGATGCCCGCGCGGGACAGGCTTCGTGACAGCGGCCGCACTTGGTGCAGGCGTCGAGGTTGAGGAGATGCTTCCAGGTGAAATCCGTGATCGTGGAGTAGCCGACGCGCTCGCTGTCAGGCGACTGGCGCGGGAGCCGTTGCGCGGCAAGGGGGTTGCGCAGCATCAGCGAGGCCGGCGCAGTGACGATGTGCTTGACCTTGGTGAAGGGAATGAGCGCGATCAGCGTGAGCGCCAGCGCGCCGTGGAACCACCACAGGCCGCTACGCAAGGCCCCTGCTCCATCGGCGTCCAGGCCCGCGCCGCGCATCGCCTCGGCGACGCCGGCACCGATCGGCGACCACCAGCGCAGCTCCCACACTTCCGGGCGAGCCTGCAGCCACACCAAGCGGGAGGCTTCGAGCACGAAACCGGTCGCGCCGATGACGATCAGCGTCCACAGGAAGGCCCAGTCCTCGCGGCGATAGAAGCTGCGGTCGTAGTCGGGGTCGCCGGGCTGGCGGTCGGGGCGCGTGTAGTCGAGCTTGGGCGGCTTGATCCAGCCGCGGCGCGCCATCATGTAGAGCAGGCCGCCGATGAGGGCGACGCCGGCGAGATCGAGCACCAGCGAAAACCACAGGTAGAAGTTGCCGGTCCAGATACTCCGGCCCATGACGCGGGCGATGACGTCGTAGTCGAGCGCGATCGTCGAAGTGCCGAGGAAGAGCAGTGCGAAGCCGAAGAAGATCAGCCGGTGCGCGCGCCCGGCGGCCGGGTCGCGGCGCACGAGGGTGCGGTGGGTCAGCACCGTGCGGCACATGTCGATGAAGCGCGGGACGAGCGCGAGCGCGGCGCCCTGCGGCTGGCCGCGGCGGTACTTGCGGATCTGCACCCAGGTGCCCCA
This sequence comes from Aromatoleum toluvorans, assembly GCF_012910905.1. Classification (GTDB taxonomy): domain Bacteria; phylum Pseudomonadota; class Gammaproteobacteria; order Burkholderiales; family Rhodocyclaceae; genus Aromatoleum; species Aromatoleum toluvorans. The sequence goes on from NZ_WTVN01000003.1 coordinate 198,768, forward strand.
GCAGAAGACACCGATGGCGGCAAAGCCGACGAGATAGAACAGGGCGATGGCCGGCGACGAGAACCCCTCGAAGAGGATGCGCGTCACGTGTTGCGGATCGAATCTCTCTGTAGCGAACATGGGCGGTCGTCCGTCTGATGTGATGAATGCCGGCCGGGCGGGCGGCCGGCGCCGCGTGTGCCCCCTCTCCCCGCAAGGAGAGGGACGGGGAAAGGGGGCGCGGCGCTAGCAGGGAACGGCCGGGCCGCGGCATGGGGGAAGGCAAGCCCTCCCCTCCCCCCGCCGGACGGGCGGGGGGTGCGGGGCACCGGACCGCCCCTAGGGGGCGGGGGCGCTTACACCTTGTACTGGATCTCGAAGGTGCCGCCCGGCTTGTGCGGCGTCCCCCACACCGCCACCTCGCGGCGGTACGGCAGCGGCAGCTGGGCGTTGCCCTCCTCGATCTCGCGCGCGAGACGGTGGCCGCTGAAGGTCGCGTCGGCGATCAGGCGCGGCGCTTCGGCGTCACCGATGAGATACACGTCCTTGATGCCCTTCGCCGCCCACTGGTCCTGCGCTGCCTTGAGCTCGCGGAACAGGCCGTCGTTGGAGCGCCGCCCGGTGACCAGCACGAGCGAGTCGAACTCCACCCAGCGGTGCGTCTTGTTGGTATCGCGCGGCAGGTTGCCGGGACCGCGGTAGGTGCGCTTCGAACCGTCGCCCCAGATGTTGTACACCTCCAGCGCTCCCGGCTTGATCTGGCTGCAGAAGTGGTCGCCCATCTCCTTGACCCCGAGCTCGTGCAGCCGCCGCATCATGTTCGGGTACTCTAGGGTGAAGTGCATGTAGTTCGCCAGATGCACCCCGCTGACGATCGTCACCTCGTGTCCCGCCACCGCGAGCTTCTCGGCGAGGCTGGGCGCCATGAAGTAGGTGTCGGCGTTGAGGATCACGACACGCTTGCCGATCCGCTTCTTGCCGGCGATCACCTGCTCGGGCGTGAGCTGGTCGTCGCGGCTCGCGTCCGCGCCCGGGATGATGTCGTGCGAGAGGCAGTTCGTGCCGTCGCCGACCCAGTGCGCGCCGGTCGCGATCACGATCTTCTCAGCGCCGTAGTCGAGGATGTCGGCCGCGCTCATCGGCTTCTGGCCCAGCGCGAGCTGGTTCTGCTTGTTCTTTTTCAGCAGCTTGCCGATCTGCGTCTCGCGGTAGTCGCGGTGATAGCCCCACTCGCCCAGGCCGGGCAGCGTGACGACCTGATTGAGGTGGCCGCCGATCTTCTCGGCAGTGTCGTAGAGGTGCACCGTGTGGCCGCGCTCCATCAGCACCCGCGCGCACTCCGAACCGGACGGGCCGGCGCCGACCACGAGCACCGCGTCATCCGATTTGGCTCTGGCGAACTTCTCGGGGTGCCAGCCGCGGCGGTATTCCTCGCCGGCCGTCGCGTTCTGCGTGCAGATCATCGGCGGCCCGCCGATCTCCCAGCGCGAGATGCACACGTTGCAGCCGATGCATACGCGGATGTCGTCGACGCGCCCCTCCTCGATCTTCTTCGGCAGGAAGGGGTCGGCGATCGAGGGGCGCGCGGCGCCGATGATGTCTGCATAGCCCTTGGTTACGATCTCGGCCATCTTCTCCGGATCGGTGTAGCGGCCCACGCCCAGCACCGGCTTCCGCGACACCTGCTTGATGAACTTGGTCCAGGGCACCTGGTGGCCCTGCTGGTAGAAGCGCGACGGACCGGCGTCCTCGCCCCACTCGGCGATGTCGCCGACATCGACGTCCCACAGGTCGAGCAGCGAATCGGCCATCTCGACGAAGGCCATGCCGTCCCTTTCGACCTCGATGCCGGCCTGCCCGTACAGCGAGTCGACCGCGAAGCGCGTGGCGATCGCACAGTCGTCGCCGACCGCGCGGCGCACCTTCTCCAGCGTTTCGATCCAGAAACGGGCGCGGTTCTGCACCGAGCCGCCGTACTTGTCGGTGCGCTTGTTGTAGTAGGGCGACAGGAACTGCAGCGGCAGGTAGGAGTGCGCGCCATACACGTAGACGATGTCGAAGCCGGCATCGCGCGCGCGCAGTGCCGCATCGACGTAGTACTGCTGCACCTGGGCGATGTCGTCGAGGTCCATCTCCTTGCAGTAGGTCAGCGTCTCGAACTCGGACGCGTACTGGCTGGGCCCGCGCGGCGTGGCGCGGCTTTCCATGCAAGGCGCATGGGCGCCGCCGTACCACATCTCGATGCCGGCGAGCGCGCCGTACTTGTGCACCTCGTCCGTCATCGCGCGCAGGTTGCGCACGTCGCCTTCGTCCCAGATGCGCGCCGACAGGCGGTGCGTGTCATCGGACTCGGGGTGGATCGAGCAGTATTCGGTGTTCATCGCCGCCCAGCCGCCTTCGGCCTTCATCGAGCGGTGCGCGGCCTGGAATCCGGGCAGGGTCGAGCCGGCGCCGATGCAATGCGGAACCTGGTAGAAGCGGTTGCGCAGCGTTTTCGGGCCGATCTGGATCGGTTCGAAGAGGATGTCGTAACGGGGATCGCGGGCCATCTTGTAGTCTCCAAGTCTCCAACCGGTGATGAATAAGCGCCCTGCTCGTCTATCGGAGCGGTGGCAGGGCGTCGGTTTGCAGCGCTGCGCCGTCCGGCGTCCGGTGTCGTACCGGGCCGCTACGGGGCAGCTCCACATGCATGGCGGTCTGCGCCGCCTGAAATCAGGCCGCCTGCACCCGGGCGCGCAGGCGCTGCGGGTCGTAGAACGGCGTCCGCACGACGACGCCGGCGTGATTGCCGTTGCCGTCGCGGATCTCGACCTTGGTGCCGAGCGCCTTGTATTCGGGCTTGAGGTGGACCAGCGCGAGCGATTGCATCAGGTAGCGGCTGAAGGTGGCGCTGGTCACGACGCCGGCCTCGTTGCCATCGACCAGGATCGGCGCACCGGCCTCGACCGCGGCGTCGTGACGCACGGCGACGCCCGCCTGGAAGAAGCGTTCCTCGCCGCGTGCGGCGAGCAGCGGCGCCTTGCCGACGTAGTCGGCGGCCTTATCCGCGTCGATCGCCCAGCCGAGGTTCACCTCCCACGGTGTGGTGTCGCCCTCGGGCATGTCGAAGGGGAAGAACAGCAGCCCGGCCTCGATGCGCGCCACGTCGAGCGAATCCCACGAGCAGGGAATCACGCCGTGGGCCGCGCCCACTTCGAGGATCGCATCCCACAGGGCCACCGCGTGCTTCGAGGCGCAGGCGAGCTCGAAGCCCTGCTCGCCCGAATAGCCGCCGCGCGAGACGGTCACCGGCAGTCCGCAGACCGTGGTTTCGCGATGCTCGAAATACGGCAGCGAGGCGAGCTCGATGCCGATGTGGGGCTGCAGCACGGCGGCTGAGCGCGGGCCCTGCAGGGAAAGCATGTGGATGTCGAGGTCCTGCTCCCAGCTCACCCGGCGCCCGTCGCACAAGGCGGCGAGCTGCGCCTGCGTGCTGCCGCTGCCGTGGGACAGGCGGTAGGAGGACTCGCCATCGCAGATCACCATCAGGTCGTCGCTGATCGCGCCGCGCTCGTCGACCAGGGCTGCGAGGCGCGCGGTGCCTGGACGCAGGCGATGGACGTCGATCGGCACCATCCGGTCTATCACGGACGCCGCATCGGCGCCCGACACGCGGACGATGTTCAGCGCACTGATGTCATAAAGGCCAGCGGCGGTACGTACCGCGACGACCTCGTCGTGCGGGTCGCGCCGATAGCGCCAGGGAATCGGCATTTCGTTCCAGGTCGCGCCGTCCAGACTCGAACCCTGCTCGCGATGGCGAGGGTTCAGAATCGAATTTCGTGTCATCGGAAATTCTCCGCTTCGGTTTGTGATCGCGAAGCCGAGTATGGACAGGTGTACCCGGGGGGAAAATTTCTACTTGGCGCTACTCCCTAGTTGGTATCGAGGCGTCCTATGCGGGAGGGCTAGCATCGGCGCGTGTTCAGAGTCGCCCAAGGAGACCAACGTGATCGACTCCCGCGAGCTTCGCAACGCACTGGGCCATTTCGCGACCGGTGTCACCGTTGTCACGACGCGCAACGCAGCCGGCGCGCCGATCGGCGTCACCATCAACAGCTTCTCATCGCTGTCGCTCGACCCACCGCTGATTCTCTGGAGTCTCGCGAAGAAGTCGCACAGCCTCGCCGCGTTCGAGGGTGCAGCGCAATTCGCGGTGCATGTGCTCGCGGCCGACCAGCGGGCGCTGTCGGACCGGTTCGCGCGCAGCGGCGGCGACAAGTTTGCCGACGTCAGGCCGTCGAGCGGACTCGGGGACGTGCCCCTGCTGCCGCACTGCGCCGCGGTTTTTCAATGCTCGGTCGAGCACTGTTATGACGGCGGCGACCACTTGATCCTCGTCGGCCGCGTGCAGCGCTTCGCGACCGACGAGCGGCCGCCATTGCTGTTCTACCGAGGCCGCTACGCGACCGCGGACGGCGAGCCGCAGGCGCTTGCGAAGCTTGCGTGGGGGGTCTGCTGACTGCACCCGGCCAGAAGCGGAATCTCGTGCTCGCCACATAGCAGCCATAGGAACGGCAACTTCACTCGGAAACCAGCCGCTGGTTCATTCCACACGACGTGGCCAACGCGGATGGCCGTAAGCCAGCAGCCAGGGCTACCGGAGAGACCGCTTACCCGGAAGCCGGCCGCGGAAATCTAGTCCCTTGGGTAGCGCGTGCCTTTCCTACTTCTTGGCCGTCTTTCTCGTGGACGCCGTTTTCGCATCCACGCCGCGCTTAGTCAGGTCGATTCCGATCACCCTGATGTCCTCTACAGCGGGAAATTGCGGCGCGAGGATCGCCCAATGATCTTGAAGCGCTTCGATCAGTGCGTCGAAGCTCTCAGCGCGTTTGCCATTCGGCAGGTCCCAACTAGGCTTGGTCCCATGATAAACGAGCCCGAAGATCCCGCGGCTCGACCGCCTATCACGCAAATAATCGCCGCAGAGCTGTATCTCGAGGCGCTCAAAGAGATGCGGTCCGGTCCATTTGTCTGCGAGCTTGAGCTCGGCAGGCACGGGACCGTCGAAGCCGACGCCATGAAAGCGCAGGTCGGGTCGCTTGGCGTCGGCAAGTTCTTCCTCTTGCGGAATCACATATCGGCCACCCGAGCGCTCGCGGCACCAGTTGCCGATATATTTGCGGATTTCGACTTCCCGATCGACCGGCTTAAGGATCGACGCGATGCTCGCATCACCCTCCTCGAGATCGTGCTTGAGATCGAGCAGTCGGTCGACTGCGAGATACCAGAGATCACGATGGTTGGCCGGCGTACGTTCTAGCCGGTCGTGGAAATCGCGCACTTGTCGCGGCGACCAAGCCGACAAGTCCGCCTCGAGCGCCGCCTTTTCCTTGGCATGGAACGCCAACCATGGCCGGTCTGTTTCAGCGGGATGAATGCGTGACATTTCCGTCAGTGCGAGGAAAGCCTCCTTACCCGGTGTCTCGCGAATGAAAGAGAACAGCGCATTGCGCGCGTCCTGAGCATCGTCGCGCAGCCCCGGCGAAAAGACGCCCGTTCCGGCGCGATCAATATCGTCCTTCTTTCGCACATAGTCGTGCATTAGTAGGTAGAGCGTCTTCATATGCTCGACAGTGCGATAGGCTTGGCGCGCACTCCGGCTTTCGCGCCGACCGCCTACGAGCGCAGTGATGAATCGCATCGCGAAGAGCGTCTTGTTGCCGTCTTCCTCGATTTCAGCAAGCCTCGCCGCAAGCGCCGGAATCGCGACTGCCGGATCGACACCTGCCCACATCGCGAACCACATCGGCGCTGCTGCGAGGTTCTTGGTCGCTTTAGCCTTTTGCGCTGCCAGCTTCGCGATAGTTGAATCGTCAAGCGATGAGCCTTGGACGATGTTGAGCATGTAGCGCAGATTACCGATGCTCTTTGGTGGCTTTCGGAGCCGTGCGAGGACGAGCGGCGCGAGCCGGTCCCACATCCAGTCGCCGCTCCAGCTTGCGTCATAGAGCACATAGTGGCTCTCGCGCTCGGGATCCTCAGTTGCGAGCTCATGGTCGATCTCGTTGATCACAAGATCAATTACGGTTTCCGGATAGACGACGTAAAGGCTTGGCAGCCAGCTAGGAAAACCGTTGAGTTCACGAAGCGCATAGCGGGTTGCGACCTCCACCTCTGCCTTTAAGAGCCCTTTGGGCCAGCCGTCTGCCTCTCGTGCCTCGATTGCCAGACCCGCCAGTCCGAAAATAACGCTGAACGGAGTTGTGTTGGCTTGAGCCCCCTCGGAAAGCAACTGGGGCCGATGATCGCGCCAAAAGCGGACGGCGCCGTCGCGGAACGCGCGGGCGATCGGCTCGCCGAACTCGGGGATCAGTGAGCGCCAGCGACCGTCGCTCCACTTGTCCGAACGCTCGGCGGCATCACGCATTCGATCGTGCAAATAATATTGGGCGTTTGTGACAACGCCTGGCTTGCCCGGATCACGCAGCGCCTTAACGTTCGCGTCGAGATACTCCTTCCACTCGCGCTTGTTTGCCTCCTGGCGTGCGGCCTCTCGTGCTGCCCGCTTTTTCCAGCGCGCTTCCTGCTGCCGCCACCTTTGCAGGTCCTTTGTTTGCGGACGAAATAGGCCGTCAAGCGCTGATTTGAGCTCGGGCTCGCTGGAGGCCAAGTGTCTAAGCCGCCTGCGCCAAATTGCGGGGCGGCCATTTTCCCGATAGATAGCGAAGGCCAAGGTGAGCGCCACTAGCCTGTCATCGAGCAGTGTTCGACTAGCAATGTCTTGGCAGATGGGGTCGAAGCTGTCGGCACCGAACCTCCAAAAATGGCCGAAGGTGCCGACCTGCCAATAATGAGTGAGGCGTTCCCCTTTGCTAACGTCTTGGCCCACGCGTGTCTCGACCGCATCCTGCCAGAAGAGAGCATAGTTGAGTTCCCGCCATTCTCCGATGTGCTTCGACAGGTCGCCCTTAATATCGCGAAATTCGTGTTCGCCATGCGCCTCGGCGAGCGGGAGCTTGCGGAGAATCGATAGCGATGCTCGCTCGAGCGCGCTCGGATCGCGCGCCTCGATGAGGCGGAGGACAGACTGGGCCGCGGCCTGAGTTAGCCAGCTGTAGCGCTTCGAAATCTCGCAATGGCGCCGCTCAATGACGGGTGGCGTTTCCAGCAGTGTATGGAACCCGGTGATGAGCCTGGGCGGCACCGGCAGGGGCCAGTCGGCGATTAGCTGCGACAAGGCCCCCAAGAGGTCGTCGACCTCGTACTGCTCCTTAGCGGGAGTTCGCGCAAGCGCCTCGAGTAGCCATGTGACGGCCTCGCCGTCCTTTGGTAGCCCAGGAATCAGCTCCGCAAGCCAATGGCGGTTGAGCTCTCCATCCTCGTCTAAGAAAGCCCGATGCACCTCTGCCTGATCCGCTGCGGAGCCGACTGCCGCCAGCGCACGGAACGCTGCGATCCTCGTGTATTTTGCGCGCGAGGTGAGTGCGAAGCTCTTGGCTTCGGCGGCGGCGCCTGCGATCTCGCCCTGCCACACCATCCGGAGTAGGAACCACGCGATGTCGTCGTCCTCTCCATATTGTGCGAGCAACGCCTTGATCTCGTCAGAGAGATCGACATTCGCGAAACGCTGGACAGCGGCGTAGTCGGTAAGTGATCGGCCGTACGCGGGCTGCGCCAGCTGTTCGCAAGCTTGGCGCAGGATATTTCTTCGGGTCTCCAGGGGTAGTTGGCTCGGATCACCGCCCTCGAAAACGACCTCGGGTGCCAGACGGCAAACGCGGGCCAGAATACGCTCGTCAAGAATGGCGAGCCAAGGCAGCACCGAACGCATTGTCGGGACGATCACCTCGATTCCATATTGCGAGCGGAAGAACAGGCTTTCAATCCGCGCGCGCGAGCCTTCGTCCACGATTAGCGCATGCAGCCATTCGGCGGTCAGATATTCACGCACCGACCTATGGTGGAAGCGGACTGTGCCGTAGATGCCCTCATCGAAGATCGGCCGGCTTAGTAGCGTCGCACAATCGATGTCGTCCCAGTCTGTGAGCACCTCCCGGATCGCAATGCCCTTCGCATTGTTGGCACCATCGGGCACCCGAATCGCCGATTCCTGGGCGAGAGTGGTCGCCGCCGCGACTAGGCGAACCCCCAGACGCAGCTTCTCGATAGCGATGGGACGCGCTTCCGAGCGATTTTGGTCACGTTCCTCCAGGCGCCGCGCGATACTGCTCTGCATGAGTTCGAGACGCGAGCCGATCCGCTGATGGTCGTTCCAGAACTCGACGAGCTCAGCCAGATCTTGCGGGCGTGTTGTCAGCGACCAAGCCTCCTTGCGATCTACCCCGTCGCGGAATGCCTTTGGATCGTGGACCTTCTTGCCACGCAGGAAGGCGTCAATTTGAGCACCATGAAGATCATCGAGCGCAACGATCCTAAATGGCGCGGCTGGGTTCGGACGGGTATCTGTTTTTTTGGTAACGATGTCCAGCGTTTCATCCGCTGACGTATCCTCGTCGGCGGTTTTCTCGGCGTGGCGATATGGAAGCGCGGTCCGGCATAGCAACAGATCGGTCTTTGCCCGCCAGGCTGTCGTTCGGCCGGTGATGACAATATGCGCTTGCTGGAGGACCGGCGCCAACAATCTCCCCAGCTTCCTGATCGCACGCTCAAAATCTTTGGGATCGCGTAGACGCGCTTCGTCGACCGAGTCGAGAAGCAACCAACCTTCCTCGCCCGACGCTGCCCAGGCTCTGAATTCCTCGAAGCTGCCCTCCTCGAATGCATCCTCGAAATCCTGGCTAACATGCTCGATTCTCACGAAGAAAGCAGACTTGCCTTCTTGCCGAAGCGTGCGCGCGATATTGCGGATTTCCTCCGTCTTTCCCGACCCCGCCTCGGACAGCAAGATGACACGATATTCGTTCAATAGACTAGGCCACCGAAGCGCGTCCCGCTGTCCAAGTAATCGAGTCAGATCGACGTCGTCGCCCGCGCCTTTCTCGAGGGCGAGCTCATGGAAGGTGCGATCGAGTTGAATGAATTCGTCCAGAGAGCTGGTCATAGAGCGGAGTCGTTTGGAGAATTTTGGGCAGAAGCAAGTTAGTGGGGCATCAGCTCTTGTTCTTGGCCTGCAGGCTAAACGTGATCAATATGCCATAACGGCATTCGACTGAAGCCGCAAGTGGATGTGGCGACTGCAAAGCCTGCGGCTGGCAGCCTCGCCGGCGCTTTCTTTTTGGCCGATTGCTTCGGCTGAGTTGCTGTCCATGAGTGACCGCGCCGGGTGACTGCTCCACTCGGATGCCTGCCGTTGCACGAGCGAGACGACGAAGGGCGGCATCGGGTCGAGAGCAGGCGTTCGGCTCCTCAGAAGCTGAGATGCGTGCCCCTGAACAACCAGAATGACAAAAAAAAGCTCCGAAAGGAGCCTTTTTCATCTGTGTCACCAATTTTTCGCTTACTTGACGCTGTTTTCACTTTCTGTGGCACCCGATGGGCGGCGACCACTTGATCCTCGTCGGCCGCGTGCAGCGCTTCGCGACCGACGAGCGCCCGCCGCTGCTGTTCTATCGAGGCCGCTACGCGACCGCGGAGGGCGCGCTGCAGGCGCTGGGAAACCTTCCGCGGGGGGTGGCCGCCGCCGTCGCATAGAGGCGGCCGCCGTTGGCCGATACGACCCAGCGATCGTCGAAAATGACCGTGCGTCGGAGGCGGCAGTACGCTTCGCGACGCACGTGGCCCGTCGTCAGGCGTAGCGCTTCGCGATCATCGAGAGCGGCAGCGGCTTGATCCGCGATGCATTTCCCGCGGTGCCGAAGGCTTCGAAGCGCGCGACGCAGATCGCCTCGGCCCCTTCCTTCGCGACCTTGAAGAACTTGCGCGGGTCGAATTCGCCCGGCGCTTTCACCGCGAGCCGGCGGATCGCGGCGCTCATCGCGAGGCGCAGGTCGGTGTCGATATTGACCTTGCGCACGCCGTTGCGGATGCCGGCGACGATCGCCTCGACCGGCACGCCGTAGGTTTCGCCGATCTCGCCGCCGAACTCGCGGAAGATCGCGAGCCATTCCTGCGGCACGCTGCTCGATCCGTGCATCACGAGGTGGGTGCCGGGGATGCGGCGGTGGATCGCGGCGATGCGCTCGATCGCGAGGATGTCACCGGTCGGCGGGCGCGTGAACTTGTAGGCGCCGTGGCTGGTGCCGATCGCGACCGCGAGTGCGTCGACGCCGGTCGCGGCGACGAAGTCGGCGGCCTCGGCCGGATCGGTGAGCAGTTGCGCGTGGTCCAGCGTGCCTTCGGCGCCGACGCCGTCCTCCTCGCCCGCCTGGCCGGTTTCGAGCGAGCCGAGGCAGCCGAGCTCGCCCTCGACCGACACGCCGACCGCATGCGCCATCTCGACGACGCGGCGCGTGACGGCGACGTTGTAGTCGTAGCTCGCCGGCGTCTTCATGTCTTCCTTCAGCGAGCCGTCCATCATCACGCTCGTGAAGCCGGAGCGGATCGACTGCTGGCACACCGCGGGGCTCGCGCCATGGTCCTGGTGCAGGCAGATCGGGATGTCCGGCCACTGTTCGGCGGCGGCCTCGACCATCTTGCGCAGGAAGGCCTCACCGGCGTAGCCGCGCGCGCCGGCCGAGGCCTGCAGGATGACCGGGCTGTCGGTGCGCTCGGCCGCGGCCATGATGGCCTGGATCTGTTCCATGTTGTTGATGTTGAATGCGGGCACGCCGTAGCCGTGTTCGGCGGCGTGGTCGAGCAGTTGTCTCAGGGCGATCATTGCCATCGCTGTCTCCTCGTAGGGGTGGGGATTCGGTGGTGGAGGAATGGATCAGCCCGGCTCCGGCTCGTGCTCGTAGGCCGGCACCGGCACGATGCGGCGGCTGTTCAGATGCGCGCGGGCGCGCAGCGCCGCTACCGCGGGCAGCTCGCGCCCTTCGAGGAACTCGAGGAAGGCGCCGCCGCCGGTGGAGATGTAGTCGATGCGCGCGCCGACGCCGAAGGCGGCGATCGCCGCGAGCGTGTCGCCGCCGCCGGCGATCGAATACCCGCGGCTCGCGGCGACTGCCGCCGCGAGCGCTTGCGTGCCGGCCGCGAAGGGCGCGAGTTCGAACACGCCGATCGGGCCGTTCCAGACAATCGTGCCGGCGTTGGCGAGCTCGTCGGCGAGGCCCGCCTGCGCGCGCGGGCCGATGTCGAGGATCATCTCGCCGGGCTGCACGTCGCAGGCCGAACGCACCGCGACGCGCGCGTCGGCGCTGAAACGGTCGGCGACGACGACGTCCTCGGGCAGCCACAGTCGCGCACCGCGCGCGGCGAGGCGCAGTTCGACGGCGCGCGCGGCATCGAGGAGATCGGGCTCGTACAGCGAGGTGCCGACCGCGTGCCCGCGCGCCGCGAGAAAGGTGTTCGCGATGCCGCCGCCGACGACGAGCGCATCGACCTGGTCGGCGAGGCTCTCGAGGATCGTCAGCTTGGTCGATACCTTCGAGCCGCCCACGATCGCCACCAGCGGGTGGGCGGGCTGCGTGAGCGCGCGCCCGAGGGCGTCGAGTTCCGCCGCGAGCAGCGGTCCGGCGCAGGCGACCGGCGCGGCGAGCGCGAGGGCATGCAGCGTGCATTCCCTGCGATGCGCCGTGCCGAAGGCTTCGTTCACGTAGACGTCGATCCAGCTCGCGATGCGCGCCGCGAGTGCGGGGGCGTCGGCCTTCTCGCCCGGATTGGCGCGGCAGTTCTCGAGCAGCACGAGCTCGCCGGCGCGCATCGCAAAGCGGCCGTCGACCCATTCGCGGATGAGCGGCACGGGCCGGCCGAGCAGCCGCGACAGGCAGTCGGCGACCGGCGCGAGCGAGTCGGCGGGCCCGAGCGCACCTTCCTTCGGCCGCCCCAGATGCGAGGCGATCGCGACCGTCGCGCCGGCGTCGAGACACTGGCGGATGCCGGGCAGCGTCGCGCGGATGCGCGTGTCGTCGGCGACGCGGCCGTCCGGCGTGAGCGGCACGTTGAAGTCGGCGCGGATGAACACGCGGCGCCCCATCAGCGGCACCTGTTCGAGGCGCAGGAAGTCGTCGGGGGCGCGCAAGGTCGCGTCACGCGCGGCGGCCGGCCAGGCGGAGAGCGACGGGCAGCGCAAGGCTGAGGACTCGTTCATCATCATGTCAGTCGGCCTCCATCATCGCGACGGTCGTGTCGAGCATGCGGTGCGAAAACCCCCATTCGTTGTCGTACCACGCGGTGACGGTGACGAGGTCGTGGTCGACCCGCGTCAGCGTGGCGTCGAAGATGCTCGAATGCGGGTTGTGGTTGAAGTCGCAGGACACCAGCGGCAGGTCGTTGACCGCGAGGATGCCTTTCAGCGCGCCGTGCGCGGCTTCGCGGACGAGGTTGTTCACCTCGTTCTTGGTGGTCTCGCGCGCGGCGACGAAGGTGAAGTCGGTGAAGGACACGTTCGGCGTCGGCACGCGGATCGCGTAGCCGTCGAGCCGGCCGGCGAGCTCGGGCAGCACGAGGCCGACCGCGGCGGCGGCGCCGGTCTTGGTCGGGATCATCGACTGCGTCGCGCTGCGGGCGCGGCGGGCGTCCTCGTGATAGACGTCGAGCAGCACCTGGTCGTTGGTGTAGGAATGCACGGTCGTCATCTTTCCGCGCACGATGCCGAGCGGGCGGTGCAGCGCGTAGACGATGGGCGCAAGGCAGTTGGTCGTGCAGCTCGCGTTCGACACGACGCGATGCTCGCGGCGCAGCGTGCGGTGATTGACGCCGTAGACGACCGTCGCATCGACGTCGGTACCGCCCGGCGCCGAGATCAGCACCTTGCCGGCGCCGGCGTCGAGATGCGGCTGCGCGCCCGCCTTCGAGCGGAAGCGGCCGGTGCATTCGAGCACGACGTCGATGCCCATGTCGCGCCACGGCAGCTTCGCCGGGTCGCGCTCGCTGATGACGCGGATGCGGTCGTCGCCGACGATCCAGTTGTCGCCGTCCACGTCGATCGCGTGCGGGAACGGGCCCTGCAGGCTGTCGTAGCGCGTGAGGTGGGCGTTCGCCTCGGGCGTGCCGCGCGGGGCGTTCACCGCGACGATGCTGATCGGGTGGCGTCGCCCTCCTTCGTAATGGGCGCGCAGCACGTTGCGCCCGATGCGGCCGTAGCCATTGATTGCGACTCGGATGGTCAATGCGGTCTCCTCGATGGTGTTACGAATTCATGGGTGCGACGCGCGGAGCACGGTTTTCGTAGGGCGGAAAAGCCGAGGGCGCCTTCCGCCGCATGGGCAAAGGCCGAAAGCCGGCATTCGGCGGAAGGCGCTGCGCTTTTCCGCCCTACTCCTTCTCACGTCGTCGCGTCGGCGATTCCCTTCAGCCGGCGATCAAGCGCCGCGCGGCGTCGGCAACCCGCTCCGGCGTCAGCCCGAAGAGCGCCGCGAGCTCGGCCGCGGGGGCCGATTCGCCGAAGCGCTCGATGCCGACGACCTCGCCGCGCGTGCGTCCGTCGCGGCCGGCGACGTATTTCCACCAGCCGTCGGGCCGGGCCGCCTCGACCGCGACGCGCGGCACGCCCGGCGGCAGCACCGCGTCGCGCCAGTCGGCGTCCTGCGCGTCGAAGCGGCTCGTGCACGGCATCGACACGACACGTGCGTGGATGCCGTCGTCCGCGAGACGCGCGCGGGCTGCCATCGCCAGTTCGACTTCGGAGCCGGTCGCGATCAGCACGACGGCCGGCTTGCCGTTCCCGGCCTCTGCGAGCACATAGCCGCCGCGCGCGATCGCCGCGAGCTGCCCGGCGCTGCGCGCCTGGGTCGGCAGGTTCTGGCGCGACAGCGCGAGCAGGCTCGGGCCGTCCGTGCGCATCACCGCGGCATTCCACGCGGCCTGCGTCTCGGCGGCGTCGCACGGACGCCAGACGTCCAGCCCCGGAATCAGGCGCAGCGACGGGATATGCTCGACCGGCTGGTGCGTGGGGCCGTCCTCTCCGAGGCCGATCGAGTCGTGCGTCATCACATGAACGACCCGCTGCCGAAGCAGCGCGCTCATGCGGATCGCGTTGCGCGCGTAGTCCGAGAACACCAGGAAGGTCGCGCCGAAGGGCACGAAGCCGCCGTGCAGCGCGACACCGTTGAGCGCCGCAGCCATGCCGAACTCGCGCACGCCCCAGTTGATGTGGCGCCCGCCCGCGTCTGCGCGCACCGCGCCGCAGCCCGGCCAGTCGGTAAGGTTGGAATGCGTCAGATCCGCCGAGCCGCCGAGCAGCTCGGGCAACGCCTGCGCGAGTCGTCCGATGGCCTGCTGGCTCGCCTTGCGCGTCGCGACGTTGGGGCGCTCGCCCTGCACCTCGGCGAGGAACGCGTCGGCCTGCTCCGCGAAATCCGCCGGCAGATCGCCCGCGACCCGGCGCTCGAACTCCTTCGCCGCGTCGGGCCATTGCGAGCGGTAGGCAGCGAAGCGGGCGTTCCATTCGCAGCGCCGGGCCGCCCCGGCGTCGCGGGCGTCGAACGCCGCGCGCACCTCCGCCGGCACGTCGAACGGCGCATGCGGCCAGCCGAGCGCGGCACGCGTCGCGGCGACTTCGTCCCTGCCGAGCGGCGCACCGTGCACCGCCGCGGTACCGGCACGCGCTGGGCTGCCGTGGCCGATTGTCGTGCGGCAGCAGATCAGCGTCGGGCCAACGTCGTTCTCGGCGTTCGCGAGTGCCTCGCGGATCGCACGGTCGACCGCCTCGACCTCGTGCCCCTCGACGCCCTCGATCACGTTCCAGCCGTAGGCGCGGAAGCGCTGCGGCGTATCGTCGCCGAACCAGCCGCCGACATCGCCGTCGATCGAGATGCGGTTGTCGTCCCACAACGCGACGAGCTTCGACAGGCGCTGCACACCCGCGAACGACGCCGCCTCGTGGCTCACGCCCTCCATCAGGCAGCCGTCACCGAGAAACACCCAGGTGCGGTGGTCGACGATGTCGTGTCCGGGCCGGTTGAAGGTGTGCGCCAGCAGCTTCTCGGCCAACGCCATGCCGACGGCGTTGGTCAGCCCCTGTCCGAGCGGGCCGGTCGTGGTCTCGACACCCGGCGTCAGCCCGTGTTCGGGGTGGCCGGGCGTCTTCGAGTGCAGCTGACGGAAGCGCTTCAACTCGTCGAGCGGCAGGTCATAGCCGGTCAGGTGCAGCAGCGCGTACAACAGCATCGAGCCGTGACCGTTCGACAGCACGAAGCGGTCGCGGTCGGGCCACTGCGGGTCGGCCGGGTCGTGGCGCAGGTGCCGGCGCCACAGCGCGACGGCGATCTCCGCCATGCCCATCGGCATGCCGGGGTGGCCGGAATTGGCCTGCTCGACCGCGTCGATCGCGAGAAAGCGCAACGCGTTGGCACACTGGGCGTCGAGGGCGGCCGGGTCGAGGGCCGGCGATTCGAGTCTCATATTCACGGGCGGATCTCCAATTGGGATTCGGTCAGATTGAGTAGCACGTTGGAGGCGGCACGGTCACTCCCTCCCCTTCAAGGGGAGGGTTGGGGTG
>NZ_WTVN01000040.1 GCF_012910905.1 Aromatoleum toluvorans
GCATTACTCACCCGTTCGCCACTCGCCGGCAGGCCGAAGCCCCCGCTGCCGTTCGACTTGCATGTGTAAAGCATGCCGCCAGCGTTCAATCTGAGCCAGGATCAAACTCTTAAGTTCAATCCAACAAAGCACTCAAAGAAATCATTACTGACTTACATATGAGCACTCAATCTTTGCAACATTAAACCGCCGAAGCAGTTTCAGCCGCGCCAACCAAGCACCCACACTTATCGGTTGTCCAATTTTTTAAAGAACCGCTGCGTCAGCAGCGAGAAAGAGATTCTGACAAACTCACTTCGTTTCGTCAAGCACCGCAGCAAACTTTTTTAAATCCGCCGCCGCGCTACCCACCTCTTTCCGCCCCCCACCGCCGCCGCCAAATCCGCCGCAGCGCTGAAGAGGCGCGAATTATATAGACCTCGAAAACCCCGTCAAGCACTTTCGGAAACAAAAACCGAAAATCATTCGCTCTGATAAAAACCCGCCCCGCCGGCGTAATTCTCGAAACGCGTGCATTCGCCGACGAAGGTCATGCGCACGGTGCCGGTCGGGCCGTTACGGTGCTTGCCGATAATCAGTTCGGCCGTGCCCTTGTCCGGCGAGTCGGGGTTATAGACCTCGTCGCGGTAGATGAACATGATGATGTCCGCGTCCTGTTCGATGGCGCCGGATTCGCGCAGGTCAGACATCACCGGACGCTTGTTCGGACGCTGTTCGAGACTCCGGTTCAGCTGAGACAACGCAACGATCGGAACGTGCAACTCCTTTGCGAGCGACTTGATCGAGCGGGAGATCTCGGAGAGCTCGGAGGCGCGGTTGTCGCTGTCCTTGCTGCCGACCATGAGCTGCAGGTAGTCGATGACGATGAGGCCGAGCTTGCCGCACTGGCGCGCGAGGCGGCGGGCGCGGGCGCGCAGGTCGATGGGATTGAGGCCGGGCGTCTCGTCGATGAAGAGCGGGGCGTCGTAGAGCTTGCCCATTGCCATCGTGAGCCGCTGCCAATCCTCGTCGCCGAGGCGGCCCGTGCGGATCTTGCCCTGGTCGATGCGCCCGACCGAGGAGATGAAGCGCGTCGCGAGCTGGGTGCCGGGCATCTCCATCGAGAAGATCGCGACGGGCAGCTTGCAGTCGACGGCGACGTGTTCGGCGATGTTGAGCGCGAACGTCGTCTTGCCCATCGCGGGACGGCCGGCGACGATGATCATGTCGGAGGGCTGCAGGCCGGAGGTCTTGTCATCGAGGTCGACAAGGCCGGTCGGGACACCGGTCACCTCGGACGGGCTGTCACGGTCGTAGAGTTCCTGCACGCGGTCGACGACCTGCTTGAGGATGGGCTGGATCGATACGAAGCCGGTGGTGGTGCGCGCGGTCGACTCGGCGATCTCGAACACCTTGGCTTCGGCTTCGTCGAGCAGCATCTTGGCGTCGCGGCCGGTGGCGCTGAGGGCGGACGCGGCGATCTCGTCGCCGACGGTGACGAGCTTGCGCAGGATGGCGCGCTCGCGCACGATTTCCGCGTAGCGGCGGATGTTGGCCGCCGACGGCGTGCTGTTGGCGATCTCGGCGAGGTAGGCGAGGCCGCCTGCCTGCTCGGATTCGCCGTTCTTTTCCAGCGACTCGAACACGGTGACGACGTCGGCGGGCTTGCCGAGGTCGAGCAGCTTGCTGATGTGCCGGAAGATGCGCCGATGGTCGTCGCGATAGAAATCGGCTTCGCTGGCGAGGTCGGCGACGCGTTCCCAGGCCTGGTTGTCGAGCAGGATGCCGCCGATCAGGGATTGCTCGGCTTCGAGCGAGTGCGGCGGGAGCTTGATTGCCGAGATCGCGGGATCACCGGAGTTCTCGAAGCGGCGCTTTTGAGTGGCCATCGGGGGCAGTCTTCGTGGAAGGCGAGTGCGGAATTCTACCGAAGCGGCAGGGGCGCTGAAAAAGAAAAGGGGCTGCCGAGGCAGCCCCTTTGGGTCGCGTTATCGCGGGCGAATTACTGTTCGCCGAGCACGGAAACGGTGACCGGGACGACGACGTCGTGGTGCAGGGCGACGTCGATCTGCACGTCGCCGATGGCCTTGATCGGGCCTTCCGGCATGCGGATCGCGCTACGCTCGACCTTGAAGCCCTGACCTTCCAGCGCTTCGGCGATGTCGATGTTGGTGACCGAGCCGAACAGGCGGCCGTCCATACCGGCCTTGCGGGCGATCTGGAGCATCAGGCCTTCGAGCTTCGTGGCGACAGCCTGGGCTTCGGCGAGCTTCTCGGCCTGGGCCTTTTCGAGTTCGGCGCGCTTGGCTTCGAACTCGGCCATGTTGGACTGGGTCGCACGCTTGGCCTTGCCTTGCGGGATCAGGAAGTTGCGGGCGTAGCCGTCCTTGACCTTGACGACGTCGCCGAGGGTACCGAGATTGGCGACTTTTTCGAGCAGAATGATTTGCATGTCCGATCTCTCCTGATTACTTGTGCAGATCGGTGTAGGGCAGCAGAGCGAGGAAGCGCGCGCGCTTGATCGCGGTCGACAGCTGACGCTGGTAGCCGGCCTTGGTGCCGGTGATGCGGGCCGGCATGATCTTGCTGTTTTCGGTGACGAAGTCCTTCAGGATGTCGACGTCCTTGTAGTCGACTTCCTCGATCTTCTCCGCGGTGAAGCGGCAGAACTTGCGACGCTTGAACAGGCCGCGGTTGCCGCGGTCATCCTTTTTCTTTGCAAACTTCTTGTTGAAAGCCATTTTCGTTTCCTTCCAGAAATTCGATCTTGCTCAGGTGCAGTACCGGGTTCCGGCTGCGAAGACTCTTCGCGGCGAGAAATCCGGCGACCCTTATCCTCATGCCGGGGGATGCACTGGCCAGCACACCGGCCAGATCACCGACTGCAACCGCCTGCAGTTCGACCGAAACGTCGCGGGGCAGCCCCGCTTCGATCTGTTTCGATTCGTGCGCGAGGCCGCATGCGGCGATCGGCACTCCTGCCGGGGTTCGACGCAGGGGCTGGAGTTCAGCGATCCGGGCGTCGAGGTGCAGCTGGTTGATCCCCGAGTCGGCCACCTCAGGCGGATTCGGTCTCGGTCTTCGCTTCTTCCGCGGCGGGGGCGGCGGTCAGCGAGCGGGACTTTTCTTCCTTCATCATCGGCGACGGGGTGGTCACGGCGCGCTTCATCTTGACGACGAGGTGACGCAGGACGGCGTCGTTGAACTTGAAGGCGTGCTCGAGTTCACCGAGAGCTTCGCCGTCGCACTCGATGTTCATGAGGACGTAGTG
Organism: Aromatoleum toluvorans; assembly: GCF_012910905.1. Lineage (GTDB taxonomy): Bacteria > Pseudomonadota > Gammaproteobacteria > Burkholderiales > Rhodocyclaceae > Aromatoleum > Aromatoleum toluvorans. The sequence continues at coordinate 3,251 of NZ_WTVN01000040.1, forward strand.
GGCCTTGTGCACTTTCTGGATGGGGTAGGCCATCTGGCGGCGGCCCCAGTCTTCGAGGCGATGGATCTGGCCATTGCGGGCGGTGACGAGCGACTTGTAGCGCTCGATCATCGCCGGGACCTGTTCGGACTGGTCCGGGTGGACGATGAATACAACTTCGTAATGTCGCATGGAAACTCCTTGCGGTTGATGACAGCTCCCCGGCATGCGAACCGGTGGAGCAAGGGAAAGCCGGGAAGGATAGCAGGAAAAACTTGACGGATCAAAGCTCGTTGTTTAGCGGCGGGCATTGGTCGGCGCTCGGGCTGCCGTGCTGCTGATCCGGGCGCCCGGGCGGGGCAGGCCGGGGCAGACGTTCGCGGCCTTCGGCTTCCCGGGACGCCGCACGCTGCGGGGGAGTCGCTGCAAACTCGCCCTTCGGGCTCAAACATGCAGCGCCTTGTTTCCCCCGCAGCGTACGCCGCCCCGGCGCTCTCGACAGCCCCGGCCTGCCCCGCCCGAACACCCTTGCGCGCGTGCGATCTCGAGGAGTCGTTTATCGCGGACGGGCGTCCCAGATTTTTTGCAGGCGCTTGACCGACATCGGCATGGGGGTCTTCAGTTCCTGCGCGAACAGGCCGACGCGGAGTTCTTCGAGGAGCCAGCGGAATTCGTCCAGCGCGGGGTCGTCGACGCCAGCCTTGCGCTTGGCGAGGCGCTCCCGCTCGAAGGGTTGGGCGAGACCGCGCCAGTCGGCGAGGAGTTGGGCGTCGCGCGCGGGGTTGTTGCGCAGTTTGTCGAGGCGGACGCCGGCGGCCTTGAGATAGCGCGGGAAGTGGGCGAGGCGCTCCCAGGGGTAGGCGACGAGGAAGTCCTTGGGCATCAGTTCGCGAACCTGGGCCTGGATGTCGGTAGCGACTTCAGGGAAGCCTTTCATGCCGGTGAGGCGCTTTTGCAGGGCGGCGTGCTCGGCGATCAAGGAGGTCGCAAGGCGCATGAACTCTTGCGCGACGAGGGTGATACGCGATTTCGCTTCGATGCAGCGCTGTTCGAAGCTCGCGGCGTCAGTCGGCAGGGGCTCGAGCAGGCAGGTGCGTTCAAGGGTTGCGGCGACGAGCTGGGCCTTGAGTTCGGCTTCGGTACCGAAGGGGATGAAGGCGAGCGCGAGGTCGCGCAGGCCGGGGAGGCGTTCGATGGCGCGGACCTGGTCTTTCAGCGTCAGGGCGAAGAGACGCGTGAGGCCCTTGCGGTGGACCTTGGCGGCTTCTTCGGGGGTGTCGTAGGGGCGTAGCGAGACGCTGTCACCGTCGTCGTGGAGCGCGGGGAAGCCGATGACTTCGCGACCGGAGACTTTGACTTCGAGAAGCTCGGGGAGCACGCCGAAGGTCCAGGCGGTGAAGCCCGAGAGTTGGGCTGGCGGTTCGCTGGCCGTCTTTGTGGGTGCGCCCTGCCCTTTCGGCGCCCCGGAGTGCGGAGGCGGCGGTGCGGCTTTCGCGGCAGCGGTTTCGGGCATCGTGATCCGCGCGCCCCTGAAACGTTCGGCGACCTGGTCGCGCAGCCTCGTGCGCAGTTCGGCGAGATTGCGCGACTGGCCGAGCACGCGGCCGTGCTCGTCGATCACGCGGAAGTTCATGAAGCAGTGCGGATTGAGGTTCTCCGCGCGGAAAGATTCCATCGGGAGCTTGAGCGAGACGCGGTCCTCGACGAAGCGCTGCAGCGCGCGCAGGAGGGGTTCATCGGTATCCCATTCGCCGGCGTCGAAGTGCTGCATGAAGGCCGCGGCGCTCTCGCCGATCGGTTGCAGGCGGTGCCGGTGCTTTTGCGGGACGGTGCGCAGCAAGGCCGCGACTTTTTCTTCCAGCAGGCCGGGCACGAGCCATTCGCAGCGGTTCGCGGGGATCTGGTTGAGCATCGCGAGCGGGACGGTGAGCGTGACGCCGTCGTCGGCTTCGCCGGGCTGGTGCAGGTAGGTGAGCTTGAGCTTCTGGCCGAGGACTTCGAAGTTCGCGGGGAAGCGGTCCGTCGTGATGCCTTCCGCTTCGTGACGCATGAGCTGGTCGCGGCTCAGATGCAGCAGCTTGGGTTCGGCCTTTTCGGCTTGTTTGCGCCAGGCTTCGAAGCTCGCGAGGTCGACGATGTCGGCGGGGAGCTTGGCGTCGTAGAAGGCGTGGATCAGTTCTTCGTCGACGAGGACGTCGGGGCGGCGCGATTTGTGTTCGAGGCGCTCGATTTCGGCGACGAGGCGGCGGTTGTGCTGCAGGAAGGGCATGCCGCGTGCAGGGCCTTCGGCGATTTCGCCTTGCACGAGACCTTCGCGGATGAGGAGTTCACGGCAGAGTTTCGGGTCGGTGTCGCGGTAGCCGATGCCGCGCTTCGGGTAGAGGACGAGGCCGTGCAGCGTGCCGCGTTCCCAGGCACGCACGGCGCCGGAGGCCTTGGACCAATGCGGTTCGAAGACCTGGCGCTTGAGGAGGTGGGCGCCGACTTCTTCGAGCCATTCGGGTTCGATCTTGGCGAGGCAGCGGCCGAAAAGGCGCGAGGTGTCGACGAGTTCGGCGCTGACGATCCATTTGCCGGCCTTCTTCGCGATGGCGGAGCCGGGGTGTGGCCAGAACTTGATGCCGCGGGCGCCGAGGTAGCTGCCGGCCTGCGGGCCGCTGGCATCTTCGATCTTGCAGCCGACATGGCCGAGGAGACCCGCCAGCAGCGCCTTGTGGATCGCATCGTAGTGCGCGGGTTGCTGGTTTTCCTTCCAGCCGTGTTCGGTGCACAGGGTGTGGAGCTGGGTGTGCACGTCGCGCCATTCGCGCAGGCGCATATAGGAGAGGTGGTGCTGCTTGGCCCACGCCTTCTGCTTGCTGCCGGTTCCGTGGCGCAGGACTTCGCTCCAGGCTTTCCAGAGGTTCCAGTACCACAGGAATTCGGAGCGCTGGTCCTGTTCGCCGCCGCGGAATTTGGCGTGCGCCTGGTCGGCGGCACCGGGGCTTTCGGGGTTGCGTTCGCGCGGGTCCTGCGTGGAGAGCGCGGCGGCGATGACGAGCACTTCGGCGAGGCAGGCGCGGTCGCGCGCGGCGAGGATCATGCGGCCGATCTTGGGGTCGAGCGGGAGCTTCGCGAGCTCGACGCCGGTCGGGGTGAGTTCGCGCGCATCGTCGTCTGTGACGGCACCGAGCTCGGTGAGGAGCTGGTAGCCGTCGGCGATCATGCGCGGCAGCGGCGCGTCGATGAAGGGGAAGTCCTCGACGGCGCCGAGGCGCAGCGATTTCATGCGCAGGATCACGCCGGCGAGCGAGGAGCGCAGGATCTCGGGGTCGGTGTGCGCGGGGCGTTTGCCGAGGTCGTCCTCGTCGTAGAGGCGGAAGCAGATGCCGTCCATGACGCGGCCGCAACGGCCGGCGCGTTGTTTCGCCGCCGATTGGGCGACCTTCTCGACTTGCAGTTGCTCGACCTTGTTGCGGTGCGAGTAGCGTTTGACGCGCGCGAGGCCGGTGTCGACGACATAGCGGATGCCCGGCACGGTGAGCGAGGTTTCGGCGACGTTGGTCGCGAGGACGACGCGGCGGCCGCGGCCGGGGGCGAACACCCTCGCCTGCTCCTGCGCGGACTGGCGCGCGTAGAGCGGCAGGATCTCGGTGCCGGAGGCGTGGTGGGCCTTGCGCAGTGCTTCGGCGGCTTCGCGGATTTCGCGCTCGCCGGGGAGGAAGACCAGGGTGTCGCCGGGGCCGCTGCGGTGGGCTTCGTCGACAGCGTCCACGAGGGCGTCGTAGAGGTCGCGGTCCTTGCGGCGGTCGGCGCCGGGGCGGCGGGACTCCTGCGTGGGCGCGTCGTCGCTTTCGACCGGGCGGTAGCGCAGTTCGATCGGGTAGAGGCGGCCGGAGACTTCGATCACCGGGGCGGGTTTGCCGTCGGCGCCGGCGAAGTGACGGGCGAAGCGGTCGGCGTCGAGCGTCGCGGAGGTGACGATGACTTTGAGGTCGGGCCGGCGCGGCAGCAGCGTCCTGAGGTAGCCGAGCAGGAAGTCGATGTTGAGGCTGCGCTCGTGCGCCTCGTCGATGATCAGCGTGTCGTAGGCGGCGAGCGAGGGGTCGCCCTGCGTTTCGGCGAGCAGGATGCCGTCGGTCATCAGCTTGATGCAGCTCGATTCGCTCAGGCGGTCGGTGAAGCGGATCTTGTAGCCGACGGCCTGGCCGAGTTCGCTCTTCAGTTCCTGCGCGATGCGGGTCGCGGTCGCGCGGGCGGCAAGCCGCCGCGGCTGGGTGTGGCCGATGAGGCCGGCGGCGCCGCGGCCCAGCGCGAGGCAGATCTTCGGGAGCTGGGTGGTCTTGCCCGAGCCGGTTTCGCCGCAGACGATGACGACCTGGTGGGCGGCGATCGCTTCGGCGATCTCGTCGCGCTTTTGCGTGACAGGCAGTTCGGCAGGGAAGTCCGGTTTCGGCAGGCGCGCCCGGCGTTCGGCGAGCGTCGCACGGGAGCGCTCGTGCAGCGCGTCGAAATCGGCCTGGAGGCGTTCGCGGCGGGCGCCCTGCTGGCGACGCAGATCGCGCACGAGACGCCGCAGGCGCGGGCGGTCGGCGGAGAGGCAATCGGAAAAATCGTCATCGCGCCGGCGCGCGTCGGCGTGGCGAGAGTCGCTTGCAGTCAATCTCTGTGGTCGTCGGAAGGCGCCAGCATCGGGTGACGCGGGCGGGGCGGTTGAACGGGCGGAATCCCCACGGCGTCACGCGCCGTGCGAGAACACGGGCGATTATGCCAGAACGACGACAGGCCGCACGCAAGGGTCGGCGGCCGGGAATGGCGGCCGACCCGGCTTCAGGCCGCGCCGCCGCACAGGCTCTCGACGGTCCAGCCGCGGCCCAGCAGCACCATGCGGATGTGCAGGGCGTCGAGGATTGCACCGTTCACGCGGCGCCCGAGATAGCGCAGGGATTTGTCACCGATGTCGACGTAGCCCAGTTCGTGCCGCTGCGCCAGGGCGTGCCACAGTGCATGCGCGGCGGCCGATTGGCGGGCGCCGCTGATCAGGCACAGGCCCGACTGCAGCGCCGACTCATACACCGCCGTGGCGATGCCTCGCCGCTGGTAGGCGGGCGCATATTTGGAATGCGGGGCGCGCACGTGTTTTTCGGCCCGACGGTTGAGCTCGACGAGGCGGTTGAACACCGTATATCCGGCCAGCCGCCGTTCGATGACGTCTTCGACGAAGACGTAGAACTCCCCGTCGGCTTCGCGGCAACGGAACACGAGGCCGGGCGCGCCCGACTCCGTGGCCGGCAGGCCGTGCAGCGCGTCACCGGGTGAATTCAGGCGGCGATACAGCGTATCGAGTTCGATATCGAGCGCTTCCGGGCTCTGCTGGACGTCGATCCGCAGTTCCAGCGGCCTCGCGCGCCAGCACGGAAGGCCCAAGGCGGCGGCGCTCATCCCGGACCCGCCCCGCTCCACCAACCGCTCATCAGGCCGTCCGGTTTCTGGATGGCGCATACCCTGGCGCTGGTTTCCCAGACGTCGACCCTGACATTCAGGCCCGCGTAAATCCCGTATCCGGGGCCGGCGAGAATCTCTTCGCCCGCCTGCAGGCTTTCCCCGACCCGGATGGCGCCTTCCGCGATGATCCCCTGCCCGGCCCGGATGCCCCAGCCCGCTTCGAGATGCGCGGCGCAGCGGATCGTCCCGCCCGCGAGGATGCCGTTATCGGCGCGCACGCAATCGGCGCCGTCGATGTTGCCGCCCGCGTGCAGGCTCTTGCCGCACTGGATCGAGCCCTGCGCCGCCAGGTCCTGTCCGGCGAAGGCGTTGCCGGACAAGGTCACGGCGCCTTCGCTCAACAGGTCCCACGCCGCACGGATGTCCCCGCCGCCGGTGACGTCGCCGTGCGCCTCGATGCCCCAGCCCGCCTTGATGTCACCGCCTGCCTGAAGCGTGCCGTCGGAACGGATCTGGGCGCCGGCGACGATCTCCTCGCCCGCGACGATCGTCCGGCCGGCCCGCACGCTGCCACCGACATGCACGGCACGCCCCGCCCGCAGGACCGTGTCCACGTCCACGCTGCCGCGCACTGCGATCGTTCCTGCAAACACCACCGCATCGGCGTCGAGGGCGTCGATCTCGAGGACGGCGTCGGTCGGGCCGAACTGCGACAACAGCCAGCACGCATCATCGACCCGCCCCGCCTTGACGAGCGCGTCCAGCAGTTCCTGGTAGTTGCCGCCGTTCTCGTAATGACGAAGGAACCAGCGGAACCCGTTGGTGCACGGGCGTTTTGCCTTAACGAAGTTTTTGGTGAGATCCATGATCGGTACGGTAAACAAGACTGCAGGTCGTCGCATTGGCGCGCGGAGCCGGCGCGAGCCGGACCGGCCCGGCTGTCGCCAGGACAGGCTCGCGGGCGGCTCCCGGCATCGCGGCGGCACCCGCGGGAACGACGGCGACATGGGGAGGCGCATTCGCCGGACACCAGCCGCGCCACGCGCATACGGTGGTCACTCGCCCGAATGCGTCATGTTCGAAGGACTCCCGCTTGTCGAGATCGGCATGCATGTGGCGAACCTCCCATCGAACCCGGAGCGACGTCGAGAAGTGCCTGCCTGGCGGAATAGGATCCGACACGGCAACAATTCACGACACCCTGACACCCCCTGCACCATGCGCTTTTGCACTGTTGCCCATGTTATCAATTGCAAACCGACAGGATAAGAAACGCTCCGGGAATCATGTTGTTGCCACTGGGGCTACAATAGCCACCTCGCCCTACCCGGAACGGAGAAGATGAAGACCGATCTGAACCTGCTGGTGGTCTATGCCCGCGTCGTCGAAGCGGGCAGCTTTTCCGAAGCCGCACGACGCATGGAAGTGTCGCGATCGGTGATCAGCAAGGCCGTCGCCAAGCTCGAAAGATCGCTCGGCGCGCGACTGATCCATCGCACGACCCGCCACCTCAGCCTGACCGAAATCGGCAAGGCGGTGGCCGCGCACTGCGACCGCCTGCTCGAGGAAGTCGTGCAGATCGAACGCATGGCGGAGAGCCTGAATGCCGAGCCGCGCGGCGTCCTGCGCGTGAGCGCGTCGGTGGCCTTCGGCACCCTGCATGTCGCCCCGGCACTGGCCAGCTTCCTGACGGCGCATCCCGAGTTGAAGATGGAGCTGACGATCACCGACCGGCTGGTCGATCTCGCAGAGGAAGGCTTCGACATGGCGATACGGGTCACCGGCGAGCCACCGCCCCAGCTCGTCGCACGCAAGCTCGCGCCGGTGCGGCGCAAGCTATGTGCGACGCCCGAATACTTCCGGCAGCGCGGCATCCCGCTGACGCCCGCGGATCTGGTGCGGCACAACTGCCTCGACTACACGCATTCGGGCGAGCAGGGACAGTGGCGCTTCAACGGCCCCCAGGGAGAGATTTCGGTACCCGTCACCGGCCCGCTGCACGTCGATGACGACGAGGCGCTGTCACAGGCGGTACTCGGCGACCTCGGGCTGGGCCTCCTGCCCACCTTCATCATCGGCAAGGACCTCCAGGCCGGGCGCCTGCAGGCGGTGCTGTCGGAATACATTCCGGTGGAGCGCCATGTCTATGCGATGTATCTGCCGACGCGCCACCTGCCGTCCAAGGTGCGCACATTCATCGATTTCCTGGTCGCGCAGATCGGCGCCGATCCCTACTGGGATCGGGATAACGACTTCCGGCACGGCGACCGGAAGGATTGACCCTTCCCATCACGGGGAAGGGTCTCAACCGGCCGCGCTCAGCGCAGACCGATGATCATGCTCATCGCGAGCGCCAACACGACCAGCAGCGCGCCCCAGGCGATGACGCCGGCGGTCAGCACGAAAGAGCCCATCAGGCGCGACTTGCTCCGGTCCTCGAGCTTGAAGAGCGGGTAGACGCCGTGATAAATCAGCGCCGCCGAGGCGACCCACGCAATCGCACCGATGATTCCGGCCGCCCACGCCGACGGGATGAACAGCGCCAGTGCGGAGAGCCACAAGGGCGTCGGTGCGACCGCCGCGAGGATGAAGGATTCGGAGTACGGCGGCTTGGCGTCCACGACGTCGCCCATCTGCTGGATGATCGACGCCATCAGCGCAACCATCGCCAGCTCCGCGAGGTAGAACGCGACTGCCGCGGCCAGCGCCTCGCCGATATGGATCGCCGGCACCAATTCCGGGAATACCGCGCCCGGCGTGGCGAACATCGAGTACAGGAACATTGCCGGCGGGATCAGCGACATCGGCATCACGTACATCGTGAAGATCTTCGCGACGGTCGGATGCACCTGGATCAGGTCCTGCCAGCCTTCCGAATACGAATACAGCATCTTGGGTAAGTTGTGCGTGTCCATGACGACCTCCTTGTCCCCTCATTGAGACACCCGTTCGACCGGTTACCCGCGGAAACGATCCCTGCCACCGGGCTTGCCCGCGCCGCCGCGGACCGCTACCGTGCGTGCCGTCACCTGTCGCCGCCCGTTCCGATGTCCCGACTCGAAGGTTTTCCGCCGATCGCCCTGCCGCACGCGCATACCCTGATCCTCGGCAGCATGCCGGGGGCGGCTTCGCTCGCGGCCGGCCAGTACTACGCCCATCCGCGCAACGGCTTCTGGCGCATCGTGTGCGAAGTGCTCGACATCGACCCGACGCTGCCCTACGCGGAGCGTGCGCGGCTGCTCGCCGAGCGCGGCTACGCGCTGTGGGACGTGCTCAGCGCGTGCCGGCGCAAGGGCAGCCTGGACTCGGACATCGAGCCGGAGTCGATGGAAGTGAACGATTTCGACGCCTTCTTCGCCGCCCATGCGGGCATCGCGCGCGTGTTCCTCAACGGCACGACGGCGGCGACGCTGTTCAAGCGGCACGTCGCGCCGCGGCTCGCGGCGCACATCGCGTGGCAGCGGCTGCCTTCGACCAGCCCGGCAAACGCGTCGTATTCGCTCGCCGATAAACTCGCGACCTGGCGGGAGATCGTGCGATGACGCGCAGCGCGAAGGTCGCGGTGATCGGCGGCGGACCCGCCGGCCTGATGGCTGCAGAAATGCTCGCGGACCGCGGGGTGAGCGTCGACGTATATGACGCCATGCCCTCGCCGGGGCGCAAGTTCCTGCTCGCCGGCATCGGCGGGCTCAACCTGACGCATTCCGAACCGAGCGCAGCCTTCCTCTCGCGCTACCGCGAACGGGAAAGCGCCCTCGCGCCGATGCTCGCGCACTTCGGCGCCGCGGAATTGCGCGCGTGGGCGCATGCACTCGGCATCGAGACCTTCGTCGGCAGCTCCGGCCGCGTCTTCCCCACGGAGATGAAAGCAGCCCCGCTGCTGCGCGCGTGGCTGCATCGCCTGCGCGCGGCGGGCGTGCGTCTGCATGTGCGGCACCGCTGGCTCGGCTGGCAGGACAGCGGCCGGCCACCGACCGAGGGGCTGCGCTTCGCGACGCCCGAAGGCGAGCAGCTGATCACGGCCGACGCCGTGATCCTCGCGCTGGGCGGTGCGAGCTGGGCGAAACTGGGCTCGGACGGGGCATGGTTGCCGTGGCTCACCGGTCGCGGCGTCGCGGTCGCGCCCTTGCTGCCCGCCAACTGCGGGTTCGACGTCGGCCAGCTCGCCGGCAACGCCACGCCGGGATGGAGCGAGCACTTCCGCGGCCGCTTCGTCGGCCAGCCGGTGAAATCGGTCGCCGCGCGCTTCACCGACGCCCACGGCAAAACGTCCATGCGCGCCGGCGAGTGCATGATCTCCGCGAGCGGCATCGAGGGCGGCCTGATCTACGCGCTGTCGGCCCCGTTGCGCGACGCGATTGCGGCGACGGGCGCGGCCACGCTGCACCTCGACCTCGCCCCCGGCCGCAGCCTCGAACGGCTCAGCGAGGATCTGTCGCGTCCGCGCGGCGCGCGCTCGATGGCGAGCCACCTGCAGAGCAAGGCCGGCATCGAGGGCGTGAAGGCCGGCCTGCTGCGCGAATGCACGACGAAAGAGACGTTCGCCGATCCGGCGCGGCTCGCCGCCGCCATCAAGGCCCTGCCCGTCCGCCTCGCCGCACCGCGTCCGCTCGACGAGGCGATCAGCACGGCCGGCGGGGTGCGCTTCGAGGATCTCGACGAGCGCCTGATGGTGCGCGCACTGCCCGGCCTCTTCTGCTGCGGCGAAATGCTCGACTGGGAAGCGCCGACCGGCGGCTACCTGCTCACGGCCTGCTTCGCGACCGGGCGTGCAGCGGGAGTGGGTGCGGCCGCCTGGCTCGATGGCCCGAAATGATGTCCACTGAGGAATCCGCTCAACCGCGCCAGGCGTTGAACGCCGCATAGCCCGCCCAGGCCATCAGCAGCGAGCCTGCAACGTGCAGTGCGGTATGCAGCGCGAGCCACGCCCATTCGCCACGCTGCACGAGGTGCAGGCCTTCGGCGGAGAAGGTCGAGAAGGTCGTGAGGCCACCGAGGAAGCCGGTCGTGAGCAGCAGGCGCAAGGCCGGCGACATCTCCGGCACGGCATGGATCCATGCCAGCGCCCCGCCCATCATCAGGCCGCCCAGCAGGTTAGCGGCCAGCGTGCCGAGCGGGATCGTCAGGAACAGCGGGTTGAGCAGCAGGCCGAGGCCCCAGCGCAGCCACGCGCCGACCGCGGCACCGAAACCGATCGCCGCGAAGGCCGGCAGCGGGGCAAGCGGGGCGCTCACTGCGCCTCCTGCGCGGGCACGGCGGCACGCGGAATGTCAGGCCGGCCGGGGCCGCAAGGGTTAAAACGGAAATGCATGGAGCGTCCGCGAGTTGGCAGTCGGGTGGGATTCTAGCCGAGCGGCGCGTCCGCCGCGGCCCTTAGGGCTCAATTGCCGCGCCGACGCGCTAAAATTGCGCGTTCATGCAATCTTGCCCTTTGAATCGAGGCTCTTCCCCGTGTCCGACACTCCGAAATCCGGTGCCGCCGCTGCCGCGCCCGCGAGCAACTTCATCCGCAACATCATCGACGAGGATATCCGGAGCGGCAAATGGGGCGGACGGGTCGAGACCCGTTTCCCGCCCGAGCCGAACGGCTACCTGCACTACGGCCACGCCAAGTCGATCTGCCTGAACTTCGGCCTCGCGCAGAGTTACGCCGGCGTGTGCCACCTGCGCTTCGACGACACCAACCCGGAGAAGGAGGAGCAGGAGTACGTCGACTCCATCCTCGAGGCGGTGAGCTGGCTCGGCTTCGACTGGGGCAAGCACCAGTATTTCGCGTCCGACTACTTCGACAGGATGTACGCGTGCGCGGAATACCTGATCGTCGCGGGCAAGGCCTACGTCGAGTCGCTGTCCGCCGAGGAGATGCGCGCCTACCGCGGCACCCTGACGGAAGCGGGGCGCGAGAGCCCCTACCGCAGCCGCAGCGTCGAGGAGAACCTCGACCTCTTCCGCCGCATGCGCGCCGGGGAGTTCGCCGACGGCCAGCACGTACTGCGCGCGAAGATCGACATGGCCTCGCCCAACATCAACCTGCGCGACCCGGCGATCTACCGCATCCGCAAGGCCCACCATCACCGCGCGGGCGACGCGTGGTGCATCTACCCGATGTACACCTTCGCGCACCCGATCGAGGACGCGATCGAAGGCATCACGCACTCCATCTGCACGCTGGAGTTCGAGGACCAGCGCCCCTTCTACGACTGGCTGCTCGACGCGCTCGCCAGCGGCGGCTTCTTCCCGCGCCCGTTGCCGCAACAGATCGAATTTGCGCGCCTCAACCTGACCTACGTCGTGCTGTCGAAACGCAAGCTGATCCAGCTCGTCGAGGAAGGCCATGTCGCCGGCTGGGACGACCCGCGCCTGCCGACGCTGATGGGCGCACGCCGCCGCGGCTTCACGGCAGGGGGCTTCCGCCTCTTTGCGGAACGCATCGGCGTGACCAAGTCGGACACCTGGATCGACTTCAGCGTGCTCGAGGAATGCATGCGCGAGGACCTCAACGAGGCCGCCGAGCGTCGCGTCGCGGTGCTCGACCCGTTGAAGCTCGTGATCACGAACTACCCCGAAGGGCAGAGCGAGCAGTGCGAGGCGCCGAACCATCCGCTGAAACCCGAGCTCGGCAAGCGCACGATGCCTTTCTCGCGCGAGCTGTGGATCGAGCGCGAGGACTTCATGGAGACGCCGGTCAAGGGTTTCCACCGCCTCTATCCCGGCAACATGGCGCGGCTGCGCTACGGCTACGTCGTGAAATGCACGGGCTGCGAGAAGGACGCCGACGGCAACGTGACGGCGGTGCTGTGCGAGTACCTGCCGGACACCAAGTCGGGCACGCCGGGTGCCGACAGCGTCAAGGTCAAGGGCAATCTCCACTGGGTGTCGGCGGCGCACGGCTACGAAGCCGAAGTGCGTCTCTACGACCGCCTTTTCGCCCACGCCTACCCCGGCAACCGCCGTGAAGGCGACCCGGAAGGCTTCGAGCGCAGCTTCCTCGACGACCTCAACTACGACTCCAAGCGCACGCTCCGCGCGGTGCTCGAACCGGCGCTGCGCAACGCGGCACCCGAGGAGCGCTTCCAGTTCGAGCGCCATGGCTACTTCGTCGCCGACCGCGTCGACTCGCAGCCGGGCGCACCGGTGTTCAATCGCACCGTGACGCTCAAGGACTCGTGGGCGAAGGCCAAGGGCTGAAGAACGCCCTCCTGCGCGGTTGCACGCGCCGTGCGAACGGCGGATCATCGATCCCGACATGCCGTTTGGAAACCGCGCAGGAGCCTCATGAAACCTTTCGTCCGACGCAGCCTGATCGTCCTCGTCGTCCTCGCCCTGGCCGGCGGAACGATCTGGTGGTTCACGCGGCCGAAGCCCATCCCGGTCCGGCTCGTCGAGGTCGCGCGCGGCACCGTCGAGGCGACGCTGTCGAACACGCGCGCGGGCGAGATCGAAGCCTGCCAGCGCACCAAGCTGTCGACGATCATCGGCGGGCGCATCGACTACCTCGGCGTCAAGGAAGGCGACCGCGTGCAGGCCGGGCAGGTGCTGCTGCGCCTGTGGAACGAGGACCAGGAGGCGCGCCTCGCGGTGAATCGCGCGCAGCTCGAGACCGCGCGCAAGCGCGTGCTGGAAGCCTGTTCGCAGGCCGAGAACGCCGAGCGCGAAGCGCTGCGGCAGGAGGAGTTGTTCGAGCGCAAGTTCGTGTCGACCTCGCGCGTCGAGCAGGCCCGCACGGAAGCGCGCGCGCGCCGCGCCGCCTGTGACACCGCGCGCGCCGACACGCGCACGGCCGAGGCGCAGATCAGCGCCACCTCGACGGACCGCCAGCGCACGGTCCTGGTCGCCCCCTTCGCCGGCACCGTCGCGAAGATCACCGGTGAACTGGGCGAATTCTCGACCCCCTCGCCCCCCGGCGTGCCGACACCGCCCGCGATCGACCTCATCGACGACAGCTGCCTGTACGTGAAGGCGCCGATGGACGAGATCGACGCGCCGAAGATCCACCCCGGCCAGCCCACGCGCGTCACGCTCGATGCGCTGCCCGGCAAGATCTTCGAGGCGCGGGTGAAACGCATTGCCCCCTACATCACGGCGGTCGAGAAGCAGGCGCGCACGGTGGAAGTCGACATCGATTTCGCCCGGCCCGAGGAGGCCAGGGGCCTCCTCGTCGGCTACAGCGCCGACGCCGAGATCGTGCTGGCCGTGCGCGAGAACACGCTGCGCGTGCCGACCTCGACGCTGCGCGAAGGCAATCACGTGCTCGTCTATCGCGCCGACACCGGGCGGCTGGAGGAGCGCGTGATCAAGACCGGCGTCGCGAACTGGGAGTTCACCGAGGTGGTCGACGGCCTCGCGGAAGGCGATCGCATCGTCGCCTCGCTCGAACGCGAGGGCGTGAAGGCCCGCGCGCGGGTGCGGCCGGAAGACGGGGCCGGGGCCTCGCGCTGAGGGCGGCGATGGCGCAGATCGAACTCACCGGCATCGAGCGCGTCTTCACGCTCGGCGACAGCGAAGTCCATGCGCTGCACGAATTGAGCGTGTCGATCGACAGCGGGGAATATGTCGCCGTGATGGGCCCGTCGGGCTCGGGCAAGTCGACGCTGCTGAATCTCCTCGGTCTGCTCGACCGCCCCAATGCCGGCACCTACCGCCTCGAAGGGCGCGACGTGACGACGCTCTCGCCCGACGAACAGGCCGAGGTGCGGCGCACCCGCATCGGCTTCGTGTTCCAGAGCTTCCACCTCGTGCCGCGCCTCACGGCCGCCGAGAACGTCGCGCTGCCGCTGATGCTCGCCGGCATCCCGCCCGCCGAACGCCATGCGCGCGTTGCGCAGGCGCTGAAGGACTTCGGCCTGGAAACGCGCGCGCACCACCGCCCCGACGAACTTTCCGGCGGTCAGCGCCAGCGCGTCGCGATCGCGCGCGCGACGATCATGCGCCCGGCGGTGATCCTCGCCGACGAGCCGACCGGCAACCTCGACCGCTCGACCGGGCAGGACGTCACCCACCTGCTCGAGGACCTCAACGCCGCCGGCGTGACCCTGATCGTCGTCACCCACGACCCCGTCATGGGCGGACGTGCGCGCCGGCGCCTGATGATGGAAGACGGCCGCCTGCTGCACGACGTGCGCGAGCCCGCCCCCGTGCCATGACACCGGCCGACACGCTCCGCTTCGCCACCCGCGCCGCCTCGGGCTACCCGCTGCGCACCGCGCTGATGGTGCTGGCGATGTCGATCGGCGTGGCGGCGGTGGTCGTGCTCACGGCCCTCGGCGACGGCGCGCGGCGCTACGTCGTCAACGAGTTCTCGGCACTCGGCAGCAACCTCGTGATCGTGCTCCCGGGGCGCACCGCGACAGGCGGTTTCGGGCTGGGCAACCTCGTCACCAGCACCCCGCGCGACCTCACCGTGCGCGACGCCCAGGCGCTGCTGCGCGCGCCGCTGGTCACGCGCATGGCGCCGCTGTCGGTGGGCAACTCCGAGATCGCCTGGGGCGGGCGCCTGCGCGAGGCGATGGTCGTCGGCACCAGCGGCGACTACGTCGACATCCGCGCCTTCCGCATGGCCGAAGGCAACTTCCTGCCGCGCGAGGATCTGGGCCGCGCCACGGCGGTGGCCGTGCTCGGCACGAAGATCCGCGACGAGATCTTCGGCAGCGAGCCGGCCATCGGGCGCATCGTGCGCGTCGGCGACCGGCGCCTGCGCGTGATCGGCGTGCTCGGCAAGACCGGCCAGGGGCTGGGCATGAACACCGACGAGCTGGTGTTCGTGCCCGTCGCCACGGCGCAGGCGATGTTCAACACCAACAACCTCTTCCGCATCATCGTCGAGGCGCGCAGCCGCGACGCGATCGCACCGGCGAAGCAGCAGCTCGAGGACATCATGCGCCTGCGCCGCGACGGCGAGCTCGACGTCACGCTCATCACGCAGGACGCCGTGCTCGGCACCTTCGACCGCATCCTCGGCGCGCTGACGCTGGCGGTCGCGGGCATCGCGGCGATCAGCCTCGCGGTCGCCGGCATCCTCGTGATGAACGTGATGCTGGTCGCGGTCACGCAGCGCACCGCCGAGATCGGCCTGCTCAAGGCGCTCGGCGCGACCGGCCGCAACATCCGCCTCGCCTTCCTCACCGAGGCCGCGCTGCTGTCGCTCGCGGGCGCGATCACCGGGTTCGCGCTCGGCCACCTCGGCGCCTGGGGGCTGCGCCTCGCCTTCCCCGTGCTGCCCGCGTGGCCGCCCGACTGGGCCGTGTTCGCCGGCATCGGCACGGCGCTCACGACCGGCATCCTGTTCGGCGTGATGCCCGCACGTCGCGCCGCCCGCCTCGACCCCGTGCAGGCCCTGTCCCGGCGATGAACCTGCGCGACTTCCTCCAGCTCGCGCTGCGCTCGCTCCTCGCCCACCGGCTGCGCAGCTTCCTCACGCTGCTGGGCATCGGCGTCGGCATCGCCGCGGTGATCCTGCTGACCTCCATCGGCGAGGGCCTGCACCGCTTCGTGCTCAACGAGTTCACGCAGTTCGGCACCAACATCATCGAAGTCACGCCCGGCCGGCAGGGGGCGCGCGGCGGACCGCCGGGGCTCCCGAGCACCGCGCGCCAGCTCACCCTCGACGACGCGCTCGCGCTCGAACGCGTGCCCCACGTCACCGGCGTGACGCCCATCGTGTGGGGCAACTCGGACGTCGAGGGCGCGGGCCGAGTGCGCCGCACCAGCGTGTATGGCGTCGGCCCCGAGATGCATCGCATCTTCTCGATGCACGTGCGCGTCGGGCGCTTCCTGCCGCCCGACGACCCGAACGGCGCGCGCGCCTTCGTCGTGCTCGGCGCCAAGCTCAAGCACGAACTCTTCGGCAACGCCAACGCGCTGGGCGAACGCCTGCGCATCGGCGGCGAGCGCTATCGCGTGATCGGCGTGATGGAGGAAAAGGGCCAGTTCCTCGGCGTCGACCTCGACGACACCGCCTACATCCCGACCTCGCGCGCGCTGTCGCTGTACAACCGCGAAGGGCTGATGGAGATCAACGTCACCTACGAGGAAGCCGTGCCCGCGTCGCGCGTCGCCCCCGGCCTCCGCAAGGTGCTGGTCGCGCGCCACGGCCAGGACGACGTCACGCTGACGACGCAGGAAGACATGCTCGCGCGCCTGTCGAACATCCTGGGCATCCTCACCGCGGCCGTCGGCGCGCTCGGCGGCATCTCGCTGCTGGTCGGCGCGGTCGGCATCGTCACGATCATGACCATCGCCGTCACCGAGCGCACCAACGAGATCGGCCTGCTGGTCGCGCTCGGCGCACGGCGGGCGACGATCCTGCGGCTCTTTCTTGCCGAAGCCGTCGCGCTCGCGGCGATCGGCGGTGTCTTCGGGCTGCTGGTCGGGAGCGGCATCGCGCAATTCGTCGGCCTGCTGGTCCCCGCCTTGCCCGTGCACACGCCCTGGCATTTCGTGGCCGCTGCCGAAGCGATCGCGGTGGCGATCGGCCTCGTCGCCGGCGTGCTGCCCGCAATCCGCGCGGCCCGCCTCGACGCGGTCGAAGCACTGCGCGCCGAATAACCATTGGTGCAGCGCGGGAATTCTTGCGCCAGATCAAGACTGCGCGATTCGCACGAGCGGCCCCGGAAAATGCTGACTAGATTAGGGATACGAGAATTGGATCCCTGTGCATAACCGCATCGAAGGAGTACGCCATGACCTTCCTCGATTCGCCGATCGGCCGCTGCGAAGCGGTTCGGGAAATGGTGCTGCTGGACGAAACCCAGACGGAGTGCGCGCGCGAGCACGGCTGCGTGGATCGCGACTGCCCGCTGAAGGGCTGGTTCACCGAGCAGTCGGGCGTCAGCGATCCGGCCAGGCTGCCGGCCAAACGGACACCGCAACGGCGTCGCAGCGCCGCGGCCAAGCCAACGCCGCTGAAGCCGCGTGCGCAGGTGTCAAAACCGCTCGTCTTCGCGGAGAAAGCGCCACTGCCCGAGCGGAAGGTCGCCTAGCCGCACGCGCCCGATCCGGATGCGCTTGAGGCCGACCACCTTCAGGCCGACCAGTTCGCACATGCGCCGGATCTGACGCTTGCGGCCTTCGCGCAGCACGAAGCGCAGCTGGTCCGCGTTGATCCACTCGACCTTGGCGCGCCGCAGCTTGCGGCCGTCGAGTTCGAGGCCGTGGTTGAGCAGCGCGAGGCCGCGCTCGTCGAGTTCGCCTTCGACGCGCACGAGGTACTCCTTGTCCACCTCCGAGTCGTCGCCGATCAACTGGCGCGCGATGCGGCCATCCTGCGTCAGCACCAGCAGGCCGGTCGAATCGATGTCGAGGCGTCCTGCCGGGGCGAGGCCCTTGAGGTGCGAGAAGTCGAAAGGCTGCGCGGTGTCGCGGTCGAACTGGTTCGCCGCGCCGATCAGCGACACGGCCGGCTCATAGCCCGGCTCCGGCTGGCCGGAGACGTAGCCGACCGGCTTGTGCAGCAGGATCGTCACGCGTTCGGACTGGCGTCGGCGCGCCTGCGACGCGAGCGTGATCTCGGCGTTCGGGTCGATGCGCGTGCCGAGTTCCGACACACACTGGCCCTCCACGAACACCCAGCCGCGTTCGATGAATTCATCTGCCTCGCGGCGCGAGCACAGACCGCGTTCGGCCATCACCTTCGACAGGCGCACGCCTTCCGAAGCGGCCGTCGCTGCTGCCTCGGCGCGGGCAACGGGCCGTGCGGCCGCGGGGCGCTCCTCCCGCCGGGCGACGGGGGCGCGGTCGGAAGGCGCGGACGGCTTGCGCACAGGGCGCTCACTTCCCGGGGTCGTGCGCGGCTGGGCGCCATCCTTGCGCGGACGGCGCTCGGCGCCGGCCACGCCCGCCGCCTTCGGACGCTCCGGCTTGCGGCCGTGCCCGGTCTCACCCGCACGCTCCGATTCCTGAGGCCCGGCCTTGCCCCCACGCGCCTTTCCCTGCCCCTCGCCCGCCTGCGCTCGCGTCGCCGCGATCGTCTTCGCATAGCCGGGCTGGAAGCGCGCACGCACGCCGGGCCGGCGCGGCTCCTCGGAGGCCGGAGCCTCGCCATCCCGCCTCACTCCCAGCGTGCGACGCGGCGCAGCGGCGTCTTCCTGCGGGGGGACATCTCCGGGCGTGCCGGCTTCCTTCGAGCGCTTCATGGTCGCAATCCGGGTCACGGGCGCGCCCGCGCACCGCACGGACGAACCCTTCAAAAAACAATGCCCGGCATCGCCGGGCGCAACGTATTTCAGTATATCGGCTGCCCGCGCCGGCTTCCAGCGGCGGGAGCGCGGGTATTGCGGCACGCGCGGCGGCATTTCACTAGGCGAAATCACCCCGCCCGGCTAGAATGCGCGCAATTGCAATTCCCATGGCGGCCGCGTGAGCACCAACACCCCCACCGAAACCAAGAATCCGATCCAGGTCGTCGAGCGCATGATGAAACTGCTCGACGTGCTGGCTCAGCACCCCGATCCGGCCGCGCTCAAGCAGATCGCGCTGGAGACCGGACTGCACCCCTCCACGGCGCACCGCATTCTCAGCGCGATGGCGCAAAGCGGCTTCGTCGAGCGTGGCGAGGGGGGCACCTACCGCCTGGGCATCCGCCTACTGGAACTCGGCAGCCTGGTGAAGTCGCGCATCTCGCTGCGCGAAACCGCGATGCCGGCGATGCTCAAGCTGCATGCCGCCACCGGCGAGAGCGTCAACCTCGGTATCCGCGCCGGTGACGAGATTGTCTATGTCGAACGCACCTCCAGCGGCCGCTCGGCCGTGCGCGTCGTGCACATCGTCGGCGCCCGCGCGCCCCTGCACACGACGGCCACCGGCAAGCTCTTCCTCGTCGAGGACGGAACGGAGCGCGTGCGCGAGTATGCCCGACGCACCGGACTGCCCGGCTCGACGCCGGCCTCGCTCACCGAAATCGGAACGCTGGAAAAGGAACTCGACAAGGTCCGCCGCCACGGCGTGGCCTTCGACCTGGAAGAAGTGGAAATCGGCGTGCGCTGCATCGCCGCGGGCGTGCGTGACGACAGCGGCGAACTCATCGCCGGCCTGTCGGTATCGACGCCTTCCGAACGCTTCAACCCCGACCGCGCGCCCCTCGTACGCGAGGCGGCCGACGAGATTTCCCGCGCCCTGGGCTACGTCAGGCGCACCGCCCGCTGAAGCTCGCCCCGGCACGGCCGGGGCGGGGGCTTCGACAAACCCTAGATGTTTTCCTTGCCGGCAGTCTTCGCCACACGCTGCGGGCCGGCAGCTTCGAGCCATTTCTTGATGCGCACGGCGTCCGCGGTGCGCGAATAACGCCCGTCCGAATCCATCAGCACGAAGATCACGGGCTGGTTCATCAGCCACGCCTGCATCACCAGGCAGCGCCCCGCTTCGCGGATGTAGCCGGTCTTCTGCACGCCGATCTCCCATTCCGGGCTGCGCACCAGCGAATTGGTGTTGCCGAAGCGGTGCACGCGCGAGCCGATCTGCACATAACGCTCGGACGTGGTGGAGAACTCGCGGATCAGCGGATAGGTCGACGCCGCCGACACCATGCGCGCGAGATCGTGCGGGCTCGCGACGTTTTCCGGCGTGAGGCCAGTCGGATCGCTGAAGTGCGTGTCGGTCAGGCCGATCAAGCGCGCCTTGACGTTCATCGCCGCGACGAAGGCGGCCTCGCCGCCCGGGTAGTGGCGCGCGAGCGCGGACGCGGCACGGTTCTCGGACGACATCAGCGCGAGATGCAGCATGTCTTCGCGCGACAGGCGGGTACCCAGCGACAGCCGGGAACCCGTGCCCTTCAGCGTATCGATGTCGCCCTCGGAGATCGTGATCTCCTCGGCGAGGCTCTGGCCCGCGTCGAGCACGACCATCGCCGTCATCAGCTTGGTGATCGAGGCGATGGGCAGCACCGAATCGCTCTTCCTCTCGAGGATCACGTGGCCGGTGTTCTGGTTCATGACGAGGAAGGCGGCCGAACGCAGGTGCGGCAGGCCGGCGGCGTCGAGCTGCAGCGGCGTGCTGTCGACCGCGGCGGCGGCATCGCGGCGCAGCGACACCTTCACCCGACGGGCTTCCTGTCGCGCAACGGCCTTGCGGCTCACGCGCTTCTTCACCGTCTGTTTCGCCGGCGCGCTGACCGTGCGCCTGGCGGATTTCTTGACCGTCTTCGTCGCGGCCCCTCCGGAACCGGACGCAGCCGCCCCCGTGGCGGCCGAAGCGGGGAGGCTCCAACCCGCCTGCATCATCGCGAGACTGATCATCGCGATCGCCAGATTACGGAATCTCATCTTGTGGCCTGAAACAAAAGAAACAAAAAAAGGGGGACGCCAGACTAAGTACCATTCTTATACAAATTAAGAAGATATCAAGTCTTTTTGATGTTCTTTGCGAGAAATTTCTTACATCGTGTCACACCGTGCCCACATTTAATATTTTAGATGACCCCGGCACGCGCATGGGGACCGTTACACTCGCAGGAAGGCCGCAACTTCGTCGCGCCGACCCATCGTGTCCTTGTAGCCGAGCTCCATCAGCGCCTGCGTGAAAGGCGGCTCGAACAGCACGTAGGACAGCAGCGTCGAGCCCTCGCGCCGCATCGCGCCGATGCCGCGCAGCACGGTACGCAGCGCGAGCGGCAGGGTGTCGCGGTGCCGTCCCGCGATCGCGTCGAGCCGCTGCGACGGCGAGATCACCAGCGTTTCGATCGGCCGCAGGTAGATCCCCGCCGCGGCGCGTTGTTCCGGGCTCATCGCGCCGGCCGTGATGTTGATGCGATGCAGCCGCTCGAGATCCACCGACAGGCTGTCGAGGAAAATGCTCGACAAGGTATGGCCGGCGATCTGCGCGAGCGAGGGATAGCCTTCGCTGCGCTGGCGCCCCTCCTCCGCCAGCCGCCCCGAACCGATCACGAGGATGCGATCGGCGCCGAGATGGATCGCGGGGCTGATCGGCGCGAGTTGGCGCATCGAGCCGTCGCCGAACCATTCGCGATTGATGCGCACCGCCGGAAAGACGAAGGGAATCGCGCTGGTCGCGAGCAGGTGATCGATGCAGATCGAGGTGCGCACGCCCAGCCGCTGCATGCGCCGCCACGGCTCGACTTCGGGCACGGCATCGAAGAAGGTGAGGCTCTCGCCCGAGGAATAGCCCGACGCGGCGACGCTCACGGCGTGCAGGTGACCCTGCTCGATGGCGCGGGGGATGCCCGAGAGGTCCAGCACGTCGCTGATCAGACTGCGCAGCGGGGCGTTGTCGAGCAGCGAGCGCGGCGTCTGGCGCACCGCCCAGCCCAGCGTCAGCGCCGAGGCCCAGCGCGCGCCGGTCGCGAGCAGTGCCGCCGCATCGGCCCGATAGACCTGATTGACGTGGAACTGCCGCCAGATGCGCGCGAGCATGCGCACGCCGACGTTGAAGTCGCTGGCATACACCGCGAGCGCGGCCGCATTGATGCCGCCCGCGGAGGTGCCGCACAGGATGGGAAAAGGATTGCCCGGACGACGTCCGCGGATCTCGCGGATCGCCGACAGCACGCCGACCTGGTAGGCCGCACGCGCGCCGCCTCCCGTCAGTACCAGCGCAGCCTTGCCATCGGACATCGCGCCTCCGGTCGCTTGCGGACAAGTCCCGGAAAGATGATGCCACGCAGGTGCCGGGCCGTGGAAGGCCGGCACCTGCGTTTACCCGGGGCGCGGCGTCAGCGCTGGCGCTGGGCCGCCTCGACCGCGGTGAGCGCCGTCATGTTGACGATGCGGCGCACCGTCGCCGACGGCGTGAGGATATGCACCGGGCGCGCCGCGCCGAGCAGGATCGGGCCGACCGTCATGCCTTCGCCCGCCGCCGTCTTGAGCAGGTTGAAGGCGATGTTGGCGGCGTCGAGCGTCGGGAAGATCAGCAGGTTGGCGGCGTCGCGCATGCGCGCGTTCGGGAAGATGCGCAGGCGCAGGTCCGCGTCGAGCGCGGCATCGCCGTGCATTTCGCCTTCGACCTCGAGTTCCGGATGGCGCTCGTGCAGCAGGCGCAGAGCGGCACGCATCTTCTCGGCGGTCGGCGAATCGGCGCTGCCGAAGGACGAATGCGACAGTAGCGCGACCTTGGGCGTCATGCCGAAGCGCGACATCTCCTCGGACGCCAGCAGCGTCATCTCGACGATCTGTTCCGGCGACGGGTCGTAGTTGATGTAGGTGTCGGCGAGGAACAGCGTGCGCTCGGGCAGGTTCACGACGTTGAGCGCGTAGCAGTGCCTGACGCCCTCGCGCCGCCCGACGACCTTCTCGATGAAGTCGAGGTGCAGGCGGTGCATGCCGTAGGTGCCGCAGATGAGGCCGTCGCCGTAGCCGAACTTCAGCAGCAGCGCACCGATCAGCGTCGTGCGGCGGCGGACTTCCTTCTTCGCGTACTCGACCGACACGCCCTCGCGCTCCATGAGGCCGTGGTAGTAGGTCCACAACTCCTTGAAGCGGGGATCGGAGTCCGGGTTCACCAGTTCGAAATCCTGGTCGGCGCGCATGCGCAGGCCGAAGCGTTCGATGTTGGCGTGCACGACGTCCGGGCGGCCGATCAGGATCGGACGCGCAAGACCTTCATCGGCCACCGTCTGCACCGCGCGCAGCACGCGCTCGGATTCGCCCTCGGCGAAGATGATGCGCTGGTTCGTGCCGCGCGCCGCGGCGAACACGGGCTTCATGATCAGGCCCGAATGCCACACGAAGTTGTTGAGTTGCGTGCGGTACGCATCCCAGTCGGTGATCGGGCGCGTCGCGACGCCCGAGGCCATGCCCGCTTCGGCGACCGCCGGGGCGATCTTGACGATGAGGCGCGGGTCGAAGGGGCGCGGAATGATGTACTCGGGACCGAAGCCCGACACCTTCTCGCCGTACGCGGCGGCGACGATGTCGCTCTGCTCGGCGCGCGCGAGCTCGGCGATCGCCTTCACCGCGGCGAGCTGCATCTCGTCGGTGATCGTGGTCGCGCCGACGTCCAGCGCACCACGGAAGATGAAGGGGAAGCACAGCACGTTGTTGACCTGGTTCGGGTAGTCCGAACGGCCGGTGGCGATGATCGCGTCGTCGCGCACGCCCTTCACGAGCTCCGGCAGGATCTCCGGCGTCGGGTTCGCGAGCGCGAGGATCAGCGGCTTCGCCGCCATCTTCGCCACCATCTCGGGCTTGAGCACGCCACCCGCGGAGAGGCCGAGGAAGACGTCCGCCCCCTCGATCACCTCGGCGAGCTTGCGTGCGCTGGTCGCCTTCGCGTAGCGCGCCTTGATCGGATCCATCAGCACGGTGCGGCCTTCATAGACCACGCCTTCGAGATCGGTGACCCAGATGTTCTCGACCGGGATACCGAGCTTTTCGAGCAGCCCCAGGCAGGCGAGCGCCGCGGCCCCTGCGCCGGAGGTCACGAGCTTGACCTTCTTGAGGTCCTTGCCGAGCAGATGCAGGCCGTTGAGGATCGCCGCGCCGACGACGATCGCGGTGCCGTGCTGGTCGTCGTGGAAGACCGGGATCTTCATCCGCTCGCGCAGGCGCGCCTCGATGTAGAAGCACTCGGGCGCCTTGATGTCCTCGAGGTTGATGCCGCCGAAGGTCGGCTCCAGCGCCGCGATCATGTCGACGAGCTTGTCCGGGTCGTTCTCGGCGATCTCGAGGTCGAAGACGTCGATGCCGGCGAACTTCTTGAACAGCACGCCCTTGCCTTCCATGACCGGCTTGGCGGCGAGCGGGCCGATGTTGCCCAGGCCGAGCACCGCGGTGCCGTTGGTGACGACGCCGATCAGGTTGCTGCGCGCGGTGAAGTTCGCGGCTTCGGCCGGCTCCTCGACGATCGCGTCGCAGGCCGCGGCAACCCCCGGGGAATAGGCCAGCGACAGGTCGCGCTGGTTGGAAAGCACTTTCGTGGGGGTGACCGAGATCTTGCCCGGTCGCGGATAGCGGTGGTAATCGAGCGCCGCGGCGCGGATCGTTTCGTCCATTTGATGTCCCGTACTTGTTGTAATCAGATGCTCTCGGCGGTCGCCGACGTTCTCCCGAATCCGTAATGATGCCGCGGATCGTGGCGGCGAGACAGCCTGCCAGGGCACGACGGCGACGCGACGCCTGCGCTCTAAGAAGCCGGTTTTCCGTCGAGCGCGCTGTCGTGGCATAATATTAAGCTTTCGCCGACTGCGGTTTACCCTAGTAATTTCCGCAGGGCCGGCGCAACAAGAAGGTCCAAAGGCCCGTCAAAGATCCCGCCCGGGACGCATGGCAGCGAGCTCCAGGCGGGTTACCGCTTTTGCAATCTGGAGAGTTTTCCACCATGACTCAACGCTTGTCCGCCGAGGCCATCCTGGCCGGCGCACCCGCTTACGTCCGCCACGAAGGCCTGAAGAAGTGGGTTGCGGAAATCGCCGCCCTGACCGAACCCGACCGGGTTTACTGGTGCGACGGATCGGTCGAGGAATACGACCGCCTGTGCGCCGAAATGGTCCAGGCGGGCATGCTGATCAAGCTCAACCCGGAAAAGCGCAAGAATTCCTACCTCGCGTGGTCCGACCCCTCCGACGTCGCCCGTGTCGAAGACCGCACCTTCATCTGCTCCAGGGACAAGGCCGACGCCGGCCCGACCAACAACTGGGAAGAGCCGGCCAAGATGCGCGAGACGCTCAACGGCCTGTTCAAGGGCTGCATGCGCGGCCGCACGCTGTACGTGGTGCCGTTCTCGATGGGCCCGCTCGGCTCGCCGATCGCCCATATCGGCATCGAGATCTCCGACAGCCCCTACGTCGTCACCAACATGCGCACGATGACGCGCATGGGCAAGGCCGTCTTCGACATCCTCGGCACCGACGGCGAGTACGTGCCCTGCGTGCATTCGGTCGGCGCCCCGCTCGGCCCGGGCGAAAAGGACTCGCGCTGGCCGTGCAACCCCGACACCAAGTACATCGTGCATTTCCCCGAGACGCGCGAGATCTGGTCCTACGGTTCGGGCTACGGCGGCAATGCGCTGCTCGGCAAGAAGTGCTTCGCGCTGCGCATCGCCTCGACGATGGCGCGTGACGAGGGCTGGCTCGCCGAACACATGCTGATCCTCGGCGTCGAATCGCCCGAAGGCGAGAAGACCTACGTCGCGGCGGCCTTCCCGTCGGCCTGCGGCAAGACCAACTTCGCCATGCTGATCCCGCCGAAGTCCTTCAACGGCTGGAAGATCTACACGGTCGGCGACGACATCGCGTGGATCAAGCCGGGCAAGGACGGCAAGTTCTACGCGATCAACCCCGAAGCCGGCTTCTTCGGCGTCGCGCCGGGCACGTCGGAAAAGACCAACTACAACGCGATGGCGACGCTGAAGGAGAACATCATCTTCACCAACGTCGCGCTGACCGACGACGGCGACGTGTGGTGGGAAGGCATGAGCAAGGAGGCCCCCGCGCACCTGATCGACTGGCAGGGCAAGGACTGGACGCCCGAGCTCGCGAAGGAAACCGGCCGCAAGGCAGCCCACCCGAACTCGCGCTTCACCGCCCCGGCGAACCAGTGCCCGTCGATCGATCCGAACTGGGAAGACCCCGCCGGCGTGCCGATCTCGGCCTTCATCTTCGGCGGCCGCCGCGCCACCACCGTGCCGCTCGCCTACCAGGCCTTCAACTGGAACTTCGGCGTGTACATGGCCGCGACGCTCGGCTCGGAAACCACCGCCGCCGCCTTCGGCGCGCAGGGCGTGGTGCGCCGCGATCCGTTCGCGATGCTGCCCTTCTGCGGCTACCACATGGGCGACTACTTCAACCACTGGTTGAAGATGGGCCACGTGGTCGAGCAGACCCCGAAGATCTTCTGCGTGAACTGGTTCCGCATGAACGAGAAGGGCGAGTTCATGTGGCCTGGCTTCGGCGAGAACATGCGCGTGCTGAAGTGGATCGTCGACCGCGTGCGCGGCCGCATCGGCGCGAAGGAAACGGCGCTCGGCTGGATGCCCAAGTTCGAGGACATCGACTGGACCGGCTCCGACGTGACCAAGCCCGAGTTCGAGGCCCTGACCCAGGTCGACGCCGACGCGTGGCAGAAGGAGCTGGAACTGCACAAGGAATGGTTCGACAAGCTGCAGGATCGCCTGCCGCGCGCGCTGACGCTCAAGCGCGAGATGTTCGAGCTGGCCCTGTCGGTCTGAACCTTCCCGCCGGCCACGGCCGGCTGAACGAGCAAAAGCGCCGCGCGTCGGCGCTTTTGTTTTTTCGGTCCCCTACAATTTCACATTGACCGCCCCGAGGAGTAGCACGCATGACACCGCATCTCGCCCGCCGCACCGCCGACATCCAGCCCTTCCACGTGATGGAGCTGCTGCGCCGCGCGCGCGAGCTCGAGGCGGCGGGGCGCGACATCATCCACATGGAAGTCGGCGAACCCGACTTCGCGACGCCGCAGCCGATGATCGACGCGGCGACGCGCTTCCTCGCCGGCGGCGACGTGCATTACACGGCCGCCCTCGGCCTGCCGCAGCTGCGCGAGGCGATTGCGCGCTTCTACCACGAGCGCTTCGGCGCGGATGTCGCGCCCGAGCGCATCATCGTCACGCCGGGTGCGTCCGGTGCGCTGATGCTGGCGCTGGCCGCGACGACCGACCCGGGCGACGAATGGCTGCTGCCCGACCCCGGCTATCCGTCGAACCGCCACCTCGTGCGCAGTTTCGAAGGCGCGCCGCGGGCGCTGCCGGTGGGGGCGGAGACGCGCTACCAGCCGACGCCCGATCAGGTCGCGAGCGCCTGGACGGCGCGCACTCGCGGGCTGGTCGTCGCGAGCCCGTCGAACCCGACCGGCACCCTGCTCGACCCGGCCGAACTCGCGGCGCTGCGTGCGACGGTGCTCGCGCGCCAGGGCACGCTGATCGTCGACGAGATCTACCAGGGACTGACCTACGGCGTCGAGGCGAGCACCGTGCTGAAGTCGATGGACGACGTCTTCGTCGTGAACAGCTTTTCCAAGTACTTCGGGATGACCGGCTGGCGCCTGGGCTGGCTCGTCGCGCCGCCGGCCTACGTGCGCGAGATCGAGAAGCTCGCGCAGCATTTCTTCATCTCGCCGTCCACGCCGGCGCAGCACGCCGCGCTGGCCGCCTTCGCGCCGGCTACGATAGCGATCCTGGAAGCCCGTCGGCACGAGTTCGCACAGCGTCGCGACACGCTGCTGCCGGCGCTGCGCGAGCTGGGCTTCATCGTCGGTGCGGAGCCGCAGGGCGCGTTCTACATCTACGCGGACGTCTCGCACCTGGCCGACGACAGCGAGGCGCTCGCGCACCGCCTGATCGAGGAAGCGGGGGTCGCGGCGACGCCGGGGCTGGATTTCGGCGACAACCAGCCGCGCCGCCACCTGCGCATCGCCTACACGAACCGCCGCGAACGCCTGCTGGAAGCGGCCGAGCGCATCGCACGCATGCGCGCCTGAGAACACCGGGAACGAACTGCGCGGGGCGGGGAAGCGCCCCGCCCGTCGTCAGACGCCGGCCTCGGCCGTCTTCGCGCGCGCCGCGGCGGCGAGCAGGCGCTTCTGCAACGCCAGCACCTTGTTCGCGTAGCTCGCGCTCGGATCGCTCAGGGCACCGCCGTAATACTGCAGCGCCGACTGTATGCTGCCGAAGCGCTGCACGCCCTCGACCAGCACCTGCGTGCCGACCCGGATGTTGAGCATCGGGTCGAACAGCGCATCCTCGCCGGCGTTGCGGCCGATCTTGTCGAGGTGGAAACGCGGGATCACCTGCATCAGGCCCTGCGCGCCCATGTGGCTCTCGGCGAACGGATTGAAGCTCGACTCGATCGCCATCACGGCAACAATCAGCAGCGGATCGACGCCGAGCTTGCGGCCGCTGCGTTCGGCCGCGGCAAGCAGCGGCTCGAGCGAGCGTGGCGAGATCTTGTAGCGCTCCAGGACATAATCCCGCACGCCCCGCATCTCCGCCGACAGGACGCCCGGGTCGACGAGCCTCGGGCGCACGGGCTCGACGGGCCGTTGCTCGACCACCGGCTGCTCGACGGCGGTCACCTGCACCCGCTCGGCGGGCTCCGCGACACTCGCACCGACATCGGCGTAAGTGACCGGCTCCGTCATCAGATAGCCCGCGCCGACGAACGCGACGAGCGCGAACGCGGTGAGCATCAGACTGGCGTGGACGAAATGCACGAAGAATGCGGCCGCGCTATGACGCCTGCGGCCAGGACAAGTTGCGTAAGTCATCGGTACCTCCCTGCTGCGACCATGCCCTCGACCGCGGCGCCAACAGCGCGCCCAGGCACACTTCGCCTGTCGGTCCGAAAATCACGTCTTCAGTGGCTGATCGAGCGCGCAACAGCAACCAGGTCCGCGCCCGGCGGGAGAAGGGACGCACCGCTTCGTGCTGCCCCGAGGCACCCGGAGTCCGCTCCGGATCTGACGCCTCCCCGCATCCAATTTTTCGAAAATTTCCGCTGCTGCAGTGCAGCAACGGGCGCTACTTTATTGTTTTTACTGACTTTGGTCAACGACACGGGGGCCTGACGAGGCACCGCAGCCGTCTTCCCGAGGGCGAAGTCTTGCACGACCTTCCCTGCAATGGGTGCCAAAAAATTGTCACAAAAGTTGAAATAACGGCTTTTCGGGACCGATCAGGCCCTGTCCGATGCCGGGTCGGTGGCGTTCTCGGGGGCCGGTCCGCAGGCGATCCCGGGCCGATCCAGGGCCAGCCGCACGCACATCCAGTCGAAGAACGGGCCGGGGTCGGTCTTGCGTCCGGGGGCGATGTCCGAATGCCCCGTCACCGCCTCGATCGGATGGCGCGTGCTCAGCTCGCGCAGCAGCGCCGCCAGCCGTTCGTACTGCACCGCTTCGAAGGGCTGCGTGTCGCAGCCTTCCAGCTCGATGCCGATGGAAAAGTCGTTGCAGCGCTCGCGCCCGCGCCAGGTCGACACGCCCGCGTGCCAGGCGCGGGCATCGGTCGGCACGAACTGCAGCAGCGTGCCGTCGCGGCGGATGAAGAAGTGTGCCGAGACGCGCAGATGGCCGATGGTCGCGTAATACGGGTGGGCCGCGGGGTCGAGGGCGTTGGTGAAGAGCTGCTCGACGCCGGGGCCGCCGAACTCGTCGGGCGGCAGGCTGATCGCATGGACGACGATCAGCGTGACGTCCGTGCCCGGCGGGCGGGCGTCGCAATTCGGCGACGGGCAGCGCAGTGCAGCGCCGATCCAGCCTCCCCCGCCCCAGCCCTGCCCGGTGCCGCCTGCCGCGTCCGGCACGCCGCTCTGCCCCGCGACGGCGGAGGTCCGCTCATGCATGGCGCTTCGCCGGCCGCACAGGCTTGCGCGCCGTAGCCGGCTTCGTGCCGGCGGAAGGGCGCGCCGCCTGGGTACGCTCCGTGCCCCGTTCGGCGGCCGGAGTCCGCTTGCCACCACAGCTCGGACGCTTGCCTGCTGGGGGCTTCGCCGGAGCGCGCCCCGCGGGCGTGCTGCCGGCCGCGGCGACGGGCACGCCGGGCTGGTGGCGCGGCACGAGGCAGTTCGGGCCGTTGCCGATGAGATCCGCGCGTTCCATCTGCTGCAGGGCCTCGCGGATCAGCGGCCAGTTCTCGGGGTCGTGCCAGCGCAACAGCGCCTTGTGCAGCTTCCTGAGCTTGCCTGCGCGCGCGGTCTCGACGATCTCGGAGTCGGCCGACACCTTGCGCAGCGGGTTGCGCCGGCTGTGGTACATCGTCGTCGCCATCGCCATCGGCGTGGGCATGAAGGTCTGCACCTGATCGGGCTTGAAGCCCTGCTTCTTGAGCCACAGTGCGAGGTTCACCATGTCCGCGTCGGTCGTGCCGGGGTGGGCGGCGATGAAGTAGGGCACGAGGTGCTGCTTCTTGCCCGCCTCCTGCGAGTACTTCTCGAACATCGCGGCGAATTTCTCGTAGGTGCCGATGCCCGGTTTCATCATCTTCGACAGCGGCCCTTCCTCGGTATGCTCGGGCGCAATCTTCAGCAGGCCGCTGACGTGGTGCGTGACGAGCTCCCGGACGTATTCGGGCGAGCGCACCGCGAGGTCGTAGCGCAGGCCCGAGCCGATCGTGACGCGCTTGACGCCGGGAATCGCGCGGGCCTTGCGGTACAGCGAGATCAGCGGCGCGTGGTCGGTGCGGAGGTTCTCGCAGATGCCGGGATACACGCACGACAGGCGCCGGCACGAGGACTCGATCTTCTTGTCCTTGCACGCCATGCGGTACATGTTCGCGGTGGGGCCGCCGAGGTCGGTGATGTGGCCCTTGAATTCGGGCGTCTTGTCGCGGATCTCCTCGATCTCGTGCAGGATCGATGCCTCGGAGCGGCTCTGGATGATGCGCCCCTCGTGCTCGGTGATCGAGCAGAAAGTGCAGCCGCCGAAGCAGCCGCGCATGATGTTGATCGAGAACTTGATCATGTCCCACGCGGGGATGCGTGCGTCGCCGTAGGACGGGTGCGGGCGGCGCGCGTAGTGCAGGCCGTAGACGAAATCCATCTCGGGCGTCGTCAGCGGCAGCGGCGGCGGGTTGAGCCATACGTCGCGCCGCCCCGGCCCTTCGCCGTGCGCCTGCACGAGCGCGCGCGCGTTGCCGGGATTCGATTCGAGGTGGAAGACGCGCGAAGCGTGCGCGTACATCACCGGGTCGGCGACGACCGCCTCGTAGGACGGCATGCGCACGACGGTCTTGCCGCGCGCCGCGCGCCGGACGGCGACGCGCTCGGCGGCGGGGACGATGCGCACCGGCTGGGCGCCATCCGCTGCCGCCGTCACCGTCTCCGCTTCCATCGCGTAGGGATCGGGATGCGGCGCGACCGGACCGGGGCGATCGAGCGTGAGCGAGTCGATCTCGCTCCATTCCCCGCTCGGCAGCCAGCCGGGCTTCACCATGAAGGCCGTGCCGCGCAGGTCGCGGATCGATTCGATCGGCTCGCCGGCGGCGAGCCGGTGGGCGAGATCCACGAGCGCCCGCTCGGCGTTGCCGAAGATCAGCAGGTCGGCCTTGGAATCCGGCAGCACCGAGCGCCGCACCTTGTCGGACCAGTAGTCGTAGTGCGCGATGCGGCGCAACGAGGCTTCGATGCTGCCGATCACGACGTTGGCGTCGGGGAAGGCTTCGCGCGCGCGTTGCGCATAGACGGTCACTGCGCGGTCGGGCCGCCTGCCCGCTGCGGCGCCGGGCGTGTAGGCGTCGTCGGAGCGGATCTTGCGGTCCGAGGTGTAGCGGTTGACCATCGAATCCATGTTGCCGGCGGTGATGCCGAAGAAGAGCCGCGGACGGCCTAGCGCACGGAAGGGTTCGGCGCTCTTCCAGTCGGGCTGGCTGAGGATGCCGACGCGCAGGCCCTGCGCTTCGAGGAGCCGCCCGACGAGCGCCATGCCGAAGCTCGGATGGTCGAGGTAGGCGTCGCCGGTGACGAGCACGACGTCGCACTCGTCCCACCCCAGTGCCTGCATTTCGGCACGCGACATGGGCAGGAAGGGGGCGGGCCG
>NZ_WTVN01000041.1 GCF_012910905.1 Aromatoleum toluvorans
AGATGTGTATAAGAGACAGGATTCAGGCCGTGGCCGAAGTGCAAAAAGTGCTGGAACCCGTGGCACAGAACCTGCGTTTCTCGATCGATGAAGACACCGGACGTACACTGGTAAAACTCGTCGATTCGACCACCGACGAGGTCATCCGCCAGATTCCGTCCGAAGAGGTGCTGGCAATTTCCAAGGCGCTCGACCGCCTTCAGGGCCTGCTGATCCAGCAGAAAGCCTAGCCGCGAGGAGGACATCATGGCTTTGACCGCATCAGGACTCGGCTCCGGACTCGACATCAGCGGCATGGTGTCGCAGCTGATGGCTGTCGAACGCCAACCGCTCGCGGCGCTGGCGAAGAAGGAAGCGAGCTTCCAGTCCAGGCTGTCGGCCTTCGGCCAGATCAAGAGCAGCCTGGCCGCGCTGCAGACCGCGGCAAAAGCGCTTAACGACGCGACAAAGTTTTCCGCCACCAAGGCCACGGTCGGTGCCGACGCGGGCTTCACCGCTACTTCCGCCGCAGGCGCAACGACCGGCAACTACTCGGTGCTGGTCGGCAGCCTGGCGGCAACGCAGCGCGTGGCCAGCAACGCGACCGTGCAGTTCGTGCCCGCCGACGGCAGCGTCACGCCGCAAACCCTGGACATCCGTTTCGGCAAGATGATCAACGGCGCCTTCGTGGCCGGCGAAACCGTCAACGGCACATTTACCGCCGGGGCGGGCACCACGAAAACGCTGAGCTTCACGGGCAAGACGATCGAGGAACTGCGCGACGCGATCAACGCCGCAGACCTCGGCGTCTCCGCCAACCTGGTCAACAACGGCACCGCGAAACAGCTGGTGATCACCGGCAAGAACACCGGCGCCGACCAAGCGTTCAGCATCGGCGGCAGCGTCGGCTTGAGTTACGATCCGGCGACACCGGCGGGCTCGCCGACCACCACCCGGATACAGTCTTCGCAGGATGCGGCATTTACGGTCGACGGCCTCGCCATCACGCGCAGCAGCAATACCATCAGCGATGTCATCAGCGGCGTCACCCTGACCCTGACGAAACCGACCACGACGGCGGCCAGCCTCGCCGTCGCGACCGACAAGAGCGGCGCGCGCAGCGCCATCGACGCCTTCGTCAAGGCCTACAACGACACGCAGACCACGCTCAGGAATCTGACCAATTACAACGCCGAAAAGAAGGCGGCGTCCGCACTGACCGGTGACTCCACCGCACGCAGCGTTCAGAGCCAGGTGCGCAGCATGACCGGCGGCACCCTTGCCGGCCTGGGCAACATCAGCCGCCTCTCCGACATCGGCATCACCTTCCAGACCGACGGCAAGCTCGCCGTCGACAGCGCCAAGCTGGACGCGGCGCTACAGGACCCGACGCGCAACGTGGGCGCCTTCTTCAGCGGTGCGGGCAGCGTGAAAGGCCTTGCCGCCACGATCTCCGACGGCCTCGACAACTTCCTCGCCAGCGACGGCCTGCTGGCCGGGCGCACCGACGGCATCAACGCCTCGATCAAGTCGATCGGCAAACAGCGGGAAGCCTTCGAAGCGCGGCTCGAAGGCATCCAGAAACGCTACACGGCGCAATTCACGGCGCTCGACTCGATGGTGGCGAGCATGACGCAAACGAGCAACTATCTCACGCAGCAACTCGCGAACCTGCCCAAGATTGGCGCCTAACCCCGGAGCAACGCAATGTTCGGCTCATCATCCAACCGCGCATCGGCCTATGCCAAAGTCGGCGTCGAAACCGGCGTGAGCACAGCCGATCCGCACAAGCTGATCCTGATGCTTTTCGACGGCGCGATTCTTTCGATCGCCACTGCGGCAGCAGCAATGGAACGGAACGATATCTCGACCAAGGGTCAGGCCATTTCCAAGACCATCGAGATCGTCATCAACGGCCTCAAGGCGAGCCTCGACCTCAATGCGGGAGGCGAACTCGCCTCACGTCTATCGGCCCTGTACGACTATATGACCGAGCGGCTGCTCTACGCCAACCTGCACAACAGCCGCCCCGCCCTCGACGAAGTCCGCGGGCTGCTGGAAACCCTGCGCGAAGCGTGGGCCGGGATTGCCCCCGGCGCCACGGCGGCGAACGTCGCGGCCTGAGGACAACGCCATGTCGCCGCTCGCCCTGTATGAATCGATGAGTACCGTCTCGGCGGCGATGGTCGAGGCGGCGCGGGCGAACGACTGGGATCGCCTCGTCACGCTGGAACGCGAGATGGCCGCGTTGCGCGACGAGATCATGCGTACCACAGGCGCGGCAAATGAGGCCCTAGGCACCGACGAGGCGGCGCGCAAGGCGAAGCTCATCGCCGCCATGCTCGAGAACGATGTCGAAATCCGCAAGCATGTCGAGCCGTGGCTCGCCAGCGTGCGAAAACTGCTGTCCGGTGCGGCCCGCGACCGCGCCGTGCGCGCCGCTTACGGCGCATTCGGTCCCTGAGGATCTGACCGGCCTCCGGACGGTCTCAAGACACAGGAGCGCACACGATGATCCCCTCCGATCTCGCCGCCCGCCTGCGTCTGCTTACCGAGGCGAGCCTCTTCGACAGCGAGCCGCCGCTCACGGGCCTGACGCGCGGCCGCGAGTTGCAGGCGCGCCTGCCCGAGCTTGCGCCCGGTGAGCGCTTCGTTGCGACGATCGACCGGCAGTTGCCCGATGGCACTTTCAGGGCCATCGTCGCAGGGCGCGATTACACGCTGGCGCTCAACCAGTCGGCAAAGTCGGGCGACACGCTCGAGCTGATCGTCACCGACAGCACGCCGAAGGCGGTCTTCGCGCAGCTCGCGGAACCGCTGCTTGCCGGGAACGAGGGGGCGCGCCCCGCGCTCAGCGCAACCGGGCGGCTGATCGGTTTCCTGCTCACCGGCCAGCCGACGCCCCAGGCGGCAACGCTCGCCGGCGGCAAACCCATCATCGCGGCACCGCCGGCAAACGATGCCGCCGCGACGCTCGCTCCGGCGCTGCGACAGACCCTGTCCCAGAGCGGCCTGTTCTACGAATCGCACCAGCTGCAATGGATCTCGGGGAAACTCGATACCGCGTCCCTGTTGCAGGAGCCGCAAGGCGAACTGGCTCGCGCACCTGCCACGCCTTCGGCCAACCCGACCGACGCGGCAACGATCGCCCGCCATGCGCCCCCGATGCGTACAACGGGCGAATTCGCGACCACCGCGGCGCCGCAGGATGCGACGTCCGCCGTCCAGGATGCGGACACTGCGGCAAGCCCGAATCTCCCGGCGGCGGCCGGAGCGCGCGCGGCCGCAGTCCCGGAACGGCTGGCTCCCGTCGTCTATCAGCAACTCGATGCGATGGCGACGCAGAACTACGTCTGGCAGGGGCAGGTCTGGCCCGGACAGACGATGGAATGGGAAATCGAGGACCCGCAGCGTGATGACGGCTCGGATGCGGACGAGCCGGCCGCCGAATGGAAGACCACGCTCCGCCTCGCCCTGCCGCGGCTCGGCGGGGTCGAGGCGCGCCTGATCCTGACGCCGGCGGGCGTCGCCCTGCGCCTGACGGCCGACGACAACGCCACGGTGGCAGCACTGGTCAACGCCCGGGCGGCGCTCGACAGCGCGCTCGAGGCCGCCAATGTCCCGCTCGCCGGGTTCGTCGCGGAGCGCCGTGATGGCGGAACCTGACCGGGACACGAATCCGCGCGGCGAAGCGGTCGCGCTGGCCTACAGCAAGGGCGACGCCGCACCGCGGGTGGTCGCGAAGGGCCGCGGGCTGATTGCGCGCGAGATCATCGAGCGCGCCCGCGAAGCCGGCGTGTTCGTCCATGAATCACCGGAACTGGTTGGCCTCCTGATGCAGGTCGATCTCGACGCCCGCATTCCACCCGAACTGTACGTTGCGGTCGCCGAGTTGCTCGCGTGGATCTACCGGGTCGAACAGGGCACGCCCGCGGCAGGCGCGCGACCGCCTGCCGGGCAACCGCACCCGTAGTCGGTCGTGCTATAAACGGTGTTTTGCCCCGCCCGGCTTTGCCCCGATTTCCATGCCGCCACTCTCCGAAGCCGCGACGCGGCAGCGCCCGCTGGACCCCGAAGCCTTTGCCCGCTACGCCGTACGCGACCCGCGCGAGGTCCTTCAGCTGCTCAACACCGTGGTGGAGAAGCGCCTGCTCCTCTCGGCCTTCATCGACCACGACGAATCGTTCATCACCCTGGCGATCGCCGCCACCGACGACGGGGCGCTGATCATCGACGCCTGCCCCGATGACGCCCGCAACGCCCGGGCGGGTAACGCGGCGCAACTCGTCTGTACCACCCGCCTCGACAACGTGAAGCTGCAATTCGCACTACAGGCGCCGGCGCGCATCACGTACGACGGCAAGCCGGCGCTGCGCGCGGCGTTCCCCGAGAGCGTGCTGCGCCTGCAGCGGCGCGAGTATTACCGCCTGCCGACTCCGCAGACCGATCCGATTGTCTGCGTGATCACGCATGCGGCCGGCGACGGCAGGCGCCACGAGGTTCGGGTGCGCATCCTGGACATCAGTGGCGGCGGACTCGCCATCCTCATCCCGCCGCGGGAACTCGAGTTCGTGGCCGGCGCCGAGTTCAACGACTGCGTGCTCCGGCTGCCGGACGGCGATCCGCTGGCGGTACGCCTGAAGGTCAGGAACCTGTTCGAGGTCGAGAAGGCGAATGGAGTGAAGGTGCAGCGCGCCGGCTGCGAGTTCATCGGCCTGTCGAACCAGGCGACAGCGAGAATCCAGCGGTACATGTTCAAGCTCGAACGGGACCGGCGGATGCGCGACGAGCGCTGACACCATCATTTACAGACCCTTCACGCAACCCGACGACTTCATCTCCCATACCTGTTCTCGTCCTTACTCCTTCGCAAATGGACACCTCGACGCTGTTGACCACGAACGCGCTGCTCTCGACGGCAGCCGCGGCAGTCATGTTTGTGGCCCTGTTTACACGCAAGCCGTATCCCGGATTCGGTTTCTGGGTGGTGGGCGTTTCATGCCTTGCACTGGGCGCGGCAATGCTGATTCCGGGGGCATTGCCGTCGACCTGGCCGATCCGGGTGGCTCGCAACGCCATGTGGGTTGGAGGCCTGGCCCTGATCCTGCGTGGCATGCTGATCTTCCGCGGTTATCGGATCACGTACTGGCTGGAGGGGTTGCTCGCCCTCTCCTTCCTCGCCGTGTTCGGCTACTACAGCCTCGATCCCGATGATATCGACGCGCGCATCGTCACCTACTCCATCTATGCCTGCATACTGAGCTTCGCGACGGTTCTCGTCACCTTGCGCCGCCGCCCCGCGCATTTCGGCTCCAACGACGTTCTGCTTGCGCTCTGG
Organism: Aromatoleum toluvorans; assembly: GCF_012910905.1. Lineage (GTDB taxonomy): Bacteria > Pseudomonadota > Gammaproteobacteria > Burkholderiales > Rhodocyclaceae > Aromatoleum > Aromatoleum toluvorans. The sequence continues at coordinate 5,318 of NZ_WTVN01000041.1, forward strand.
CTGTCGGCCTATGGCGTCCTGTCGATTGTTCGAATTGCACAACAGCTCGGCAATCCCGATGCCAATACCGCCTTCGAGGCATTGAAGGGCTTTGGCGCTTTCTACGCCATAGCGCAAATCCTGACGGTTCAGCTGGTGACATTGACGCTGATCAGCATCAATTCACAACGGCTCGAGTGGGAATACCAGGCGAGTGAAGCCCGCTTGCGCGACAGCGAAGAGCAGCTCCGATCCATGGGCGACAACCTGCCGGATGGCTTCGTCTATCGGTACGAAGTGGTAGGCGGCAAGCCCCGCTTTCATTACATCAGCGCCGGGGTCGAGAAGACCCACGGCCTGAAGCCGGCGGAAGTGCTGGGTGACGCCGGGCGACTGTTTGCGACGATCGCCCCGGAATCCCTCGCACGCTATGTGGAAGACGAGGCGGAAAGCGCCCGGGAGCTCAGCGTCTATTCGGGAACATTGTCCTTCACCCGGCCCGACGGCCGGCCGCTGTGGCTGCACGTACAGTCGCGCCCGCACCGGCGTCCGGATGGAAGCATCGTCTGGGATGGCGTCGCGATCGATGTCACCGAGCGCAGGAAAGCCGAACTGGAACTGGAGCAATACCACAATCGGCTGGAAACCCTGGTCGCGGAACGTACCGAAGCCCTGAGCCGGGCCCTGGCCCAGCAAGCGCTCGACCGCGAGCGCCTCGAGTTCGCGCTGGACGCCACCAATGACGGCTTGTGGGACTGGGATATCCGGAAAGATATCAGTTACCTCAATCCAGCCTACAGCAGGATGCTGGGCTATGCGCCCGGCGAACTGCCGGAAGGGACCCCCCAGCATTTAGTCGCCCTGCTGCATCCCGACGATCGGGAATCGGTGCCATTGCAAGCCCGGCATTTGCTCGAGACGGCCGGAAGCTACGAACTCGAGTTCCGGATACGCTGCAAGGACGGCCGCTACAAGTGGATTCTCAGCCGGGGCAAGGTCGTGTCACTCGACGAGCATGGCAAGCCGTTACGCGCAGTGGGAACCCATATCGACCTCACGGCGCGCAAGGAACTCGAGCTGGCGATGCGCAAGGCGAAGGAAGAAGCCGAAGCCGCCAGCGTGGCCAAGAGCGCCTTCCTGGCCAACATGAGCCATGAGATCCGCACGCCGCTGAATGCCATCACCGGCATGGTCCATGTTCTCAGGCGGTCGGGCGTCAGTCCCGAGCAGGGCATGCGACTCGATACCATCGAGACAGCGGCAAAACATCTGATCGAGATCATCAATGCGATTCTCGATCTCTCCAAGATCGAGGCCGGCAAGTTCGCCCTCGAGGAAACTCCCGTGCACCTCGAAGGCCTGGTCGCGAATGTCTCGTCGATTCTCCGCAACCGGGCGGAGGAGAAGGGCTTGCGCTGGGCAACCGAGGTTCACGCGCTGCCCGGCAATCTTCTCGGCGACCACACGCGCATCCAGCAGGTGATGCTGAACCTGGCGACGAACGCGATCAAATTCACGGAATCCGGAGCCGTCACGGTTCGCCTCCGGCAGGTCGAGGCAACCGATCAATCCGTTGAGGTCCGCTTCGAAGTCGAGGACACCGGCATCGGCATCGATGCGGAAATCCTGCCGCGGCTGTTCTCGAGTTTCGAACAAGCCGACAACTCGACCACGCGCAAATACGGCGGCACGGGCCTGGGCCTGGCCATCGCGAAAAAACTGGCTGGACTGATGGGCGGCGATGCGGGGGCCACCAGCATCCCCGGAAAAGGCAGCGTGTTCTGGTTCACAGCCCGGCTCCGGAAGGGGCAGCCTGGCGTCGCAGCCGCAAGAATCGTTGATGAAGAATGTGCGGAAAGCGTTCTGCGCCGCGACTATGCCGGCACGCGGATCCTGATGGCCGAAGATGAACCGATCAATCGGAAGATTGCGCTGCTGCTGCTGAAGGACGTCGGACTGGAAACGGATACGGCGGAAAACGGCGCTCTGGCCCTGGAGCTTGCCCGGCAGAATCCCTACGCCCTGATCCTGATGGACATGCAGATGCCGGTAATGGACGGTCTCGAAACGACCCGGCGCATCAGGGAACTGCCGGAATACGCCCGGACGCCGATCATTGCGCTGACGGCGAATGCCTTTACCGAGGACAAGGTGCGTTGCCTGTCGGCCGGGATGGACACCTTCCTGACCAAACCGGTGAACCCCGGCGAGCTTTATGCCGTATTGCTGAGTTCGCTGCGACGGTAGTCCTGCGACGGCTCCGGACGCCCTCAGACGGGCATGTTGAGGATGTCCTGATACGCCGTGACGAGGCGGTTGCGGACCTGCACCATCTGCTGGAACGAGAGGTTGGCTTTCTGCAGGTTGACCATCACGTCCTGCAGATTCACGTTCGGATCGCCGGCGGAAAAGTCCTGCGCCATGCCGCGGGCTTCCTGCTGCGCGGCGCTCACGTCCTTGAGCGCGCCCTGCAGGACTTCGGCGAAGTCGACGCCGCCCGCGGCCTGGGTGCTGGCGGCCGCCGGCTTTGCAGCCGCCGCCTGGGCGGTGGCGCGCAGTTCGCCGATCATCTGATTGATTCCACGCGTGTCCATACGCTCGACCTCGAGACCGAGTATCCGATGTGCTCAGTCTAGCAAAGCAATCGCCGTGCCGAAAGGACGATGCTTTATCAAAATACGACCGTTCGCCCTGAGCCTGTCGAAGGGCATTGGCAGGGCTTCGACAGGCTCAGCCCGAACGGTATTGGGTTGCCGGGTTAACAGCTAAACCTCATAGCCCTCGTCACGGTACTGCTGGAGCTTGTAACGCAAGGTCCGTTCCGAAATGCCGAGCTTTTCGACGGCCCGTTTGCGCGATCCGCCGACCTCGCGCAGCGTCGAGAGGATGTGCTCGCGTTCGAGGTCCTTCATGTTTGCCGGCCGGCCGACTGCCGCCGGATCAGGCCGAGGCGTGGAGGAAACGGCAACATTTTCCGCCGAAGCGGCAAAACTTGCCGGCAGCGGTGCCGTTTCGGCGCGTCGAAGCGGTTCCGTCGCAACCCAGTTCGGCAGGCACAGGTGCACCGTCTCGGCGGTGATCGTGTCGCCGGCAGCGAGAATCAGCGCGCGCTGCATCGCGTTTTCCAGCTCGCGTACATTGCCGGGCCAGGCGTGGCGCACCAGCAGCTGTTCGGCTTCCGGGCTCAGGCGGGCGTTTCGCTTGAGGCGCTCGCCGTGGCGGGCGAGGAAGTGGCGCGCGAGCGGCAGGATGTCGTCGGGGCGTTCGCGCAGCCCCGGGATCGCGAGCGGGAAGACGTTGAGGCGGTAATACAGGTCTTCGCGGAAGCGGCCGGCGGCGACTTCCCGCGCCATGTCGCGGTTGCTTGTCGCCAGCACGCGGATGTCGAGCTCGACCGGTTTCTTCCCGCCGACGCGCTCAACCTCGCGCTCCTGCAGCACGCGCAGGAGCTTGGCCTGCAGCGAGAGCGGCATTTCGGAGATCTCGTCGAGCAGGATGGTGCCGTCCTGCGCCTGCTCGAACTTGCCCGGCTGGGCCGTCTGCGCACCGGTGAAGGCGCCCTTCTCGTAACCGAAGAGCGTCGCTTCGAGCAGGTTCTCGGGAATGGCCGCGCAGTTGATCGCGACGAAGGGCCCGGTCTGGCGCGGCGAATGGTCGTGGATGTAGCGCGCGAACACTTCCTTGCCGGTGCCCGATTCGCCGGTGAGCAGGACGGTCGCGTCGGTGCCGGCGACGCGTGCGGCGAGCGCGAGCAGGTTGCGCGTGTGCGGATCCTCGGCCACGGTGTCGTCGGCCCCCGGCGGCTGCGAGGCGTAGCGGCGCACGCTTTCGAGCAGGACATCGGATTCGAAGGGCTTCATCAGGAAGTCGCAGGCGCCACCGCGCATCGCGGCGACGGCCTTGTCGACGTCGCCGTAGGCGGTCATCAGCAGGACGGGGAGCTGCGGCAGGCGCACGCGGATCTCGCCGAGGAGCTGCAGGCCATCCATCGGCTGCATGCGCAAATCGGTGACGACGAGGTTGAATGCCTGCCGGCCGATCTCGGCAAGGGCGGCCGGCCCGCCGTCGACGCCGGTGACGCGATGCCCGCCCATTTCGAGCGTGAAGCACACGGCATCGCGGAGTGCGTCGTCGTCCTCGACGACCAGGATGTTGATCTGTTCGATCATGAAGATTCCTTCGGCGCCTGCGCGGCGTCACCCTCGTCGGGGCACGGCAGCGGCAGGCTGAGGATGAACAATGCGCCCTTGCCGGGACTGGATTCGACGGCGATGTCGCCGCCGTGCGCACGGGCGACGCCGCGCGCGATCGCGAGCCCGAGGCCCGTGCCGTCCGCGCGCGTGGTGAAGAAGGGATCGAACAGGCGCGCCTGATGGGCCGGCTCGATGCCGCGGCCATTGTCGCGGATGCGGAACAGCACGGTGTCGCCTGCGAGCACCGCGGAAAGATCCACTGCGCCCCCCGGCTCGGTGGCCTGGATGGCGTTTTCCAACAGGTTGGTGATCGCCCCGCCCAGTGCCTTGCGGTCGCCGAGCAGGGTCGCATCGCCGCAGTCGCAGGACGACGAGAAGGCGATCTGCCGCGCCCGGGCGAGCGGCTCCAGGGTATGCACGAGTTCGCCCGCGAGATCGCAGATGCCGAAACGCTGGCGGCCGAGGCTGTCGCCGCGCGCGAAGAGCAGCATGTCGCGGATCAAGCGCTCGAGATAGTGCAAACGCTCGATCGCGCGGTCGGCGACGCGCGCGCGGTCGGCGGGGGCGAGTTCGGGCTGTTTCAGGTTGCCGGTATAGAGCAGCGCGGCCGCGAGCGGCGTGCGCAGCTGGTGGGCGAGGCCGGCAACCATCTCGCCCATCGCCGCCAGCCGTTCGTTGCGTTCGGCCTGCAGGCGCATGCGGTGTGCGTCGGTGACGTCGTGCAGCAGGATGATGCGCCCTTCGCCCGACTCCAGTGTCGCCTCCGACAACGACATGCGGCGGGCGCCCGGCGCTTCGCCGAGCGTGAGTTCGCCGGGCGTCTCGGTGGCGTTCAGGGCGGCAGCCAGTTCGTCCCACGGCCGCCCCGCCAGATCGCCGCCGAGCAGGATTTCGGCGGCTCGGTTGCACTGCGCGACCCGCCCCCCGCGATCCAGCACCACGACGCCCGCGGGCAGCGCGCCGAGCAGCACCGCGAGACGTTCGGTGAGCTGCGCAACCTGCCCCTGCAGCGCGTTGTACGCGGTCGACAGCTCTTCCGATGCGCGCGAGAACATCTCGAACGCTTCGGCGAGTTGCGCGGCGTCGAGACGCTGCCCGTCGCCGGGCGCGGCATCTGAGGCGGAAGGAGGCGTTTCAACGGACATGGCGTGCAGGACGTGATTTCACGGCGAGCAGATTAAGCCCCGATGCGTCCATGGTAACCGGCAAATAGCCGGCAAAAAATGCCGCTTTTCCACTCGCATGATTTGCACGCGCGGACGGACAATGCCGTCATCCGTAAAAGTGACGTGACCGAAGGATTGCACCATGGCCACCGCCGACACCGCCGTTGATCGGGGAACCCTGCCGCCGGCCCAGCTGGCGCTGCAGCGCTTCAATGAGCTGAGCCAGCGCCAGAAGCTCGCCGCCGGCGTGGCCGTGGCGATCGCCATCGCGCTGCTGGTGGGAGTCTGGCTGTGGTCGCGGGTACCGGACTACGCGGTGCTCTTCTCCAACTTCGAGGAACGCGACGGCGGCGCGATCGTCGCCTCCTTGCAGCAGCAGAACGTTCCGTACAAGTTTTCGCCTGCCGGCAACGCGATCCTGATCCCGTCGTCGATGGTGCATGACGTGCGTCTGCGGCTCGCCGCGCAAGGCCTGCCCAAGGGCGGACTGGTCGGCTTCGAACTGATGGAGAACCAGAAGCTCGGAGTGTCGCAGTTCCACGAGCAGGTCAACTTCCAGCGCGCGCTCGAAGGCGAACTCGCGCGCACGATCCAGTCGATCGCGTCGGTCGCCTCCGCGCGCGTCCATCTGGCGATCCCCAAGCAGTCCGGCTTCCTGCGCGACGAGCAGAAGCCGACCGCCTCCGTGATGGTGAACCTGCATCCGGGCCGCGCGATGGACGCCGCGCAGGTCGCCGGTATCGTGCATCTGGTCGCCTCCAGCGTGCCGCAGCTCACGAGCGACCACGTCAGCGTGATCGACCAGAACGGCACCCTGCTCACGAACCGCCCCGACCCGCTGCGCAACGCGGGGCTCGACGCGACCCAGCTCACCTACGTGCGCGAGGTCGAATCGGCCTACATCCGCCGCATCGAGACGATCCTCACGCCGATCGTGGGCCCGGACAATTTCAAGGCGCAGGTCACCGCCGATGTCGATTTCAACCAGGTCGAAGCGACGGCCGAGACCTTCAAGCCCAATCCGTCGCCCGACCAGGCGATCCGCAGCCAGCAGATCAATGAACAGGGGACGCGGGAGCCCGCCGCACAGGGCGTTCCCGGCGCCCTCAGCAACCAGCCGCCCGTTCCGGCGACCGCGCCGATCACCTCGCCGCCGGTCGCCGGCGGCGGCGCGCCGGGCAGCCCCGCGACACCCTTCAGCGGCAATCGCGCCGCCACGATCAACTACGAACTCGACCGCACCATCCAGCACACGAAGCAGGCACTCGGCCAGGTGAAGCGCCTGTCGGTGGCCGTGGTCGTGAACCACCGCAACGAAACGCTGCCCAATGGGGAAGCGCGCCCTGCCCCCCTGTCGGACGACGAGCTGGCACGCATCACGAGCCTGGTTCGCGAGGCGATGGGCTTCAGCCAGGCACGCGGCGACAGCCTGAACGTGTCGAGTGCGCCGTTTGCCGCCGGCCGCGCCGAAGCGCAGGCGCAGCTGCCGGTCTGGAAGGATCCCGAGATGGTGGACCTCGGCAAGGAAGTGCTGAAGTACGTCGTGATTCTCGTCGCCCTTGCCATCGTCTATTTCGGCGTCGTACGTCCCCTGCTGCGTACGGTGGCCCCGCCGGCACCGCGCGCCGAACCCGACGAGGAAGAAGGGGAAGGCGCGGTGGTGAGCCTGTCGCATGCCGCCCCCGTCAGCAGCTTCGACGAGAAGCTCGCCCGCGCGAAGGAACTCGCGGTGTCCGACCCGCGCGTCGTCGCGAACCTGATCAAGGAATGGATGGGCGTGAATGAGGAAGGCAAGAAATGAGCTCGATGGATGAAGGCCTCGAGAAGAGCGCGATGCTGCTGCTCGCGCTCGGCTCGGACGAGGCGGCGGAAGTGCTCAAGCTGCTGGGACCCCGGGAAGTGCAGAAGCTCGGCATGGCGATGGCCAGCCTGCCCTCGCAGCAGCGCTCCAAGGTCGAGGCGGTGCTCGACGAGCTCGACGCCCATCGCGTCAAGGGTGCGCCGGTCGAAGCCGACGAGGAGCAGATCCGCGCGATGCTCACGAAGGCGCTGGGCGACGAGCGCGCCGGCCACATCATCGCGCGCGTGCTGCAGGGCTCCGATACCGCGGGCATCGAGAGCCTGAAGTGGATGGATGCGGCGACCGCCGCCGACCTGATCAAGAACGAGCACCCGCAGATCATCGCCACCATCCTGGTACACCTGGAGTTCGACCAGGCGGGTGAAATCCTCAAGCAATTCACCGACCGCCTGCGCAACGACGTGATCCTGCGCATCGCCACGCTCGACGGCGTGCAGCCGGCGGCCCTCAAGGAGCTCAACGAAGCCCTGGCGCGCATGCTGGCGGGGGCGTCGACCGTGAAGAAGGCCTCGATGGGCGGCGTGCGCCACGCCGCGGAGATCCTCAACTTCGTCGGCGCCTCGGCCGAAACCGCCGTGCTCGACAACGTGCGCGAGTACGATCCGGACCTCGCGCAGAAGATCCTCGACGAGATGTTCGTGTTCGAGAACCTCCTGGACGTCGACGACCGCGGCATACAGACGCTGCTGCGCGAGGTGCAGTCCGACTCGCTGGTCACCGCGCTCAAGGGGGCTGCGCCCGAACTGCGCGAGAAGATCTTCAAGAACATGTCGCAACGCGCCGCGGACATGCTGCGCGAGGATCTCGAAGCGAAGGGGCCGGTGCGCCTGTCCGAGGTCGAAGCGGAGCAGAAGGAGATCCTCAAGATCGTGCGCCGCCTCGCCGAGGAAGGCCAGATCGTGCTCGGCGGCAAGGGGGCCGAAGATGCCTTCGTGTGATCGGACGACGAATCCTTCTGAACGCCGCCGGAGACAGCCATGAGCATCTCGCGCCACCAGGCCGTCGGCGCCTATCGCCGCTGGGAGCCGCCCGCTTTCGGCGAAACGGAGGAGCCCCAGGCAGACGCTCCTCCTCCCGAAGCGGCCCCTGCCGCGCCCGAGCCAGCCGCCGAGGCGGCGCCGATGCCCGAACCGCCTCCGGCACCACAACCCGAAATCCAGCTCCCGACCGCGGCCGAGATCGAAGCGATGTTCGACGAGGCGCGCCGCGAAGGCCATGAAGCGGGCTTCGCCGAAGGCGCGGAACTCGCGCGCCAGCAGGCGGGCCGCCTCGCCGGCCTGGCCGACGGACTCGACGATGCGCTGAAGCGACTCGACCAGGACGTGGCGGAGGAGATCGTCGCGCTGGCGATCGAGGTCGCACGCCAGATGGTCCGCCGCACGCTCGCCGAGAATCCCGAAGAGGCGGTCATCGAAACCGTGCGCGCCGCCCTGAGCCAGTTGCCCCAGGCGCAGGTGCGCATCCATGTGCATCCGGACGATGTCGCGCTGGTGCGCACCTACCTCGCCGACCAGCCGACTCACCTGCATCACCATCTCCTCGAAGACGACACGATGACGCGCGGCGGCTGCCGGCTCCAGAGCCCCGCGAGCGAGATCGACGCAACGGTCGAAACGCGCTGGCGCAGGATCCTGGAAGGGCTCGGCCACCGTGATGCGCACTGGGAAGCGGCCAAATGAGGATGACCGGGGCGGAGGCCTGGAAAAACCATCTCGACGCACACCGCCGCCTGCTCGCAGGCGTCAGTCCGTTCGAGGTTTCCGGGCGCCTGACCCGCATCAACGGCCTGGTGATGGAAGCCGCCGGCCTCAGGCTGCCGCTGGGCGCGGATTGCCGCATCCTCGCCAGCGGCGGCGCCACGATCGACGCCGAAGTCGTCGGCTTCAACGGCGACAGGCTCTACCTGATGCCGACCGATGACGTGTTCGGCCTTGCACCCGGCGCCCCGGTGCTGCCGGTCGAACCCGCTCCGCCCCGCATCACGGTCGGCCACAAGCTGCCACCGCGGCGCCGCACCTCGGACCGCGCCAAGCACCTTCCCGTCGGCGAGCACATGCTGGGGCGCGTGGTCGACGGCGCCGGCCGCCCGCTCGACGGCCTCGGCCCCCTGGATGCGGCGGAAAGCCGCTCGCTGCAAAGCCGCCCCTTCAACCCGCTGACGCGCGCGCCGATCGACACCGCGCTCGACGTCGGCATCCGCGCCATCAACGCCCTGCTCACGGTCGGGCGCGGCCAGCGGCTCGGCCTCTTCGCCGGCTCGGGCGTCGGCAAGTCGGTCCTCATCGGCATGATGGCGCGCTACACCTCGGCCGACGTGATCGTGGTCGGGCTGATCGGCGAACGGGGCCGCGAGGTCAAGGAGTTCATCGAGCAGAATCTCGGGCCGGAAGGACGCGCTCGCTCGGTCGTCGTCGCCGCCCCGGCCGACACCAGCCCGCTGATGCGCCTGCAGGGTGCCGCCTACGCGACGACCATCGCTGAATTCTTCCGCGACCGCGGCAAGCAGGTCCTGCTGATCATGGATTCGCTCACGCGCTACGCGATGGCGCAGCGCGAGATCGCGCTCGCGATCGGCGAACCGCCGGTGACGCGCGGCTATCCGCCGAGCGTGTTCGCGCGGTTGCCCGCACTGGTCGAGCGGGCCGGCAACGGACTCGAAGGTGGCGGGTCGATCACGGCCTTCTACACCGTGCTCGCCGAAGGCGACGACCAGCAGGACCCGATCGCCGACTCGGCGCGCGCGATCCTCGACGGACACTTCGTGCTGTCGCGCTCGCTCGCCGACCAGGGACACTACCCCGCGATCGACATCGAGCAGTCGATCTCGCGCGCGATGCACAGCCTCGTCAGCCCCGAGCATTTCGAGCTCGTCCGGCGCTTCAAGCAACTGTTCTCGCGCTACCAGCGTTCGCGCGATCTGATCGCGGTGGGCGCGTACCAGGCGGGGTCGGACCCCCTGCTCGACCGCGCCGTCGCGATGTATCCGCGCCTCGAAGCCTTCCTGCAGCAACGCATCGACGAGCAGGAAAGCTACCCGCATGCCGTCTCCGGCCTCGGTGATTTATTCGCTTCCGCTTGAGCCAGGTCACGGATCGATAAGACGATCGTCGTATAGAATGTAAAAATAAATTACATGCGCGCGTCACGCCGCGACACCTACCATTTCCGCACCATGGGCAATCCCTTTCCCCTCAAGCCGCTGCTTGAACTGAGCCAGACGCGCATGGACGACGCTGCCCGTCGGCTCGGCGAGCTCATCGCCAGCGAGCAGGAGGGCACCCGCAAGCTCGAACTCCTGCAAAACTATCGCGACGAATACGAATCGCGCTTCCATGAAGCGGCGCGCAACGGCATCAGCCCGGACGAGTGGCGCAACTTCAGTGCCTTCATCGGTCGCATCGACGAAGCCATCGCCGTCCAGAAGGCCAACGTCGACCGCTCCCGGCTGATGACCATCGCCGGGCAGAATGCGTGGATCGCCCAGCGCAACAAGGTGAAGGCCTTCGACACGCTGCAGAAGCGGCATCAGCTCGGCGAGGCGCGCAAGGAGGCGCGGATCGAGCAGCGGCAATCCGACGAGCATTCCGCCAAGCGCTACCTGATCCGCGACGAAGCGGGCGAATCCTGAATCCCGAGCGCACATCGGCTTGGCATGCGCCTTGCTCAATCACGGCAGACACAGCCGTGCAAGGGAATCCACAATGTCGAATCCGGTACTGAACAGCATGTTGCGCCTCACTGCCCCGTCGGCTCAGGCGCAACCGATTCAGCGCGGCGCCGAAGAGAGCCGGGCCGGCAGCAACGAACCGCAGGACGACGGCTTCTCCCGCGCGCTGGAGCGCCGCATGAACACCGCCGAGCGTGCTCCCGCCCGCCCCGAACGCGAACGGCCGCAAGAGCGCACCGCACAGGTGCCGGAACGCCCGCGGGGCGAAGCGCCAGGCGAAACGCGGCGCAGCACCGAATCGCGCGAGCCGGCTCGCGAGAACGAAACCGCTGATGCCGAGGCACCTGTCGAAAGTCCCTCCCCGGAATCCGCCGCGGCAGATAGCGGCGCGCAGGACGGCAATACGCCCCAGGACAACGCTCAGGAGGCGAATCCCGCCGCCCAGGCGGCAAACCTTGCCGCCTTGATGCCGGGCGTTGCCGCATTGCCGACCGCTCCGGCCACCAGCGCGGGCGATGGATTGCTAACCTCGGACGCCCTGCTCGACGACGCACCCAAACTCAAATCCGGTGCCTTCACGCTCGGCCAGCTGATCGCCGAAGCCACCACCGGCAAGGCCGCGACCGAGGACAAGCCTGCGGTCGAAGCCGGCATCGAGGCGGGCACGACCGGCAAGGCGAAGGTCGAGCTGGCCGCCGACACGCCGCCGCCCGCCTTCGGTGCACGCCTGCAGATGGCGGCAGGCCAGCCGTCGGCTCCGCCGGCACCCGGCCTCCAGGCACTCCAGCCGGACGCCCAGGCAGCCGGCCTCCATGCGTCCGCCTTCGCGCCGGGTACTGCCCGCACCGAACAACCGCAGCTGCCGCAACTGCCGGTGCATACCCCCGCCGGCCAGCGCGCATGGGCCGAGGACGTCGGCAACCGCATGATGTGGATGGTCGGGCGGCACGAATCCAAGGCCGAGCTGGTACTGACGCCGGCCCATCTCGGCAAGCTCGAGGTCTCTATCCAGATCAGCGGCGACCACACTACGGCACACTTCGTCGCCTCGTCGGCGGCCGCCCGCGATGCGCTGGAACAGGCCATGCCGCGCCTGCGCGAAGTGCTGCAGCAAGCGGGCATCAATCTCGGCCAGACGAATGTGAGCACCCAGAGCGATCAGCGCGCGCAGCAGGACACCGGCACCGGCTCGGGCCACCGGCAGCGCGGTGCGATCGCCGGCGAGCATGCGACCGACACCCACATTGCCCCCCTCGCCCCCGCGTCGTGGCCGCGCACAGGCCTGGGCATGGTCGACACCTTCGCCTGACAGCTTGAATTGGGGCCGGTCTTCCCCACTTTTCCGCAATTGGGCAACGCAACTTATCGCGGATAATCCAATTGTGGAAACAGGAGAACTGAATGGCCAAGGCCCCTACCCCCCCTCCCGCAGCAGCTGAAACCGCGGCCCCGGTGCCGAAGCGGGGCAAGAAGATCCTCATGCTGCTCATCGCCGCCGCGCTCGTGGTGACGCTGCTTGCCGCCGCGGTCGTGGGTTTCCTGTTGTGGAAGAAGGGCCATGCGGACGCGGAAGGGAGCGGGGACACCCCTGCAGCGACCACTGTCGATCTGAGCAAGCCTCCGACCTTCGTCCCGATGGACCCCTTCGTCGTGAATCTTGCGCCCACGGAAGGCGACCGCTACCTGCAGGTCGTCATGGCGCTGCGCGTTGCCGATGCGAAAACGGGGGAGAACCTCAAGGCCTTCATGCCGGAAATCCGCCACCAGATCAATTTGTTGCTATCGAGCAAACTGCCGTCGGAACTGTCTACGATGGAAGGCCGTGAAGCGCTGGCAGCGGAAATCCTTCGCCGCACGAACGGCGTCCTGGTCCCCGCCCCCGCGAAGCAGGGCGACGGGAAGGCAGCCGCTCCGGCCGGGCCGATCCAGGCGGTGCTGTTCAATTCGTTCATCATCCAGTAAGAGGACGTCATGTCTTCCGATTTTCTCTCCCAGGACGAGGTCGACGCGCTGCTGAAAGGCGTCACCGGGGAGCCCGAGGAGCAGGAAGAGGAGCTTGAGGAGCAGTCGGGCGTCCGCCCGTACAACCTGGCCACCCAGGAACGCATCGTCCGTGGGCGCATGCCCACGATGGAGCTCATCAACGAGCGCTTCGCCCGATACCTGCGCATCGGACTGTTCAACTACATGCACCGAAACGCCGAAGTGTCGGTCGGGCCGGTGAAGGTGCAGAAATACGGCGAGTTCGTCCGCAACCTGGTGGTGCCGACGAACCTCAACCTCATCCTGGCGAAGCCCCTGCGCGGCACCGGGCTGATCGTCTTCGACCCGAACCTCGTCTTCCTCGTCGTCGACAACATGTTCGGCGGCGACGGCCGCTTCCACTCACGCGTCGAAGGCCGCGACTTCACGCCCACCGAGCAGCGCATCATCCAGGGCATGCTCAACGTCGTCTTCACCGAATATACGCGTGCCTGGGCACCGGTGTTCAAGATCGAGATGGAGTACGTGCGCTCGGAGATGAATTCGCAGTTCGCGAACATCGCCACGCCGTCCGAGATCGTCATCTCCGCAAGCTTCTCGCTGGAATTCGGCGGCGCGCAGGCCGACATGCACATCTGCTTCCCGTACTCGATGGTCGAGCCGATCCGCGATCTCCTCTACTCGACGATGCAGAGCGACCACCTGAGCCAGGACAACCGCTGGATCAAGCTGCTGTCGCGGCAGCTGCAGAGCGCGGAGGTCGAACTGGTGTGCAATCTTGGCAGCGCAGAAGTGACGCTGCGCGACATCGTCAACATGCGCGTCGGCGACGTGATCCCGATCGACGTGCCCAAGCTGCTGCAGGCCGACGTGGACGGCAGCGCGGTGCTCGAAGTGAGCTACGGGCGCCAGGGCGGAAACTACGCGATCCGCGTCGAACGCTTCCTCGCCAACGACGACGCCGACTCCTCACCCATCGGAGGCCAGAATGGCTGACAACGACAACGATCTCGACAATCAGATAACCGAAGACGACTGGGCAGCAGCGATGATGGAACAGGCCGCGGCCGAAGGCGGCCCGGATGCCGAAGCACGTCGCGTCGCGGCCGACCTCGCCGCCGCCGCGGAGTCGCCCTACCAGGCCAAGCCGGCCAGCCACCTGTTCCCGGATTTCGGCGCCGCCTCGCCGCGCTCGGGCGGGCTCAACGACTTCGACATGATCCTGGACATCCCGGTCCAGCTCACCGTCGAACTCGGCCGCACCAAGATCTCGATCCGCAACCTGCTGCAGCTCGCCCACGGCTCGGTCGTCGAACTCGACGGCCTCGCGGGGGAACCGATGAACGTGCTCGTCAATGGCACGCTGATCGCACAGGGCGAAGTGGTGGTCGTCAATGACAAGTTCGGCATCCGCCTGACCGACATCATCACGCCCGCCGAACGCATGCGAAAGATCCGCGGCTGATCGCGGCAGGCGGCCGCACCGGCCGCCGCCGCGCAGCGCTGCATCCCCGCGGCAAACCACCGAATTGTCCCCTTTTTGTCCGTCTTATTGCCCCGTCGGCAAGACAGGCGCGCGGGTATGCTTCCTCCATCCGAAGAAGCGCAGATCCGCCGTGACGCATTTCCCGAAACCTCCCGGGCTCGCCGCCCTCGCCCCGCTGGCACTCGCCGGCGCAGCCACGCCGCTTTTCGCTGCGGAGGTGGCCGCCCCCGCAGCCCCCGGTATCGCCGACGGCCTTGCCCAGATGCTGCTGGGCCTCGCCGTCGTCCTCGGACTGCTGCTCGGCTGTCTCTGGCTCATCAAGAAGCTGTCGGCGCCGCACGGGGCCGCGGCCGGGCTGAAAGTGCTCGGCGCAGTTCCCGTGGGCCCGCGCGAGCGCGTCGTTCTCGTTGAAGTAGGCGGACAGGTACTGGTGCTGGGCGTGACGCCCACCAACGTGCGCACGCTGCACACGCTGCCCGCCGATGCATTGCCGGGCACCACGCCCGACGCCCCGCCCGTCTCCGGCCCGTTCGGCGACTTCCAGGGCTGGCTCAAGCGTTCGATGGAGCGTCGCAACGATGCGAAATGACGCCCCCTGCGCGCCGATGCGCGCCCTCACCTCCTGCGCGCTGATCCGCGCGCTCGCGCCATTCGGCCTGCTCCTTCTGCCGCTCGCGGCAAGCGCCCAGGGCCTGCCGGCCATCACCGGCACGCCGGCCCCCGGCGGCGGCACCACCTACAGCCTGAGCGTCCAGACCCTGCTGCTGCTCACCTCGCTGAGCTTCCTGCCCTCGATCGTGCTGATGATGACGAGCTTCACGCGCATCATCATCGTGTTTGCGCTGCTGCGCACCGCGCTGGGCACGCAGACCTCGCCACCCAACCAGGTGCTGCTCGGCCTGGCGCTGTTCCTGACGTTCTTCATCATGTCGCCGATCGCGGAGAAGGTGTATGCCGACGCCTACCTGCCGATGTCGCGCAACGAGATCCAGTTCGACCAGGCCCTCCAGCGCGCCGCCGTGCCCGTGAAGGCCTTCATGCTCAAGCAGGTGCGCGAACCGGACGTCGCGCTGTTCGCGAAGCTGTCGAAGACGCCCCCCGTGGAAAAGGCCGAGGACCTGCCGATGCGCGTCGTCGTGCCGGCCTTCGTCACGTCGGAGCTCAAGACCGCCTTCCAGATCGGTTTCCTCGTCTTCATCCCCTTCCTCATCATCGACATGGTGGTCGCGTCGGTGCTGATGTCGATGGGCATGATGATGATGTCGCCGGTGATCGTTTCGCTGCCCTTCAAGATCATGCTGTTCGTGCTGGTCGACGGCTGGACCCTGCTCGTCGGGTCGCTGGTCGGCAGCTTCGCGGTGTAAGACAGGAGAATTCGCCATGACCCCGGGTACCGTCGTCGATATCGGCCGCCAGGCCGTCGAGATCACCCTGATGCTGGCCGCGCCGATGTTCCTCGCCGCGCTCATCACCGGCCTGATCGTCAGCGTCTTCCAGGCCGCCACGCAGATCAACGAAATGACGCTCACCTTCGTGCCCAAGCTCGTCGCGGTGTTCGTCACGATGGTGGTCGCCGGGCACTGGATGATCACGCTCATCACCGATTTCACGCGCCGGCTGTTCGAATCGATACCGACGATGATCGGATAGCGGCGGCGATGCTGAGCGTCACCTCCGCCCAACTCGACGCCTGGCTCGCCGCGCTGATGTTTCCGCTGGCGCGCCTGCTGGGCCTCGTCACGGCGGCCCCCCTGTTCAGCAACCGCATGGTGCCCGTGCGCGTGCGCCTGGCGGTCGGATTGGCGATGGCGATGGCGGTGCTGCCGGCACTGCCGCCCATGCCTGCGGTGCCGGCCGACTCGATGCTGGCGCTGGCGGTCCTCGCCCAGCAGGCCTTCATCGGCATCGCGATGGGCTTCATGATGCGGCTGATGTTTGCCGCGGTCGACGTCGCCGGCGAACTGATCGGCCTGCAGATGGGCCTCTCCTTCGCGGTGTTCTTCAGCCCGCAGACCGGCGGCCAGTCGTCGGTGATCGCCGAATTCATGGGCCTGCTCACGCTGCTCGTGTTCGTGGCGATGAACGGCCACCTGATGCTCGTGAACGTCGTCGTCGCGAGCTTCGACTGGCTCCCGGTCGGCAAGCTGCCCAAGGGTGCGGGATGGATGGTGATCGCCTCCTACGCCGCCGTGATGTTCGCGTCTGGCCTGCTGCTGGCGCTGCCGATGGTCGCGGCGCTGCTCATCACCAACACCGCACTCGGCGTGCTCACGCGCGCGGCGCCGCAGCTCAACCTCTTCGCGGTGGGTTTTCCGGTGACGCTTTCGGTGGGCTTCGTCGTGCTGCTGCTGAGCCTGGGGAGCCTTGCGCCGGTGCTGCAGCGCATCTTCGAATCCGGCTTCGACGGGATAGACCGGCTGCTGCGCGCTTTCGTGTGATGCGGTTTCAGATGCCCGGGAAGGTGCGCGAACGGCGGTAGCGCACTTCGCCGCTCGCAACCCGCTGCGCGAACGGACGGGTCGAGTCGATGCCTTCCTCGAAACGCATCACGTCGTATCCGGCAAAGCCTTTCGATTCGGCGATTTCCCGCGCATTGCGCACGAAGATCTGACGCGCCTCGCCGTCGCCGCCCGTGACCAGGCTTTTCATGCGCAGGTCGAAGCGCACGCGCTCCTCGTCGAGCCGCGTCACGGAGATCGTCCAGGTCGGCGCCAGGGGATCGTAGATCGCATAAGCGATCAACGCGCCACCGATGAATTCCGCCTCGAACAGCTCGAGTTCGGAAGCGGTGATCGCCGCACCGACGCCCCCCGCGACCTTCGCCCCGTGCTCCTGCAGCAGCGCGCACCCCGCAAAGATGGGCACGATCAGGCACAGGGCGAGGCGGGCGGGCACGCGGATCACGTTCGAGACCTCAGCCGCCGAGCAGATTGAAGAGCGACAGGCCCGTCACGCGCAGGTAAGACTGCTGGGCCGCCTGCAATACCGTCTGCTGCTGCGTGAAGCGCGTGATCGCCTCGTTGTAGTCGAGATCCTGCAGCCGGGACAGCGTCTCGGCATATTGCTGATCCTGGATTGCCGAGAGATCGCCCAGCAAATCGAGCTCCAGCATGCGCGATCCGACCGAGGCGCGTATCGTGCTGACGTTCTCGAGCGCTGCGTCCATGTTGCCGATCGCCTGGGACACCGCGGCAGAAATGCCCGACGTCGGACCGCGCAGCGCGGTGATGAAATCCGAAATGGCGCCGAACATCTGCGATTTGCCGGTCGCGTCCGCCATGAACACTTTGCTGCCCGGCTCGGCAACCGGCATGATGCGGGTCGACCCGACCTGCATGCTGCGCTCGCCACCGTCGCCCGCGTACATTACCGCACCGGGCCCGGCCGACGGCACCGCGGCGCCGCCCGAGAAGGCCGGCTGCGCGGACTGATAGCCCGCGAACTGGTAGTCCCCCGTCGCATCCTTGCTGTTGGCGATGCCCAGCAGGGCGTTGAACTGCGCCTCCAGGTCGGTCGCGATCGCCTGGTGCTCGCTCGCGCTGAACGCCCCGTTGCCCGCCTCCACCGCGCGCGTGCGGATGTAGGTGAGGATGTCCGTGATGCTGCCGAGATTGCTCTCGAGCGAAGCCAGCGCATCCTTGGCGTACCCATGGTTGGTCTGGAACTGCGTATTGACGCTCTTCGTCTGCGTCACTTCGAGCGCGCGCGCTGCGCCGATCGGGTCGCCGGAAGGGCTCAGGATGCGGCGCCCGGAAGACAGCTGCTGCTGCGTGTGCAGGAGGCTCCCGCTCTGCTGCATCATCGAGTTGCGGCCCGCGTCGAAGATCATGCTGCTGGAAATTCTCATGATGTCACCCCCGCTCAACGCGAAATCGACAGGATTTCGTCGAACAGCGTCCCGGCGACCGACATGACCCGCGCCGCAGCCTGGTAGGACTGCTGGAAGCGGATCAGGTTGGCCGCCTCTTCGTCGAGATTCACCCCGGAAAGGGATTGCTGCGCATCGACCGCCTGCTGCAGTTGCGCTTCCTGGCTGCGCTCGCCGATCTGCACCTCGCGCGTCTTGTTGCCGACGAAACTGACCAGCTGCGCGTAGGACGACTGGAAGGTCGCCGTGTCGCCGTTCATGACCTTTTCGGTCTGCAGCGCGGCGAGTCTCAGGGCGTTCTCGTTGTTGCTGCCGCCGGCCCTCACCGTGCCCGTCGGCGCCCCCGACGCGGCGACCTTGCGCGGATCGGTGATCGCGACCGCGAAGGCCCCGGCAGCCTCGCGGCGCCCGAGGGCCGTGCCGGCAAAACTGCTCAGATCCTTGAAGAAGGCGACACCGGTCGTCGTCCCGTCGAGGCCGAATCCAGCTGAATGGAGTGCGTTGAACTCACTAGAAACCGCAATGGCAAGATCACCCAGCTGTTCGCGCGCCGCATTCAGCGTCTCGTTGCGGAACTTCAGCATCCCGCCGAGTTGGCCGCCGGTGAGCACCGAATCCGGCATCAGCACCGAGCCGCCGCCGGGCGTTGCAAGATGGATCTCGCCGCGGAAGGGATCTACCGAGGGATCAACCTCCACGGCCAGTTGCGACACCGCCGTGCCGACGACGAGCGGCTGGCCGCTGCCGATGAACACGCTGAGCGAGCCGTCCGACTCCGTCGTCGTGCTCACCTTCACCAGCTTGTTCAGCTCCGCAACGAGGTTGTCGCGCTGGTCCAGCAGGTCGTTCGCCGGAATCGACGTCCCGCCCACCTGCGCCAGCACGATGCGCTCGTTGATATCCGAGATCTGGCGCGCAAAGGCATTGATCGAATCGACAGTGCTGACGATCTGGCCTTCGTTGATGTCGCGAATCTCGTTCAGCCGCGTATCGAGTCCGTTGAACCGCGCCGCCAGCGACTCCGCGGTGGAGATCAGCGCCTGTCGCGCAGGAATGCTCGACGGATTCGTCGCCACGTCCTGCACGCCGGCAAAGAAGTCGGCCAGCGCCGGAGACAAGCCCGAACTGGTGTCGGCAAGAAGGTTGTCGATCTGCGAGATCTGGGTGTTGTAGGCGGCAAATTCTTCCTTGCGCGCCGACGCATTGAGCACCTGCTGGCTCAGGAACTGGTCGTACTGCCGCCGCACGCCGTCGACCTTGGCCCCCTGGCCGAAAAAACCGGCGCCCGAGAAGAACGGGTCGGCCGTGGTCAGGAGGGTCGTCTGGCGATTGAAGCCCGGTGTGTTCGCGTTGGTGATGTTATGGCTGGTCGTCAACAGGTTCGCTTGCGAACTGTTGATGCCTGTCAGACCGATGCTCAGTAGTCCTGCCATGATGCCTTCCTCGTTACCACTGCTCTTACGGCATTACCTAGCAAAACTTTTGCCAGGCGACGGACTTCATCCCGCGAGCGCCGTCCGCAGCGTCGCGCCGCCGATGATGCGCGTGAGCTTGTCGGCATACATCGGGTCGGTCGCGTAGCCCGCCTGCTGCAGGCTGCGTGCGAACCCGGCGGCATCGGTCTGGCCTAAAACCTCGGCATAGCGGGGATTGCCGCGCAACAGGCCCGCATAGTCGCGGAACGCCTCGGCATACGAGCCATAAGCGCGGAAGCGCGCGGTTTCGGTGTAGGGGCGACCGTTCGCATACTCGGTGACCGGCACCTCGACCACCGGCCCCTTCCAGTTCGGCCCGGCCTTGATGTTGAAGAGGTTGTAGCTCGGCGATCCGTCGGCCCGGCGCAGTTCTCCGCGCCCCCATCCGGTTTCCAGCGCCGCCTGCCCGACCATGAAATGCGCCGGAATGCCCGTGCTGCGGCTCGCCTCGCCGGCATGTGCCCACACGCGATTCACGAACTCCCGCGCCCCTTCGGGAACCGGACGCGACGACGGCAGCGCATCCAGTGATTCGGCGCCACCGCTTGCCGGACGCGCCGTCTCCGCCCGCCTGCCCGCGGCCCCGATCGCGGCACCGAAACGGGCCGCGAACTGCGACAGCTCGTCGGCCTCATCGGTCAGATCTGCGGCGCGATCTGCCGCCGGCAACTGGCTGCCGGCAACGATTGCCGCCCGCCGCGGGATGCGCGACACGTCGAGGCTGCCCTCACCGCCTGCCGCCTGCGTCGCCGCCTCCCCGCCGAGCTGGCGGAAGATCACGTCCGCGAGGCCGATGCCGCGCCCCTGCGCCATGTTCATCGCCATCTGCTGGTCCTGCATTGCCTGGAAAAGCCGCGTCTGGTCGCTGTCGAACATGCCATTCGACGGCACCGCATCGCGCATCGATTTCAGCACCATCTGCAGGAACATCGCCTCGAACTGCTTCGCCGCGGCGCGCAGGCCCTCGGGCGAGTTACCGTCGCGCGCGAGCCGCTTCATACCGGCCAGCGCATTCGGGTCCATGACGTTGATCTGGGGGACGGCCACCATGTCAGATCACCTCCAGCTCCGCGCGCAACGACCCGGCGGCCTTCATCGCCTGCAGGATGCTCACCAGATCCATCGGCGTCGCACCGAGCGTGTTCAGCGCCTTCACCACCTCCGCCAGGTTTGCCCCGGCGCGGACGTTGTGCAGCGTGCCCTGTCCCTGCTTGATATCGATCGTTCCGCTCTGCGTCGTCACCGTGCGCCCGCCGGACAGCGGTGCCGGCTGGCTCACGGCGGTCTCGACCCCCACCGTCACGGTCAGGTTGCCATGCGCGACGGCGACGTTCTGCAGCGTCACCGTCTGGTTCATCACCACCGAACCGGTACGCGAATTGACGATCACCTTCGCCGCCTGCTGCACCGGCGTGACTTCCAGATTCTCGAGCTTGCCGAGGAAGGCGACGCGGTCCGACGGATCGAGCGGCGCACGCACCTGGATGCTGCGCCCATCGAGCGCTTGCGCCGTACCGCCGGAGGTTGCCAGGTTGATCGCATCGACGACCCGCCGCGCGGTGCCGAAATCGGTGTCCTTCAGCTCGAACACCACGAATTCGCCCTGCGCGATCGAGGTCGGCACGGCGCGTTCGACGGTCGCACCGCCGGGAATCCGCCCGGCAGACAGATGATTGATGGTCTGCGACGAGCCGCCACCGGTCGCGCCCGCGCCGCCCACCAGCAGGTTTCCCTGCGCGACGCTGTACACCTGCCCGTCCGCGCCCTTCAGCGGCGTCATCACCAGGGTACCGCCGCGCAGGCTCTTCGCATTGCCGATCGACGACACCGTCACGTCGATCTGCTGGCCGGGCCGCGCGAACGGCGGCAGGCTCGCGGTGACCATCACCGCGGCGACGTTCTTGAGCTGCAGGTTCGTGCCGGTCGGAATCGTCACGCCCATGTTGCCGAGCATGTTGATGATGCTCTGCACCGTGAAGGGCGTCTGCGTCGTCTGGTCGCCGCTGCCGTCGAGGCCGATCACCAGGCCGTAGCCGACAAGCTGGTTCTCGCGCACGCCGGCGATCGTCGCCAGGTCCTTCAGCCGCTCCGCGGCGAACGCCGTCCCCGCGAGCAGCAACGCCAACGCGCACGCGAACGCGCGGATCCCCCTTTTGCGCAACATCATCGACTCCCGCGACGAACCGGACCGCTCAGAACGGCGACACCGCAACGAAGAAGCGCTGCAGCCATCCCATCGTGTTCGACTCGTCGATATAACCGCTACCCTTGTATTCGATCCGCGCATCGGCGACCTGCGTCGATTGCACCGTGTTCGCCGCGGTCACCGTGTTCGGGTTGATGACGCCCGAGAAGCGGATGAACTCGCTGCCCTGGTTGATCGCCACCTGCTTCTCGCCGGAGACCAGCAGGTTGCCGTTCGGATACACCTCGATCACCGTCACGGTGATCGTGCCGTTGAACACGTTGTTCGCCGCCGACGCGCCCTGGCCCGAGAAATCCGACTCGACGCCGGCCTGCAGATTCATGCCCGCCAGCCCCGCCAGCGGGACCTTGGACGCGGCCGTGATGCCGCCGGAAACGTCCGAGGCACGTGTCGCGCTGCTGTTGGCGCGCTTCTGCGCGGTGTTGCGCTCGACGAGATTGATCGTCAGCGTGTCGCCGACGAGACGCGCGCGCCGGTCCTCGAACAGCGGCCGCAACTGCGTCGCCTGGTAGATCGAACCGTTCGCCGGCGCCATCTGCGTGCGCCCCTCCGGCCGCACGGACATCGGCTGATGCACCACCGTCGGCGGCGTGGAGTAGATCGACGCGCAGCCCGACAGCAGCATCAGGATCCACAGGGCCGGCAAGCTCAGGCGGTTCATGATGCGCTCCTTACAGCTGCGTCAGCCGCCCCAGCATCTGGTCGGACGTCTGCACCGCGCGCGAGTTGAGCTCGAAGGCGCGCTGCGTCGTGATCATGTTCACCAGCTCCTCGGCCACGTTCACGTTCGAAGTCTCGACGAACTGCTGGTTGATCAGGCCGGCACCGTTATTCCCGGGCGTGTTGGGGGTCGCCGTGCCGCTCGAAACCGTCTCGCGGAACAGGTTCTCGCCCGCGCTCGACAGTCCGCCCGGATTCACGAAAGTCGCGATCTGGATGTTGCCCACCACGGTCGGCGCGGTCTGCCCCGCCTGCAGCACGCTCACCGTCCCGTCCCGGCCGATCGTGATCGTCTGCGCATCGTTCGGGATGATGATCGCCGGCTCCATCGGGAAGCCGCTCGCCGTCACGATCTGCCCCTGCGAATCGAGCTGGAAGGCGCCGTCGCGCGTATAAGCGGGCGTGCCGTCGGGCAGCGTCACCTGGAAGAAGCCGTTGCCCTGGATCGCCATGTCGAGCGGATTGCCGGTCTGCTGCAGGTTGCCCTGCGTGTGGATGCGCTCGGTCGCCACCGTGCGCACGCCGGCGCCGATCTGCAGTCCGCTGCCGATCTGGTTCTGCTGCGTGTTCTGGGCGCCCGGCTGCCGGATCGTCTGATAGAGCAGATCCTCGAACACCGCACGCGCGCGCTTGAACCCGTTGGTGGAAACGTTCGCGAGGTTGTTCGAAATCACGTCCAGCTGCGTCTGCTGCGCATCGAGGCCGGTCCGCGCAATCCACAATGAGCGAATCATGATCCTGACTCCCTTTCCCTTCGCAGGCAGACGGTCTGCCTGCAGTCTCGGGGCCAGTTTACGGCCGGGCCGGACGACTCAATCGCCGGAACACCCGCCGAAAAGACCCGCTAATTTCCTGGCGCGCCCCGTCCCGCTCAACGCGCCGAGAGCAGCTGTGTCGCCGCCCGGTCATTGGCCTCGGCGGTCTGCAGCATCTTGGTCTGCATCTCGAACTGGCGCGCCAGCGAGATCATCGTCACCATCTGGTCGACCACGCTCACGTTGCTGCCCTCGAGGAATCCCCCGGCCACGCGCGCGTTCTCGTCCAGCGGCGCCGGCTGACCGTCCGGCGTGCGAAACAGCCCGTCGTCGCCCCGTACCAGTGAGGCCTCGGGCGGATTCACCAGCTTCAGCCGCCCGACGACATTCACGACGTTCTCGGCCCCGCCGGCCTGCATCGCCGAAATCGTGCCGTCGCTGCCGATCGAGATCTCGTTGTCCGGCGGAAGCGTGATCGGGCCGCCGTCGCCGAGCACCGGCAGGCCGCGGCGCGTCTGCAACACTCCATTCGGGCTCAGTTCGAGGCTGCCGTCGCGCGTGTACGCCTCCCGCCCGTCGGGCAGCTGCACCGCGAGCCACCCCTTGCCCTCGACTGCCACGTCCAGCGGACGCCCGGTCTGCTGCATCGCACCCGGCTCGAAATTCGTCGCCACGCTCGCATCGACGACGAAGGCCCGCGTCGCCAACCCTTCGCCCTGCACCGGCACGGCGCGCAGCTTGTGCATCTCGGCGCGGAAACCCGTCGACGTCGCGTTCGCCAGGTTGTGCGACACGGCGGCCTGCTGGCCCATCGTGTGCTTCGCCCCGGTCATCGCCGTATAAATCAGCCGATCCATGTTCCGCTCCCCTTATCCGGCACCGATCAACGCAGGTTGACCAGCGTCTGCAGGATCTGGTCCTGCGCGCGCACGGATTGCGCGTTGGCCTGGTAGGTGCGCTGCTGCACGATCAACTGCACCAGCTCCGCCGTCAGGTCGACGTTGGCCTCCTCGATCGAGCCCGCATTCAGCAAGCCCAGATTCGCGCCGCCCGGCGTACCGACGATCGGCTGGCCCGAGTCCGGCGACTCCGCCCACAGGTTGCTGCCAAGCGACAACAACCCGTTGGGACTCTGGAAATTCGCCAGCACCACCTGGCCGAGATCCCGGCTCTGGCCATTGCTGTAGCGCCCCAGGATGACGCCATCGTCACCGATCGTGATGCCCGTCAGGCGCCCGGAGGCAAAACCGTCCTGGCGCAGCGTATTCACGCCGAACGCGCTGCCGAACTGCGACGAATCCGCCAGATCGAAAGCGATCGTCTGCGTCGCCGAGGCGCCGGTACCGGCAAATTGCGGGAAAGTGATGCTGAACTGGCCGCCCGATGTCATCTTGCCGGCCGTGTCGAACTGCAGCGGCGAACCCGGCGCGGGGATCGCAGTCGCGCTGCCCGAGCCGTCCACCTGATAGAACCCGTTCCACGTACCCGCTGCGGTCTTCTGGAAGAAGAAGGTCAGGGTATGCGCATTGCCCAGGGTGTCATAGGCGGTGGCGGACGTCGAAAAGTTGTACCCGCCCGCCGCCACGTTCGTACGATCGAGCGGAGCCGGATTCGCCGGATCGAACGAGGGCGAAACCGGCTCGCGCGAATCGAAGTTCATCGCCAGCGTCATCTGCGACGACGGATTCGGCTGCACGTCCGAGAAGTCGAGCTGCAGCCGCTGCGGTTCGCCACCGGCCTGAATCACGCCATTCGTCGCGGTAAAACCCGTCAGCTGGAAGCCCTGCGCATTGACGATGAAGCCATCCTTGTTCACGTCGAACTGACCGTTGCGCGTGTAGGCGATCGTCCCGTCCAGCGAGGCCATGCGGAAGAAGCCGTTGCCGTTGATCGCGACGTCGAGCGGATTGTTCGTCGTGGTGATGTTGCCCTGGGAGAACAATTGCGTCACGGCACCGATCGACGCCCCGATGCCCACCTGCGTACCGCCCCCCGCACCGTTCAGCGCCGCCGCGAAAACGTCGGAGAACTCTGCGCGCCCCGCCTTGAAGCCCACCGTATTCGAGTTCGCCACGTTGTTGCTGATGACATCGAGGGCCTTGGCCGAGGAATTCAGTCCGCTCAAGCCTTGCTGGAATGCCATGATCGTCTCCCTGGAACTTCAGTCTCAAACAATCTGCCTGACGTCGGACATCTTCACGATGCCGAGGTCGCCAATCTGGAGGTCGGTACCCTTTGCGCCGCGCACCACGCTCGACACCGCACCGAATTCGAGGACTTCCGCCTGCACCGGCTTGCCGCCGGTCACCGCCTCGATGCTCACCTTGTACTTGCCGTTGGCCGCACGGCTGCCGTCGAGCGTCGTGCCGTCCCACTGGAAGTTGTGCGTCCCCGCGGCGAAGGAACCCAGGTCGACCGAGGCGACCTCCAGGCCCTGCGCATCCTTGATCTTCATCGTCACCGCGTCGGCCGGCACGTCGAGCGCAAAACCGCCGATCGAACCCGCGTCGCCCAGCTTCAGGCCGTTGCCCGGAATCAGCACCCCACGCCCAACCAGAGACGCTGCCTGCAGCGACTCGGTCGACTGCTGACCGTCGAGAAGCTGCGTCAGCATCGTGTTGAGCCGCTCGATGCCATCCACGGTGCTGATCTGCGCCAGTTGCGAAGTCACCTGCGCATTGTCCAGCGGATTCATCGGATCCTGGTTCTTCAACTGGGCGGTCAGCAGCGTGAGAAAGCGCCCCTGGCCGACCGCGTCCGCCTTCGCCTCGGGCTTGTCCTTCCGCGCGAGCAGGGCCACTGCCGACTCAGCCGCTGCGGAAACCGTGTTGTTGACCGTTGCCATGATCCGCTCCAGGAAGCTTTACTGTCCGATCTGCAGCGTACGCTGCAGCAGCGTACGCGCCGTGTTCATCACTTCCGCGTTGGTCTGGTACGCGCGCGAGGCCGAAATCATGTTGGTCATCTCCTCGACCACATTCACGTTCGACATCGTCACATACCCTTCCGCGTTCGCCGCCGGATTGCTCGGGTCATACTGCAGGCGCCCCGGCTCCGCACTCTCGACGACGTCCGACACCTTCACGCCGACCCCGCCCGGCCCCGCCACCGGCGTCGCGGTGAACACCACCTGCTTCGCGCGATACGGCTGCCCGTCCGGCCCGGCAACGCTGTCCGCATTCGCGAGGTTCGACGCCGTCGCATTCAGACGCGCGGACTGCGCATGCAGCGCCGATCCCGCAATCGCAAAAACATTGAACATGCTCATGGACGCCTGCCCTCCCCTCACTGACCGGTGATCGCCGTCTGCATGCTGCGCAGCACGCCGTTGACGAAGGTCACGCTCGCCTCGTAATGCACCGCGTTCTCGGCGAAGGCGGCGCGCTCCACGTCCATGTTCACCGTGTTGCCATCCACGCTCGACTGGAACTCGCGGCGAAACCCGACGAAGGCCCCGAACGGCGTCTCCGCAGCCGCACCGAGATGGCGCGACGACGTGCCCGTCAGTTCCAGCGGGCCCATGCGCTCGCCCATCGCCCCTTTCAACGCCGCACGGAAATCGATGTCGCGCGCCTTGTAGTTCGGCGTATCCGCGTTCGCGATGTTCGACGCCAGCATCTGCTGCCGCTGCGCCTGCAGGTTCAGGGCCGTCTGATGAAACTGCAGCGCGCTGTCGAGTTGGGTCTTCATGGCATCACCTCAAGTTCTCCCGCCGGTTGCCGTAAAGGCCATCATCGACGGGCAATCGCCTCATTGCACCTTCCATGCCAGCGATGTTAGCCCCGCCCCGACAGGCCGCTTGCCACGATAAGACCGGCAAATACCGGCCAATTCCGCCGCTTCCGATGCTCCCGCGACACCGCCCGGCAAACGCCACCGGAAAACTTTGCCGGTTGCCGATCGGCCGGCCGCATGGTGCAATGCGCCCCATGCTCGCGCCCCCCCTCATG
>NZ_WTVN01000042.1 GCF_012910905.1 Aromatoleum toluvorans
TTTGCCTTCGGCTTCCTCCAGATTCGCAGTTACCCGCGACACCCTTGCCGTTCGGCTAACTCTTCCCCTTGCCGGGCGAGTAGAGGACTTCCACCTCCAAGTGAGTGCGCCCTGCCGGGCGCACCAATGGAAACGCCACCCGCAGGTGGCGTTCGTCACGGCCTTCCGCGCCGACCGAAGCCGGCCGCCGGCGCTCAGATGCGCTTCGCGAGCTCCACGGCCTTGCCGACGTAACTCGCCGGCGTCATGTCGAGGAGACGCCGGCGGTCGGCTTCCGGGATCGCCAGCGTGCGGATGAAGTCCTGCAGCGCCTCGCGCGTGATGCCCTTGCCGCGGGTCATCGCCTTGAGCTGCTCGTAGGGGTTCTCGATGCCGAAGCGGCGCATCACGGTCTGCACCGGCTCCGCCAGCACTTCCCACGCGTTCTCGAGATCGGCTGCGAGCCGGCCCGGGTCCGCCTCCAGCTTGTTCAGGCCGCGCAGGCAGGAGTCGAGCGCGAGCAGCATGTGGCCGAAGCCCACGCCCATGTTGCGCAGCACCGTCGAATCGGTGAGGTCGCGCTGCATGCGCGAGACCGGCAGCTTCTCCGAGAAATGGCGCAGCACGCCGTTGGCGATCCCGAGGTTGCCTTCCGCGTTCTCGAAGTCGATCGGATTCACCTTGTGCGGCATCGTCGAGGAGCCGACCTCGCCTTCCTTCAGCTTCTGCTTGAAGTAGCCGAAGGAGATGTACATCCAGATGTCGCGGCAGGCGTCGATCAGGATCGTGTTGGTCCGCGCCATCGCGTCGAACAGCTCCGCCATCGCGTCGTGCGGTTCGATCTGGATCGTGTAGGGATTGAACTCCAGCCCCAGCGACTCGATGAAACGGCGGTTGAAGCCTTCCCAGTCGAAGTCGTCCCAGGCCGACAGGTGGGCGTTGTAATTGCCCACCGCGCCGTTGAACTTCGCCGTCAGCGACACCGCGGCGATCGCGGCGCGTGCGCGCAGCAGGCGCGCGGCGATGTTGGCCATCTCCTTGCCCAGCGTCGTCGGGCTGGCGGGCTGGCCGTGGGTGCGCGACAGCATCGGCAGGTTCGCGTGTTGATGGGCCAGTTCGCGCAAGCGGGCGATCACCTTGTCGAGCGCGGGCAGCAGCACCGCGTCGCGGCCTTCGCGCAGCATCAGCGCGTGCGAGGTGTTGTTGATGTCCTCGGAGGTGCAGGCGAAATGGATGAATTCCGACACCTTCGTGACTTCGGCGTTGTGGCCCAGGCGCTCCTTGAGCCAGTATTCCATCGCCTTCACGTCGTGGTTCGTCGTCGCCTCGATGGCCTTCACCGCGGCGCTGTCGACCGGCGAGAAGCCGGCGACCACGCCGTCCAGCTCCGCCACCGTCGCAGCCGAGAACGGCGCGATCTCGGCGAGCCGCGCTTCGCCGGCCAGCGCCTTGAGCCATTCGACCTCGACGCGCACGCGATTGCGGATCAGACCATGCTCGGAAAAATGCTCGCGCAGGCCCGCGACCTTTTCCTGGTAGCGGCCATCGAGCGGAGAAAGAGCGGTCAGGGGCGAAACGGACATGGCGGTATTTCCGGGCAAAAGTGTTATTTTAACCTCTGTGCCGCCGTCGAGTCGTCGACGGACCAATAATGGACAAACAGACCGGCACCCGCCAGACAGAGGTCACGCCATGAGCGACTCCGAAAAATACCGCATCAAGGTGACCGCGGTCGCCGAATACGGGCCGGGGCAATCTGCGCCGGAGGAGGATCGGTACGTGTTCGCCTATCACATCACGATCACCAACATCGGCAGTATCGGCGCGCAACTCCTCAGCCGCCACTGGATCATCACCGACGGATCGGGGAAGGTGCAGGAGGTGCGCGGACAGGGGGTGATCGGCGAACAACCCGTGCTCGCCCCCGGAGAGCAGTTCAGCTATTCGAGCGGCTCGGTGCTCGAAACGGCGGTCGGAACGATGCAGGGCAGCTACCAGATGGTGGCGGCGGACGGCCACCGCTTCGACGTCGAGATTCCGCTTTTCATGCTCGCGATGCCGCGCGTGCTGCACTGAGTCCGCACTAGGCCGCGCCGCCCTCCTGGAGCAACCGCGCCGGCAGCAGCACCTGCACCGCGGTGCCCTTGCCCAGTTCGGACTCCACCCGGACATGGCCTTCGTACAGGTGGGTCAGCGTATGGACCACGGCGAGCCCCATGCCCGTGCCGCACCCGACGTCCTTGGTCGTGAAGAAGGGTTCGAACAGTTTCTCACGGTGCTCCGCCGAGATCCCCATGCCGACGTCCGTCACGGTGATCGCGAGGAAATCGCCGCGGAACTCGTGACGACAGGAGTCGCAGCGCTGCATCGCGTCGAAGCTCGCGCGCTCGGCGCTCAGGCGGATGGTCCCGATGCCGGTGATCGCGTCGCGCGCGTTGATCAGCAGATTCATCATGATCTGATGAACGTGCGCCGGATCGACGGACAGCTGCGGCAGATCGGGCTCGATATCGGCCACCACCGCCAGCGTGTCCGGAAGCGTCGCGCGCAGCAAGCCGACGACCTCCCGCCCGATCTGGACGACCTGCGAGCTGCCCGGCTGCACTGCGCCGCCGCGCCTGAAACTGAGCAGCTGCTGAATCAGTTCGCGCGCCCGCTGGCCGGCCGCGCGAATCTCGTCGACGTACTTGACCACGCGCGGCAGCCGGCCATCCGCCTTGAGCTGCGTGGACGCCAGCTGCGAATACCCGAGGATTGCCGCGAGCACATTGTTGAAGTCGTGGGCGATGCCGCCCGCCAGCGTCGCGACGAGTTCCATGCGCTCGAGCCGCGCGACACGCTCGAACAGCTCATGCCTGCGACGCTCGTCGTCGCGCATCTGGGTGATGTCTTCCTTCAGCGCGACGAAGTGGCGCACCTCCCCGCTCTCGTCCCGCACCGGCGACACCGAGACCGCCTCGCGGATCAGGCGTCCGTCGCGGCTGCGGTTGGACATCTCGCCGCGCCAGGTCTGCCCGGTGAGAATAGTCCCCCACAGGTTCGCGTATTCCTCCTGCGTCGTCTCGCCGGACTTGAAGATGCTCGGACGGGCGCCGATCAGCTCTTCCTCGGAATATCCGTAGGCCTTGCAGCACGCCGGATTCACGTATTCGATGCGGCCGTTGCGGTCGGTGATGATGACCGAGCAGCCGGATTGCGCGATCGCCTCCGCCAGCGTCCGGTTGCGCACCTCGCTCGCCCGCAGGGCATCCTCCGCACGCTTGATCGGCGTGATGTCGGCGAAGCTCGTGATCACCGACGTGATGCAGCCCACCGTGTCCGCGAGGGGCTGGCTGTTGACCTGTATCCACACGGGCTCGCGCCCCGGATGGGCGATCCCCATGATCACGCCGCGCTGCGGCAAGCCCGTGCGCAGGGTCACCATCGCGGGATGCTGGTCGGCCGCGCAGGCGGAGCCATCCTCGTTTAGGAAGGCGACAGGGAGGCTCGCAGCGGTCTGGCCTTCCAGTTCCGCGGCCGAAAGGCCGTAGATCCGCTGCGCGGTGTGGTTGCTCGCGATGATCCGGCCTGCGCCGTCGCGCACGACGACCCCTTCGAGCATCACGTCGAAAAGGGGGGACAGGTCATCCTGTCCCTTGGTCCGGAGCAGGGACTGCAACTCGTCGGCCATCGTGTTCGCGATCGGACTGGATCCCGAATTATACGTTTCGCATAACTCCGCCGCCACCCGAATTTCTGAATTCGGGCTCAGCTCCGATAATCCGCATTGATCTTGACGTAATCGTACGAGAAATCGCAAGTCCACACCGTGGCCTGCGCACGGCCGCGCCCGAGATCGACGCGCACGGTGATCTCGGCTTCCTTCATCACGCGCGCGCCCGCCTCCTCGCGGTACGTCGCGGCGCGCCCGCCATTCTCGGCCACGAGCACTTCCTCGCTCGCGCTTGCCAGCCACACGCGCAGCGCGCCCACGTCGAGATCGTCGATGCCGGCGTAGCCGATGGCCGCGAGGATGCGGCCGAGGTTGGGGTCGGAGGCGAAGAACGCGGTCTTGACGAGCGGCGAGTGCCCGATCGCGTAGGCCACCTTGCGGCATTCGCCGCGATCCCGTCCGCCGCCGACGGCGATCGTCATGAACTTGGTCGCCCCCTCGCCATCGCGCACGATCGCCTGGGCGAGGCGGACCGAGACGTCGATGACGGCCTCGCGCAGTGCGCGGTAGTCGTCCCCCAGCGGATCGTTGATCTCGGGATTGCCGGCCTGTCCGGTGGCGATGACGATGAACGAGTCGTTGGTGGAGGTGTCGCCGTCCACGGTAATGCTGTTGAACGACAGGTCCGCCGCCTCACGTGCCAGCGACTCGAGCAGGGACTGCGAAATGGCGGCATCGCAGGCGAGGAAGCCGAGCATCGTCGCCATGTTGGGCTTGATCATGCCCGCGCCCTTGCTGATGCCGGTGAGCGTGACGGTGCGTCCGGCGATGGTGACCTGGCGCGACACGGCCTTGGCGACGGTATCGGTGGTCATGATCGCGTGCGCGGCGTCGAACCAGCCGTCGGCGCGCAGGTTCGCCTGCGCAGCGGGGAGGCCGGCGACGAGACGATCCACGGGCAGCGGCTCGAGGATCACGCCGGTCGAAAACGGCAGCACCTGCCGGGCCCCGACGCCCGCCAGCCGGGCGACGGCGGCACAGGTCGCGCTGGCGTTCGCCAGCCCTTCCTCGCCCGTGCCGGCGTTGGCCACGCCGGTATTGATCACCAGCGCGCGGATGTCCCCGCCCGGCAGGTGCTCCTTGCACACCTGCACCGGCGCGGCGCAGAAGCGGTTGAGCGTGAATACACCCGCCACGCGACTGCCGGGCGCCACTTCGATGAGGGTCAGGTCGCGCCGGTTCTGTTTGCGGATGGCGGCTTCGGCAACGCCGAGTCGCACGCCGGCGACCGGGCGCAGCTCGGAAGCGGTGGGGGTGGAGAGGTTAACGGGCATGGCAGTTCTCCATCGGACAAAGGGCGGCAAGCGCCGCCGGGGGGTCAGTCGGTTGCAGTGCACGCGTTGCCGTCATGCCGAGCGTCAGCCGTTCTGGCGTGACGAGCTGGCGGCAGTGACGGCGAGCGAAACCTGCTGGGCGAACAACTGGAAGGCTTCGAAACTTTCATCGTCGATAGCCTGCGCGGCATTCGGCCGATCCGCGTAAAAGAGCCCGATCGGGCGTCCCTGCGCGCGGATCGGCGCGATGCAGGCATGGGGGGCGTCGGTCACCTGCAGCAGTCGGTCGATACGGATTCCGGGCGGCGTCTGCCCCGGACCGAAACACATCGCGCGCGGATTACGAAAGAACTCGTTGAACAGATCCCCGGCCGTGGCGTCGAGCGAAAAGATGAAGCGCTGCCGGAGGGTTTCTGCGCCTGCGCCGAGCGAGGTCTTGCCGACGAGCTGCAGCCGGTTCGGCGTCAGCAACGCGAACAGCACGCGATCGAATCCGACGCCGCGGTAGATGCCTTCGAGCACGAGCTGAAGGATTTCATTGAGGTTCGCCCCCGCCGCGATGCGGCCGGAAATCTCGCGCAGGATCCTGAGCTGCAGTTGGGGGTCGGGCTCCATCGCCGCCGCCGCAGGCGGTGCCTCGTCCGCCTCCGTCTTCGCGGCCGCCGCCACGGGCCGCGGGATCAGCTCGGCGGCTTCGGCGACGCCGAAATAGGCGGCGATGCGTGCGGCTTCCACGCTGTTGGCGGCGAGTTCCTCGCGCATCGCCTCGGGCGAAAGTCCGGTGAAATTCGACAGCCCCTGAACCAGCCTGTCGATGCCGGGGGCATCCCAGCCACTCTCGACCTCGACGGCGAATCGTTGTCCATAGTGGATCGCCTGTTCGGCCGCGCCGGTGCGGCCGCTGCCATCGAGCACGGACTGCAGCAGCGGGCCCAGTTTCCACTCGCGCGCGAGGCCTTGCGAGAGCTGCCGCAGCCGGAAGCCCAGCACGCCCATCTGCGCGTCCTCGTCGGCCTCGCCGGCCGCAAGGGCTTCGTCCAGCCTTTGCGCGAGCCGGCCGCCGAAGCACCAGAAGGCCATCTCGCCGACGCGCGACAGCAGTGCGGCGATGAAGACCTCCTCGCTGCGCCCGTCCCGCCTCAGTGCGGCCAGGGCACGCGCCTGCACGGCCGCATGGAACACGCGCGCCATCTCATCGACGACTCGCTGCCTCACACCGCCTGCCAGCAGGGAATCGATGACGCGAATCGCGATGGCAATTTCCGCGACGGCATTGAACCCGAGCACCACGATCGCGCGGCTGATCGTGCTGACGCCGTGGCGAGCGGGGTTGTATAGCGCGCTGTTCGCGAGCTTGAGCACCTTCGCCGTCATCGCGGCGTCCTGCAGGATCGCCTGCGCGAGCTTGCCGGTGGGGGACTTCTCGTCTTCGGTAACGGAGTGGATCAGGGCAACCGTCGCACCGAGGGCCGGCATCTCCTGGTCGCGAATGAACGCGACCCATTCGCCGAGGTTGCGCGGCTCGCGCCCGCCCGACTCCGCGGCATCGCCCGGGGCGTCCTGAACACCCAGCTGCAGTTCGGGAAAGAGCACAGGCTCGCCGGGGCGCCTGCCCTTCGGATCAGCCGAGCCCGTCATGACCGATGAAGGCCTGCAGGAAGCCAAAAACGGCCCGCGAAGGGCCGTTCCGGTCGTGGCGGGAAAGCTTCGAGCCGCCCATCGCGTCTCAGTTCAGCTTGCCGTGGCAGTGCTTGTACTTCTTGCCCGAGCCGCAAGGACAGGGATCGTTGCGCCCGACCTTCGGCGCCTGCGCCACGGCGACGCCCCCCTCCTGGGCGGCCGCCCCGGTACCGAGCGCCTCGTCGTAGTCGGCATGGTGGTACTGCACGTTATCGAGCTCGGGTGGACGCTCGGCTTCCTCGAGTTGCGACTCGGTGCGCACCTGCACCGTCATCAGCAACTTGGAGACCTCGCTGCGCACGGTGTCGAGCAGGGCTTCGAACAGCTCGAACGCCTCGCGCTTGTATTCCTGCTTCGGGTTCTTCTGGGCGTAGCCGCGCAGGTGGATGCCCTGGCGCAGGTGATCCAGCGACGCGAGGTGCTCGCGCCAGTGCGTGTCGAGGCTCTGCAGCATCACATCGCGCTCGAACTTGTGCCACGCCCCGGCGTCGACGAGCGCGACCTTCGCTGCATAGGCCTCGTCGGCAGCGGCGAGGATGCGCTTGAGAATGGTCTCGTCGTCGAGATTCGCCTCGGCCTTCAGCCACTCGCCAACCGGCTGGCGCAGCTGGAATTCCGCCGTGAGCGCCTGTTCCAGCGCGGGGATCTCCCACTGTTCCTCGACGCTGTCGACCGGCACGTAGATGCGGAAGGTGTCGTGCAGCACCCCCTGGCGCATCGCGTGGATCGTGTCGGAGATGTCCTCGCTCTGGAGCAGTTCGTTGCGCTGCTGGTAGATGACCTTGCGCTGGTCGTTGGCGACGTCATCGTATTCGAGCAACTGCTTGCGGATGTCGAAGTTGCGTTGTTCGACCTTGCGCTGCGCCGATTCCAGCGAGCGGGTGACCATCGCATGCTCGATCGCCTCGCCCTCGGGCATCTTCAGGCGCACCATGATCGCGTTCAGGCGCTCGCCGGCGAAGATCTTCATCAGCGGATCCTCGAGCGACAGGTAGAAGCGCGAGCTGCCCGGGTCGCCCTGGCGGCCCGCACGGCCGCGCAGCTGGTTGTCGATGCGGCGCGACTCGTGGCGCTCGGTGCCGACGATGTGCAGGCCGCCCGCGGCGAGCACCTGCTCGTGCACCTTCTGCCATTCCGCACGCATCGTGCCGATGCGCTCGTCCTTCTGTTCCGCCGTCAGCGACTCGTCCTCGCGGAGGACCGCGATCTGCCGCTCGATGCTGCCGCCGAGCACGATGTCGGTGCCGCGACCGGCCATGTTGGTCGCGATCGTGATGACGCCGGGACGGCCCGCCTGGGCGACGATTTCGGCCTCATGCTCGTGCTGCTTGGCGTTCAGCACCTGGTGCGGCAGCTTCTGCCGCTGCAACTCGGCGGACAGGAATTCGTTGATCTCGATCGAGGTCGTGCCGACCAGCACCGGCTGGCCGCGTCCGACGCATTCGCGGATGTCGGCGATCACCGCGTCCCACTTCTCCTGCGCGGTCCGATACACCTTGTCGTTGTCGTCGCGGCGCAGCATCGGCCGGTTCGTCGGGATCACGACGGTTTCCAGGCCGTAGATCTGGTGGAACTCGTAGGCTTCCGTGTCGGCCGTGCCGGTCATGCCGGCGAGCTTGCCGTACATGCGGAAGTAGTTCTGGAAGGTGATCGACGCGAGGGTCTGGTTCTCGGCCTGGATGCGCACCCCTTCCTTCGCCTCGACGGCCTGGTGCAGGCCTTCCGACCAGCGCCGGCCGGCCATCAGGCGGCCGGTGAATTCGTCGACGATCACCACCTCGTTGTTCTGCACGACGTAGTGCTGATCCTTGAAGTACAGCGCGTGCGCGCGCAGCGCGGCGTAGAGGTGATGCACCAGCAGGATGTTGCCCGGGTCGTACAGGCTCGCGCCCTCGGCCAGCAGGCCCATGCGGGTGAGGATCTGCTCGGCGTTCTCGTGCCCCTGCTCGGTCAGCAGCACCTGGCGTGCCTTGAGGTCCAGCGTGTAGTCGCCCGGCTTGGTGACCTCCTCGCCTTCGCCTTCCTGCTGCGTGAGCATGGGCGGGAGCTGGTTGAGCTTGAGGTACAGCTCGGTGTGGTCCTCGGCCTGGCCGGAGATGATCAGCGGCGTGCGAGCCTCGTCGATGAGGATCGAGTCCACCTCATCGACGATCGCGAAGTTCAGGCCCCGCTGCACGCGCTCGCTGGTGGAATACACCATGTTGTCGCGCAGGTAGTCGAAGCCGAACTCGTTGTTGGTGCCGTAGGTGATGTCGGAGGCGTAAGCGGCCTGCTTCTCCTCGTGCGCCATGCGCGACAGGTTGCAGCCCGTGGTCAGGCCGAGGAAGCCGTAGATGCGGCCCATCCAGTCGGCGTCGCGGCTCGCGAGGTAGTCGTTGACGGTGATGACGTGCACGCCCTTGCCGGCCAGCGCGTTGAGGTAGGCCGGCAGCGTCGCAACGAGCGTCTTGCCCTCGCCGGTGCGCATTTCGGCGATCTTGCCGTTGTGCAGCACCATGCCACCGATCAGCTGCACGTCGAAATGCCGCATCCCGTGCACGCGCCTGGCCGCCTCGCGCACGACCGCGAAGGCTTCCGGCAGCAGGCTGTCGAGCGACTCGCCGCCCGCAATGCGCTGCTTGAACTCGTCCGTCTTGGCCCGCAGGGCCTCGTCCGTCAGCGCGGAAATCGTCGCCTCGAGCGCATTGATCGTGCGCACGGTCTGGGAGTACTGGCGGATGAGGCGGTCGTTGCGACTACCGAAAATCTTCTTGAGCAGGCCGGAAATCATGTGGGTATCTGAAGGGACCGATTCGGCAAAGCAGGAAGTTTAGCATGCCGGCCGCAAGCCCCCCAGCGGCGGCCGCGGCATGCTCGCGCCGCCTCGCGACAGCAACCGGGCTGCCGCCGGCTTGCGGTCAGGCACGGCCGCGCCTACCATCGCAGCGCAAACCGACTCAGGCAAGATCATGACCCAGCTCATCCAGCGTTTCCTCGGCACCGGCGACGCTCTGGCACGCCTGAAGGACCACGCCGCGCGCCTGATGCGCCTGCAGAACATGCTCCAGCAGCAGCTGCCGCCGGCGCTCGCATCGTCGTGCTCGGTCGCCAACCTGAAAGGGGAAACGCTCGTGCTGCTCGCCAACGGCGGCGCAGTCGCGGCGCGGCTGAAGCAGATCGCGCCCTCGCTGATCCAGCAATTCGCTGCGGCCGGCCTTGCGATCACGACGATCCAGGTGAAGGTCAAGGTGATCGAGGCACGCGACGAACGGCGCCCGCCGCCGCAGCGGACGATTTCGGAGACCGGCAGCCGCAGCCTCGAGGACTTTTCGGCCACGCTGCCCGCAGAGTCGCCGCTGCGCGAATCGCTCGAACGCCTGATCCGGCGCAGCCGCCGCGACTGAGGCTACCCTGCCGGGCGGCGCTTGCCGCATGCGTCAGGCGAACGGGACGAACACCCGTTCGAGCGCAAACAGGGCGAGGAACACCAGCAGGACCACGAGGCCGGCGCGAAAGCAGTTCCACGCCCAGCGGCGGTACTTCGGATTGCCGGTGAAAATCCACGCGATGATCGATCCGCCGATGCCGATCAGCGCAAGCACCGCGAACAGACGGATCACGAGCATCGCGGGGCGGTCAGGCGGCGAGCGAAAGTTCGAACTGGTGACTGACCGCAGCCGGCGTCGTGACGTCCTGCTCGAAGGTCACGATCTCCCAGGCCGTGCGGTCTTCCAGCAACACGCGCAGCACCTGGTTGTTCAGTGCATGCCCGGCCTTGTGCGCGGAATAGCGGGCGAGCAGCGGATGGCCACACAGGTAGAGGTCGCCGATCGCGTCGAGGACCTTGTGCTTCACGAATTCGTCGACGTAGCGCAAGCCTTCGGCGTTGAGCACGCGGTACTCGTCCATCACGATCGCGTTGTCCAGGCTGCCACCGAGCGCCAGGCCGTTCGCGCGCATGAACTCCACGTCCTGCATGAAGCCGAAGGTGCGCGCGCGGGCGACGTCGCGGACGTAGGAATGCTCGGCGAAATCGATGCTCACCTGCGTCGAGGTCTTGTCGATCGCCGGGTGGTTGAAGACGATGGAGAAATCCAGCCGGAAGCCGTCGTAAGGCTCCAGGCGCACCCACTTGTCGTCCTCGCGGTACTCGACCACCTTCTTCACGCGCAGGAAACGCTTCGCGGCCTTCTGCTCCTCGATGCCGGCCGACTGCAGCAGGAACACGAAAGGCCCGGCGCTGCCGTCGAGGATCGGAATCTCGGGCGCATCGACGTCGATGTGAAGATTGTCGATGCCGAGTCCGGCAAGCGCCGACATCAGATGCTCGACGGTACCGACCTTGGCCCCCTCGCGCTCCAGGCCCGAACACATGCGCGTGTCGCACACCGAATAGGGATCGGCCGGAAAGTCGATGGGCGGATCGAGGTCCACGCGGTGGAACACGATGCCCGTGTCCGGCGCTGCCGGGCGCAGCACAAGCTGGACCTTGCGTCCGCCGTGCAGGCCGACGCCGGTAGCCTTGATGAGCGATTTGAGGGTGCGCTGCCTGATCATTGTTAAATTCCCGTTACACGACAGCAGTTTAGCATGCATACGGGGGGCATCGTGGCGAGTTTGGTTGCGACGCAACATGCAACGCACAATTGCGCCACGGCACGCATGACAGCCGCGCCCTGAAACGGCGACGGGCGCCCGCACAGACCGGAGGCGACGGTCTGCAGCGGGCGCCCGTCAGGGCTCGGACTCCCGGTCTCAGTCAGCCTGCTTGCGCAGGAAGGCCGGGATGTCGTAGGTGCCCATGCCGTTGGCGCTCATCGCCTCGACCGTGGTGCGACGGCCGGAACGGATCACCGCAGGCACATCGAGATTGGTCATGTCGATGGCGCCGACCGACGGACCATAGGTGCCGGTGCCCTGGACGACCTGCATCACCGGCTGGCGCGCGGCGCGCGGCACGCCGAGGCCGGTCGCGACGACGGTGACGCGCACGCAATCTTCCATCGACTCGTCGAACACGGTGCCGTACTTCACGAACGCTTCGGGTGCGGCGAAGGCCTGGACGGTCTTCACGGCGTCGCGCACTTCGGACATCTTCAGCGAGCGGCTGGCGGTGATGTTGATCAGCACGCAACGCGCGCCCGACAGTTCGGTACCTTCGAGCAGCGGGCTCACGGCGGCCTGCTCGGCGGCGATGCGCGCGCGGTCCATGCCGGAGGCTTCGGCCGAACCCATCATCGCACGGCCCATCTCGCCCATCGCGGTGCGTACGTCCTGGAAGTCGACGTTCACGAGGCCCGGCACGTTGATGATCTCGGCAATGCCGCCGACGGCGCTGCGCAGCACGTTGTCGGCCGAACGGAAGCAGTCCTCGAAGCCGGCGTCGTCGCCATACACCTCGAGCAGCTTGTCGTTGAGCACGATGATCAGCGAGTCGACGTAGCGGGTGAGTTCCTCGACGCCGCTTTCCGCGACGCGCAGGCGGTTCTCGAAGTCGAAGGGCTTGGTCACGACCGCAACGGTCAGGATGCCCATTTCCTTCGCGATCTCGGCGACGACGGGTGCTGCGCCGGTGCCGGTGCCGCCGCCCATGCCGCCGGTGATGAAGCACATGTGGGCGCCGTCGAGCGCCGCTGCGATGGCTTCGCGCGAATCCTGTGCGGCGGCACGGCCGGCTTCGGGCTTCGAGCCCGCGCCCAGGCCGGAGCTGCCCAGCTGGATCTTGTGCGGGGCGAGGCAGCGATTGAGCGCCTGCGCATCGGTGTTGGCGACGATGAAGTCGACGCCCTGCACCCCTTCCCGAATCATGTGGTCGACGGCGTTGCCGCCCGCGCCACCGACACCGATCACCTTGATGATCGTGCCGGTCTGCTCCTTCTCAATGATCTCAAACATTTGCCTCGCCTCCCGAAAATACAACCCCAATATGCACCGAGCCGCCGTCGAGTCTACATCTAGTAGCAAATTTAAAGTTTACAACTAAATACCGGACACAAAGCAACAACTCATTCAATTTGGCTGGAAAATTCCACGCCAGCCGTCAAAAATTCTTCTCGAACCACGCCTTCATGCGTCCGAACACCTGGCGCACGCTGCGCGTCTCGCGCGCGAGCATGCCGCGACGGCGCTGTGCATGGCCTTCCATCACCAGTCCCATGGCCGTGGCATAGCGCGGATGGCACACGACATCCGCGAGGCCGCCCGCGTACTGGGGCGCGCCGATGCGCACCGGCATGTGGAAGACTTCCTCGCCCAGTTCGACCATCCCCAGCATCACGGACGAACCGCCGCTGAGCACGATGCCCGAGGACAGCAGTTCCTCGTAGCCGCTGCGGCGCAGCTCGGCCTGCACCAGCTCGAAGAGTTCCGACACGCGCGGTTCGATCACGTCGGCCAGGCGCTGGCGCGACAGCGGGCGCGGCGGGCGGTCGCCGACGCCCGGCACCTCGATCATTTCCTCGGGATCGGCCAGCGTGTGCATCGCCACGCCGTGGCGGATCTTGATCTCCTCGGCTTCGGAGGTCGGCGTGCGCAGCGCCATCGCGATGTCGTTGGTGATCTGGTCGCCCGCGACCGGCAGCACCGCGGTGTGGCGGATCGCGCCGTGGGTGAAGACCGCGATGTCGGTGGTGCCGCCGCCGATATCGACGAGGCACACGCCCAGTTCCTTCTCGTCCTCGGTCAGCACCGCGTAGCTCGACGCCAGGGGCTGCAGGATCAGGTCCATGACTTCGAGGCCGCAGCGACGCACGCACTTGATGACGTTCTGCGCGGCAGACACGGCACCGGTGACGATATGCACCTTGACCTCGAGCTTCACGCCGCTCATGCCGATCGGTTCGCGCACGCCGCCCTGCCCGTCGATGATGAATTCCTGGGTGAGCGTGTGCAAGATCTGCTGTTCGGCGGGCACCGGCATCGCACGTGCGACTTCGATCACGCGCTCGACGTCGAGCGGCGTGACCTCCTTGTCCTTGATCGCGACCATGCCGTTCGAGTTGAAGCTCTTGATGTGGCTGCCGGCGATCCCGGTATAGACGTCGTGGATCTTGCAGTCGGCCATCACCTCGACTTCCTGGATCACGCGCGAGATCGCATCGACCGTGGCCTCGATGTTGACGACCACGCCACGCTTCAAGCCGCTGGTCGGCTGCGTGCCGACGCCGACGACGTTGAGCCGTCCGTCGGGGCGCACTTCGGCGACCATGCACGTGACCTTGGCGGTGCCGATGTCCAGCCCGACGATCAGGTCCTTGTATTCCTTGCTCATTGCTTGCCTTTAGCTGCCTTGTAGTCCCCCACGGGCGTGAGGGCGAATCCGCTCGGGTAGCGAAGATCCGCTACCGCCACCTGCACTCCAACCTTTTCCCGGGCCTGGGGCCACGCACGCACGAAGCGTTCGAGCCGTTCGCCGATCGGCGCCTTTTCCTGGTCGCGCCCAAGCACGATCACCATCCCGTCATCGAGCTTGAGCTGCCAGGCTTCACGCGCGGACAAGGCGAGGCCGACGAGCTTGCGGCCGAGGGGTTCGAGCATCGCGCCGAATTCGCTGTGCTTCGCCTGGATGTAGCCGGCCGAACCCTGCGGCCCCGAGAAGGACGGCATCGCAGCGTTGCTCGCGGCGACGAAGACTTCACCCTGGCGGTTCACGAGCTGCGAGTCGCCGCTTTCCGACACCGTCCAGTAGGCGACCGCCTGGTGTTCCTCGAGGCGCAGCTCCAGCACGTCGGGCCAGCGGCGGCGCACTTCGGCGCGGCGGACCCAGGGCAGCTTCTCGAAGGTCTCGCGCACGGTCTCGAGGTCGACTGAGAAGAAGTTGCCGTGGATCGCGCTGCGGGCGACGTATTCGAGCTGTTCGGTGGTCACCTGCGCCG
Source organism: Aromatoleum toluvorans (assembly GCF_012910905.1). GTDB lineage: Bacteria > Pseudomonadota > Gammaproteobacteria > Burkholderiales > Rhodocyclaceae > Aromatoleum > Aromatoleum toluvorans. Next base: position 14,499 of record NZ_WTVN01000042.1, read on the forward strand.
GCGGCGTCAGCACGACCACCTCGCGCAGCGGAAACAGCGGGCGCGACAGGAACCACGCGACCAGCGCGTAGCCGATCGCGACCGCCGCGAACAGCATCAAGATGTCCGAGAACAGATTCAGCACGGCCGGCCGGTGCCATACGCCCAGGCGCTCGTGCGCGCGACCGGGCATCCGGCTGGTGCCGGAAAGTCCGCGCGCGGCAAGCGGGGAGCGCAGGCGGAGGTCAGCCAAGACGGGCATCCTCCAGGATCGCGAGGCAGAGCTGGGTGAAGTCCATGCCGGCGACGCGCGCCGACATCGGCACGAGCGAATGGCCCGTCATGCCCGGCGAGGTGTTCATTTCCAGCAGGTAGGGCCGCCCGTCTTCGGTCAGGATCAGGTCCGCACGACCCCAGCCGCGGCAGCCGAGCACCTGGGCGCACTTCATCACCAGCGCCCGGAGGGCCTGCTCCTGCTCGGCGGGCAGGCCGCAGGGGCACAGATAGCGCGTGTCGTCGGTGAAGTACTTGTTCTGGTAGTCGTAGTTGCCGCCGGGCGCTTCGATGCGGATCAGCGGCAGCGCACGGTCACGCAGGAAGGGCGCGGTCAGCTCGGCGCCGGTGATGAATTCCTCGGCGATCACCAGATCGTCGAAGCGCGCGGCCAGCTCCCAGGCGGCCTTCAGCTGCCCGGCCTCGGTCACCTTGGTCGCGCCCATGCTGGAGCCCTCGTGCACCGGCTTCACGAAGATCGGCAGGCCGAGGTCGGCCGCGACCGCGTCCCAGTCGGTGTCAGCGTTCAGGATCGCGTAGCGCGGCGTCGGCAGGCCGCAGGCCGCCCACACCATCTTGGTGCGCCACTTGTCCATCGCCAGCGCGGAGGCCATCACGCCGCTGCCGGTGTAGGGAATCTTCAGCAGTTCCAGCATGCCCTGCACCGTACCGTCCTCACCGCCGCGTCCGTGCAGGGCGATGAAGGCGCGGTCGTAGCCCTGCTCCTTGAGGATGTGCAGGTCGAGCTCGGCGGGGTCGAAGCCGTGCGCATCGACCCCCGCGGCACGCAGGGCCTCGAGCACCGCGCCGCCCGACATCAGCGAAACGTCCCTTTCCGCCGAGGAGCCGCCCAGCAGCACCGCGACCTTGCCGAATTTCGCGCGCATGGCCGGATCGACCACGTACTTGTCCGTCACTTCACCGCTCACGCCACATCCTCGCTGTTGGCCAGTTGTCCAGGCACGCCTCCGATCGAGCCCGCGCCCATCGTGATCACCACGTCGCCGTCGCGCGCCGCCGACAGGATCGTCGCCGGCATGTCGGCGATGTCCTCGACGAAGATCGGTTCGACCTTGCCGGCGACACGGATCGCGCGCGCCAGCGAACGTCCGTCGGCCGCGACGACCGGCGACTCGCCGGCGGCATACACTTCGGCCAGCATCAGGGCATCGACGGTCGACAGCACCTTCACGAAGTCCTCGAAACAGTCGCGCGTGCGCGTGTAGCGGTGCGGCTGGAAGGCGAGGACGAGGCGCCGGTCGGGGAAGGCACCGCGCGCGGCGGCGAGCGTCGCCGCCATTTCGACCGGGTGGTGGCCGTAGTCGTCGATCAGCGTAAAGCTGCCGCGCTCGCTGCCGTCTTCGCCGCGCAGCGGAATCTCGCCGTAGCGCTGGAAGCGGCGGCCGACGCCCTTGAACTCGGCCAGCGCCTTGATGATCGCCGCATCCGGCACCTGCGCCTCGGTCGCCACGGCGATCGCCGCCAGCGCGTTGAGCACGTTGTGCAGGCCGGGCAGGTTCAGTTCGATCGGCAGGCGGCTGATCGTGCCGTTGACGCGCACGGCGTCGAACAGCATGCGGCCGCCTTCGGCGCGGATGTTCTCGGCGCGGATGTTGGCCGTCTCGGACAGGCCGTAACGGACGATCTGCTTCGACACCAGTGGCATGATCGAGCGCACGTGCGGGTCGTCCTCGCACAGCACCGCGACGCCGTAAAACGGCAGGTGCTGGAGGAAATCGACGAAGGCCTGCTTGAGGCGGGCGAAATCGTGCCCGTAGGTGTCCATGTGGTCGGCGTCGATGTTCGTGACGACCGAGATCACCGGGGTCAGCAGCAGAAAGGAGGCATCGGACTCGTCGGCTTCGGCGACGAGGAAGTCGCCCTTGCCGAGGCGCGCATTGGCACCGGCGGCGTTCAGCTTGCCGCCGATGACGAAGGTCGGATCCAGGCCGCCTTCGGCGAGGATGCTGGCGACGAGCGAGGTGGTGGTCGTCTTGCCGTGCGTGCCGGCGATGGCGATGCCCTGCTTGAGGCGCATCAGCTCGGCGAGCATCTGGGCACGCGGGACGACGGGCACGTGACGCGCGCGCGCGGCGATGACCTCGGGGTTGTCGTTGCGCACGGCCGTCGAGATCACGACCGCGTCGGCCTGGGCGACGTTTTCCGCGGCATGGCCCGCTACCACGCGGGCGCCCAGCGCGCGCAGACGGCGCGTCGCGGCGTTCTCGCCGAGGTCCGAGCCGCTGACCGAGTAGCCGAGGTTGACCAGCACCTCCGCGATGCCGCTCATGCCGGCGCCGCCGATACCGACGAAATGGATGCGTTTAACCTTGTGTTTCATTGCTTTCTCCCTGCCGCGAGGTCCTCGCAGACCTTCGCGACGGCCTCCGCGGCACGCGGCTTGGCGAGCGCGCGCGCCTTCGCGGCCATGTCGAGCAGGCGCGGACGATCCAGACCCGCGAGAATGCCCGCCAGCCGCTCGGCGTTGAGTTCGGTTTGCGGAAGCAGATAGGCTGCTCCCTGATCGGCGAGGAAGCGCGCGTTCCCGGTCTGATGATCGTCCACCGCGTGCGGGAAGGGCACGAGCAGGCTCGCCGCGCCGACGGCGGCGAGTTCCGCGACGGTTAGCGCCCCGGCGCGGCAGATCACGAGATCGGCCTCGGCGTATTTCGTCGCCATGTCGTCGATGAAGGGCAGCAGTTCGCCGTCGACACCGGCCGCCGCGTAGGCGGCGCGCAGCGCGTCGATCTGCTTCGCGCCGGCCTGATGCGTGACGAGCGGGCGCTCGGCGGGCTGCATGCGCGCCAGCGCCTGCGGCACCGTCTGGTTCAGCACCGCCGCACCGAGACTGCCGCCGACCACGAGCAGCTTGAGCGGCCCGCGGCGATCGGCGAAGCGCTCTTCCGGAGCGGCGGCCGCGGCGATGTCCGCACGCACCGGGTTGCCGACCCACCCCGCCTTCTTCAGCGTTTTCGGGAAACCCGCGAGCACGCGGTCGGCGACGCCGGCAAGCACGCGATTCGCGAGCCCCGCGACGGAGTTCTGCTCGTGCAGGACCAGGGGACGTCCCGTGAGCGCCGCCATCATGCCGCCGGGAAACGTGACGTAGCCGCCCATGCCCAGCACGACGTCGGGGCGGATGCGCCCCAGTTCGCGCAGCGCCTGCCAGAAGCCGCGCAGCAGGTTCAGCGGCAGCAGCAGCTTGCGCACGAGCCCCTTACCCCGCAACGCCGTGAAGCGCACCCAGGCGGTCTCGTAGCCGCGTTCCGGAACGATGCGCGCTTCCATGCCGTCCGGATTGCCCATCCAGACGATGCGCCAGCCGCGCGCGCGCAGCACTTCCGCCACCGCGATACCGGGGAAGATGTGTCCGCCCGTGCCGCCCGCCATCACGAGGAGCGTCTTCATGAGCGCCCCCGCATGACTTGGCGGTTTTCCCAGTCGACGCGCAGCAGGATCCCGAGAGCGATGCAGTTTGCGACGATACCCGAGCCGCCGAAGCTCATCAGCGGCAGCGTGAGGCCTTTCGTCGGCAGCAGGCCGGTGTTCACGCCCATGTTGATGAAGGACTGCACGCCGATCCACAGGCCGATCCCCATTGCGACGAGACCCGAGAAATAACGCTCGAGCTTGATCGCCTCGCGTCCGATGAACATCGCGCGATGCACCAGGATGGCGAACAGGATGACGATGGTCAGCACGCCGACGAAACCGAGCTCCTCGGCGATCACCGCAAGCAGGAAGTCGGTATGTGCTTCGGGCAGGTAGAAGAGCTTCTCGACGCTCGCTCCGAGGCCGACGCCGAACCACTCGCCGCGGCCGAAGGCGATCAAGGCGTGCGACAGCTGGTAACCCTTGCCGAAGGCGTCCTGCCACGGGTCCATGAAACCGAACAGGCGGTCGCGGCGGTAGGGTGACAGCCAGACGAGCAGCGCGAGACCGATCACCGCGACGATGGCGAGCAGGACGAAGACCCGCACGTTGATGCCGCCGAGGAACAGCACGCCGAACGCGATGGCGGCGACGACGACGAAGGCGCCGAAGTCCGGCTCGCGCAGCAGCAGGAAGCCGACGAGGACGATGGTGACCGCCATCGGCAGGAAGCCGCGGCGGAAGCTGCCCATGTCCGGGAGTTTGCGGACCGTGTAGTCGGCGGCATACAGCGCGGCGAAGAGCTTCATCAGCTCGGACGGCTGCAGGTTGATGGGACCGAGCGGCAGCCAGCGCTGCGCACCGTTCACCTCGCGCCCCACGCCCGGGATCAGCACCACGATCAGCAGCGCGAGGCCGGCGAGGAAGAGCAGCGGCGCGAACTGCTGCCACTGGCGCATCGTGACCTGGAAGGCCATCAGCCCGCCGACGACGCCGATCGCGAGGAAGACCGCATGCCGGATGACGAAGTAGTAAGGCTGGTAGCCGGTGAACTTGCTCCCTTCGGCCATCGCGATCGACGACGAATACACCATCACGAGGCCGATGAGGAGGAGCGCCGCAGACGACCAGATCAGCAGCGGATCGAGGTCGCGCGCGGGCGCGGGCGGACTCATCAGGCGGTTGACCGCGCGGCTGGTGTCCGCACCGACGCCCCCGGCGCTGCGCGAGCCGATCCAGCCGGTCAGGGCGCTCATGAACTTCATGGCGCGCTCACTCCGCGCTGCCGCAGTACTGCCGCGACGAACACTTCCGCGCGGTGGGCGTAGTTGCGGAACATGTCGAGGCTCGCGCAGGCGGGCGAGAGCAGGACGACATCGCCCGCCTGCGCCAGCGCGGCAGCGCGCGCGACGGCGGCATCCATGTCGGCTGCACGTTCGGTGGGCACGCCCGAACCGGCCAGCGCCGCATCGATCAGCGCAGCATCGCGGCCGATCAGCATCACGGCGCGCGCATGGCGCGCGACGGCGTCGCGCAGGGGAGAGAAGTCCTGTCCCTTGCCGTCGCCCCCCGCGATCAGGACCACGCGCCGCCCGAGGCCTTCGAGCGCGGCGAGCGTCGCGCCGACGTTGGTTCCCTTGGAGTCGTCGTAGAACACCACGCCGTCGTCGCGCCGAGCCACCGGCTCGACGCGGTGCGGAAGTCCCTTGAACGCCTTGAGGCCTTCGATCAGTGCCAGCCAGGGAAGTCCGGCCGCACGTGCGAGCGCCAGCGCGGCCATCGCGTTCGCGGCGTTGTGCGCGCCGGCGAGGGGGAGCTCGTCGAGGCGCAGCAGGCGCTGCCCGCCACAGACCATCCACGCCGCACCGTCGGCATCCGCTGCGATGCCGTAATCGTCCGGCCCTGCGGGCGCGTCGGTGCCGAAGGTCACGACACGCCGCCCGGCCTGCGCCATCGCAAGCACGCGCACATCCTGGCGGTTGAGGACCTGTACGCCGTCGCCTGCGAAGATCAGCGCCTTGATCGCGGCATAGCTGTCGAGATCGCCGTGGCGGTCGAGGTGGTCGTCGGTGACGTTCAGCACCGTCGCGCCTTCGGCGTTCAGGCCGGCGGTGGTCTCCAGCTGGAAGCTCGACAGCTCGAGCACCCAACATTCGGGCAGTGCTTCACCACGGTCCATCCGCTCCATCAGCACCGTGAGCGCCGCGGGGCTGATGTTGCCCGCCGCGACGGCGTCCAGTCCCGCGGCGCGGCACAGCGCAGCCGTCAGCGCGGTGGTCGTGGTCTTGCCGTTGGTACCGGTGATCGCGAGGATGCGGGTGTGGGCGCGCTCCGCTCCCGCGAGCGCTTCGGCGAGAAGCGTCATCTCGCCGACGATCTCGATGCCGCGGCGCCGCGCCTCAACGAGCATAGGCGTGCGCGCGTCGATCCCCGGGCTGAGGGCGATGCGGGCGACGCCATCGAGCAGGTCATCCGAGAACGCGCCGAGGACGATCTCGGCGGCCGGAACGCTCACCTCGAGTACCGTTAGCCCCGGCGGTTCGCGGCGGCTGTCGGCAACGCGCACGCGCGCGCCCTGACGCGCGCACCACTGCGCCATCGCGAGGCCCGATTCGCCGAGCCCGAGAACCAGTACGAGCTTGTCGGTTGCAGCGCTCATCTCAGTTTCAGCGTCGAAAGACCGAACAGCACGAGCATGATCGTGATGATCCAGAAGCGCACCACGACCTGGGTTTCCTTCCAGCCGCCCAGCTCGTAGTGGTGATGCAGGGGCGCCATGCGGAAGATGCGCTTGCCGCCGCTGAACTTGAAGTACAGCACCTGCGCCATCACCGACATCGTCTCGGCGACGAACAGGCCGCCCATGATGAAGAGCACGATCTCCTGGCGCACGACGACGGCCACCGTGCCCAGCGCGGCGCCCAGCGCGAGTGCACCGACGTCGCCCATGAACACTTCCGCCGGGTAGGCGTTGAACCACAGGAAGCCGAGGCCGGCGCCGCACAGGGCGCCCAGGAACACCGCGAGTTCGCCCGCGCCGTTGATGTAGGGCACACCGAGATATTTCGAAAAGCCGGCATGACCGGCCACGTAGGCAAAGATCGCGAGCGCGCCCGCGACCATCACCGTCGGCATGATCGCGAGACCGTCCAGGCCGTCGGTGAGGTTCACCGCATGGCTCGTGCCGTTGATGACGAAATACGAGAGCGCGACGAAGCCGTAGATCCCCAGCGGGTAGGACACGGCCTTGAAGAAGGGCACGATCAGCTCGGTCTGGGCCGGCTCGTGGGCGGTCACGCTCAGGAACACCGCCGCACCGAGGGCGATCAGCGAGGTCCACAGGTATTTCCAGCGGCTGGGCAACCCCTTCGGGTCGCGATGCACGACCTTGCGCCAGTCATCGACCCAGCCGACCGCGCCGAAGCCGAGGGTCACGAACAGCGTCACCCAGATGTACTGGTTGCGCAGGTCGCCCCACAACAGCGTGGTGATCGCGATCGCGATCAGGATCAGCGCACCGCCCATCGTCGGGGTGCCGGCCTTGGTGAGATGGGACTTGGGGCCGTCGTCGCGTACGGCCTGACCGATCTTCTTCGCCGCGAGCCAGCGGATCAGCGAAGGACCGAAAACGAAGGAGATGACGAGCGCGGTGAGCGACGCGAGGACCGTGCGCAGCGTGATGTAGCCGAACACGTTGAAGGTGCGGATATCCTGACCCAGCCAGAGGGCGAGTTCGAGCAGCATGGACTAGTGAGACTCCTGTGAGGGGGCGCCATTGTGCACCGCCGCAAGGCCGTTCGTCACCCGTTCCATCCGCATGAAACGGGAACCCTTCACCAGCACCACCGTGTTCGCATCCAGGCGCGGCGCCAGCGCTGCGATTAGCGCCTCTGCCGTCGCAAAACGCTGCCCGCCTTCGCCGAAGTTGTGCGCGGCCACCGCGCTCATCTCACCCAGAGCGTACAGCTCGTCGATGCCCTTGCTCTTCGCGTAACCGCCGACCTCGTCATGCAGCTGCGCACTGGTCATCCCGACCTCGCCCATGTCGCCGAGCACGAGGACGGTACGGCCGGTCGTCGATGCCAGCACGTCGATCGCCGCGCGTACCGAATCGGGGTTCGCGTTGTAGGTATCGTCAATGATGAGCGAACCGCCGAGACCCGCGCGCCGCTGCAGCCGGCCCGGCGCACCGCTGAAACCGGACAAGCCTTCGACAACGGCATCATGCGACGCCCCGGCCGCAAGGCAGGCCGCAGCAGCCCCTGCCGCATTGCGCACGTTGTGCTCGCCGGGCACCGGGAGCTCGAACTCCACGCCACCTTCGGCAGTCGTCAGCTTTACGTGCGTGCCGAGCCCATGGACCTGCCCCGTCGCCGTCACGTCGGCGGCATGGCCCGCCGCGAAGGTCACGACGGCACGCCCGCGGTTGAACTCCCGCCATAGCGCGCAGTGCGCGTCGTCCGCATTCACGATGGCGACGCCGTTCGTGCCGAGGCCGCCGTAGATCGCGCCCTTCTCCTTCGCGATCTCGACCAGCGACCCCATGCCCTGCAGGTGCGCGCGCTGCGCGTTGGTGACGATCGCCACACCCGGGCGGGCGATGTCCGTCAGATACGCGATCTCGCCCGGATGGTTCATGCCCATCTCGATCACCGCCGCGCGGTGGTGGTCGCGCAGCTCCAGCAGGGTCAGCGGCAGGCCGATGTCATTGTTGAGATTGCCGACCGTCGCCAGCACGCCGTCCGGCGCGTGCCCGTCGTGCCGCAGCTGGGCGCGCATGATCGCGGCGCACATCTCCTTGACCGTGGTCTTGCCGTTGCTGCCGGTGATGCCGATGAGGGGAATGTGGAATCGGCTGCGCCAATGAGCCGCAAGCACGCCGAGCGCGAGGCGGGTGTCCCCGACCACGACGCGCGGCATGTCGGCATCGCCGTGCTCGCGCTCCCAGTCCTCATCCACCATGACCGCAACCGCGCCCGCCGCAATGGCCTGCTCGACGAAATCGTGGCCGTCGAAGCGTTCGCCGCGCAAGGCGACAAACAGCTGACCGGCGCGGATACGCCGGCTGTCCGTGCCGACGCTGGTAAACGTGGCGTCACCATTTACTACCCGAAAACCCGGCAAGCCACCGATGTCGCTCAGGTTCAGCATTTGCCAGCCCCCTTCACGCGATTCCATTCGAGCAACGCGGTGCGTGCCTGTTCGACATCCGAGAAGGGCAGGCGCACGCCCATGATCTCCTGATACGGTTCATGCCCCTTGCCGGCGAGCACGATGACGTCGTCGGCCGCCGCCTCGCCCACCGCGAGGCGGATCGCCTGCGCGCGGTCGATGACGCGATCGGCCTGCGGGCCGGCCCCTTGCATGATGGCGTCGATGATCTTTACCGGATCCTCGCTGCGCGGGTTGTCGCTGGTCACGATCACGCGATCGGCGAACTGGCGCGCAACGTCGCCCATGAGCGGGCGCTTGCCGGCGTCGCGGTCGCCCCCGCATCCGAACACGCACACGAGGCGCCCGCCACGCGTCGCCACGGTCGCACGGACCGCTTCGAGCACCTTCGCGAGCGCATCCGGCGTGTGCGCATAATCGACCACGACCAGCGGTTCGCCGACGCCGCCGACGAGCTGCATGCGGCCTTCCGGCGGAGTCAGCTGCGCGATGGCATGCACGATGTCGTCCAGCGGCAGGCCGCGCGCGAGCAGCGCACCGGCCACCGCCAGCAGGTTCGAGACATTGAACGGCCCGACCAGGCGCACATCGAGCTCGCGGCGCGCCCCCTCGAATGCCAGCACGAAACGCACGCCGGACGGCGACATCCTGACATCCTGCGCACTCAGCACCCGCGCGCCATGGGGGGCCGTCGCATGTTCCGCGACCTGCGTGTAAGCGATCACCGGCAATCCCGCGGCCGCGAGCCGCCGCGCCTGATCCAGTCCGAAGGCATCGTCGAGATTGATCACCGCCGCCCCGAGGCCTGGCAGCGCGAACAGGCGTGCCTTCGCGGCACCGTAAGCTTCCATGCTGCCGTGGTAGTCGAGATGGTCGCGGCTGAGATTCGTGAACACGGCGACATCGAAAGCCACCGCGTTGACACGCTCCTGGTCGAGGCCGATCGAAGACACTTCCATCGTCGCAGCGCTCCCGCCGGCCGCAAGGAAGCCGGCCAGGATGCGATGCACTTCGAGCGCATCGGGCGTCGTGTTCAGGGTATCGGCGAGCTGGCCCGGGAACCCGTTGCCCAGCGTCCCGATCACGCCGCAGCGCTCGCCGAGCCGGCCAAGGGCGGCGGCGAGCCATTGTGTCACCGTCGTCTTGCCGTTGGTGCCGGTAACGCCGACCACCCACTGCCTTTCGGACGGGCGCCCGTGGATCAGGTGAGCAAGATGGCCGCCGAGACGGCGCAAGGCCGGAACGGGAATCGCGGGAACCGGAAGCCCCTCGATGCGGAAACCGTCGGCGTCGTCCCAGAGCACGGCCGACGCGCCCTGTTCGACCGCGGCGCCGACGAATCGGCGCCCGTCGGCGACGAAGCCCGGCCACGCGGCGAAGACGTCGCCCGGCTGCACGCGGCGCGAGTCGGCGGTGATGCCGGCAGGGTAGACACCGGCCCGGCTCAGGCGATCGAGAATCCCGGATGCAGCTTCGGCGCTCACATGTTCTCCTGCGCCGGCGCCGCCTGGCCCTGCTTCTGTGCAAGCTGCAGCGGCACCAGCGGGGCATCCGGCGCCACACCGAGCGCGCGCAGCGCTCCTTCGGTAATCTGGGCAAACACCGGCGCCGCCACCGCGCCACCGTAATACTGTCCCGCAGAAGGTTCGTCGATCATCACGGCAACGATAAGCCGGGGATCGGAAGCCGGGGCGAGTCCGACATAGGACGAAACATATTTGTTCGTGTAGTGCGCCCCTTCGAGCTTGATCGCGGTACCCGTCTTGCCGGCCACGCGATAGCCGGCGACCTGCGCCTTCGGTGCGGTGCCGCCCGGGCCCGATGCCAGTTCGAGCATGCCGCGCATCTCGCGCGCAGTCGCTGGAGAAAAGATGCGCTTGCCACCCGTGGGCGGCGCATCGAGACGCGTCAGCGACAGCGGAACCAGCTCACCATCGCGCGCGAACGCGAGATAGGCGTGCGCCATCTGGATCAGGCTCACCGACACGCCATGGCCATAGGACATCGTCGCCTGCTCGATCGGCTTCCACGTCTTCGCCGGGCGCAGGCGGCCGCCGGCCTCGCCGGGGAAGCCGAGATTGAGCGGCTTGCCGAAGCCGAGGTCATCGTAGAGGCGCCACATTTCGTCGGGGGTGAAATGCATCGCGACCTTCACCGTGCCGATGTTCGAGGACTTCTGGATCACCTGCGCCACCGTCAGGGCGCCGTTGCGGTGCGAATCCGAGATCGTCGCCCTGCCGATCGTCAAGCGGCCAGGCGAGGTATCGATGATCGTCCCGGCCTGCACCTTGCCGCGTTCGAGCCCCAGACTGACGATGAAGGGCTTCATGATCGAGCCCGGCTCATACACGTCGGTGAGCACGCGATTGCGCAGTTGCGCCCCACTCAGGTTGGAGCGGTTGTTGGGGTTGTAGGTCGGCGCATTCACCAGCGCAAGCACTTCGCCGGTGCGGGCGTCGAGCACCACCGAAGCGCCCGCCTTCGCCTTGTGCGTCTGCATCGCCTGGCGCAAGGCCGAGTACGCGAGGTACTGGATCTTTGCGTCGATCGACAGCGCAATATCCTGCCCGTCGCGCGGGGCACGGATCGCCTCGACGTCCTCGATCACCTGCCCACGACGATCGCGCAGCACGCGGCGCGCACCCGGCTTGCCGGCCAGGGTGGCCTCGAAGGCGAGTTCGACACCTTCCTGCCCCTTGTCGTCCACCCCGGTGAAGCCGAGGACGTGCGCCATCACCTCGCCGCCGGGGTAGTAGCGTCGGTATTCCTGCTGCTGGTGGATGCCGGCGAGCTTCAGGTCGGCGATCTGCTGCGCGGTCTCGGGCGACACCTGGCGCTTGAGATACACGAAATCGCGTCCCGCGGCGAGACGGTGGTTCAGCTCCTGGACGTCCATTTCCAGCAAGCCGGCGAGCTTGCGGGCATCGGGCGGAGTCAGCGTCACGTCCGTCGGGATGGCCCAGATCGAGCGCACCGGCGTGCTCACTGCCAGCATGTCGCCATGGCGGTCGGTCACGCGGCCACGCGTCGCGGGAACCTCCAGCACGCGCGCATAGCGCGACTCGCCCTTGGCCTGCAGGAATTCGTTATTGACGCCCTGCAGATACATCGCACGGCCGACCAGCGCCAGCGAGCAGGCCATCAGCCCGAGCATCACCGCGCGCGGACGCCAGGTCGGCAGACCGTGCCGCAGCAGCGGGTTGTGATTGAACGTGACGGTACGCTGTTTGGTCATTTCACCCCCTCGATCGAGAACACCTGCCCCGGTGCCGGGGGACGCATCCCGATGCGTTCGCGGGCAATCTTTTCGACCCGCGCATGCGCGGCCCACGTACTTTGTTCCAGCTGCAGCTGGTCCCACTCGACTTCGAGCCCGTGCGCGCGGTTCTGCTCGCGCTCGAGCTCGGAAAACAGCTTGCGCGCCTGGTGCTGCGACGCGACCACGCCGAGCGCGCTCGCCACGGCCACGGCCACAAGGAAGGCGTCGGCGCGGATCATGCCGGGACCTCCGTGCGCTCGGCGACGCGCATCACGGCACTGCGCGCGCGCGGATTGGCGGCGACTTCCGCATCGCCCGGCCGCTGCGCCTTGCCGACCAGCGCCAGCCGCGGCTTGGGCAGATCCGCGGCACGCACCGGCAGACGCGACGGCAGCTGCGGCGGACGCGATTCGTCACGCATGAAGCGCTTGACGATGCGATCTTCGAGCGAGTGAAAGCTGATCACGGCCAGCCGCCCGCCCGGATTCAGGCGGACCACTGCGGCCGGCAGGATCAGCGAAAGCTCTTCGAGTTCCTGATTGATGAAAATCCGTAGAGCCTGGAAACTGCGGGTCGCCGGGTGCTGCCCCGGCTCGCGTGTACGGACCGCTTTTTCCACGATCTCGGCAAGCTGTCGAGTGGTTGCAACAGCCCCCCCTGTCCGAGCAGCTGCAATCGCCTTTGCAATCGCATGAGCAAACCGTTCTTCCCCATAATCCCTGAGCACCTCCGTGATTTGCGCGACAGACGCCTCTGCCAGCCATTGCGCCACGGTCTGGCCGCGGCTCGTGTCCATGCGCATGTCGAGCGGCGCATCGAAACGAAAACTCATGCCCCGCTCCGGCTCGTCGAGCTGCGGTGAGGACACGCCAAGATCGAGAAGAACGCCATCCACCCGCGCCACGCCCAGCTGGTCCAGCTCGGCCGCGAATTCGCTGAAGGGCGCATGGACGAGTGACAGGCGGGGGTCGGCGATCTGCCGGCCGGCCGCGATGGCCACCGGATCGCGATCGAACGCGATGAGACGCCCTGCGGGCCCGAGCGCGGCAAGGATCGCGCGGCTGTGGCCGCCCCGCCCGAACGTGCCGTCGACGTAGATCCCGTCGGGCCGAACGGCCAACGCATCGACAGCTTCGGAGAGGAGCACGGTGACGTGCTGCGGCAGGCGGCTCACAGCGCCAGACTCTCGAATCCGGCCGGCAGGGCGCCGGCGGACAGCGCCAGCATCGCCTCCTGCTGCTTCTGCCAGCCGGCATCGGACCACAATTCGAAATGGGAACCCTGGCCGACCAGCCAGACCTGCTTGTCGAGGCCGGCCCACTGGCGCGACGACGGGGCGACGAGGACGCGCCCGGCACCGTCCAGTTCCTCTTCCTGCGCAAAACCGATCAGCAGGCGCTTCAGCGCGGCGGCGGACTGGTCGAGGCCGGGCATCGCAGCCACCTGCTCGCGGATCGGATCCCAGACCGCCTTCGGGTACACCAGCAGACACTTGTGAGGATGGGCAGTGACGACCAGGGGCGCCCCGTCGGGAACGAGGGCGTCACGATGCCGTGCGGGGATCGCGAGGCGACCCTTGGCATCGAGACTGAGCGCAGCGGCTCCCTGGAACATTCACCCCCCTGACTTTTTCCCGTCGAGGCAACCTGAATATGCCACCACGACCCACTTTTCACCACCCGCACCCACTTTAGAGTAAAGGAATTTGAGGGTCAAGCCGAAGTCACGGACTTTTCCGTTGTTACACAATGACTTATAGACAGCGAGCGCGTTGCGATAAAACCTGAAAAATCAAGGCAGATAGCGCAACTTCATGAGAAAAACGGCGAGATTCGGGCGCATCCCGGCCCCGGGGTGGGGAACTGTGGGAAATTGCACACGGAAGTGGGGAAAAACCGCCGAGGCGACGGTAAATTAGGAGGGATGAAATTATTCCGGAGCTAGAGGATGCAATACGCCCGGAAAATTCTGGAATTTAGTGGCAAATAGGGGAAAATATCTGGACACCAACCCCCAAAAATCCGCGTTTCTATCCCGCATCGTGAAATATTCGGGATTAGCGCAACCTTGCGGCCCCTGTTGCGGCCACGTTGCGGCCACTCTCGTCACCTTGCGGGCGCTGTTGCGGGCGCATTGCGGGCGCCTGCCAGTCACAATCGGTCAGCCGCTTGTACATGCATGTATGCCAAGGCAAGCAGGCCCAAGCCGACCCACATGAGCGGGCCGCCGAAGGTACTGGCAATGTGAGTCGAGCCAAGCAGCGCGGGCAACCCTACCACAGATAGCAAGACGGCGCGCTTAATGAGCTTCTCTTTCCGCTCTCGGCGCGCCAAGGCTGCGAAGTGCGCGGCGACCTGGAAGCCGCAGCGACAGGGGGCAGCGTAGCGGCTGGTGAGCTTCCAGCACGAGGGGCACGCGATCAGGTTGGGATTATGCGGGTCGAACGACTCGCCGATGACCAGATCACCGCCGACGTGCCCGACCTGAACGTTGTTGTTGCCGTCAATCCTTTGATTCGCCATACATGGACTCCAGTTCTCTACGGAGGTAATCCACCCAACGGCGGAACTCCACGTCCTTCATGTCCGCACGGGAGGTCTTGCCGGTGACGAGCTGGCGCCGCTGCTTCGCGTAGTCGTCATCCCACCCGAGCTGTTCTAGAAAGTCCTTCTCGATTCTGAACAAGTGGCCGCGCGTATGTGCGTAGCCCTCGCGCCTTGCCGCCTTCTCCAAGCGCCCCTGCTGTGTACTGTCGAGCTTGGCTTCCAGCCAGGGGATGACTTCCGCCGCTCTGGACTCATCGAACAGCCAGATGGCCTTCCAGTTCTTGGGGTCGAGGTCGAAGGCTTTCGCCAAGTCCCCGTACAGCGCGCCGAACTTGAACGCCTTGCCCAAGCGCTGATAGCGGTAGTCGTTGATCTGCTTGAGAAGCCCTTCGATTCGGGCACGGAAGGCGGGATTCGCGCCGAGGGAACCGGCGGGCGCGGTCATCTCGATCTTCGGCCCCTTGGTGGTGCGGATGGTCATGCTCCCCACCGTGCCCGCGACCTGGACGTTCCCGTTGCCCTTGATGGATTGTCGGGCGACCTTGCCGCCGCCCGCCTGGATGTTGTTGTCGCCCTCAATGGACTGAGCCGGGACGGCCCGGTGGCGCGGGGCCTTCGGCTTGGCGGGCGTGGCCTCTTCCAGCGCTCGGCGCAACTTCACAACCTTCTCGTCTTCCATGTGCTCCCCTTTCCAAACATCCTCACCACGGGGCCTCGCGAAACACGAAGCCCATTCATGCAACAAGTCGCAGCACTTTGGCTGCTGCCGGCTTGACCTTGGCGGGCTCGCCCTCTGCAAGCTCCGCGAGCACGAGCACAGTCTCAACGAACTTCTCCGGTGGCAGAAACCGCTGCTCGCGTACCTGCCAAGCTTGTAGCTCAGTCATTGCGGCATACAAGGTCTCGTTTCCCGCACCGCAGGTAGTCCCGGCTCCCTTCTCGCCTCTAAAGACAAAGTTCAGATCAATCATTCGTTTATTGCACAAATCAATGATTTCTGAATTAGGAAGGGACTGGGCCTTCTTGCGATTGTTGAAGGCCTGGGGCGACATACCCAGCATTTTTGCAAGGTCTGCGTCTGTAGCTGCGTCCGCTGCTTCCTTAAGCCTCAGGAGGACGCGCTCCACGTAATCTTTATCTTCCATACACGCCTCATTTGCACTGATACAGTTTTCGTGTATCATTGCCTTACAGAGTAGTTCGCTTTTATCCATTTTGCGACAGAGGCAGGCATGGGACAACAACTCAAGACGGCGGAAGAAGTCCGCGTCGACTTCGAGCGGCGTGGCATCAACGTGACGCAGTGGGCGCGGGATCGCGGTTTGACCCGCCAAGCCGTGTTCGCCGTGCTCGGCGGCAAGACCAAGGGCAAGCGCGGTGACGCACACAAGGCCGCCGTGCTGCTGGGCATCAAGGATGGCGTGATCGACGCAGAGAACGAGCAACAGTGAGCCGTTCGCTATACCGGTGACGAACCTTACCGCCGCGCCCGCCATGATGCTGCCCGTCCCGCTCCAAGCCACTTTGCCGACCAACGTCGTGTCCGCGCCCGTCGTGGCGAGTGGCGGGCAATGGCTGAGCGTCGAGGACTTCTCGACGCTGGCCGGCATTGCCGATCGGCGGGGGCGCCGGGCGTTGTCGCGGGCGATGGAAGGCTTAACGTGGAATGGGCACCAACTGACGGTGCGTTCCATAGCTGGTCAGGGCGGGAAATCCGGCGAACGCTACGAAGTCTTCGCCCCGTCGCTGCCCGCGCCGCTGTACGCCAAGTGGCTTGCAGCCCGCGCCCGCCAGCCGATGCCCGAAGCGCCTGCGGTCACCGTCACCGTGCAGGTCATCACCCACGACCCAGCCGCCGGCAAGCGGTCCGCGAAGGCGCTGTGGGTGCTCTCCATCATCCGGCCCATTCTCGGGCTGAAACGGCACACGCCGGAACGCTCGGCCGCGATTGCCGAGGTGCTTTCACGCGAACACACCCGCCCGGACGGCAAGGCCGTGCGGGTGAGCAAGAGCCAACTATACGAGTGGTTGAAACGCTACGAGGCCGCCCACGTGGATGGACTCAAGCCGCGCCAACGCGCCGACATCGGAAAGCGCCGCGTGCTGGTCACCCGTGAATGGGACAAGGCATGCCCGCTCGACGAGGGGTCGAAACAGGCCGTGGCCGAGGTGCTCGCCGACTACGTGCGCTCGCTGTGGGCGTCGGGCGCGGCCGGCTGGGCGGTGATCCAGCAGTTCGCCAGCCTGAAGCTCGAAGAGATGTCGCGCGGGGCCGGCTGGGATGCGCCGACGATGACGATGAAACCCGCCTGCCGCCTGTCGCGCGCTTTCATCGAGCAATACCGTCGGAGCAGCCTGCTGGCGGTGGCGGACAAGGATGCCAAGCGCTTCTTCGACGAACACATCCCGCGCATCCGCCGCAGCCGCGCGGACCTCAAGCCCATGGACGTGGTGGTGGGCGACGTGCACCCGATCGACATCGCCATCCCTCGCGCGGACGGTTCGATTGCCTACCCGCGCGCCATCTGCTGGCACGACGTGGCGACCAATCGCCTATTCGTGTGCCTGGTGCTGCTGGAAAAGGGCGAAGGTATCCGGCAAACCCACGTGGCGAGCGCCTTTGCCGCGATGTGCGGGGTGTGGGGCCTGCCGCTCACACTCTACCTGGACAACGGCTCGGAGTATTCGTGGCACGAGATGATGACCGCTTTCGCGGAAATCTCACGCCTGACGCAAACCCTGCAGCAGCGCTTCACCGTGGCCGAGCTGCCCGCCAGCGGCGAGCTGTGCGAGCTGGTGAGCGAGCAGCGCCAGGTGGTGCGCGCCAACCCCTACA
>NZ_WTVN01000043.1 GCF_012910905.1 Aromatoleum toluvorans
TTTGCCTTCGGCTTCCTCCAGATTCGCAGTTACCCGCGACACCCTTGCCGTTCGGCTAACTCTTCCCCTTGCCGGGCGAGTAGAGGACTTCCACCTCCAAGTGAGTGCGCCCTGCCGGGCGCACCAATAAAAAAGCCAGCCCGCGGGCTGGCTTTTCGCATCGACCGGAGCCGATTACTTGAGCGACAGGACCCAGGTCGCCAGGGTCTTGGCTTCTTCGGCGTTGACCTGCGGGTTGGCCGGCATCGGCATCGTGCCCCAGACACCCGAACCACCCTTCTGGATCTTCTCGGCCAGCTTGGCAACCGCGCCGGAGTCACCCGCGTACTTCTTGGCGACTTCCTGGTAGGCCGGGCCCACCAGCTTCTTGTCTACGGCGTGACAGGCCAGGCAGTTCTTGGCCTTGGCCAGGTCAGCGTTGGCAAAGGCCGGAGCGGCGGAGAGAAGGCCCGCGGCAACCGCGGCAGCAACGAAAACTTTCATGCTCTTTTCCTTTTGATGGTGGTGTGAAGCGGCCGGATATTAAACCATGCTTCCCCGCGTTGACTACCCGGATAACAGCTCTTGCACATTGTTGCACCCGGGAAACCGCGCCGGATCGTCCGACCCAAGCATTCAACGCCCCTGCCCGGAACGGCGTTGACATGCGTTGACGGAGACACGCGCAGTCCTCGAATGATTCCCGCCCGACGCCAACCCGGATCGGACTACTGGCGCACCTCGGCGCGATTGTCGGGAGGCGCGAACCGGCCGGTGGAACGGAAGGGGTTGATGTCGAGGCCGCCGCGGCGGGTGTATCGGGCCCACACGGCAAGTTCGCGCGGCTTGCAGCGCTCGAGGATGTCGCAGAAGACACGCTCGACACACTGCTCATGGAATTCGTTGTGCTTGCGGAACGAAACGATGTAACGCAGCAGCCCGGCGCGATCGATCGCCGGCCCGGTGTAGCGCACCACGATGCAGCCCCAGTCGGGCTGACCGGTGACGAGGCAGTTGGACTTGAGCAGGTGGGAATGCAGGGTTTCGCTGACTTCGGCACGGTCGGCCGCGGACGACAGGAAGTCCGGGCATGGCTGGTAGGTGTCGATGTCGATATCGAGTTCGTCGAGCGACTCACCGGGCGGCGACGCGATCGCACGCACGGGGCCGGCGTCGAGCGGTTGAATCGCCACTGCGACAGGTGCCCCCGCGGCCTCCGAGAGATCGCGCTCGAACGTCGCGCGCACGGCATCGACGCTGTCGAACCGCGTCTGGTTGCAGGAATTGAGGTAGAGCTTGAGCGATTTCGACTCGATCAGGCGCGGGGAGTCGGCCGGGACACGGAAGGTCGCGAGCGCGACGACAGGCTTGCCGCGCGGATTGAGCCAGGACAGTTCGTAGGCGTTCCACAGGTCCTCGCCGACGAAGGGCAGCTTGCCGGGAACGATACCGATCTCGTCGCGCTTGATCTGGCGCGCGATCGGGAACAGGAGGCCGGGGGCATAGGTGTCGCAGTAGTCGGCCGGTTTGCCGAGCGGCGAGGACTCGGCACCGTGCGACGGAGAGGCGGATGGGTTCATGCGGCGAATTGTAAGGGATTGCGCCACATCGACCGGGCCGGCGTGCGATCGTTCCCGTGTGCGAACGGAAAGCCGCCGACGCCCGCAAAGGCGCCGGCGGTGAAGTACCGCGTCTCCGGCCTTTTTTCCTTGCTTATTTCGTCGTGGAGCCGGCCGGAGGCACGGCGCCGACAGCCTTCATCGCTTCCGACAGCAGGGCGGCCTTGTCGATGCTCATCGGCACCGGCGCATCCGGCGGGCAGATGGTTTCGGGATCGATGCCGGTACGGTCCTGACCGACATCGGCCGGCGCGGGCAGATCCTCGCGCGCGACGCCCAGGGCGCCCATCAGTTGCCCCATGCTCGACAGCGCCCGCGCCTGCGCGATGACCTGATCGTAACCGGCATTCACGTACGCACGCCGGGCCTGGAAGTACTCGTTCTCGGTGTCCAGCAGGTCGAGCAGCGTGCGCTGGCCGATGTCGAATTGACGACGGTAGGCTTCGCGCGCCTTTTCGATGGACAGCTGGTGCTGGTCGAGGTAACGCATCTGCTCCTGCAGGCGCTGCACGTCGTTGTACGCAATGGCCAGCGTCTGGCGCACGTCGCGGCAGGCCTTCTCGCGCAGGTCCTTCGCCTGGTTGCTCAGGTCACCGGCCTGACGCAGGCGGGCGTCGTCTGCGCCGCCGCGGAAGATGTTGTAGCTGAGCACCAGTTCGATAACGCCTTCACGCGTGCGTCCATCGACACCGTCGAGGTTGTGGTCGATGGCCTGGCGCGCGCGCAGGTCGAGGCGAGGATGGAAGGCGGCGCGGCGCGAATCGATGAGCGCCTGGCTGGCGCGCACGTTCTCGACGGCGGCATTGAGGGCGGGACTCGTATTGAAGGCGGCGCGCAGGGCATCCTTCGCCGTCGGCGGGATCTGGCCGAGCGAGGTACCGACGGGCAGGCCGGGCGTGGCCTCCTGCGGCACTTCGCCGACGATGCGCAGGTAGCGGGCGCTCACGTCGTGCAGGTTCGACACCTCGGTGAGCAGGTTCGACTCGGCGAGTGCGAGACGACCAGTCGCCTGTTCGAGGTCGACGCGGCGGCCGACGCCGGCGCCTGCGCGCTCGGCGATCTGGTCGTGAATCTGCTTGTGCTGCACGTAATTCGCTTGGGCAAGCCGGGTGAGCTCGCGATAGCGCGCCACGTCGCCATAGGCACGCACCGCTTCGAGCGCGGCACCTTCGGAGGCATCGATGAGTTCGTAGTAACGCGTCAGCTTGGCGAAGCCGAAGCGGGCAACCTCGCTGCGGGTGAAGAAGCCGTCATACACCATCTGGTTGAGCGACAGTGTCAGGTTGCGATGCGTAAACGAATCGGTGGATTGCCCCGGACGCCGCAACTCCTCATGGCCGATGCTGGCGACGGCATCCACCTGGGGCAGGTAGCCGGAACGCGCGACAGCCTGGTCTTCCCGCGCCGCACGGAACGCGTTCCACGTGGCCTGCACTTCGGGGTTGGCCACCACAGCCTTGCGCGCCGCATCACGCAAGGCATCCGGACCGGCACCCGTTGCGACGAACGGGAGCGCGGCCAGCACGGCCAACGCAACCACGGATTGACAAATTTTCATATTATTCTCCAGACAGCGCAACGCTTATGCAAAAGGTATAGCCAGTGATTGTCCTGCTGTCCTGCGCGACGTCAACCACTCGGTTAATCTTGTAAGGGGATATTACTGCGGTTAGATCACCCGGGAATGCCAAATACGCAACACCAATGGGGCAAAAAACCCGCGATCCGTTGCAGGACGCGCCGCGCCAACGAAAGCGATCACCGATAATACGCATGACAAGTTGCCCTCGGACGCGATGACAGCAACCCCTTGCCCGCGCAGACGGCCCCCCTTGCGGGGCGCCCTTGCTGCATTCGTACGCAGCCTCGCGGTGATGACGTGTGTGCTGCTGGGCCTGTCTTTCGCGGCACAGGACCTGGACCGCATGCAGCGCCTGGCGCGAGAGCGCTTCGGCGCCGAGGCGGGCGAGTCGGTCGACGCCTGGCGCCGGATGCTCGGCGACGCGGCCGATCTCGACGATCAGGAAAAGCTGCAGCGCGTGAACACCTTCTTCAATCGCCGCATCGCGTTCGAGGACGACATCGTGATCTGGCAGCAGAAGGATTACTGGGCCACGCCGCTGGAGACGCTCGGGCGCAAGGCCGGCGACTGCGAGGATTTCTCGATCGCCAAATACATGAGCCTGCGCGCGCTCGGTATCCCGGCCGAAAAGCTGCGCCTGATCTACGTGCGGGCCAGCATCGGCGCACCGGGCAGTGGCATCTCGCAGGCGCACATGGTGCTCGGCTATTACCCCTCGCCTGCGGACGAGCCGCTCGTGCTCGACAACCTCATCGGTGACATCCGCACCGCTTCGCGCCGTCCCGACCTGTTTCCGATCTTCAGCTTCAATGCCGGGGGCTTGTGGGTGGGCGGCTCCACCAGTTCCTCGGCCGACCCCACGACGCGACTGTCGCGCTGGCGCGACGTGCTCGACCGCATGCGCACGGAAGGTTTGCCATGACCGCTACAAGGCTTTTCGGAGAGTCTTTGCCATGTCCCTGATCAAACAGCTTTGGATCGCCATCGCGGTGGTGACGCTCATCGCCCTGGGCGGCAGCCTCGTGGTGAGCACCCTGTCGGCGCGGCATTACCTGGAGCAGCAGCTGCAGGTGAAGAACCTCGACAACGCAACCTCGCTGGCGCTGTCGCTGTCGCAGATGCCCAAGGACCCGGTCACCGTCGAACTGCAGATCGCCGCGCAGTTCGACGCGGGACACTACCGCCTCATCCGCCTGACCAGCCCGACCGGGGACGTCGTGGCAGAGCGCGAATATGCCGGCTCGCTCGACGGCGCGCCGGAGTGGTTCACGCGCCTGGTCCCGATCAAGGCGCATGCCGGCGTCGCCCAGGTGCAGGACGGGTGGCACCAGTTCGGCACGCTGACGCTCGAAAGCCACAAGCGCTATGCCTACGCGGCGCTGTGGCAGGGCACACTGCAGCTGCTGGGGTGGTTCGTGCTCGGTGGGGCGCTCACGGGTCTCATCGGCACGCTCATCATCAAGCACATCACGCGCCCCCTGGGCCGGGTAGTCGAACAGGCGGAGGCGATCGGCGGGCGCCGCTTCGTCACCACGCCCGAGCCGAGCACGATGGAATTCCGCAGCGTCGTGCGCGCGATGAACACCTTGTCGGAACGCGTCCGCACGATCCTCGCCGAGGAATCGCGACGCCTCGAGCAGCTGCGACGGCAGACGCAGCACGACGAGATGACCGGGCTGCTCAATCGCAGCCAGTTCCTGAACCAGCTCGACTCCGCGCTCGCACGCGACGACGCGCATGCGGCCGGCACGCTGCTGATCGCACGCGTGGGCGACCTGACCGGGCTGAATCAGCGCATCGGCCGCGCGCAGACGGACCGCCTGCTGCACGACCTTGCCGGGCAGTTCTCCGACTTTGCCGCCGGGCGGGCGAACTGGCAGGTCGGTCGCATCAACGGCAGCGACTTCGCGCTGCTCGCCCCCGGCGAGGAGAATGCCCCCGAGCTCACGGCTGCGCTGGCGAAGCAGCTGCATGACGGTCTCGACGCCCACCTGCAGGATGTCACAGTCGCCCTGCCGGTCGCGGCGACGGCCTATGCGGCAGGCGAAGCCCGCTCGCAGGTCCTGGCGCGCGCGGACGGTGCCCTCGCGGCGGCCGAGCAGGCAGGCGATCGCGGCGTGCGTGTCGACGGCGGCGGCAAGGCGGCCGCGCCCTACCCGGATCTTCAGTCGTGGCGGGCGGCCCTGCTGTCGGCGCTCGAGCGCGACGGGGTGCGTCTCGGGGCCTACCCCGTCGTCGCCAACGACGGCCGCCTGCTGCATGAGGAAGCGCCGATCCGGCTGCTGCTCGACGGCGTCTGGCAGCCGGCCGGCTATTTCATGCCGCGCGTTGCGCGCCTGGGCCTGATGCCGCGCTTCGACATGGCGGTCGTACACGCGGCCTTGCACGCGATCTCGGGCGACGGCCGTGAGCGCGGCATCAACGTGTCGGCCGAATCGCTGTGCGACGCCAACTTCCGCGGCGAACTGTTCGCGTTGCTGCAGGCGGACGCCGCCGCGGCGAAACGCTTGTGGATCGAGGTTCCCGAATATGGCGCGCTACGTCACCTGGCGGAGTTCCGCACGCTGTGCGTGGCGCTGCAGCCGCTCGGATGCAGGGTCGGCATCGAGCATGTGGGGGCACATTTCGGCGAACTGGGCGACCTGCACGAACTGGGGCTCGACTACGTGAAGATCGATTCCGCGGTCATCCGCGGCATCGATGCCAACGCCGGGAACCAGGCGTTCCTGCGCGGCCTGTGCATGATCGTCCACTCCCTCGGTCTGATGGCGATCGCCGAGGGCGTGGAATCGGAGTCGGAGACCCGGGCACTGCCCGATCTCGGCATCGACGGCATGACCGGGCCAGCCGTACGCACACCGTCGGCCGCGTGACGCGCGGCGCCGCCGACCCGCCTGTGGCGGGCAGCGGCTCAGATCACGCCGTCGTCGTCGAGCAGGCTCAGGTGCTGCATGGCCTCGCGCGCGCCGCGGCGCTCCATGAGCTTGTGTTGTGCGGGCACGGGAAGATCGGTGAAGCGGATCACCGATCGCTCGACGAGCAGTTCGATCAGGTCCTCGAGCACGCGCACGAGGCCGAGGTCCGACGAGCCCATCGGGTTCGCCCCCTCGATGACGTCGCGCCCGAAAACGATCAGGTCCGCCTCGGCGCCGTCCGCGGCGCTCCATCCTTCACCAGCCGCCGGCTCGCGGCTCACCGCCACGATCTTTCCCTGGGTATCGCGTTTCACGTACATCATCAATTCACCGACTGCGAAATTTCACCGTGTTCCGACAGCCGCAGCACCAGTTGCAGCCGGTCGCGCACGCCGAGTTTCTCGAAGACCGCCCCCAGATGGGCTTTCACGGTGCGCTCGGTGATGCCGAGTTTCACCGCGATCTCCTTGTTGCTCAAGCCGTTGGCGACTTCGCGGGCGACCTCCGCCTCGCGCTCCGACAGCAAGGGCAGCGAGGCATCTTCAGGCGAAGCGAGGGCGCGTCCGGCCGCACCGACGACGCGGGTCATCAGCTCCGGACCGATCCACAGGCCGCCGTGGCGGACGACCAGTTCGACGTCCCAGAACACGCTCGGCACCGCCATCGCATGGCAGTACGCGCGCGCGCCGCGGTCGAACGCCACGACCGCCTCGGCGCTATCCGGCGCCATGCTCACGACGGCGAGGTGACACGCCGGGAGCGCCTGCATCAGGGCGCCGATCAGGTCCGACCACCGGGCGTGCGCCGTATCGACCCAGATCACGTCGCCCGGCCGCGCCTTGCCGCCGAGGACCCGCTGCTCGCAGCAGATCCCTTCGGGAAACGCGTCCAGCCAGCGCGTCGATGGGCGGACCGTGTCGGAGCGGAGGAAGATGTTCTGGCTCATCGTTCGGACAGTGCGTTGGCCTTGGCCCGCAGGACGGGTTTCAGCAGATAGGAAAGAATCGTCTTCTTGCCGGTGAGGATGTCGATCTCCGCCACCATGCCCGGAATGATCGGCAGGCTTTCGCCCAGGCTCGACTTCAAGGTCCTCACGCGTACAGTGTAAAAGGCGTTGCCCTTATCGTCAGTGACGGTATCCGCACCAATGTGCTCGACAACGGCATCGAGTCCGCCGTAGATCGCAAAGTCGTACGCCGTGAACTTGACGAGGGCGTTCTGCCCCGGCCGCAGGAAGGCGATGTCCTTGGGCTTGATCTGCGCCTCGAGAATCAGCGCGTCGTCCAGTGGCACGATCTCGACGACCTCCTTGCCCGGCTGCACGACGCCCCCGATCGTATTCACGAGCAGGCGCTTGACCGTACCGCGCACCGGCGAGCGCACCTCGGCATGCTTGACGCGGTCCGCGAGCGCCCGTCCGCCTTCGGTCAGGGCCGCGAGCTTGGCCATCGTGTCGGAAAGCTCGTTGCGCTGCTGGTTGCGCACATTCAGCTCGACTTCCTGGATCTTGCGCGTGGCTTCGGAGATCGCCGACTGGATGCGGGAGATCTGCGCCGCGGCCTGATCGCGCTCGCCCCGCAGGCGCGCGACGTCGCGCTGCAGGCGCAGGATCTCGACTTCGGACACGGCCCCCGACTGTACCAGCGGTCGCGTGACGTTCAGCTCCTGCTGCACCAGATCGAGGCCGCTGCTGCTCTGCTGATAGCGCGCGCGCACTTCGTTGAGTTCCTGTTGACGCTGCGCGAGCTGCTGGCGGGCGATCGACAGCTGGGCGTCCAGCTCCGCGACGCTCGAATCGTAGAGACGCCGCTCGTGATCGGCGACCCCGGGCGCCTCGCGCACCACCTCCTGCGGCATCGCCAGCGCCGAACCGGCGGTGAGCGCCTCGAGCCGCGCAGCCTTGGCGCGCAGGGCCAGGTACTGCGCGCGGTTCTCCGCGAGCGATGCGACGAAACGGGTCGGGTCGATGCGCAACAGCAGCGCCCCGGCCTCGACGACCTGTCCTTCGCGCACCGGCATCTCCTCGACCACGCCGCCGTCCACGCTCTGGATGATCTGCACCTGCGAGGACGGGATGACCTTCGCATCGCCCCGCGTGACCTCATCGACCGACGCGAACGCGGACCACAGCAACAGCAGGAGCAGACCGATCGCGAGGACGCGCAGCAGCATGCGCGCGCGCAGCGGCTCCTCCTGAATGAGCGCCCAATCCGCATCCGCCGCCCACTCGAGACGACCGTCAGGGGAAGCCTCGGGGATGAAGCGCGCGAAGACCCGGTCGAGCCACGGCCTCAGCGGCCTGCCGACCCGCTGCGACACGTCGCCGATGCGCTGGAAGGATTCCTGACCGATCTCGCTCATCACTTGGCCCTCCCGACGCGGCCCTGCCGCAGGGCGTCAACTACCTGATCCTTCGGACCGTCGGCCACCACCCGGCCGCCGTCGATGACGATGATGCGGTCGACCAGTTCCAGCAGCGAGGTCCGGTGCGTGACGACGAGCATCGTCCGGCCCTGGGCGAAGCCGCGCAGGCGGCGCTTCAGTTCCTCCTCGCTGGTGAAGTCCATCGATGCGGTCGGCTCGTCCAGCAGCAGCATCGGCGGCTGGTGGATCACCGCCCGCGCGATCGCGACGCACTGGCGCTGCCCGCCGGACAGCGACGCACCGCGCTCGCCGACCTGCATGTCGAACCCCTGCGGGTGGGTGTTGGCGAATTCGGTCACGCCCGCGGTTTCCGCCGCGCGCAGCACTTCGGCGTCGTCCGCGAGCGGGCTGGCGAGCGTGATGTTCTCGCGCAGCGAGCCGTAGAACAGGGTCACGTCCTGCGGCACGTAGCCGATATGCCGGCGCAGCTCGGCGGGGTCGAGCTGGCGCTGGTCGATGCCGTCGATGAGGATCGCCCCCGAGGTCGGGCGGTACAGGCCGAGGATCAGCTTCTCCAGCGTGGTCTTGCCCGAGCCGACACGGCCGATGATGCCCACGTGCTCGCCCGCACGGATGCGCAGCGAGATCTCGGACAGCGCCGCGGTCTCCTGCCCCGGGTAATGGAAGCCGACGTCACGGAACTCGATCTCGCCGCGAAAGGACTGGCGGCTGATGAAGTTGGTGTCGTCCGGACGCTCGACTTCCTGGTTCATCAGCTTGTCGAGCGAGCTCAGCGCCGTCGCCGCGTTGTGATACTGGACCAGCAGGCCGGCGACCTGGCTGATCGGCGCCATGGCGCGCGACGACAGCATGTAGCACGCGATCAGGCCGCCCATGCTGAGCAGGTTGTCGCGGATCAGGTACACGCCGAGGACGATGATCGCCACGCTGACGGCCTGCTGCACCCACGCCGCGCCGTTCATCGCCGTCGATGACAGCAGGCGCAACTGCGTGCCGACGCGCGCCAGCAGCGCCGCGCTCTTCTCCCACTTGCGCTGGATCGGCCCTTCCGCGCACACCGCCTTGACCGTCTCCATCGCGACGAGCCCCTCGACCAGCGTCGCGTTGCGCTGGGCGCCCGCGCGGTAGGTCGTTTCCGCGAGCTCGTGCATGCGCCCCTGCACGGTCATCGCATACACGAGCAGCACGACGACGCCGATGACGAAGGGCAACATCAGCGGCCACGCGATCCAGCCGATGACGAGCAGGAAGACCAGCGCGAAAGGGACGTCGATGAACGCCACCACCGTCGCCGAACTGATGAAGTCGCGCACCGACTCGAACGCGCGCAGGTTGGCGGCGAAGGAACCGGCCGATTCGGGACGCTGCTCCATGCGCAGCCCGAGCACGCGCTCCATGATCGCCGCCGACAGCTTGACATCCGCGCGGCTGCTGGCGAGATCGACGAAGTAGCCGCGCATCGTGCGCAGGACAAGGTCGCCCGCAAGCACGATCAGCACGCCGAGGCCGAGCACCCACAGCGTTTCCATCGCGTGGTTGGGTACCACCCGGTCGTACACGTTCATGACGAACATCGGCATCGCGATGGCGAACAGATTGATCATGAACGCCGCGAGGAGGACGTCGCGATACAGCGAAGCGTTCTCCGCGATCACGCCCCAGAACCAGTGCTGGCGCCGGATCGGCCGCACTTCCGGCGTGCGGGCGTCGAAGCGGAAGATCGGGCGCGCATAGATCGCATACCCGTCATGCCGCGCTGCCAGCTCGGCGCGCGGCATCTCGACCGCGGCCTCGCCCAGCTCGGGGAACACGACGCGGGCGCAGGCGCCGTCTTCGCTCCACCCGAGCAGAACGCAGGCCTTGTCGCCTTTCAGCAGGAGCACCGCGGGCAGTAGCGACGGGTTGAGCCGCTCGGGCGCACTGCGCACGAGCTTGCTGCTCAGCCCGGCACGCTGCGCCGCCCGCGCGAACAGGGAGGGGTTGAGCCGCCCGTTCTCCAGCGGCAGGCCGGCGATCGCCGCGTCGCGCGTGGTCGCCGCACCATGCGCCCGCGCGATCAGCAACAGGCAGTCGAGCAGCGCATCGCCGTCCGTCCGGGAATCTTCCGCCACCGCGCCTTTCGGGTGAGCAAATACGCCACTGAGTTCAAGCAATTCGGCCACGCAATCTCTCGCTATATTGATCAGGATGACTCACCCTCGAACGCTCGCCCATTCTGGCAGCAAACGTAACAGTTTGCTTCATCAAGACAAATTGTCGCACCTACCCAGAAAACGGTACGTGACAGGCTGCTCACACGGCACACGGCGGAATGGGGCATGCACTGCATCCCCACTGGGGGAGCGCATGGTCTTGCGGCGCGGCAACCGCGGTTACAAAATTGACATCCGGTGCAGCGCCCGCGGCAGCGCAATGCACACGGCAAGGACCCGGCCATGAACCAGACGCACCGCAGGCACTTCTCGCGCATCCACTTCAGCACCGCCGCCCGCTTGCTCGTCGGCGACCGCGAACACGCATGCAAGGTTCACGACCTGTCGCTGAAAGGCGCCCTGATCCACGCGACGGTGACGCCCCTCCCCGATCCCGGGACACGCTGCCTGCTCGAGATCGCACTCGATGGCGCCACGATCCGCATGGAAGGGGATGTCGTGCACACCGAGAATGACGGCATCGGGCTCGCGTGCCGCGAAATTGACCTCGACAGCATCACCCACCTGCGCCGCCTGCTGGCGCTGAACCTCGGCGACCCGCAGCTGCTGGAACGCGAATTCGGCGCGCTGCGGCGCGAGTGAATGACCCGGAGCACGGCGGATCTAATGCTACAATGTTGCATTAGATCCGCATGCCGCTCCCCGCGATGCCCACTCCCCTCCTTACCCCGGCCGCCAACCTGATTGCCGCCAGCGGCGGTCGCGTGACGCGCACGCGGACGGCGGTACTGGAAGTGCTGCAGCACAGCGCGCGTTCGCTGAACCATGACGACATCGCCGCCGAGCTCGCCGCCAACGGCCTGCCGCACGACCGTGTGACGCTGTACCGCACGCTCGACTGGCTCGTCGAGCAGGGCCTCGCGCATCGCGTCATCGGACCGGACCGCGCGCGACGCTTCAAGGCGGGCGGCGAGATCAGCAGCCCGCACGCACACTTCCACTGCGAGCGCTGCGGCCATGTGCTGTGCCTGGAATCGATCCGGCCCGACGAACGATTCACGCTGCCGGCCGGTTACGAGCCGGAACGCGCCGAACTGGTCTTCCACGGCACCTGCGCCGACTGCGGCCGCCGGCGCGGGGCGAAGGCCTGAGGGCGCGCTGCGCCCCAGCCTGCCGCCCCTTCAAATAACATCAATGTCCCGACGCGACGACATCATGCCCCCCACATCGAGCAGTGCGCTCCCGCACGTGCATCACCACCACGACCATGGAAGCGGCCACGCGCGCGGCGTCGCATCCGCGCCCTTCCCCGGCACCGCGCTGCTGCTCGGCATCGGCGCACGCATCGCCCTCGCCGCCGCCGCGGCCGCCGTGCTCTGGCTCACCGTAGGCTGGGCACTCGCATGAACGCGCGCGAAGCAATCCTCGAACTCGACAACCTGACCCTCGGCTACGACCGCCATCCGGCCGTCCACCACCTCCGCTGCAGCATCGCGCCCGGCGCGCTGGTCGCGATCGTCGGCCCCAACGGCGCGGGCAAATCCACGCTCTTCAAGGCCCTGACCGGGGAACTCCCGCCCCTGCAGGGCCAGTTCCGCGTGCATGCGGGCAAGGGCGGCATCGCCTACCTGCCGCAGCAGAGCGAACTCGACCGCAGCTTCCCCGTCTCCGTGTTCGACATGGTGTCGATGGGGCTGTGGCGCGAGATCGGCGCCTTCCGCGGCCTCAAGCGCAGTCAGGCGGAACGTGTACGCGCGGCCCTCGCGGCGGTCGGGCTGTCCGGCTTCGAGGCGCGGCAGATCGGCACGCTCTCGGGCGGCCAGCTGCAGCGCGCGCGCTTCGCGCGGATGATGCTGCAGGACGCGAACCTCCTGCTGCTCGACGAACCCTTCAACGCGATCGACGCACGCACCATCGAAGACCTCGTCGCCCTGATCCTGCAGTGGCACGCGGAAGGGCGGACCATCCTCGCAGTCCTCCACGATCTCACCCTCGTACAGCGCCACTTCCCCGAGTGCCTGCTGCTCGCGCGCGAATGCCTCGGCTTCGGCCCGACCGCAGAGATCCTCACCCCCGAACGCCTCGCCACCGCGCGCCGCCTCGCCGGCGAATTCGACGCGACCGCGCCGGTGTGCCATCGCCCCGAAGCGGAGGCGGCATGATCGCCGACGGGCTGCTCGGCCCCTTCGCCGACTTCGAGTTCATGCGCCGTGCACTCGCCGGCTGCCTCGCCCTCGCGCTCGGCGCGACGCCGGTCGGCGTGTTCCTGCTGCTGCGGCGCATGAGCCTGATGGGCGACGCGATGGCGCACGCGATCCTGCCCGGCGCCGCGCTCGGCTACCTCGCCTTCGGCCTGTCGCTCGGGGCGATGACGGTCGGCGGGATCGTCGCCGGGCTCGTCGTCGCGCTCGCCGCCGGCCTCGTCGCGCGCTCGTCCATCCTCAAGGAGGACGCCAGCCTGGCCGCGTTCTACCTGCTCTCGATCGCCACCGGCGTGATGATCGTGTCGCTGCGCGGGCGCAACCTCGACCTGCTGCACGTGCTGTTCGGCTCCGTGCTCGCGCTCGACGATGCCTCGCTGCTCCTGATCAGCACGATCACGACGGTGACGCTCGTCGCACTCGCGCTGCTGTACCGCCCGCTCGTGCTCGAATGTTTCGACGCCGCCTTCCTGCGCGGCGTCAGCACCGCCAGCCCGATCGCGCACTACGGCTTCCTCGTGCTCGTCGTGCTCAACCTCGTCGCCGGCTTCCACGCGCTCGGCACCCTGATGGCGGTCGGCATCATGATCCTGCCGTCGGCCGCCGCGCGCCTGTGGGTGAAGCGTCTGCCGGCCATGCTCGGTCTCGCCGTCGTCATCGCCTTCGTCAGCGGCGTGGGCGGACTGCTCGCCTCCTACCACGCCGACGTCCCGGCGGGGCCGGCGATCATCCTCGTGACCGGCATCATCTACGTGCTGTCGCTGATCCTCGCCCCGGGCGGCATGATCGGCGCGCGCCTCGACCGCCGCCCCCACCTCGAATCCTGACCCCCGCCACACCGCATGCACCAGACCCTGCTCCGTCTCGCCGTCGCCCTCGCCACGCTGCTCGGCCTCGCCACGCAACCCCTCCACGCGGCGCCCCTCGAAGTGGTCACGAGCTTCAGCATCCTCGGGGATTTCATCCGCCAGGTCGGCGGCGACCGGGTCAGGGTGACGACGCTCGTCGCCGCCGACCAGGACGCACACAACTTCCAGCCGCGCCCCTCCGACGCACGCCGCATCGGCACCGCCCAGCTCGTCGTCGCCAGCGGCCTCGGTTTCGATCCGTGGTTGGAACGGCTCGCCCAGACCGCGGGCTACAAGGGCCGGATCCTCGTCGCCAGCCAGGGCATCGAGCCGATCGCCGGCGCCGATGAGCACGACGACGCCCACGGCCACGGCAAGGGCTCCCATCGCGACGCCGTCGATCCGCACGCATGGCAGGACGTCGCCCATGCGCAGCGCTACGTCGCGAACATCGCCGACGCGCTCGCGCAGGCCGACCCCGCGAACGCCAGGGCGTACCGCGACAGCGCCGCCCGCTACACCACGGAACTGAAGGCGCTCGACGCGGAAATCCGCAGCGCCCTAGCGGCGCTTCCGGCGGAACGGCGCAAGGTCGTCAGCGCCCACGACGCCTTCGGCTACTTCGCCCACGCCTACGGGGTGCGCTTCCTCGCCCCGGCGGGCATCAGCAACCAGTCCGAACCTTCCGCCGCCGGCGTTGCGCAGCTGATCCGCCAGCTGCGGCGCGAAAACGTACCGGCCGTGTTCGTCGAAAGCATCAGCGACCCGCGGCTGATCGAGCGCATCCGCAAGGAAAGCGGCGCGCGCCTCGGCGGCACCCTGTATTCGGACGCGCTATCGACCGCGGACGGCCCGGCGCCGACCTACGTCGCGATGATGCGCCACAACCTGCGCACGCTGCTCGACGGCATGTCCGCCGGCAGCCGGTGAGCCGGCCGGACCCGGCCGATCAGCGCGAAGACGCCGCAAGCAGCGAGCCGGCGGCGACGAACATCCCGCCGAACACGCGGTTCTGCGCCTTCATCATGCGCGGGCTGCGCAGCCAGCGGCGGCAGCGGCCGGCAAGCAGCGCATAGCAGGACATCACGGCGATGTCGGTACCGATCATCGTCGCCGCGATGATGAAGAACTGCGGCCACTGCGGCAGTTGCGGGTCGATGAACTGCGGCACCAGTGCGACCATGAAGACGATCGCCTTGGGATTGGTGAGGTTCACCAGCACGCCCTGCAGATAGATGCCGCGCGGGTCGTGCGCCTCCGCGCCGTCTTCGAGCAGTTCGACCGGCGCACGCCACTTGCGCACGCCGAGCCAGATCAGGTACGCCGCCCCGGCAACCTTCACGACCAGGAAGGCCGTCGCCGACGCCGCCAGCACTGCCCCCAGGCCGAGCACGACGACCGCGAGCTGGATCAACAGCGCCGTCTGCAGGCCCAGGATCGCACGCAGCGCCACCCGATAGCCATGGCTCAGTCCCGTCGCCATGCTCAGCACCGCCCCCGGGCCGGGCGACACCGCGATCACCACCGCTGCCGCCAGAAACGCGAGCCACATGTTCCAGTTCATCCCGTTCGCTCCTCTTGGTTCCGTTTCCGATCAGAAGAACAGCGCGTGCAGCATCTTCGCCGACAGCAGCATCAGCACGCCGGCAAAGATCTTCTTGAGGGTGGCCACCGGCAAACGGTGCGCGAGCCGCGCGCCGACCGGCGCCGTCCAGGTGCTCACGGCACTGATCAGCACCAGCGCCGGCAGATAGACGAAGCCGACACTCAAGGCCGGCATGCCGGGCGCCCCCCAGCCGTTGACGAGGTAGCCGACCGTTCCCGCGAGCGCGATCGGCAAACCGATCGCCGCCGAGGTCCCGATCGCATGATGGACCTTGACGTTGCACCACGTCATGAAGGGCACCGACAGGGACCCGCCGCCGATCGCCACCAGCGCCGACACGCCGCCGATGCCCATGCCGACCGTACTCATGCCGAGCGGCCCGGGCAGGTCGCGCGACGGCTTGGGCTTGATGTTGGCGAGCATCTGCAGCGACACATAGGCCATGAAGCAGGCGAAGAAGATCGCCAGCGGCTTGGACGCGATCCGCGACGCGACGAAAGTCGCAGCAAAAGTCCCGACGACGATTCCCGGCGCGATGTAGCGCACGACGTCCCAGCGCACCGCGCCGTGCTTGTGATGGGCGCGCAGACTCGCAATCGAGGTCATCACGATGGCCGCCATCGAGGTCCCCAGCGCGAGGTGCACCACGCTTTCCTTCGGCATGCCCTGCGCGATGAACAGCGAGGTCAGCACGGGCACCATGATCCCGCCCCCGCCGACGCCCAGCAGGCCGGCAAAAAAACCGATAAAGGCGCCCAGCGCGAGGTAGCTCAGCCACCACACATCGAAGTTCATCGAGTCCTTCCCGAAAGCTGCGCGGAATCCCCTCCGCGGCGATCCGGCCTGATGCCGGCAAGAGCAAAAAAACAAAAAGAGGCGCGGATCGAAATCCGCGCCTCTCGCAATGGGTCCCCGCAGTGTCGCCTCCGCCGGCATCCTGAACCTGGGGTTCAGGGAGGTCGCTTTCCTTCCGCATCAGGCTCACCCGGCTAGGGGCGTGCACACCTGCGGTGTCCATGGTCCGCGACCAAGTCTCTCGACATTGGTCCAAGGAATCTACGACTTCGACGACACAGCGGGGATTGACCTTACATACACGCCAACCCGCGCTAACCAACTGTTAGAAAAGCTTTTCCTGCTGCGCGAGCACCCCGTCTAGGCGTGCATTCACGAGACTGATTCTACGCTTCACGGCCTGCATGTCAAACCCGCCGGAGCGCTGAAACTGCAAAAATTCGTGCGCGATATTCAGCGCGGTCATGACAGCCAGCTTTTCGCCGGACGAGTTCGTACGCGCCGCAACGCTGTTGAGCTTCTCGTCGAGAAAAGCGACCGCGGCCATGAGTCCTTCCCGGTCTTCGGGACGACAGGCGACGGAATAAGTCTTCCCGAGCAGCGAGATGTCGAGGGTGTCGGTGGGCATGTCAGGATTCCGGCAGCTGCTCGAGCAGTCGTTCGAGCTTTTCCGTCGCGAGACGGACCTTTTCGGCCAGCGTGCGGTTCTCGGCCTCCAGCCGCGCGACGCGCGTACGCAGCTCGCGCCCTTCCGCGCGGCATGATTCGAGCAGGCCGACGATCTGTTCGACCTGATGCTCCAGCTTGTTCAGTTCTGCGTCCATCGGCGGGATGGTAGAGGGCGCCTGCGGGGCGGTCAAGGCAGGGGAAGACACTCACGAGGCATCCGGGCGCCCCCTCGGGCGCATTCCGGATGCAAGCGGGTCACATTCGCAATGCAAACTCCCACGGCATCTCCGGAGCCCACCGCCGCGGTCCGTGCGGGACCGCGGCGGTGGCCATCATCGTGTCAGCGCTGCACCTGGGTGACGTCGCGCACGGCGCCGGTGTCGGCGCTGGTCGTGAGCGCTGCGTAGGCCTGCAGCGCGGCCGACACCACGCGCTGGCGGCTGGCGGGTTTCCACGCCTTGCTGCCCCGCGCCTCCATCGCGGCACGGCGGCGGGCGAGTTCCTCGTCGCTGACGGCCAGACGAATGCTGCGGTTGGGGATATCGATCTCGATCGTGTCGCCCTCCTCGACCAGTGCGATCGCCCCGCCGCACGCGGCTTCGGGCGAGGCATGGCCGATCGACAGGCCGGACGTGCCGCCCGAGAAACGGCCGTCGGTCAGCAGCGCGCACGCCTTGCCGAGCCCCTTGGACTTAAGGTAGCTCGTCGGGTACAGCATCTCCTGCATGCCGGGACCACCCTTCGGGCCTTCGTAGCGGATGATCACGACGTCGCCCGCGACGACCTTGTCGCCGAGGATGCCTTCGACCGCGTCTTCCTGGCTCTCGAACACGCGCGCCGTGCCGGTGAACTTCCAGATCGACTCGTCGACGCCGGCGGTCTTCACGATGCAGCCCTTCTCGGCGATGTTGCCGTACAGCACGGCGAGGCCGCCGTCCTCGGTGAAGGCGTTGGCGCGGTCGCGGATCACGCCCTTCGAGCGGTCCATGTCGAGCTCGTTCCAGCGGCGGTTCTGCGAGAACGCGACCTGGGTGGGCACGCCGCCGGGCGCAGCCTTGTAGAACTCGAACACGGCGTTGTCATGCGCCTGCATGACGTCCCAGCGCGACAGCGCTTCGGCCATGGTCTTGCTGTGCACGGTGGGGAGCTCGGCGTGCAGCAGCCCGGCGCGATTGAGTTCGCCGAGGATGCCCATGATGCCGCCGGCGCGGTGCACGTCCTCGATATGCACGTCGGGGACGGCCGGCGCGACCTTGCACAGGCAGGGCACCTTGCGCGAGATGCGGTCGATGTCGGCCATCGTGAAATTCACCTGCGCCTCGCGCGCGGCGGCCAGCAGATGCAGCACGGTGTTCGTGGAACCGCCCATCGCGACGTCGAGGCTGATCGCGTTCTCGAAGGCCTTGAAGCTCGCGATCGAGCGCGGCAGCACCGAGGCGTCTTCCTTCTCGTAATAGCGGCGCGCCATGTCGACGATGGTGCGGCCGGCCTTGCGGAAGAGCTGCTCGCGGTCGGCGTGCGTCGCGAGCACGGTGCCGTTGCCCGGCAGCGACAGGCCCAGCGCCTCGGTGAGGCAGTTCATCGAGTTGGCCGTGAACATGCCCGAGCAGGAACCGCAGGTCGGACAGGCGGAACGCTCGACCGCGTCGACCTCCTCGTCCGAGCAGTGGCTGTCGGCGGCCTTGACCATCGCATCGACGAGGTCGAGCGAGATCACCTTTGCTTCCCACTTGACCTTGCCCGCCTCCATCGGCCCGCCCGAGACGAAGATCGCCGGGATGTTGAGGCGCAGCGCAGCCATCAGCATGCCCGGGGTGATCTTGTCGCAGTTCGAGATGCACACCAGCGCGTCGGCGGTGTGGGCATTGACCATGTACTCGACGCTGTCGGCGATCAGTTCGCGCGAGGGCAGCGAATACAGCATGCCGCCGTGGCCCATCGCGATGCCGTCGTCGACGGCGATGGTGTTGAACTCCTTCGCGACGCCGCCCGCGGCTTCGATCTCGCGCGCGACGAGCTGGCCGAGATCCTTGAGGTGCACGTGGCCGGGGACGAACTGGGTGAAGCTGTTGGCGACGGCGATGATCGGCTTCTCGAAGTCGCCGTCCTTCATACCGGTGGCGCGCCACAGGGCGCGGGCGCCCGCCATGTTGCGACCGGCAGTGGAGGTACGGGAACGGTATTGGGGCATGGTGTCCTCGGCTCAGGGTTCGGGCGCACGCTGCATCGGCGGTGCGTCACACGGAAATCTAATCTTGAATTCTAACCGAAGCCAAACGGTGCTCGGCTATCATTCCCCACCCATGCCCTGCGCGCCACCAACGACAACCATGACAGAGCAAAGCGCCCCCGACTCCCCCAGCGAAGGCTTCGACCTCGATCCCGCCGAAATCCGCGTGCTCGGCGTCCTGATCGAGAAGGCCTTCGTGACGCCCGATGCCTATCCGCTGTCGCTCAACGGCATCGTCACGGGCTGCAACCAGCTGACCGGGCGCGACCCCGTCATGAACCTGGCGGATGCCGACGTGCAGGCCGCGGTCGACAGCCTCATGGCGCGCAAGCTGGTGTCGCGGCGCGACCAGGCGAGCGGCCGGGTGGCGAAGTACGAGCACCTGGTGCGCCTGCGCCATTCCCTGCCGCCGGCCGAACAGGCCGTCCTCGCGGTGCTGCTGCTGCGCGGCGCCCAGACGGCGGGCGAGATCCGCCAGCGCTCGGACCGGATGCACCGCTTCGACGATATCGCAGCCGTCGAAGCCGTGCTGGAACACCTCGCCGAGAAGTACCCGCCGATGGCCGGTGCGCTGCCGCGCGCGCCGGGCACCAAGGAGACGCGCTATGCGCACCTGCTGGGTGGCGCGGCGGCCTTCGAGGCGATGGGAGAGAACGCCACCGGGGCGCAGTCGGCCGGAGCAAGCCGCGGGCGCACCGCCGAACTGGAGGACGAGGTGCGTCGCCTGCGCGAGGACTTCGACCGCCTGCGCGCGGAGTTCGACACGTTCCGCGCGCAGTTCGACTGAGCGCCCGGCGGCCATGCTGATCCATCCGCAATTCGATCCGGTCGCCCTGTCGATCGGACCGCTGTCGGTCCGCTGGTACGGGCTGATGTACCTCGTTGCCTTCGTGCTGTTCATGCTGCTGGGACGCCTCCACGCGCGCCGCCGCCCCGAGATGGGCTGGGCGCCGCAGCAGATCGACGACCTGCTGATGTACGGCATGCTCGGCGTGGTGATCGGCGGGCGGCTGGGCGAGGTGCTGTTCTTCCAGCCGGCCTACTATCTCGCACACCCGGCGGAGATCCTTGCCGTGTGGAAGGGCGGGATGAGCTTCCACGGCGGCTTCCTCGGCGTGCTGGTGGCGATGTGGCTGTACGGCAGGCGCACCGGCAAGGGATTCTGGGACGTCACCGATTTCATCGCACCGCTGGTGCCGACGGGCCTCGCCGCGGGCCGCATCGGCAACTTCATCAACGGCGAACTGTGGGGCCGACCGGTGGACGGCGATCTGCCGTGGGCGATGATCTACCCCTGGGTCGACAACCTGCCGCGCCATCCGTCGCAGCTGTATCAGGCGGCCGGCGAGGGCCTGCTGCTGTTTGTCGTGCTGTGGCTGTATGCGGCGAAGCCGCGTCCGGCGATGGCGGTTTCGGCGATGTTCCTGATCGGGTACGGCGCGCTGCGCTTTGCGGCCGAATTCTTCCGCACCCCCGATCCGGGAATTTTCGGCACGCTCTCGCTGGGGCTGTCGACGGCGCAGTGGCTGTGCGTCCCGATGATCGCCGCGGGGGCGTGGCTGCTCGTCGCCAGCCACGGCAAGGGGAAAGCTTCAGCAAGAACAAATAACCCAACAACATAATCGTCGCGCCGGCTCCGTGCCATAGTTTGCACGATGACGGCTTCATTTCTGGCACCATGACGCAAAGGAGAGCGCTGATGGCACCGGGATTGGTATCGCGCAGTCTTTCGAAGGTCCGCGAGATCGTCGCCAGCGCCGCTGGCCGCAACGGCGAACCGACCGAAAAGCAGCTCGAACGGATTCGCCGGCAGTTGCGCGAATGCGCGGAAAGCCGCGGCGGCGAGGTATCGACGCGCCTGCGCGCGGGGCGTCTCGCCGACACCTACCTGAAGCTGGACGAGGCCGGGCGCCACGCCTTCCTGCGCATCATCGCGCTCGAGTTCGGCCCCGACCCGAAGCGCGTCGCCAAGGCGCACGAGGCCTACCAGGCGGCCGTCGGCACGCCCAGGCAATGGGACGCCGAAGCCCTGCTGCGCGCGGCGATGCGGTCGTCGCGCATCCGTATCCTGACCCAGTTCAACGCGATTCCGCAGGGCGTGAAGTTCCTCGTCGATCTGCGCGCGGACCTGCTGCGCTTCCTCGAGCACGACAAGGAGCTGAAATCGCTCGACCGCGAACTCGACGCGCGTCTCACGGCCTGGTTCGACGTCGGCTTCCTCGAGCTGGCGCGCGTGACCTGGAATTCGCCGGCCGCCCTGCTGGAGAAGATCGTCCAGTACGAGGCAGTACACGAGATCCGCTCATGGAAGGATCTCAAGAACCGGCTCGGCTCGGACCGCCGCTGCTACGCCTTCTTCCATCCGCGCATGCCGCAGGAGCCGCTGATCTTCGTCGAGGTCGCCCTGCTCGACGACCTGGCCGACAACGTCCAGAAGCTGCTCGACGAGAACGCCCCGGCGGCGGACACCGAGCGCGCCAACACGGCGATCTTCTATTCGATCAGCGCCACGCAGGACGGCCTGCGCGGGGTCTCGTTCGGCAACTTCCTGCTCAAGCGCGTCGTCGATGACCTGCAGCGCGACTTTCCGCGCATCAAGACCTTCGCGACGCTGTCTCCGATTCCCGGGCTGGTGCGCTGGGCGGCGAAGAACACGAAGGAAGTCCTGACTGCATTCAACGAGAACGACTGGAAGCGGCTGGCCGCGGCGGGCATCGAAGGGCCGGACTCCCCCAGGCTCGCGCAGGTGCTGTCGGGCGACCCCACGTGGGCGGAAGACGCCGCACTGGCGCGGGCGCTGCGCGATCCGCTGCTGAGGGCAACCGCTGCGTACCTGCTGGAGGCCAAGCGCGACAAGCTGCCGCTCGATTCCGTCGCACGCTTCCATCTCGGCAACGGCGCACGCGTCGAGCGGCTCAACTGGCTCGCCGACTCGTCGGAGAAGGGGCTCGGCCAATCCTGGGGGGTGATGGTCAATTACCTGTACGACCCCGACCGCATCGTCGACAACGTCGAAGCCTTCGTCGACGCGGGCAGCATCGACGCCGCAGCGGGCGTCAAGCGCCTCGCGCGACGATAACGGCTCCTTCCGGCACAGATGGTGAAGCTCTCGCTCCGCCTCAGCTCGATCCGCATGCGCCTGCTGCTTGCCAGCACGGTCGTGCAGATCGTCCTGTTAACCCTGCTGCTTGCAAACAGCGTGCGCCTGATGAACCAGGCGACCAGTGCGAGCCTCAACACGCTCGTCAGCCAGAACGCCACGATGCTGCATGCGATGGCGGTCGCCTACGGCGACATGGGCGAGCTGCACACGCTGCAGGACGTGCTCGGCGAACTGCTGAGCGAGTCCGATGAAGGCCTCGTGTACGTGCGCATCGTCGCGCCCGACGGGCAGGTGCTGGTCAGCGCGGGCTTGCCCGACATGCGGGAGTTGCCGGAGGCCGACGATGCGCACGCGCGGGGCGGAGCCGGCGGCGGCGTCGTGCACGTGCGCCGCCCGCTGCTGCTCGATCGCAACGAAGTCGGATTCCTGCAGTTCGGGGTCTCCGTCTCGGTGCTCGCCGCGGCGCGCAAGGCGATCACCGAACAGGGCACGGCGATCGCCTTGGCGGAACTGCTGATGACCTTCGGCCTGCTTTCGGGCATCGGTTACCTGCTGACACGCAATCTGAGTCGACTGCTGGCCGGCAGCGAGGCGATCGCGGCCGGCAAGCTCGATCACCGCCTGCCGGAAAGCGGCCATGACGAACTCGCCCGGCTCGCGCGGCGTTTCAACGTGATGGCGGCAAACCTCCAGGACCGCATCGGCGAACTGCAGGATTCGGCCGAACGGCTGAAGGCGAGCGAGCAGCGCTACGAGCTGGCGATCCAGGGTGCCCACGACGGCCTGTGGGACTGGGACATCGCCGACGGGCAGGTCTATTGTTCGCCGCGCTACTGCGAGGTCGCCGGCCTGACAGCCGGACGCATGTACTACAGTCCCGCGGAGGTCGTCACCGGCATTCATCCGGACGACGCGCCCGGCTACCGGACGAAGATGATCGAGCATCTGAAGGGCTTCAGCACCCAGTTCAAGTGCGAGTATCGCGCACGGCAGCAGGACGGCAGCTACCGCTGGGTCATGACGCGGGGCGTCGCGGTGCGCGGCGAGGACGGCCGCGCGGCGCGCATGGCCGGCTCGATCAGCGACGTGCATGAGCACAAGCTGGTCCAGATGCGCCTGCAGTATGACGCCCTGCACGACGGCCTGACGCAGCTTCCGAACCGCGCCCTCTTCCTCGAACACGCGTGCAGCGCACTCGGCCAGCAGCGCCGCACGGGCGGCCAGGACTTCGCGGTGCTCGCGATCAACCTGCAGCGTTTCCGGCTCGTGAATGACAGCTTCGGACATGAAGCCGGGGACGCGCTGCTGTGCCACGTGGCGCGCACGATCCAGGAGACGCTGCGTTACGGCGACATCGCCGCGCGGGTCGGCGGCGACCAGTTCGCGCTGCTGCTGAACCGCATCGAGAACCCCGCGGAAGCCCTGCGGCTCGCCGGGACCCTGCGCGAGCGGCTGGCCAAGCCGACCAGCATCGCCGGACAGATCCTGTATCCCAAGTTCCGCATCGGCATGTCGCTGAGCATCGATTACCGCGACAGCGAGAACGGCGACACCATGCTGCGCGATGCCGACAATGCGCTGCAGCGCACCCGCGAGCGCGGCGACGACTCGGTCGCGATCTTCCATGCGTCGATGCACGAGCAGGCGTTGCAAAGCCTCCAGCTCGAAGGCGACCTGCGCGACGCATTGGGCAGCGACGAACTCATCGTGCATTTCCAGCCCATCGTTGCGCTCGACAGCGGGTCGATCACGAGCTTCGAGGCACTCGTGCGCTGGCGCCACCCCGTCCGCGGGATGCTGCCGCCCAACCTCTTCGTTCCGCTGGCCGAGACGCTGGGCCTCATCCACGAACTCGACATGCTGGTGCTGCGCCGTGCCTGCGAGCGCCTCGCGCAGTGGCGGCAGCTCGCGGCGAGCGATGCCGCCGTGCCCCGGGTCAGCGTCAACCTCTCGGCGACACAGTTCGCGCGGCCCGATCTCGCCGGCGAGATCATCGCCGAGGTGGACCGCCACGGCCTGCCGCGCGAGATGCTGCGCTTCGAGGTCACCGAAAGCGTGCTCGCCCAACCCGAAGGCC
Source organism: Aromatoleum toluvorans (assembly GCF_012910905.1). Taxonomy (GTDB): domain Bacteria; phylum Pseudomonadota; class Gammaproteobacteria; order Burkholderiales; family Rhodocyclaceae; genus Aromatoleum; species Aromatoleum toluvorans. The sequence goes on from NZ_WTVN01000043.1 coordinate 24,163, forward strand.
CCGCGGCCGAGATCCTGCAGAAACTGCGCACCGCCGGCATGTCGGTGCTGATCGACGACTTCGGCACCGGCTACTCGGCGCTGAGCTACCTGCACACGATTCCCTGCGACCTCGTGAAGCTCGACGGCTCCTTCGTGCGCTCGCTGGAAAACGACGAGCGCCTGCGCACGATCGTCGCGCGCAGCATCGAGCTCGCGCACGATCTCGGCATGCGCGTCGTCGCCGAGTGCATCGAGACGACACGTCAGTCCGAGCTGCTGCTCGGCATGGGCTGCGACTACGGGCAGGGCTACCTGTTCGCGCGCCCGCTCGACGTCGAGGCCGTGGAGGAACTGCTGTTCGGCAAACAACTCGCCCGGGAGGCCCGCGCATGACAACGAAGCGCCTGCTGTGTCACGGCATCGCAGCGACTCTTCTGGCTTGCACCACCGTTCACGTACGCGCAGACAGCGACGAGGCGGCCCAGCCACCGCGCTTCGAATTTTCGGGCTTCGGCACGCTCGGCGCGGTCACGACCGACAGGAAGGACGTGTGGTTTACCCGCTACGGGGTGAACTTCCCCGGAAACTCCGACCCCGACTTCAGCCCCGACAGCCTGCTCGGCCTGCAGGCCAGCATGCGCCTCACCGATCGCAACGACATCACCGTCCAGGTCCTGGCGCGAGAGGACGGCAGCGAGCGCCAGGATCCGCGCGTCACGCTCGCCTTCTTCCGCCAGACCCTCGCCCCGGGATTGTCGGTGCGCGCCGGCCGGGTGCGCGTCCCCTTCTTCATGCTGTCGGATTCACTGCACGTGAATTACGCGAACCCGTGGGTGCGCCCGCCGGTCGAGGTGTATGGCCTCAACCCCTTCAACGACCTCGACGGCATCGACCTCATCTATCACAAGCGCCTCGACCGGCTCGACATCGAGATCCACCCCTACTATGGCGGCGGCCGCATCCCCTTCCCGCAGGGCAGCGCGCGCCTGAAGGAGACGCGCGGCCTCAATGTCGTGCTGAGCCAGGGCGAATATTCCCTGCACCTGGGCCATGGCGAGGGCAGGTTCACGCTCGAGCGCGGTGACCGGCAGTTCCTCGACATGGCGCGCATCCTTCGCGCCACCGGTCAGGAAGGCGTGATTGCGGACCTGTCCGGCACTCGCGGGAGCACGAGTTTCGATTCGGTCGGAGTGCAGTGGGACGACGGCGACTGGCAGCTGGTCGGCGAGTACGCGCGGCGCAAGACGAACCGCTATGTCGTGAGCGCACATGGCTGGTACCTGAGCCTCGGGCGCCGTTTCGGCCCCCTCATGCCCTACGCGGTCGTCGCGCGCCAGACGCTGGACAAGCAGTTCGCCCAGGCCACGCTGCCGGCCGGCCGGCTGGCGCAACTGTGGGACCTGTTCCTGACCTCGCGCAACAATGCACAACGCAGCGTCACGTTCGGCGCGCGCTGGGATTTCGCCGCGCATGCGGCGCTAAAGACCGAATGGACGCGCGCGCGCCCGGACGAGAATTCGTGGGGCTCCTATTTCCCGCGCGGCAACCCCCTGACGACGCGGATCGGCGGGCGTACGTTCGACACGTTCAGCCTGTCGCTCGACGTGAGCTTCTGAGGGTGCGCCGGTGATTCGCATCGCTCGCGCCAGTTTCCTTGCCCTGGCACTGCTGACCCCGCCCTGCGCCCTGGCGCAGATCGTCATCGTCGCCGGCGCACAAAGCCCCTTGCCCGTGCTGACGGCTGCTCAGGTGGAGCAGTTCTACCTCGGGCGCGCCCATACCCTGGCCGACGGCGTCGTCGTGACGCTCGCCGATCTTCCGGCCGGACCGGCGCGCGACGAGTTCTACCAGTTGCTGACGCACAAGAATCCCAGCCAGATCCGCGCGCACTGGTCGCGCATGGTTTTCACCGGACGCGCCCTGCCGCCGCAGGAAGCCGGGAGCGTGGCCCAGTTGCGCCAGTGGCTGGCGTCGCAGCCGAACCTCATCGGCTACATGCCCGCCGCCGAGGCGGATGCGCACGTGCGGGTCCTGCTGCGACTGCCCTGACCTTGCGGCCGCGCGACGCTCAGCGCGGCGCCACGACCTCGAGGTGCAGTTCGCCGACGCCGGCGACCACGCCGTGCAGCCGGTCGCCGACGGCCACCGGCCCCACCCCCTCCGGCGTGCCGGTGAAGATCAGGTCGCCCGCCTCCAGCCGGTAGTAGCGCGAGAAGAACGCGATGATCTCGGGGATAGACCAGATCATGTCCGAGAGGTCGCCGCGCTGGCGCGTTTCGCCATTGACCTCGAGGCGGATCTCGCCGGATTCGGGCACCCGCCCCGCGGCGGGCACGAGCTGCGAGATCGGTGCCGCGGCATCGAAAGCCTTGCCGATGTCCCACGGCCGGCCCGTGGCCTTGGCTTCCGCCTGCAGGTCGCGCCGTGTCATGTCCAGGCCCACCGCGTAGCCCCATATGCACGCCCGCGCGGCCTCGGGCGAGAGGTCGCTGCCGCCCGCGCCGAGCGCGACGACCAGTTCGAGCTCGTGATGCACGTCACGGCTTGCCGGCGGATAGGGGAATTGCCCGCAGGTGCCGGCGCGGACCGGCAGCACGGCGTCGGCCGGCTTGGTGAAGAAGAACGGCGCCTCGCGGCTCGGATCCCCGCCCATTTCCCGCGCATGGGCCGCGTAGTTGCGGGCGATGCAGTAGATGCGCCGCACCGGAAACAGGCCGCCTCCGGCGACGGGAAGAACAGGGCGCGGGGCGGGTTCGATCACGAAGGTTTCGGACATCTGGGCTTCTCCGGAAGCTGCTGCCGCAGCACGGGACAGGGGGTGGCTCGGCATACGCGAATTGGCAAGGTGGCGCGATCAAAGCACAGGGGGTATTGACCCAGCAAGCAGTCGATGCTGTAATGCGAATCGTTCCTATTTGCTTTATCGATCACATCATGCAGGCACAGGACAATCGGCATACCCCCGTTACCCATTCCGCGGATGCAACGCAGGACGGCCGACCTGCCCGCCAGGCGGGTGCGGCGGTCATCCCGAGCGAACGGCTGCTCCTCGGGCAACCCTGCGTGACGATCGATCACGACGGAACGCACTACGTGCTGCGCGCGACGCGGGCCGGAAAGCTGATCCTGACGAAGTAATCCGTACAGACCACCACGACAAACGGAACAACGAGGCTAGACTATGTATGTCTGCATCTGCAACGCAGTGACCGAACGCCACATCGACGAAGCAGTCAGCGAAGGGGTGTCCACCTTGCGCGAATTGCGGACCCGGCTCGGCGTCGCGGGCGAATGCGGTCGCTGCGCGAGTTGCGCACGCGACTGCCTGCGTGCGGCGATGGCAGAGCAGACGACGAACGCGAATGCGGCGATGGCCGTGTTCGCGCCCTCGTATTCCCTTGCCGTGGAGGCCGTATGAAAGGCGATAAGAAAGTAATTCAATACCTCAACAAGCAGCTGACGACCGAACTCACCGCAATCAACCAATACTTCCTGCATGCGCGCATGTACAAGAACTGGGGCCTGGGGAAGCTCGGCCACCATGAGTACGAAGAGTCGATCGAGGAAATGAAGCATGCGGACAAGCTCATCGAGCGCGTGCTGTTTCTCGAAGGGCTGCCGAACCTGCAGAACCTCAACAAGCTCCTGATCGGCGAGAACGTCCCGGAATGCATCCAGGGCGACCTGAAGCTGGAACAGGGCGGACGCACCGAACTGATCGAGGCGATCGCCTACTGTGAGTCCTGTAAGGACTATGTTTCGCGCGAGATCTTCGAGGAGATCCTCGAGGATACCGAGGAACATATCGATTATCTGGAAACGCAACTCGAACTGATCGACAAGGTCGGACTGCAGAACTACCTGCAATCGCAGATGGGCGGCGCGAGCTGACGCGCGACCGACCACCGTTCGCGCCGGCAGGACCGGCGCACGCCAACATCGCAAGCCAGTTCTCCCGCAGAACGAGCCAGCGTCATCGAATCAACGGAGAACTGGCATGCATACCCGGCGCCTGGACGTGCTGAACGACCCATCCCTGCGGCAAGGCCCGGCCTTCGCCGCACACCGCCTCGCCCTCTACGTGGCATTCGCTGCGCTTCTGATCGACCAGTTTATCCGCTGAACACCGCGTAGCGCCTGATGGCCCCGCTCCACTCCCACGCCCTTCCCGCCGCCTCCTTCACGCCGCCACGCAATGCATCGGGGCGCCGGCCGCTGAGCTTCGTACCACCGCGCGAGGCCCTTGCCGAGCCGGCGCCCCGCCTGCGTCGCCCGCGCGCACCGCGCGGCGAGCGCGCATTGCTGCTCGCGCTGGTGACGGCTGCCCACGTTGCGGCACTCGTGGCCCTGGCACATCTCGCGCAACGCCCCGCCACGCCGCCCGAAACGCCGATCTCGGTGGCGCTGATCGAATTGCCGGTGCCGCTGCCGACCGTCGCGCCGACGCCTCCCGCCCCGCCCAAGCCTGTCGTCGAGCCGCCGCCGAAACCGCGCCCGCAGGTACGCGCGCCGAAACCCGTACCGAAGACCACCGAATCGCCGACCGCGATCCGCACGGAGACGCCGCCCCCGCAGGCGACGCCGGAACCCGTGCGCGAGGCCGCGCCGACGCCGCCGGCACCGCCCGCTCCCGCGGCGCGTCCCGCGCCCGAAGCACCGCCGGCCGTCGTCGCCGCGCGTTTCGACGCGGCCTACCTGAACAACCCCGCTCCGGCCTATCCGCCGCTGTCGCGCCGCATGCGCGAGGAAGGCAAGGTGATGCTGCGGGTGCAGGTCACCGCCGAGGGCTTGCCCGCGCAGGTCGATCTGGCGGAAAGTTCCGGCTTCGCGCGCCTCGACAATGCCGCCCGCGAAGCGGTGCAGCGCTGGCGCTTCGTGCCCGCGAAACAGGGCGGACAGGCGGTCGCCGCCGCCGTCATCGTCCCCATCGTCTTCAAACTCGAAGGAAACTGAACATGCTTACCGACACCTTCGGCCTGTCCCACCTGTGGGCCCAGTCGGATCTCCTGATCAAGCTCGTGGCCTTCACCCTCGTGGTGATGTCGGTCGCCAGCTGGTACCTGATCGTCGTGCGCGCGACACGCCAGCTCCGTGTCCGGCGCATCGATGGGGCCGTGGAAGGTTTCTGGCACGCGGCCAGCCTGGAGGAAGGCCTCGCGCGCCTGTCGCAGGATGCGCCCGACTCGCCGTTCGAGGCGCTCGCCCGCCAGGGCGCGGCCGCGGCCGAACACCTGCGCCGCCACACCGCCGCCGAGACGCTGGGCGGCAAGCTCGACGCCGACGAGTTCGTGACGCGCGCGCTGCGCAAGTCGATCGCGCTGTCCACCGCGCAACTCGAATCGGGCCTGACCGTGCTCGCCTCGATCGGCTCGACCGCGCCCTTCGTCGGCCTGTTCGGCACCGTGTGGGGGATCTACCACGCTCTGATCGGCATCAGCACCTCGGGCGTCGCAACACTCGACAAGGTCGCCGGCCCGGTCGGCGAGGCGCTGATCATGACGGCCTTCGGCCTCTTCGTCGCGATTCCCGCGGTGCTCGCGTACAACACTTTCACCCGCGCCAACCGCCTCGAGCTCTCCGAGCTGGATGCCTTCGCGCATGACCTGCACGCGTGGTTCACCACCGGCTCGCGACTCGCGAGCACGCCGGCCACCGGCCAGGCGGCGAAGGCCGGCAGCGGTGCCGCGCGCGACATCGGCCTCACCAGCGCCGGAGCCGCGTGATGGCGTTCGGGGGCTTCAACCAGGAAGGCAGCTCGGCGCCGATGAGCGAGATCAACATGGTCCCGCTCATCGACGTGATGCTCGTGCTGCTGATCGTGTTCATGATCACCGCGCCGCTGCTGACGCACTCGGTCAAGATCGACCTGCCGACGGCGGCAAGCCAGGCGAGCAACGAAAAGCCGGACACAGTGACCCTGGCCGTGGACGGCGCCGGGACGCTGTTCTGGAACGACCAGAAGATCGCCGAGGACGAGCTGCCGGCCCGCCTCGCCGCTGCTGCGGCACAGCCGGTGCAGCCCGAACTGCACTTGCGCGCCGACCGCGAGACGCGCTACCAGAAGCTCGCGGAGATCATGTCGGCGGCACGCACCGCAGGCATCCAGAAGATGGGCTTCATCACCGTTCCCGAACGTTGAGCGTTCAACGCTGAATGAAGGGGGCCGGCCGGCCCCCGTCGGCGCAGAC
>NZ_WTVN01000044.1 GCF_012910905.1 Aromatoleum toluvorans
GCCTCCTCCGCCCCCACCGCCGCCTCCGCTGCGCGGCATGCTGGAAGAAGTCGAGTCGCTGGTGCCGCCGGTGGTTGCACATCCTGCGCTGAGCGCAAGGAGCGCAGAAAAGATCGCGATCAACAGTTTGCGCATGATGCCGTCCTCCTTAAGGATGGATTCTTGTTCAGGCGCTCCCGTTTCGGGATCATGGACGCGGAAACGGGGCATGAATTGGATCGGTGGCGGGGGGTGAAGTTCGACCCGCAGCCGGCGCCGACGCGGGCTGTCCGTGTGTCGCTGCAGCGTCGCGGGCGGCTTTCTGTGCCGCGGCACGCTGCTTCGCCAGATCCATCGGGTAGGGACCGTAACGGTGCTGGTCGGCGGAGGTGCCATCGACGGGCTTGTTCCACCCCTAACCCGTTCACGCCGTCGGGGCTTACCATGCCGGACGGAATGATCTCCACCTCGACCTGAGCCTGCACCCGGGAGTCCCCATGTACCGCATCGGCCTGATCTCCGACACGCATGGCCTGCTGCGCCCCGAGGCGCGGGAGGTCCTCGCCGGTAGCGACCGCATCATTCACGCCGGGGATGTCGGTGCGCCGGCGATCCTCGATACCCTTGCGCGGATTGCCCCGCTCACGGTCGTACGCGGCAACAACGATCGCGGCGAGTGGGCCTGCGGATTGCGCGAAACGGAGACTTTGCGTGTCGGGGGCGTCGTGATCCACGTGATCCACGATCTCGCGGATCTCGCGCTCGATCCCGCTGCGGCGGGAATCCGCGTCGTGGTTTCCGGCCATTCGCACAAACCGCGCGTGGAGGGCCGGGACGGTGTGCTTTACGTGAATCCGGGCAGCGCGGGCCCGCGCCGGTTCACCTTGCCGGTTGCGGTCGCCGAACTGGTTATCGAAAGGGATGAGGTGTCCGCGCGCATCGTCGGGCTGCCGATTCCCAAGACTCGCTGAGGGCAAAAAAACGGGCCGCACCGGGCGGCCCGTCATCGGCGATGGTGTCGACGTGCGGCGTCAGATCTTGCTGTACACCTCGGCGCCGGCCTTCACGAACTCGACCGACTTCACTTCCATCCCCTTCGCCAGCGCCTCGTCTTCCTTGAGGCCTTCCTTCGCCGCGAAGTCGCGCACGTCCTGCGTGATCTTCATCGAGCAGAAGTGCGGGCCGCACATCGAGCAGAAGTGCGCGACCTTGGCCGATTCCTTCGGCAGCGTCTCGTCGTGGAAGCTCTTCGCCTTGTCCGGATCGAGGCCGAGGTTGAACTGGTCTTCCCAGCGGAACTCGAAGCGCGCCTTGGACAGCGCGTTGTCGCGGATCTGCGCGCCGGGGTGGCCTTTCGCGAGGTCGGCGGCGTGGGCGGCGAGCTTGTAGGTGATGATGCCTTCCTTGACGTCGTTCTTGTCCGGCAGGCCCAGGTGCTCCTTCGGCGTCACGTAGCACAGCATCGCGGTGCCGTACCAGCCGATCTGCGCCGCGCCGATGCCGCTCGTGATGTGGTCGTAGCCCGGGGCGATGTCGGTCGTCAGGGGCCCCAGCGTGTAGAAGGGCGCTTCCTTGCAGTGCTCGAGCTGGAGATCCATGTTCTCCTTGATGAGGTGCATCGGCACGTGGCCCGGGCCTTCGATGATGGTCTGCACGTCGTGCTTCCACGCGATGTCGGTGAGCTCGCCGAGCGTCTTCAGTTCACCGAGCTGCGCGTCGTCGTTGGCGTCGTAGATCGAGCCGGGGCGCAGGCCGTCGCCGAGCGAGAAGGCCACGTCGTAGGCCTTCATGATCTCGCAGATGTCTTCGAAGTGCGTGTAGAGGAAGCTTTCCTTGTGATGCGCGAGACACCACTTCGCCATGATCGAGCCGCCGCGCGAGACGATGCCGGTCATGCGGTTCGCGGTCATCGGCACGTAGCGCAGCAAGACGCCGGCGTGGATCGTGAAGTAGTCGACGCCCTGTTCGGCCTGCTCGATCAGCGTGTCGCGGAAGATCTCCCAGGTGAGTTCCTCGGCCTTGCCGTTCACCTTTTCGAGCGCCTGGTAGATCGGCACCGTGCCGATCGGCACCGGCGAGTTGCGGATGATCCACTCGCGCGTTTCGTGGATGTTCTTGCCGGTCGAGAGATCCATCACCGTGTCGCCGCCCCAGCGGATCGACCAGGTCATCTTGTCGACTTCTTCCGAGATCGACGAGCCGAGCGCCGAGTTGCCGATGTTGGCGTTGATCTTCACGAGGAAGTTGCGGCCGATGATCATCGGCTCGCTTTCCGGGTGGTTGATGTTGTTCGGGATGATCGCGCGGCCGCGCGCGACTTCCGAGCGCACGAACTCGGGCGTGATCTCGGCCGGGATGGAGGCCCCGAAGTGCTGGCCCGGATGCTGGCGGGTCAGCAGCTTCGCCATCTTCTCGCCGGTCGGGCCGGTGCCGCGCAGCGTCTCGACGTAGGCGCGGCGGTTCATGTTCTCGCGGATCGCGACGTATTCCATCTCGGGCGTGATGATGCCCTTGCGTGCGTAGTGCATCTGCGAGACGTTGGCACCGGCCTTGGCGCGGCGCGGATGGCGGTGCAGGCCGGGGAAGCGCAGCTCGTCGAGCGATTGGTCAGCGGCGCGCATGCGGCCGAATTCGGACGAGAGGTCCGCGAGCACTTCGGTGTCGCCGCGCTCCTCGATCCACTGCTGGCGCAGCGCGGGCAGGCCGGAGCGGATGTCGATCTTCGCGCTCGGATCGGTGTAGAGGCCGGACGTGTCGTAGACGAAGATCGGCGGGTTCTTCTCGCCGCCGAAGGCGGTCGGGGTGTCGGCCTGCGAGATCTCGCGCATCGGCACCTGGACGTCCGGGCGCGAACCTTCGACGTAGATCTTGCGGGAGTTCGGCAGCGGCGCGATCGCGGCCTCGTCGACGTGCGCCTTCGCGGCGATGAATTTTTCGGTGGCGTTCATGGTGCTGTCTCCTGGGGATTCGCTTGACGGCTTATGTGTTTCGGCGGATCAAGGGCCGCACGGCGCGGCGGGGGGCGGTTTCGGGTTGCGTCGGGTTCGGCGTTTCAGCCGCGCCACAGCGCGTGGAAGTGGTGGACCGGGCCGTGGCCACTGCCCACCGACAGCGCGCCGGAGGCGGCGATCGCGCGCAGCAGGTAGTCGCGCGCGTCACGTACGGCCGCCTCGACGGGACGGAACCCGCCCGCGCGTTGCGGCAGCAGCGCCGCGATCGCCGAGGCGAGCGTGCAGCCGGTGCCGTGGGTGTTCTTGGTCTCGATGCGCGGCGAGGGCATTTCGATCATGCGGTCGCCGTCGAAGAGCAGATCGACGACTTCGCTGCCGGGCAGATGGCCGCCCTTGAGCAGCACCCAGCGCTCGCTCGAGAGCGGCAGCATCTCGCGCAGGCGCTCGGCGGCGCGGTACATCTCCTTCACGGATTCGGGCGGACGCTGTTCGAGCAGCACGCCCGCTTCCGGCAGGTTCGGCGTCAGCAGGAAGGTGCGCGGCAGCAGCGCCTCGATCAGCATCGCGACGGCGTTGCGGGCGAGGAGGTGATCGCCGCTCTTCGCGACCATCACCGGGTCGCACACGACGTTCGGCGCATCGAAGTGCGCGAGCCGGTCGGCGACGGTGGCGACGATGTCGGCGCTGCCGAGCATGCCGAGCTTCACCGCGTGGATCTTGACGTCGGCGAACAGCGTGTCGATCTGCAGGCGCAGGAAATCGGTCGGTGGCGCATGCACGCCGGTGACGGACTGGGTGTTCTGTGCGGTGAGCGCCGCGACGACGCCGCAGCCGTAGGCGCCGAGCGCCGAGAAGGCCTTGAGGTCGGCGAGAAGCCCCGCGCCACCGCTGGGATCGACGCCGGCGATGGAGACGACGTTCGGGATCGCGCGGCTCATCGGCGCACCAGACGCTTGCTGCGGGCGGACGAGCGACTCGAAGCGGGGAAGGACGAAGCGGACTTGCGGGTGTTCATGAATGCGTTTCCCTACGCCGGCGCGACCCGGATCAGGTTCAAAGGGACTGTCTCAGCCCGCACAGCCGATACATGCGGGCACCCCTAACGGAACTTTGAACGTTACCGGAGCCGGTCGGTGCAGGCAAGCGCTTTTCTGCCCAAGGGCGGGTCTGCGCCGTCCTGCACTTGTCCGCGGCCGATAACGTGCGAAGACGTCGCGCGTGAGGCGTCGCATTCCGCGTTGCCGCCGACGAACAGCGAGGCGAGCCATCCGGCGAACAGCAGCAGCGCGAGCTTCACCATCAGCCAGCCGGCGCTCTCCTGCTGATCGACCAGATAGCTGTTGCACACCCGCACCGGCGCGGCGATGTAGAGCCAGCCGAGCACGGCGAGCATGCTGATGAAGTTGGTCCAGAGGAAGCCGCGGCCGATCGTGCCGAGCCGCCGCCATGCGAGCGCGAGCGGCAGGCCGACGAGCACGGGCAGGCTGACGAATTTCGCCGCTTCGACAGGCAGGTGTGCGAGCGCCTCGTCGAGCGCGCGCGGCAGCATCCACCAGGTCGATGAAAACAGCGCGACGACGACGTGCGGGATCGGGCCGCCCGCGGCGGCGAGCAACGCTTCCTGCCAGGCGTCCGGCAGCAGGCGACAGGCGACGAAACCGAGCGCCGCGAGCAGCGGAATCTGCACGAGCATGTGGCCGCTCATCGTCGCTTCGAGCCAGGCGCGCGCCGCCGGCGTCGCGAGCAGCAGGTACAGCGCGGCGAGGATGCGCAGGCCGATGCCGGCGCGGGTGGCGGCGTTCATCACAGCGCCTCCCTGAGCCTGTCGGCGAAGCGTAGCGGGGCGTCGAGGTCGGCGATCTCCGCGAGCCGGCCGTCGCGGCCGACGAGGTGGATCGCGGCGTTGTGCTCGAATCCGCCGAAACGGTCGGCCACCACGACGATGCCGAAGGCGCCGAGCAGCGCTTGCAACTGGTCCGTGTCGCGCACGCGCACGATCCGCCAGTGCTCGCCGTCGGCGCCGTGGCGGGTCCCGTAGGCCTTCAGGCTCACCGGATCGTCGCGCGCGGGGTCGAAGCTGATGCTCAGCAGCGCGACGTCGCGCCCGAGCGCGTCGGCCGGCACGCGGTCGCGGATCTGCTTGAATGCCACGCCGAGGCTGTTGCAGATCGTCGTGCAACGGGTATAGATGAACTCCACCGCGAGCAACCGCCCACGGTAGTCGTCGAGGCCGAAGACGCGGCCGTCCTGGTCCTCGAGGACGGCCGCGGGCAAGGGGCGCGGCGCCCGCAGGATGTCCGCCCGGCGTGCGGTCTCGGCGGTGAAGGCCGTGAACCCGTCGGTGCCCCGCCAGAAGGTGCCGGTGCCGAGGACGGTCACCAGCGCCGTGACGGCGACGCTGCGCGCGACCGCATTCATGTGCCGCAGCTCACGCGGTCGCGGCGCGTGCGACCGGCGCACGCTGGTAGTCGTGCCGCGCCAGGCCGATGCGGGCGAAGAAGCGGCCGACGAACAGCAGCGACGAGGCGATCACCAGCACCGCGAACACCGACGCGATGCGGTCGTACGGCAGCCATTCGGGCAGGTGGGCGGCGTAGCGGCGCGCGACGCTTTCCTTGCCGGAATACAGGAAGCTCAGCGTGAAGCCCAGCACCGACGACGCGAACAGCCAGAACGCGATGCGGTCGATGAGGCGGTCGTCGGCCTCGTGGTCGGGCTTGCCGAGGTAGTACATGAAGCCGAACACCATCGTCACCATCCCGAGCAGCAGGTAAGTGTGGAAGTGCCCCGGCACCCACAGCGTGTTGTGCATCACGTAGTTCACCGTGATCGTGCCGTCGATGAAGGCCGGCATCGCGCCCGCGGCCCAGCCGAACAGCGACAGGAATAGCAGCTTCGACGCCATGTCCCAGCGGATGCCGGAGCGATAGACGATCATCAGCGCGCCATAGCCGGTGACGACGAGAATCGGCACGGTGTTCAGGTAGCCGATGATGTGGCCCATGATCAGCATCCACTTCGGGAACGCGAAGTCCATCAGCAAGTGATGCGGGAAGATGAACAGCACCATCAGCGTCGACGCGGTCCATGAGGCGAGGAACACCTTGTTCGATTTCCACGGCCGCTGCGTGTAGCGCGGCAGGATCTCGTACACCGCGATCACCGCCATGTAGATCGTGGCGTTGATGAAGACGTGGCCGAAGAAGTAGATCATCCCCTTGGCGAGCAGCGGGTCGATGTCGAAGCCGGGCACGTAGAGGTTCACCAGCATCATCGTCAGGATGCTCGCGCCGACGACCAGGCCGATGACGTTGACGATCGTGACCATCGCGCTCGCGACCACCGTCGGCGGCGGCGCCTTGCCGTCGTCGTGGCCGAAGAGCTGCGGCCAGCCGAGCGCGCGCGCGAAGTTGCCGTAGCGCGCGACGATCGCGCGGGCGACGTCCAGATGCAGCAGCAGGAAGCCGACGCCGATCACGAGCAGCCCGCCCATGAAGAGCGCCGCCGCATCCGCGCTCCACATGCCCATCGACTTGGCCGGCAGCGGGAACAGGAAGGTCCATGCGCCGTGGAAGCGCCCGAGCAGCACGCTCGCGAGGATCATCACGACGCCGGCGAGAAACAGCACGAGGTTCGCGACGAAGATGCGCGACGACAGCTCGACGTGCTGGCGCAGGAAATGCCACATCACCGACGCGCCGGCGATCGCCGCGATGCCCACCATGCCGGCGCCGTGCAGGGTCATCAGCTGGTAGAAGCGGTCGGCACCGATCGAGATCCACTGCGCCTGCTCGAGGCGCATTAGCAGGCCGAAGACCATCATCAGCAGCAGCACCGCCGCCGAGGTCGCCAGATACGCCAGCACGCCGGCCTTCGCCCCGTGGTCGGGGCGGTGTTCGTATGTGTAGGTCGCCATGTTCCTGTCCCCTTAACGAGCGTCGACGCGGATTTCAGTCATCATGTTGTGGTGTGCGACGCCGCAGTACTCCATGCACAGGATCTTGTATGTCCCGGGCTCCTCGAAGGTGTGGCGCAGCGTGTTGGTGTAGCCGGGCATCCCCTGCGTCTGCGCGACCAAGTGCAGGTTCGCGTCGTAGATGCCGAAGCCGTGGTTGACGTCCGCGCTGGTGACGCGGAATTCGACCGGCTGGCCGGCGGTGACGTGGTCCTGGCTCAGTTCCCAACGCCATTGATAGCCGGTGGCGTCGATGACCTGCACGGCGCCCGAGCCCGTCCGGGCACGCGTGGCGCCATAGGGCAGATCCATGAGCGTGTAGATCATGGCCGGTCCGAACACCAGCACGAGCCCCCAGAAGAGACGGGTGCGCAGACGGTAGGCGCGTATTTGCAGCGGTGCATAGTCGTCCTGCCGCCGGCCGGAATTGATGGCGACGAAAGCGAAGCCGAAGGCCACGAGCGTCATCAATACGAGTGATAGTTGCCAGGCAATGGGTTGCACGATGGGTCTCCTGTCCGTGTTGTTCATGGTCGGGACATGGACGTCCCCCTGAACAGCACATAGCCAGTGCCGTGCCACATTCGCCAACCGATTGATGTCAATCATTTTTCCGTTGTCGCGTCGATGTTCAAATGCGTTCATCGATCCACGCTGAACGTTCATCGCGAACGTTCAATCTGAACGGAAGGGCCATCACCATGCCGAGCCTGGCTACCTTGCACGTGTTTCTCGACAGCCTCGAAGAGGGCGTCCTGTTTCTCGACGCCGACCGGCGCGTGCTCGAAATGAACAGTGCGGCGGGCCGCATGATCGGGCGCGACAATCAGCGCGTCATCGATGGGCTGTGCCCGACGCTGTTTTCCGGCACCGAATGCGCGCGCGCATGCGAAGACCGCGGCCAATGTTCACTGACGCCGGCGAAGGGCGAGGACGACAAGGTTCAGGACATTGTCCTCAGGACGCCCGCCGGCCTCGACATGCCGCTGCGCATGTGGGCGATGCTGCTGCCGCCGAACGATTCCGGCCTGTACTGCGCGATCATCCTGCGCGACCGCTCCCGCGAGGTCGAACTCGAAGCCGAGGTGCGCGACCGCTGGCAGATGGGCGGACTCACCGGCCGCAGCCGCGCGATGCAGGAGCTCTACCAGAAGGTGCTGCGCGTTGCCGCGAGCGACGCCAACGTGCTGATCACCGGCGAGAGCGGCGTCGGCAAGGAGCTCGTCGCTCGTGCGCTGCACGACAACTCGGCTCGTGCGAAGGGGCCGTACGTCGCCGTGCATTGCGCTTCGCTGCCGGAGAGCCTGCAGGAGTCCGAACTGTTCGGCCACGCGAAGGGCTCCTTCTCGGGCGCCACCGGCATGCGGGTCGGGCGTTTCGAAGCGGCCAACGGCGGCACGCTGCTGCTCGACGAGATCGGCGAGATCTCGCCCGCGACGCAGACGCGGCTGCTGCGCGTGCTGCAGGAGCGCGAGGTCGTGCGCGTCGGCGAGAACCACCCGCGCAAGGTCGACGTCCGCGTCGTCGCCGCAACGCATCGCGACCTGGCCGCGATGGTCACCCGCGGCGAGTTCCGCGAGGACCTGTACTACCGCCTTCATGTGCTGCCGCTGCACGTGCCCGCCTTGCGCGAGCGCCGCGAGGACATCCCGCTGCTCGCGGGCAGGCTGCTCGGCGAACTGGGCGAACGCTACCGGCGCCCCGACCTGCGCCTGTCGCCGGAAGCCATCGCCATGATGGAAGCCTTCGCCTGGCCGGGCAACGTGCGCCAGCTCTTCAACGCGCTGGAATACGCCGTGGTGAACGCCGACGGCCCGACGATCCTGCCGCGGCACCTGCAGCGGGAACTGGCGGCGTCCGTTGCCGTGCCGCCCCCTGCTGCCGTCCCGCTGACGCACTACTACACGTCAGGTCTGACCGAAGACGAGGAGCGCGCGCAGATCCTCCGCGTCGTCGAAGAATCGGGCGGCAACAAGGCGGAAGCCGCGCGGCGTCTCGGGATGTCGCGCACGACCCTGTGGAAGCGGCTCAAGTCGGCGTGAAGCACATGCGCGGTCGGGTGGCGTCTCAGCGCATCCCGACGCCGACCAGCGCCGCTACGCCGAGTGCGCCGAAGATCGACGCGGCGATGCCGTGCACCAGCTTCACCGGAATGCGCTGGGCGATGCCGTTGCCGAGAAGCACGGCCGGCACGTTCGCGATCATCATGCCCAGCGTCGTGCCGGTGACAACCGCCGCAAACGCGTCGTATTGCGCGGCCAGCGCGACGGTGGCGATCTGCGTCTTGTCGCCCATCTCGGCGAGGAAAAAGGCGACGATGGTCGTGGCGAGCACGCCGAACTTGGGTGCGGTGATCTCGTCTTCGTCGAGCTTGTCCGGAATCATCATCCACACCGCCATCGCGATGAAGGACAGCCCCAGCACCCAGCGCAGCACGTCCGGGCCGAGGAGGGTAGTGATCCAGGTGCCGACCGCGCCGGCGAAGGCGTGATTTGCGATGGTGGCGATGAAGATGCCGGCGATGATCGGCCACGGGCGACGGAAGCGCGCGGCGAGCATGAAGGCGAGCAGTTGCGTCTTGTCGCCGATTTCGGCGAGCGCAACGATGCCGGTGGAGATTGCGAGGGGTTCGAGCGGGAAGTTCATCAGGTTCTCCGGGCCGGCGCGTGACCGATGACCGCACGCCTCCCCGGCCCGAAACAATCGGAGCGCATGCGGCCAAAAGTCTCGCCAGGTCCGAGGACTGGCCACGCCATGCCCGGACGGGCAAGTTTGTTGACGTGGTCCCTCCGAGGGGATCGGAGGCGGCTACTCCCTAATGACGGCGCGGATTGTAACCGTGCGGACGAGGCGTGGGAAGGGGCCGGCAGGCGCGCCCGAAAGAAACGCACTAAAGATTCGCCGGCAGCTGCCGAAGATTGCCTCGTGGAGGATCCGGTCTCGCGGCAGGATCCGGTCCTTGTCGCCCCTTGTCTGTCGCCACATCCGCCATGACTGCTCGTCCTTCCATCCTTTGCGCCCTGCTCGCGATCCTGTTGCTGCCGGCGGGGGGCGTGCGTGCGGAGCAGACCTGGGACGTGGTCGTGCGCGACCGCGAACGGATCGTCGAGATCGACCGGTCGAGCGTGATCCAGTCCGACGGCGGCGAGAAGGTCGCATGGGGGCGCATCGTGCTTTCCCCCGAACGCGCCGCGATCGAGGGTTTTGCGTCGGTGAAGGCGCTGAGCCGTTACGACTGCTACAACCGCAGCTTCTTCACGCTGAAGCGCGTGTACATGGACGACCGCCACGTCGTGCTGCGCGAGGAGGGCGGGCTGGACGAGCGCCCGGTGCTGGCGGCGCGCAACAGCGTCGACGAGCGCCTCTGGCAGGAAGTGTGCAAGCCGCCGTCGGTGAGCGATCTGAAGAAGGTTGCGCGCGCCGTCACGGCAATCGCCGAGGCTGCGAATGCCGACGCGGGCGCCACGCCGCTGGTCCCGCTGCGGCGGTCCGCGGCGGCACCCGCCGAGGCTCCGGCCAGGGAGAGCGCGCGCATCGCGCGCCAGGCGAAGGGCAAGATGCCGGCGGCTGACGCGAAGGCGGCGCCCGTCGTTGCGCAGCCGGCCGTTCCGCGCAGTGCGGCGCCTGCGACCACGGCGCTGGCTGCGCTTGCGCGCACGCCCGCGCCTCCTGCGATCGAGACGGGCTTGCCGCGCCCCGACTGGAGCTACGAAGGCGAGCGCGGCCCCGACAAGTGGGCTTCGCTGCGTCCGGAATGGGCGACCTGCGCCCAGGGCAAGCGGCAGTCGCCGATCGATCCGCGCGACGGCATCGTGGTCGATCTCGAAGCGCCGCGCTTCGACTACCGCGAAACCGGTTTCCGCATCGCCGACACCGGCCGCACGCTGCGCGTGCATGTCGAGTCGGGCATGGGCGTCGTGCTGCGCGGCCGGCGCTACGAGCTGGAGTTCTTCGAATTCCACCGTCCCTCGGACGAGCGCATCGGCGGGCAGGCGTCCGACATGGTCGTGCATTTCCATCACCGCGACGCGGCCGGGAACATCGCCGTCGTCGGTGTGCCGCTCGAAAGCGGCGATCGTCCGCACCCACTGATCCAGACGTTGTGGAACAACCTGCCGCTGGAGCGCGGTACGGACTACGCGCCGTCGGTGAGGATCGACCCCGCAAGCCTGCTCCCCACGACCTTCGGGCACTACCTGTTCATGGGCTCGCTCGAAGCGCCGCCCTGCACCGAAGGCGTGCTGTGGGCCGTGATGAAGGAGCCGCTCCACCTTTCATCCGACCAGCTGGCGATCTTCGCCCGCCTCTACGCCCGTAACGGCCGTCCGCTCCAGCCGCAGAACGGCCGGCTGATCCTCGAATCGCGCTGATCCGGATATTCCGGGCCGCGCCGCCGCGCGCGTGTTCACCTTGAATTCCTCGATCCGGGCAGCTAAATTACTGACCAGTCAGTTATTAACTACCCCGCCGTGCGCTTGCATGCCCCCTTCGCACGTGCCGCCCCGGCATCATCCGAGGGATCGAACCGATGACAGAGACGCAGCCGGCACGCCGCCGACGCCGCAAGGAAGCCCGCCCCCAGGAACTCACTGCCGCGGCCCTGTCGCTCTTCGTCGAAAAGGGTTTCGCCGCCACGCGGCTCGACGACATCGCCGAGCGCGCGGGCGTTTCCAAGGGCACCCTGTACCTGTATTTCGACAGCAAGGACGCGCTGTTCAAGGCCGTGATCCAGGAAGGCGTCGTTCCCGCGCTGCACGCCGGCGAAGCACTGCTCGAGCAGCACGACGACCCGCTCGAACTGCTGCGCGCGATCCTGTCGGGCTGGTGGGAGCGCATCGGCAGCACCGAACTCGGCGGCATCCCCAAGCTGATGATGTCGGAAGCGGGCAATTTCCCGGATGTTGCGGCCTATTACCAGCGCGAAGTCATCCAGCGCGGCACGGCGCTGCTGCGTGCCGCCGTGTCGCGTGGCATCGCACGCGGCGTGTTTCGCGAAGTCGATCTCGACGCGATCTGCAGCGTGTTGATCGCGCCGCTCGTCTATCGCGCGATGTGGCGGTACTCCTTCGGTCCCCGTTGCGGCCAGGAGGCCGACGTCGGGCCGTACCTGAAGACCTATTTCGACCTGATCCTGAACGGCCTGATGGCCCCGGTTGCTGCGGGAGACACGCAATGAAGACGAAACTGGCGGGCATCCTGCTGGCCGCGCTCCTCGCCGGATGCTCGGGGCCGCCGCCGGCCGAAAAGCCGCCGCGCGCGGTGCTGGTGCGCAGCGTCGCGGGCGGCAGTGGTCCGGAAGTGCGCGTCTATACCGGCGAGGTGCGAGCGCGCCACGAGGCGGACATCGGGTTTCGTATCGGCGGCAAGCTTGTCGAGCGTAACGTCGATGTGGGCGCCAGAGTGCGTCCCGGAATGGTGCTCGCGCGCCTCGACCCGCAGGACGTGAAGCTCGCCGAGCAAGCGGCCGCGGCGCAGGTGTCGGTGGCGGAGGCCGACGTCGCCCTCGCGCGCGTCGAGTTCGAACGCGTGCAGAACCTGCATGCGCGCAACTTCGTCAGCGCCTCGGCGCTGGACGGCCGGCGCACCTCACTGCAGGCGGCCGAGGCGCGGCTGCGCCAGGCGCGCGCACAACGCGCCACGGCCGGCAACCAGGCGGCCTATGCCGCGCTGACCGTTGCGCACGAAGGTGTGGTCACGGCCGCACCGGCCGAGGTCGGGCAGGTCGTCGCCGCCGGCCAGCCGGTGCTGCGCGTTGCCCGGCCCGAACAGCGCGAAGTGCTGATCCACGTGCCGGAAAGCCGCGTTGCCGAGCTGCGTGCCGGCGCTCCGGCCGCCGTGCGCGCCTGGGCGAATCCCGCCCGCACCTACGCCGGCAGCGTGCGCGAGATCGCCCCTGCGGCCGACGCCGCGACGCGCTCCTATGCCGCGCGTGTCGCCGTCGCGGATGCCGACGACGCGCTGCCGCTCGGCGCCACCGCAAGCGTCGCCTTCACCGAAGCGGCCGCAGCGCAGACCGTGCTGCCGCTGACGGCGGTGACCCGCGTCGACGGCCGTGCGACCGTGTGGACCGTCGATGAGGCGTCGCGCCTCGTTCCCGTCGAAGTACAGACGGGCGAATTCCGCGAGGACGGCGTCGTCGTGCTCGGCGGGCTGTCCGCAGGCACGCGCGTCGTGCTGACCGGCGTGCATCGCCTCGTTGCCGGCGAAACCGTGCGCGCGGTCGATGAATCCGCACCGATCGCACTGGACGCCGGCAAATGACGACCCCGCGCGAGTTCCACGAAGGGCGTTTCAACATCTCAGCCTGGGGGCTGCGCCACCAGGCGCTGGTGCTCTATCTGATGGCCGCATTGGCGCTCATCGGCATGTTCTCCTACACGCGTCTCGGCCAGTCGGAGGATCCGCCCTTCACTTTCAAGGTGATGGTGATCCGGACCGAATGGCCCGGTACCGCGGCCGAGGAAGTTGCCCGCCAGGTCACCGACAAGATCGAGAAGAAGCTGCAGGAGGTCCCGCAGGTCGACGTGCTGCGCAGCTTCTCGCGCCCCGGCGAGTCGATGGTGTTCTTCGTCGCCAAGGATTCGACGCCGGCGCGCGAGATCCCCGGCGTGTGGTACCAGGTGCGCAAGAAGATCGGCGACATCAGCCACACCCTGCCGCAGGGCGTGCGCGGCCCGACCTTCAACGACGAATTCGGCGACACCTACGGCAACGTGTTCGCGCTGGTCGGCGAAGGCATGGACTACGCCGAGCTCAAGCGCTACGCGGAGGCGATCCGCAGCGAACTGCTGCGTGTGCCCGACGTCGCCAAGGTGAGCTTCTTCGGCGAGCAGGCCGAGCGCGTGTACATCGAACTCTCGAATACCAAGCTCGCGACCTTCGGCCTCTCGGTGCGCGACATCACCGGCGCGCTCGCCGGCCAGAACACCACCACCGGCGCCGGTTTCTTCGATACCCACGATGAGCGCGTGTGGCTGCGCCCGAGCGGTGCCTTCGAGAGTCTCGACGCGATCCGCGGCACCGTGATCCGTGCGCAGGGCCGCAGCTTCCGCCTCGGCGACGTCGCCGAGGTGCGCCGCGGCTTCGCCGACCCGCCCGGCGAGCGCATGCGCTTCAAGGGCGAGGACGCGCTCGGGATCGGCGTGTCGATGCGCGCCGGCGGCGACATCATCGCGCTGGGCCGCCATCTCGACGAGGCCATCTCGCGCATCGACGCGCAACTGCCGGTCGGCGTGCGTCTCGAACGCGTCGCCGACCAGCCGCGCGCCGTGTCGCGCTCGGTCGGCGAGTTCGTCCGCGTGCTCGCCGAGGCGGTCGTCATCGTCATGGCGGTGAGCCTGCTGTCGCTCGGCCTGCGCACCGGCGTCGTCGTGCTCGTGATCATCCCGGTGGTGCTCGCGATCACCTTCCTCTTCATGCACCTCTTCGACATCGGCCTGCACAAGATCTCGCTCGGCGCACTGATCCTCGCGCTGGGCCTGCTCGTCGACGACGCGATCATCGCCGTCGAGATGATGGCGACCAAGATGGAGCAGGGCTGGGAACGCGCGAAGGCGGCGAGCGCCGCCTACGTCTCGACCGCGATGCCGATGCTCTCGGGCACGTTGGTGACCGCCGCGGGTTTCCTGCCGATCGCCACGGCCGCATCGGCGACCGGCGAATACACGCGCTCGATCTTCCAGGTCACGGTGATCGCGCTCCTCGTGTCGTGGATCGCCGCGGTGCTCTTCGTCCCGTGGCTGGGCTACCACATCCTGCCCGACTTCCACGCGCAGCGCGGCAAACCGTCGGCGCTCGCGCGCCTGCTCGGCCGCCTGTCGCCGCGGCTCGGCGCGCGCCTTGCCGAGCGCGACGCCCACGCGCACGAACTGCACGACGAATACGCGATCTACCACACGCGCTTCTACACGCGCTTCCGCGCCGTGGTGGATGCCTGCGTCGCGCACCGCTGGCTCGTCATCGCGCTGACCGCCCTCGCGTTCGCCGCCTCGCTGGTCGTGTTCGCCCGCTTCGTCCCGCAGCAATTCTTCCCCGAATCGACCCGCCCCGAACTCCTCGTCGACCTGCGCCTCCCTGAAGGCGCGTCCCACCAGGCCACCGAGCGTGCCGTCACGCGGCTCGAAACCTTCCTCCGCGCACAGCCGGGCATCGAAAACTACGTCGCCTGGCTCGGCGGCGGCAGCCCGCGCTTCTACCTGCCGCTCGACCAGCAGCTGCCGCAGACGAGCTTTGCCCAGTTCGTGATCCTCACCGAAGGCCCCGAGGCGCGCGAAGCCCTGCGGACGAAGCTCATCGAGCTGTTCGACCAGGCGCCGGCGGAGCTCATCGGCGTCGTCAATCGCCTCGAGAACGGCCCGCCGGTCGGCTTCCCGGTGCAGTACCGCGTCAGCGGGCAGGATCTCGACGAGCTGCGGCGCATCGCCCACGACGTCGCCGCGAAGATGCGCGCCCATCCGCAGCTCTCCAACGTCCATCTCGACTGGGAAGAACCGTCGAAGCGCGTGCGCCTCAAGGTCGACCAGGACAAGGCGCGGCTGCTGGGCCTATCGACGCAGGACCTCGCCACGCTGCTCAACACTTCCGTGCAGGGCTTCGCCGTCACGCAATTCCGCGAAGGCACCGAAACCATCGACGTGATGCTGCGCGGCGCCGAATCCGAGCGCGTCCATCTGGGGCTGCTCTCCGACCTCGCGGTTCCCGTCGGTAACGGACGCAGCGTCTCGCTTGCCCAGGTCGCCACGGCCGAATACGGCTTCGAGCAGGGCGTGATCTGGCGCCGCAACCGCATCCCGACCGTCACCGTGCGCGCCAACCTCTACGGCCCCGTGCAGCCTGCCGTCGTCGTTGCCGACCTCGCGCCGCAGATTGCCGGGATCCAGTCCGCGTTGCCGCTCGGCTACCGTATCGAGGCCGGCGGCTCGGTCGAGGAGAGCGCCAAGGGCGGCAAGTCGGTCGCCGCGGGCATGCCGCTCTTCCTCATCGCCGTGCTCACCGTGCTGATGCTGCAACTGCAGAGCTTCTCGCTCGTCGCGATGGTGATCCTCACCGCGCCCCTCGGCATGATCGGCGTCACCGGCTTCCTGCTCGCGTTCAACAAGCCCTTCGGCTTCGTCGCGATGCTCGGCACGATCGCGCTCTCCGGCATGATCATGCGCAACTCGGTGATCCTCGTCGACCAGATCCGCCAGGACCGCGAGCACGGCCGCAGCGCGTGGGACGCCATCGTCGAGTCGACCGTGCGCCGCTTCCGCCCCATCATGCTCACCGCCGCCGCCGCGATCCTCGCGATGATCCCGTTGTCGCGCAGCGCCTTCTTCGGCCCGATGGCGGTCGCGATCATGGGCGGCCTCACGGTCGCGACGGTCCTCACGATGATCTTCCTGCCCGCCCTGTACGCGGCGTGGTACCGCGTGCGGCGCGAACCGCAGGCCATGCCGCGCGGGCAAGCGGCAGCGCCCGCGGCGCAGCAAGTGCGCTAAAATGCAAAAGTTTACATTTCGCACGCTAAATTAGAGTGTGCTAATATTTGCGCAGGAACCCAATGCCATGAACTTCGAACGTGCCCGCTTCAACATGGTCGAGCAGCAGATCCGCCCCTGGGACGTGCTGGATATGGACGTCCTCGATCTCCTGATGACGGTCAAGCGCGAGGAATTCGTTCCTCCCGCCCACAAGACGCTTGCCTTCGCGGACGTCGAGATCCCCCTCGGCCACGGCCAGACCATGCTCAAGCCCGTCGTCGAAGGCCGCATCCTGCAGGCGCTGCCGCTCAAGCGTTCGGATTCCGTGCTCGAGATCGGCACCGGCTCGGGCTACTTCGCCGCGCTGCTCGCGGCCCGCACCGACTGGGTGCGCTCGATCGAGATCCAGCCCGAACTTGCGAAGTTCGCGGCCGACAACCTCAATCGCACCGGCGTCGAGAACGTCATCGTCGAAGAAGGCGATGCCGCTCGCGGCTGGAGCTGCCGCGCCCCCTACGACGTGATCGTCGTCTCCGGCGGCCTGCCGATGATGCCGCAGAGCCTGCTCGACCAGCTGAAGGTCGGCGGCCGCATGTTCGCCTTCGTCGGCGAGGCGCCGGTCATGGAAGCCCGCCTGATCACCCGCGTCTCGGAAGACCAGTACCAGACCGAAGACGTGTTCGAAACCGTCGTCCCAATGCTGAAGAACGTGCAGCCCAAGGACGGATTCCGCTTCTGAGGAGCCCCTGCATGCGACAGATCACCGCCCCCGAACTCGCCGAACGGCTTGCCGACCCCCAGGGCGGCAAACCGCTGCTGCTCGACGTGCGCGAGCCGGCCGAGTTCGCCATCTGTCGCATCGAAGGCTCGCAGCTCATGCCGATGGCGACCGTGCCGGCGCGTCAGACCGAGCTCGACCCGGACGACGAGATCGTCGTCATCTGCCACCACGGCAGCCGCAGCGCGCACGTGTGCATGTTCCTCGAGCGCCAGGGGTTCTCGAAGGTCATCAACCTGGCGGGCGGCGTCGCTGCGTGGGCGGCCCAGGTCGATCCGACCATGCCGCAGTACTGACGCAACCGCGAACCGGTCCGGAGAAACCGATGAAGCGCGCGATTGCACTGAGCCTCGCCACCCTGTTCTCGGCCACCGCCTGGTCGGCCGACCTGCTGCAGGTTTACCGCGACGCCGTCGCCAACGACGCCCGCTTCGCCGCCGCCCGTGCGCAGTACGAGGCGGGCCAGGAACGCGTCGTGCAGGGTCGGGCGGGGCTGCTGCCGACCGTCGGCGCGAACGCGAGCTCGACCTGGAACGAAGTCGACACGCACAACCCGCTCTTCGGCACCCGCAAGTTCAACAGCAACGCCTACGGCGTGCAGCTCACCCAGCCGCTCTTCCGCTGGCAGAACTGGATCCAGTACAAGCAGGGCGAACTGCAGACCGCGCTCGCCGAAGTCCAGCTCGGACAGGCGCGTCACGACCTGATCCTGCGCGTCTCGCAAGCGTATTTCGACGTCCTCAATGCGCAGGACGCCCTCGCCGCACAGTCGCAGCTCAAGAAGGCCGCCTCCGAGCAGCTCGAACTCGCCAAGGCGAGCTTCGAGGTCGGCACCGTCACGATCACCGACGTCCACGAAGCGCAATCGCGCTTCGACCTCGCCTCCGCGCAGGAAATCGCCGCGCAGAACGACCTCGACGTGCGCCGCCAGACGCTCGTGCAGATCGTCGGCACGGACCCGTCACCGCTCGCGGGCCTGCGCCCCGGCCTCACGCTGTCCCGCCCGCAGCCCGACAGCATCGCCGACTGGGCGAGCGCCGCGGAGCAGGGCGCGTACGGCGTGCAGGCGCAGCAGATCACGCGCGAAATCGCCGCGCGCGAAGTCGAGCGGAACCGCGCCGGCCACTACCCGACGGTCGACGTCGTCGCCACGCATGGCCGCAACAGCGCCGGTTTCAGCACCAGCCTCGGCGGCGGCGCCTCGCGTTCCGACACCAACACCATCGGTCTGCAGCTCAACGTCCCGCTCTATGCCGGCGGCGCCGTGTCGTCGCGCGAGCGCGAAGCCGCCGCCCTCAAGCTCAAGGCCGACGCCGATCTCGACGACGCCCGCCGCTCCGCCGCCCTCGCGGCGCGCCAGGCCTACCTTGGCGTCACCAGCGGCATGGCACAGGTCAAGGCCCTCGAAGCCGCCCAGGTCTCCTCGACCTCCGCCCTCGAAGCCAACCGCCTCGGCTACGAAGTCGGCGTGCGCATCAACATCGACGTCCTCAACGCCCAGTCCCAGCTCGCCGACACCCAACGCCAGCTCGCGCGCGCCCGCTACGACACCATCCTCGCCCAGCTCCGCCTCAAGGCCGCTGCCGGCGCCCTCGGCGAAGAAGACGTCCAGGTCATCGACGCTCTGCTGGCCGAGTGATTCGGGAGATAATGTCCACCGGCCGGATGCATGACGGAGGTCGCACAATGCCCAAGATTCTTTTTGTTCGCGCTGAATGGGACGCCGATGCAGGCGTATGGGTTGCCACATCCGATGACGTCCCTGGTCTCGCAACCGAGGCAGAAACCCTTGAAGCCTTGTCGCTCAAGCTGGAAATCCTGGTCCCCGAGCTGCTCGATGCGAATGGCTGCCCTGATGGCCCGGAAGTGCCCTTCGAGCTATTGGCACGGAAATTCTCCGTCGCTCACCGTGGTATTCGGTAGTGGGCGGAAATTTCGCCCCGGAGCTGAAACGACTGCTGCGCGAGGCCGGCTGTCGTTTCATCCGATCGGGGAAGGGGGATCATGAGATTTGGCATTCCCCTCATACCGGTATCCATTTTCCCGTCGACAGCAAGATCAAGTCGCGTCACACGGCGAATGCCGTGCTCAAGCAGGCCGGCCTGCCCAAAAACTTCTGATTCCAGAGTCGCCCCGAAGGGCTGTCGGGTTGATCAGCGCAATTCAGCCGTTGCAGCCAATCAGCCGCTCCACAATCTGCATCGTCCTCGTCGTCGCCCCGCGATGCGCCGCGGCGAAACTCCTCCCCGCCTCGCCCGCCGCACGCCGCGCCGCCTCGTCCTTCAGTAGTGCCACCGCGCTTCGCATCCCCTCGCCGATGTCGTCGGCGCGCAGCGCAGCCCCCGCCGCAATCGCCAATTCCGCGACCTGCGCGAAATTGAAGGTATGCGGCCCCAGCACCACCGGCGTCCCCACTGCGCACGCCTCGATCAGATTCTGTCCGCCAAAGGGCAGCCAGCTCCCGCCGATCAGCGCCACGTCGGCCGCCGCGTAATAGGCAAACATTTCCCCCATCGAGTCACCCAGCCACACGCGCGTCTCGGGCGAGACCGGCGCCTCGTCCGAACGCAGCTGCAGCTTGAATCCGCCCGCTTCGACCAGGCGTGCTACCTCGTCGAAGCGCTGCGGATGCCGCGGTACGAGCATCAGCACCGCCTCGATCGGCGCGTGCTCCCGGAACGCCTCCAGGATCAGCGCCTCCTCCCCCTCGCGCGTACTCGCTGCGAGAACCGTCGGCCGCCCGCCGAAACGTTCCCGGAAGGCGTCTCCGAACGCAACCAGCGCATCCGGCGGCGCGATATCGAACTTGATGTTGCCCGTCACCTCCACGTCCCGCGCGCCCAGCTGCGCGAGCCGCCGCGCGTCGGACTCCGTCTGCGCCCCGATCGCCGCCAGCGCGCCGAGCGTCATCCGCGTCAACGTCGGCCAGCGCGCATAGCGCCGCGCGGAACGCTCCGACAGCCGCGCGTTCGCCAGAACCACCGGTACTCCGGCGTCGCGGCAGGCCGCGAGCAGCGTCGGCCACAGCTCCGTCTCCATCACGATGCCCGCCCGCGGCCGGAAGTGCCACAGAAAGCGACGCACGAACGGCCCCACATCGTAAGGCAGGTAGCAGCGCAGTACCCGCGTCTCTTTGCCGAAAAGCGCCAGCGACGTCTCCCGCCCCGTCGGCGTCATATGCGTCACCAGCACCGAATGATCCGGCCAACGCGCCAGCAGCGCCCGCACCACCGGCTCCGCGGCCCGCGTCTCGCCGACCGACACCGCATGCACCCAGATCACCGGCAGCGGCGCGCGACATCCGTAGTGTCCGAAACGCTCGCTGACGTGCCGCAGATACCCCGGCTGCTTCCGCCCGCGCCAGACCAGCCGCAACACCACGAAGGGCAGGGCGAGCAGCCACAAAAGGGCGTAAGGGAGGCGAGCAGGCATCGACGGCGATGGAAATCGAAACGGCAAGTATATCGCCCCGCCCCGATGCGCCTCATCCCCGCGGCCGGCCGTCGGCCTCGACGCAATCGCAAGAGTTGCATGAAGAAGATCTGCCCCGCCCGACGCATCGCGACCCGACAGCTCCTCCCACGGGGGCGCCAGCGCGCAGATCAGGGCGAACCCTAATCATTTGTAACAAAGCTCCCCGCCATGCATGAGATAATCCGTGGATTATTTTCCCGCAACGGTAAGAACGGCGTATGAAGATCCTCGTAACCGGCGCAGCCGGATTCATCGGCATGCACACCAGCGAGGTGCTCCTCGCCCGCGGCGACCAGGTCGTCGGCCTCGACAACCTCAACGATTACTACGACCCCCAACTCAAGCTCGACCGCCTCGCGCGTCTCACGCCCCACCCGGCCTTCCGCTTCGTCAAGCTCGACGTCGCCGACCGCGCCGGCATGGAGCGCCTCTTCGCCGAGGAAAAGTTCGACCGCGTCATCCACCTCGCCGCCCAGGCCGGCGTCCGTTACTCGCTGCAGAACCCGCACGCCTACATCGAGAGCAACGTCGTCGGCTTCACCAACATCCTCGAAGGCTGCCGCCACAACAAGGTCGGCCACCTCGTCTACGCCAGCAGTTCCAGCGTCTACGGCGGCAACACCAAGATGCCGTTCTCCGAACACGACAGCGTCGACCACCCCGTCAGCCTCTACGCCGCCACGAAAAAGGCCAACGAGCTGATGGCCCACACCTACAGCCACCTCTACGGCCTCCCCACCACCGGCCTGCGCTTCTTCACCGTCTACGGCCCGTGGGGCCGCCCCGACATGGCGCTCTTCCTCTTCACCAAAGCCATCCTCGAAGGCCGCCCGATCGACGTCTTCAACCACGGCAAGATGAAGCGCGACTTCACCTACATCGACGACATCGTCCAGGGCGTCATTCGCACCCTCGATCGCACAGCCGAACCCGACCCCACCTTCGACCCGCTCAATCCCGACCCCGGCCGCGGCGCCGCCCCCTACCGCGTCTTCAATATCGGCAACAACAACCCGGTTGAGCTGATGGCCTTCATCGAGGCGATCGAGGAAGCCGTCGGACAGAAGGCGGAGAAGAAGTTCCTGCCGCTGCAGGATGGAGATGTGCCGGCGACCTATGCGGATACCGATGAGCTCAACGTCTGGACGGGTTTTGCGCCTTCGACGAGCGTGCGGGAAGGTGTGGGTAGGTTCGTTGACTGGTACAGGGCGTATTACCGGAACTGAAGCGCGTAGCACTCTATTACCTTCGCGCAATGTTCTGACGCTCTGTTGCGGTGCGATAATCCGCTATTTCCTTTCAGTAAGAGCCCGATGTCCGAACGTGAAAACCCGTCGGCGTATGCCGAGGATGAAATCAGTCTTGTTGACCTGATCCAGATTCTTGCCAGACGCAAGGCGCTCATCGCTTGGACTTTCGCCGTTTGTGTCATTGCCGGTTTCGCATACGCATTCCTCGCAACGCCCCGTTACGAGGTCGAAGTTCGCGTCGACCACCCCTTCGCCAGCGAGCTTGCCGCGCTTAATATCGGGCGAAATGGTCCTACGGGGCTCAGTCCGTACACCCCTGAGCAGGTATTTGAGTATTTCTCGAATCAGTTGGCGTCGGACCTGGCGATGCAA
The DNA here is from genome assembly GCF_012910905.1 of Aromatoleum toluvorans. Classification (GTDB taxonomy): domain Bacteria; phylum Pseudomonadota; class Gammaproteobacteria; order Burkholderiales; family Rhodocyclaceae; genus Aromatoleum; species Aromatoleum toluvorans. The sequence goes on from NZ_WTVN01000044.1 coordinate 22,221, forward strand.
GCCTTTTTCCGGGAGGTATATCTACCGTCGCTGGATGAAGGGGAGAAGAGTCGGTCAGAAGAACAACTGCGCGAGAAGATGGCGCGCGCGGTGAAGGTAAGCAAGCCGGACCCCAAGGGACGGAACTTGTACACCTTGAAAGTGGAAGCTGAAACCGGTGAAAAGGCTGCCCGCTATGCGTCGTCATTTCTCGATCTGGTGGCGCGTGATGCGGCTCACAAGTTGGTCGGCGATGTGCGCAACGAGATCGAACTGATCGTCCGCAACACCGAAAGGGATCTCGGCGAATGGCGTGTCACCGCAGCGAAGCAGCGGCAGGACCGCATGATTCAATTGAGCGAAGCACTGCAGGTGGCCGAAGCGGTCGGCGTGAAGGAGCCGCAGGTTACGAGTGGCCGCCTGCCTGCGCAGGACAAGCTTACGCCCTTCCTGGACGGCTCTCAGCTCTATGCGCGCGGGTCCAAATCGTTGGCTGCCGAGCTTGGCGTGCTCAAGACGCGTCAGTCCGACGATGCGTTTATCACGGGCTTGCGTGAGGCTGAATCGCGCCTGCGAATGCTCAAAACAATCGAGTTCGACCCGAAGGCGTTCAAGATATTCAATGCGGACGGCGAGATCATCGTCCCCGCGAAGCCGGTTGCGCCGAAGAAATCGCTCGTCCTTGTGCTCGCTGCGGTCCTTGGTGTCATGGGTGGTGTAATGCTCGCGTTCATCGCCGAATTCGTCGCCAATGCACGCCGCAAGGCCGCGGTCTGAATTCCAGTTTCGCTCGGTCATACATCATAGGTTTCATTCAGCATGAAAATATTGGTCACCGGCGGCGCCGGCTTCATCGGATCAGCCGTCATTCGCCACATCATTAATTGCACCTCGGATGCAGTGGTCAACCTCGACAAGCTGACCTACGCGGGCAACCTCGAATCGCTCGCAGACGTGTCCGCGAGTCCGCGCTACGCATTCGAACAAGTCGACATCTGCGACCGCGCCGAAGTGGAGCGGGTGTTTTCCCTGCACCAGCCGGATGCGGTGATGCACCTCGCCGCAGAATCACACGTAGACCGCTCCATCGACGGCCCGGCGGCCTTCATCGAAACCAACATTGTCGGCACCTATACCCTGCTCGAAGCCGCACGCAAATACTGGAACGGGCTGGACGATGCGGTCCGCGCCCGTTTCCGCTTTCATCACATTTCGACCGATGAGGTCTACGGCGATCTCGAGGAGCCGACAGAGCTCTTCACCGAAACCACCCCCTACGCGCCGAGTTCGCCGTATTCCGCGAGCAAGGCGGGGTCCGACCACCTGGTGCGCGCCTGGCGCCGGACCTACGGTCTGCCGACCATCGTCACCAACTGCTCGAACAACTACGGCCCTTATCATTTCCCGGAAAAACTGATTCCGCTGATGATCCTTAACGCGCTCGAAGGGAAGCCGCTGCCGGTCTACGGCAAGGGCAACCAGGTGCGTGATTGGCTCTACGTCGAAGACCACGCGCGTGCGCTGTACAAGGTCATCAGCGAAGGCAGAGTCGGCGAGACTTACAACATTGGTGGCCACAACGAAAAGCGGAATATCGATGTCGTTCGCACGATCTGCGGGCTGCTCGAAGAGCTCGCTCCATACAAACCGGCCGGCGTTGCCCGTTTTGAGGATCTGATTACTTTTGTCACCGACCGCCCGGGTCACGACGTTCGCTACGCGATCGACGCCGGCAAGATTCAGCGCGAGCTCGGCTGGAGGCCGCAGGAAACCTTCGACTCCGGCATTCGCAAGACCGTGCAGTGGTATCTCGACAGCCTCGACTGGAGCCGCCACGTCCAGGATGGCAGCTACCAGCGCGAGCGGCTCGGTACGGCGGCGTAAGGAGTGGAACGAATGAAAGGCATTATTCTCGCTGGCGGCGCCGGCACCCGTTTGCACCCGATCACTCTTGGGCTCTCCAAGCAATTGTTGCCCATCTATGACAAACCGATGATCTACTACCCGTTGTCGGTGCTGATGCTCGCAGGTATCCGCGAGATCCTTATCATCACTACGCCAGAAGATCAGCCGGCCTTCCAGCGTCTGCTCGGCAGCGGCGAGCAGTTCGGCGTTGCAGTTCAGTATGCCGTTCAGCCTAGCCCGGATGGCCTTGCGCAGGCCTTCATCATTGGAGAGAATTTCATCGGAGCTGATAGGGTCTGCTTAGTGCTGGGCGACAATATTTTCTACGGCCAGAGTTTCACCCGGACGCTGCGCGAAGCCGCGGCCCAGGAGAGGGGCGCCACTATCTTCGGTTATCAGGTGAAAGATCCGGAACGCTTTGGTGTGGTGGAGTTCGACGCCAACCAGCGAGCGATCTCGATCGAGGAAAAACCTGTCAAGCCGAAGAGCCGCTACGCCGTCACCGGCCTGTACTTTTACGACAACGACGTTATTGATATCGCCAAGGCGGTCAAGCCCTCGGAGCGTGGCGAGTTGGAAATTACCAGCATCAACCAAGCCTACCTTGAACGCGGCGACCTGCAGGTGCAGTTGCTGGGTCGGGGCTTCGCCTGGCTGGATACCGGCACTCATGAGAGCTTGCTCGAAGCAGGCCACTTCGTTCACACCATCGAACACCGCCAAGGTCTTAAGGTTGCCTGCCCGGAGGAGATCGCCTACCACAACGGCTGGATCAACGCCGACGAACTGCGTGAGCGCGCCGCGCCGCTCAAGAAGAGCGGCTACGGCCAGTACCTGCTGAACCTGCTTGACGGTGCGCAACAATGAAGCTTGCCCAGACCTCCATCCCGGATGTGGTGATCATCGAACCGACTATCTTCGAGGACGAACGTGGTTGGTTTATGGAAAGTTTCAACGAAGACAGCTTCCATGCGGAGCTTCGCAAGCTCGGCTTGCCGCCGCCGCGCCCCTTCGTGCAGGACAACCATTCGTGCTCCGGAAAAGGCGTTTTGCGCGGGCTGCACTACCAGTTGCCTCCGCACGCGCAAGCCAAATTGGTGCGGGTGGTCCGGGGTTCAGTTTATGACGTGGCGGTCGACATTCGGGAGGGTTCGCCAACCTTCGGTAAATGGGTTGGCGTCATATTGAGTGCGGCCAACCGCAAGATGCTGTGGATTCCGGAAGGCTTTGCGCACGGTTTCCTGGCGCTCGAGGACGATACTCACTTTCTCTATAAGACCACGGATTATTACGCCAAGGAATGCGAGGCGGCGATACGTTGGGACGACAAACAAATAGCGGTGCAGTGGCCGACTGACGGCCAATTCATCCTTAATTCGAAGGACCAAGCAGCACCCGGTTTTTTGGAGTCTCTCCATTTTCCTGGTACGTCAGAGCATCATGTACGACGTGCCGAGGGCGCGCACGTCGGATCAGTTACGAAATGAGCTATTTCATTCATCCGCTAGCGGACATTCAAACAAAAAGCATCGGTGAGAATACGCGGATCTGGCAGTTTGTCGTCGCGTTGCCACATGCGAAGATCGGGGCTGACACAAATATTTGCTCGCACTGTCTTATCGAGAGCGACGTTGTTATCGGCGATCGCGTAACGATCAAAAGCGGCGTGCAGATCTGGGATGGTCTTCGGATCGGAAACGATGTATTCATCGGACCGAATGCGTCGTTTGCCAACGATCGCTTTCCCCGCAGTCGCCAACGTCCTGAGAAATTCCTCGAAACTACGATTCAGGACGGGGCATCGATTGGCGCAGGTGCAGTCATTCTACCGGGCATTGCGATTGGCGCGAAGGCGATGGTGGCAGCGGGTGCTGTGGTGACGCGATCGGTTCCGCCCAATGCGATTGTCGTTGGTAATCCTGCAAAAATCGTTGGATATGTTGACGCTGGCCGGAACACGGCTGTCACGACCGCTCTCGACATAAATGAAGTGGGCGCGACGAAAACCGATGTTGCCGGCGTCACATTGCACCAATTCCCGCGCGTTGCAGATATCCGCGGCAGTCTCACGGTCGGCGAGTTCGAGCGCACCGTGCCTTTTCAAGCCAAGCGTTACTTTATGGTTTTTGACGTTCCAAGCGTCGAAACCCGCGGTGAGCATGCGCATCGCGAGTGTCATCAGTTTTTGATCTGTGTTAGCGGAAGTTGCGCCGTGGTCGCCGACGATGGCGTCAACCGACAGGAGTTTCTGCTAGATCGCCCCGATGTCGGAATTCACCTTTCGCCAATGGTGTGGGGCATTCAATACAAGTATTCGTCGGATGCGGTGCTGATGGTTTTTGCTTCACATTATTACGATAGTGCCGACTACATTCGAAATTATTCCGAATTTCTGCAGGCAGTTGGAGTTGCATCGTGATCCCTTTTTTGGACCTTAAATCTCCTTATCTCGAACTGAAATCGGAAATTGACGACGCCATTGCACGGGTAGTTGGTTCGGGCTGGTACATCGGAGGTCCCGAAGTCGATCAGTTCGACGCTGATTATGCTGCTTACTGTGAAACGACCCACGCTGTAAGCGTCGCCAATGGCCTCGACGCCCTCCACCTCGCCCTCCTGGCCATGGATGTCGGACCGGGCGACGAAGTCATCGTTCCCTCCAACACATACATCGCTACCTGGTTGGCAGTGAACCAGTGCGGCGCCACGCCAGTGCCCGTGGAGCCGGTGGACGCGACCTACAATATCGATCCCGCACGCATCGAAGCGGCGATCACCCCACGCACCAAGGTTATTTTGCCGGTGCACCTCTACGGCCAGCCCGCTGACCTTGACCCAATCCTGGAGATTGCGCGCAAGCATGGCCTACAGGTGCTGGAAGATGGTGCTCAGGCTCACGGCGCGCGTTACAAGGGCCGGCGTCTAGGCGGCCACGGCGACGCGGTCGCATGGAGCTTCTATCCGGGCAAGAACCTCGGCGCGCTCGGAGACGGCGGAGCGATCACGACCAACGATCCTCAAATTGCTGACCGCATCCGCGTGCTGCGCAATTACGGATCGCGAGCGAAGTATGTGAACGAGGTCAAGGGCTTTAACAGCCGGCTTGACCCGCTGCAGGCTGCGGTGCTGCAGGTGAAATTGCGCCATCTGGATGCGTGGAACGCACGCCGCAAGGGAATTGCCGCGCAATACCTAGAAGGACTCACCGGTACCAGCCTGGTGCTACCCCATGTGCCCGATTGGGCTGACCCGTCGTGGCATCTATTCGTGGTTCGTCACCCACAGCGCGATGCGCTGGCGCAGAGGCTGGCTGCGGCCGAGATCGGGACGCTTATTCACTACCCGATCCCCCCGCATAGACAGCGGGCGTATGCCGATGCTGGGTTTGCAGACGATGCTTTTCCGCGTGCCGGCAACATGGCGCATGAAGTGCTGAGCTTGCCTATTGGCCCGCATTGCGAGCGCGAGCATGCAAGTCGCGTGATAGAGTCGGTACGCAAGGCGCTGGTGTGAGCGAAAGAAATTCCCACCGCGAAATTCTGCGCTCATCGTCGATCATCGGCGGGGCCTCTGTCATCAATATCCTTCTAGGGCTTGTGCGTACAAAGCTCGCCGCTGTGTTGCTCGGGCCGGCGGGGGTGGGAATGATTGGGCTCCTGCAAAGCGTGATGACGACTGCGTCCACCGCGTCTGCGCTGGGCTTTGGCACCGTTGGGACGCGGCAGATTGCAGAAGCGGCGGGGAAAGAGGACCAAGCGGCGGTTGCCGCTGCGCGGAGAGCTCTGTTCTGGGGCACGACGGGGCTCGCCGTGATCGGCGGGGCAGCGTTCTGGCTGTTGCGCGATATTTTGGCCGTGTGGGTACTGCAGGCGCCGGAACTCGGTGCCAAAATTGGTTGGCTAGCCGTCGGAGTGACTCTGTCCGTGGCAGCGGGCTCCCAGACCGCGCTACTTAATGGCCTTCGTCGTATTGGCGATTTAGCTCGGATCAGCGTTGCATCAGCAGTGTTGTCGACGCTGCTGAGCGTTGGGGCGTTGCTCTGGTTGGAGGAAGTGGCAGTTCTGCTGTTTGTACTTGCGGCGCCGATTTCTAGCTTCATCCTTGGACATTGGTTCGTTAGCCGCCTCGGGGGCGTGCGTGCACCTGCCACGCCGCTGGCACAGCTTGGTCAGCAATGGCGCACCATGGGGCGGCTCGGCACAGTTTTCATGATTAGTGGCCTAGTGGTCACGGTCGGACAACTGGCGGTGCGCACTTTGGTTCAGCGAGAACTGGGCGTCGAACTACTCGGCCAATTCCAGGCAGCGTGGGCGATCGGTATGACCTACATCGGGTTCGTACTCACCGCGATGGGTACCGACTACTACCCCCGCCTCACTGCCGTCATTCACGATCGCGAAACGGCCAATCGGCTGGCGAACGAGCAGACAGAAGTCGCTCTGCTGCTTGCTGGCCCGATTTTCCTAGTCATGCTGGGCCTCGCTCCGTGGTTGATTGACCTGCTGTATTCACGCGCATTCGATGATGCAGTCATCATTCTTCGCTGGCAGGTCCTGGGCGACGTGTTGAAGGTGGCGAGTTGGCCGCTGGGTTTTATTATCCTCGCCGCAGGAGATGGGCGGACGTTCATGCTCAGCGAGTCAGCGGCAATCGGGGCATTTGTTTTCTTCACTTGGATCGGGCTGCCAGTAATCGGCGTTCAGGCAACAGGGGTCGCTTTTCTGGTGATGTACGCGGTTTACTTGCCGCTGGTTTACTGGTTAGGACGGCAAAGGACCGGGTTCGCGTGGGAGCGGAGAGTGCTTTGGCAGTTCGTAGCCCTGTTGATTGCCGCTGGTGCGGTTTTCGGTTCCGCAGAAATATCACCGCCCGTAGGTGGAGTTCTTGGCGTTCTGCTCAGCCTTGCCTTTTTTGTCTACTGCATCGTGCGCTTGGGAGCAATCACAAATCTAGGCGGTCCACTTCGAAAGATATCTGCGGTAGTCGAAAGTCTGATGATGGTAATTCGTTTTTTGCGTAAATGACGCAAACGTCTTGTTCCGGCGCCTCATTCGATTTGTTAATACGTATGGTTTTATTATTAGTTCGTAGAGTCTTTCTATTATATAAAAAGCATATTTAGGCAACGCCGCATTCGTCGGTGCCGTCGCCTACTGTCGTGGTCGAGGCGAGCGTTGACGTCGGCGTGAATGCTTGACTTCGGTGCGATCGCCGGGAGCGCCGATAGATCTGGTTCTTCCTAAACGAATATATATATTTGCGAACATAGGGTGCAGTGAACTTGTCTTCAGATAATAAAAAACGAGCTCTGAGCATACTGATCCCGATCATTGCGTTCGGTCGTGCGGGTGGGTACCGTGTTTTGTCGGAATTGGCAAATTACTGGAAGCGCGCGGGCAATCGGGTTGCGTTTCTCGTTGATCATAGAACCGAAAAGCCGTACTTTCCAACTGATGTTGAGATTATGTATTTTAATATTGATGGCTCAATATCGTTCGTTAAGGAGACGCTGAATAAATGACGAACTCGTCGTCGGTGATCGCCCTCGGCAACGTTCGGCCTGAGAACTTCGTCGGAGCGCTCGCGGAATGGTTCGCGCAGACGGTTGTTCGGGGCGTGTTCAACGTGC
>NZ_WTVN01000045.1 GCF_012910905.1 Aromatoleum toluvorans
CCGCCGCCCGGCGTGCGCTGAGCGGACGTCTGTCCTCGCCCCGAGTGTGATCGCTCGGCCCGCGTTCAATACTTCACGCCAGGCCGGAGCGCTGTTTCGCTATGCTGAAGCCATTCGATGCCGCTCGGCGTGCGTCCGGGCGGGCATCGCCGAACGGGGGGCCATTCCGCTGTCACCGCGCGGGTAGGCCCAACAGGTGCCGAGCGGCGACTTTCGCCCCGGAATCTGGCGATGCGGCCGTAGCGGAGGACCTTCATGGCAGATGAGTCGAACGTCCGTCCCGCTGCGCCGACCCGTTCCTGGCTCAGGCTGAAGAAATTCGCCAGCCGGCTGCAGGACTGGTTCGTGGTCCAGTCTACGCTGGTCAGGTGCGTCGTCGTGGCGGTCGCCGTGCTGATCCCCTTCACGGCCATCCATTCCGTGATGCTGGCGCAGAAGCGCGCCGTGCTGGCCGAGGAAGTCAAGGCGATGGCGGTCGGCGGCGGGCCGGACGCGGGGGTGTGGGCGTTCGACGAGAGCGTGCCGGTGGTGTTCGGCAGCGGCTCGGTGCTCGGCTTCCTCGACGCGAACCCGGTCGACCGCGTCACGGTGATCTACGAGCCGCTGATGTGGAACCTGTCGGAGCGCATCATCCTCGTGCAGTCGCAGGGACAGCAGCACGCCTACTACCCGAGCGACCTGGAAACGAAGATCTTCGCCGACAAGGCGGTGTCGGCGCCGTGGTCCGGCCGGCTCGCCTTCATTCCGCGGGCCGAACTCGGCGAGGGGGCGCTGAAGGTGTTCGAGCGTCTCGACCAGCGCTTCGCGACCGGGCGCCCGCGTTCGGCCGACGACGGCTGGCGCGCCGTGGTCAGCGGCGTGCTGTCGACCGCGCTGATGCTGGGGCTGCTCACCTTCCTGTTCATGCAGCTGCGGGGTCAGTTCAAATCGCTGAAGTTCATCGAGCCCGGGCAGGTGCGCGGCTCCATCGACGAACTCGTCGGCATGGACGACATCAAGGCCGAGGTTGCACAGATCAAGGACCAGTACGAGCGGCGTGCGCTGTACGCCGAATACGGCATCCGCAAGCCGTTCAACGTGATGTTCAGCGGCCCGGCCGGCACCGGCAAGACCAAGCTCGCGAGCTATCTCGCGAAGGAGCTGAACCTGCCGATCCTGTTCCACTCCGCCGCGAACCTGGAAACGGGTTACGTGGCCGGCGGTGCGAACACCCTCAACCGCATCGTGTCGATGGCAAAGCGGCGCAAGCGCTGCATCGTGTTCCTCGACGAAGCGCAGGATCTCTTCATGAAGCGCGGCGGACGGCGCAAGTTCGACGACGATACCGCCAATACCCTGCTTGCCGTGCTCGACGGCGTGCGCAGCAAGGACGAGGCGGAGATCATCTGGATCGTGGCGAGCAACTTCAACAGCCAGTCGATGGAGATGGACGAGGCGATGCTGCGCCGCTTCCAGATGAAGGTGGACTTCCGCCTGCCCAACCGCGAGGAGCGCCTCGCGATCGTCCGCCACTACCTCGCGCAGCGCGCCGACAAGGTGCTGCCCGGCCTCGACCTGAGCCACCTCGTCGGCGTCACCGAAGGGCGCAGCCCCGCGGACCTCGAGACCATCGTCAATCAGGCCGGTATCACTGCGGTGCAGGCGGGCGAGATGATCGGCGCGGATACGCTGATGCAGGCCGCCGAGCGCGTGCTGGTCGGCAACGTCAATTCCAACACCACCGACGAACGCGAGCGCGACCGGCGCATCATCGCCGTGCACGAGTGGGGCCACTTCCTGGTCGACCTGCAGCGCGAGCGCGAGCGCACGCGTGACGACTGGGACCGCATCCTCGCCGACATGAAGACGATCAAGATCTCGCTGAAGGCCATTCCGCGCAGCAACGCCCTGGGCTTCGTCTTTCACAAGCAGGGCGCCAACCTGCTGAAGACCAAGGGCGACATCGAGCACGACGTGCGCGTGCTGCTCGGCGGCATGGCCAACGAGGAACTCTTCTTCGGCGAGGACGGCACGACCAACGGCGCCCACAACGACATCACCCGCGTCACCCAGCTGCTGCATCACGCCGTCGGCGAAATGGGCATGTACCGCAAGACGCGCCTCAACTTCGGCGCGCTCACGAACGACGGCCAGCGGTCGAGCCGCGTCCTCGACGAGGAAACGCGCGGCATCATGGAGGCGCAGAGCGAGCGTCTGTATGGCGAGACCAAGGCGGTGCTGGCGGGGCTCAGGCCGCTCACGGAGCATCTGGTCGGCAGGCTGCTGGAGGCCGGCGAGATGAGTCTGGACGAGGCGCTGGCGGAGATCCGGCGCTTCGAGGCGTCGAGTGCGGCACCCCCGGACTCGCGGGCCGGTTCCGGCCTCGCGTTCAGGGTGTGAGCCCGAGCTCCCAGATTCCCGCCGGCGGGGTGTTGCGCCAGATCACCGAGGTGCGCTTCCAGCGCAGATGCCGCGGCGCCGCGAAGGGTGCGCGCGGCTGGTAGGTGAACTGCACGAGCTTGCGCTCGGGGTTGTGCGCGAGAAAGCGGCACAGGCTGTGCGCGGTTTCGGTCGCGACGGGTGCGGGGAGCGAGCGGAAGGGCAGGCTGGAGACGAGGACGATCCGGCCGGGGTGCTCCATCAGGGAATCGACGACCTGGCTGGCCGTGGCCTGGCGGATGTCGGCGCCGGGATAGCGATGGCGCAGGCGGCGCACGAGGGCGGCCTGCAGTTCGACCGCGATCAGGGGTACGTGAGGCAGTTTCTGCAGCAAGGCGTCGGTGACCGGTCCCGTGCCCGCGCCGAGTTCGACGACGAGATCGGCGCCCTCCGCGGCGCCTGCCATCGCGTTCGCGAGCGCGCGCGAGGACGGCAGCAGCGTACCGGTCGACGCCGGGTTTCGCAGCATGGCGACCAGCAGCTGCAGGTGCGCAGAAGAGGGCGTGGCAAGCCGAAACATGTCCGCCATATTAGTGAGCGACCGCTACCGGGGCGCGTGCGCTTACGTTTTGTGATGAAAACCCTCCGCGCCGCTCAGGCCGTCAGGGGGAGTCGTGGCGCTGTTTTCTTCTGCCTGAGAACGCCGGGCGACGTGGCAAGTTCCCCGCGGCGTCGCGGGCGTGCCGGGTGACGACGGGCGGGGGGCCGGGTCGGGCGGTGTGCGTCGTCTGCGCGATGACGCGGCGCTCCCGGAAACCTGTCCGGGTTCGCGCAAAGTGCCGGGACGGACCTCAGGTCGCGGTCTCGGGCTTTTTGGTATCGTCCGGGACGTCGAGGCCCCAGTCGCCGTACTCGTACCAGTCATCGCCGAGCAATTCGGCCGGGTGTTGCGTGCGGCCCGAGCCGTTGCCGCAGCCGAGCGAGTCCGCCGGGCAGTACTTGTCGCAGCCCCAGCAGATGCGTTCGGGGTGCTTGGGGTGGAGGGGGAATTTCTTGGCCATGTCGGGGAGCCCCGTGACCGCTTCGGGTGCGGATTCTGTAGATGTCCGACAACTTTACTCGGTTATGGCGGACGAACTTTGATGTCCGTCAAGATTGCTCCCGCGTCGCGACGGCTGCAGCGCAGCCGCGGGCGGCGTATAGTCGCGTCTCCGCGGATCGACCCTTCCGCTTTCCGCCTTGCCGATCCGCCTGCCGAACCCGCGCCACAGCCCGTCCGGAGTGTTGCGCCCGCACTGCCGAACCAAGATGTCACTGCCCCGCTTCGATCCCGCCGACTATCCTGTCCAGCTTGCCGAGAAGGTGGCCCGCTTTGCGGGCGATTTCGCGCCGCTGGGCGTCTCCGCCCCGGAGGTGTTCGCGTCCGAGCCGCTGCACTACCGCCTGCGGGCCGAATTCCGCATGTGGCACCACGGCGACGGCCTCGTCGATTACGCGATGTTCGCCGCGGACGACCCGAAGACGCCGGTGCTGCTCGAAGACTTCCCTGCGGCGGCGGCGCCGATCTGCGCACTGATGCCGCGCCTGCGCGATGCGCTGCGGGCGGACGACGTGCTGCGCAGGAAGATCTTCCAGGTCGAGTTCCTCGCGACGCTGAGCGGCGAACTGATGGTGAGCCTGGTTTATCACCGCGCCCTCGACGAGGCGTGGGCGGCGGCGGCGCGCGTGCTCGCGGAGCGGCTGGGCGTGCAGGTCATCGGCCGCAGCCGCAAGCAGAAGATCGTGCTCGATCGCGACTGGCTGCTGGAAGAGTTCGACGTGGACGGCCGGCGCCTGCGCTACCAGCAGATCGAAGGCAGCTTCACGCAGCCCAACGGCGGTGTGAACCGGCAGATGCTCGGCTGGGCGCGGCGCCAGGTGATGGGCGTCGGCGGCGACCTGCTCGAGCTCTATTGCGGCAACGGCAACTTCACGATGGCGCTGGCGCCGCTCTTCGAGCACGTGCTTGCGACCGAGGTCAGCAAGTCCTCGGTGCGCGCCGCGCACTACAACCTCGAGGCCAACGGCATCGACAACATCACGATGGTGCGCATGTCGAGCGACGAGATCAGCGACGCCTTCGCTGGCGGGCGCGAGTACCGCCGCATGAAGGACGTCGATCTCGCGAACTACCGCTTCTCCACGCTCTTCGTCGACCCGCCGCGCAGCGGCCTCGACGACGCCACGGTGAAGCTCGCGCGCGGCTTCGACCGCATCCTCTACATCTCGTGCAACCCGGTGACGCTGCGCGACAACGTCGCCGCCCTCGCCGACACGCACGACATCGCTGCCGCCGCGGTGTTCGACCAGTTCCCTTACACGCACCACCTCGAGGCCGGGCTGCTGCTGACGCGGCGTACCGCGGGCGGCTGAAGGTTCAGCGGCGGCGTCCCTGGGGGCGCGGCGTCGACGGCGGATCGGGGCGCTCGGCGTCCTCCAGCGGATAGGAGTCGGCGAAATACGCCGGCCCCTTCATGATCAGCACGATCACCGCGCCGATCGCCAGCACGGTGACGCTGCTGAAGGTCAGGCCGAGGATGCTGATGCCGATGATGTCCGCGGTCGTGATGCTGGCGGTCGGATCCGGCCCGAACCCGGCCCATGCCAGCAGGCGCGCGAGCGCCGGCGCCAGGCCGGCGATCAGCGTGCCGCCCACCAGCACGAAGGGAAGCCGTAAGAGCAGGTTGCGTTCGAACACCGTCGAGACGGCGGTTCTGTCGGGGATATGCGGGGAGTTCATGGCGACTCCTTTCGTTCTGGTGGGGATTGGACGTTGCGCGGGGCGGATGATTCCATGCGAAATCGCTTCAGGGTGCAGGCAGCAGGATCCGCCCCGGACCTGACCGCAAGCCGATTGTCGAGACGGATCGCCCGGTTTAACGTGCTCCCGTTTCTTGCGAACGGGGAATTGTCGCCTCGCACTCGCGCAGGCGCTTGCGCGCTGCGGCAATGGTCTTGTAGTTGTTCGGTTTGCCGAGACAATCGTCGCGTTGTGCGACGCGCAGCACGCCGGGCGCGGGGTCGAAGTGCAGGGCGACAGTGGTGACGAACTCGGGCGGTTCGTAACGGGCTTCGGCAGGTTCCGCGCTGTCGGAATATCCGAGGGTGATCAGCAGGACGTCGCGCGCAGCACCCGCAACAGCCATCGCCTTAACGCTCTGGCACCGGGGTTTGCCTTTCAACAGACGGCGGTCGCGGACGATGTTGAGCGGGACGACTTCGGCCAGACTCAAGGTACCGGCGTCGAACAGAAATAAATGACAGACCATGTGGCTATTCACGGCCCAGTCGCAGTTGCTGTCACAGTCTGGCAAAGGGTCAATATTCGAGGTGTATTGCGCTGCGGCGCTCAGGTACTTCTTTCCGGAAATCGTCCATGCGAAGATCGAATTGTCTATATCCTCCTTACCGTCAAATACCCAAATGTTGTCACTGAACATCCCCTTGGCGCGCGGGGCTGCGTAGCGCTTGATCGATAGTTCAATGGACGGGACTACCGGTTTGACATCCAAAGTCTTGTCCAAGGTAATTTCGGCTAGGGAGTGAGAGGCCGGCAGGCACGTCAGTGCTAGCGACAAGAGGGCTGTATAAAGGCGACGCACGGACGATTTGCTCCAATCAGGTGAATGCGGCGTAAGCGAGTTTCGCGTAGCTGCGTCGCTGCAGCACGGGGTTGTTGGCCGCGACCTTGTAACTGCCATTATTGTGATTGTCCATCTCACCCGGATTGACAATCCGGGTGACGGCATCGATGGCAGCGTCGGTGATACCTCCATCAGCCGCTCGCCAACACTTGTTATCCAGCCAGAACGACACCGCCGAACGGATGGCATAGGGCATGTGGCCGACCAAATCATTTTGTTGCTCGAAATCGACGCTTTCGTCCCAGATCTCCCGATGTCGAGCTGTAAAGTCTCGGTAGTTGCGTCGTCCAGTCAGCTGCTTCATGCCCCGGCCGCGGAAGCGCCAGCCATCGCCGGCTTCAGTGTTGCCTAGCTCTATACTCTTTCTTCCTGTCCCATACGCCTTATTCGCAATCGTCTCTTGGTCGGCGGGTTTCTTTTGCTTCGCGCCGTTGGGGAGTGTCGTGACACTGCGGCCGTCGGTTTGCGCGTCGCTCGGATTTCGCTTGTAGTAGCCGAAGGTGCCTTTGAGCCCCTCCGGGCTGTAGTTCAGGCTCTCCGCGGCGCCGGAGAGCGTCGGGCCGGCTTCGCGTTTGATCTGACCGAAGAAGTGCGCACGACGGAAGGGCGTGTCGAGCTTGTATTTTCCCAGGTCGGCATTGAGTTCGTCCGCCACGGCTTGCAGGTGTGAGTCGGTCGGCGCTCCGCCCTTATTCTTCGGGAAGATCGTGCGCAACTGTGCGACCGTGATCTGGTCTGGCACGGGCCGTTCGGCTGGGAACAGCGGGTTGCCTTGTTCATCACGCTCGGGTGCTTGGGGATGAATTCCCTGGTTGGCCGCGGGCGAGGGGCCAGGGAGCGGTGCGGGTCGAGGGGCCTCGGGGCGAGGTAGTGGCGCCTTGGGCTGTTCCGGTTTGTCCGTTTCTCCCAGCACCTTGAGGGTGTTCAGGCGCTTGCGCACCAACATGGGCTGACCCGGCAAGGGCACGACGGGGTCCAGTTCCTTGAAGTCCTTGCGCTGGCGCGACCAGACCCACACCCGGATCGGAGCAAGCGTTTTGGGCTGGAATTCGATGCAATAGTGGGCGTCGGAAGTGGTGCCCGTCAGTTCCCGACCATCGAAGCGGATTCTGTATTTCACGCCGTCGAGCGCATTCATGTAGCGGTTGACGAAACAGATCATGACTTTGCCCGGCGACAGGGGAGCGGCTTCACCGCTCGTGTCCGGGAAAATGGTGCTATCAGGCAGGAGGGACTGGACTCCCTTCGTCATCCTTTCGAGAAAATCTTCCCAGACGCTCACGCGAACTCTCCCGTGTCGTGGACGTGGTCCACGCTATCGATGAAATCCGTCCATTCGCCCTCCCCTGCGAACAGTTCAATCGATTCGGCGCTTGCGGTGCTGACGACGAAGCTGCGATTGAGCTCATCGAGCGTCCCCCGGGCGATCAGCTCCGGCGTTTCGCCCCGTGTCCATACTTCAAAGTCTGTACCCAGCAGTGAAGGGTCGTTGTGGATCAGGCTCCCGATGTCAAAAACGGCCGTGCAGGATGTGCCGACGCCTGATGCAAGTTCGCCCAGGCCCGATACCGGGAAACTCGGTAGCTTCACCGTCGTTGCCTTCGGCCCCGTCAGATTCTTCCTGCTCGCCTTGAGCGCAACCTTCCCCGGTGCATGCAGCTGGATGTCGCCCCCTTCGATCCTGAGATAGGCCCCCTGCGCGGTGGCGAGGAGGTGTTTTCGGGCGCTTGCCGACACGGTGGCGGTGGTGCTGGCGACGGTGACCTTCCGGTCGGCGGCGGCGGTGAGCTTGCCGCTCTGGCTTTGCACGCTGATCGCGCCGCTCGCGGCGTGCAGGTGGATGCCGGTTTCGGTGGTGGGTTTTGCACCGTTCGGGGCTTTGCCGGCGGTGAAGAGGGCGATGCCGTTGCGGGCCGCCATGCCGTGATTGCCCTGGCTGACGAGCTGGGCGTCGCCGGTCGCGGTGACGAGGTGCTGGCCGGTGGCGAGGATCTGGTCCTGCGGGGTGAGGAGGGCGATGCCGGCGGGGGCGTTGTACTGGATCCGCGGTGACGACCAGGCCGCGACCGTGCCGGTGCCGCCGGCGGTGCGGCGGATGCCGTCGCTCGGGGCGTCGCGGCCGGGTGCCGGGTGGCCGGTTGTGGCGGCGAGGGCGTCGCGGGCGCGGGCGAGGGAGGCGGCGGCGGGGAGGTGCTCGGCGGCGTTGTCGGACGGGAGTCCGGCGTGGTGCTGTTGCGCGATCCCGGCCAGCCCTTGCACGAGGTCGTGAGCGTGTTCGGTCCGGTCGATGGCTTCGCGGCTGTCGAGGTGGTGGCCGCTGGCGTCGGCTCGGGCGTCGGCGCTGACGAGGAGGCCGCTGCCGGCGCGCACGGCGATGGCCGCGTGGGTCGCGAGTTCGGCGCCGTGCCCGCGGCTGGCCTGTCGGGCGTTGCCGGTCTGCTGCTTGAGGTGGCCGAGCTGCAGCCGCGTGGCGTGCTGGGTGGTGGAGAGTTCGATCCGCCCTTCGCCCGGCGTGTCGTCGAAGACGAGCTGGTTGTGGCCGCCTTGCCCGCTGCGGCTCGCCGCGAGTTCCTGCGTCTTCAGGCCGGAGAGGCTGGCGCGGTGGCTGTGCGCGGGATCGGATTGGCCGGCGAACCAGGCCGGGGCGTTGGCGGTGGCGTGCTGGGTGCCGCCGGCGAGGCGGTTGCCGGCGGCATCCGCGTTGCCCTGGCCGTTGTAGACGCTGCCGATGACGACGGGGCGGTCGATGTTGCCGTGCTGGAAGGCGACCAGCACTTCCTGTCCCGGCCGCGGGACGAAGTGGCCGCCCCAGTCGGCGCCGGCCATCGGCGAGAGCACTCGCAGCCACACGCCGCGCGTGGCATCGGCCGGGGCGTTGTCGCTGCCGCCGGGGTGGGGCTGGCGGCTGGCGGAGCGGCTGCCGCGCTGCCAGTGGAATTGCACGCGGATGCGGTGGTCGCGGTCGGTGTGGGTGGGCGCCGGCTCGCCTCGGCCGGTGCAGTCGCCGACGACGATCGCGGTGGCGGGGCCGGTCGCGGTGGGGCGCGGGTGGATCGTGCGGCCGTGGCCGTCGTGCATCAGCGGGCGCCACGGCACGCCGGCGGGGACGCACTGGAGGCGGTTGCGGTAGAAGTCGACTTGTCCGGCGTCCTCGCCGGAGTCGGCGGCCGCGGGCCGCAGCGTCGCGAGGTTGTTGCGGGCGCGATGGGTGACGGCGGTGATCAGGAAGCGGCGCCGGTCGGTGCCCGCGTGGCGGGAATGGTCGAGGAGTTCGAAGGTGGTGCCCGGTGCGGCGCCGCGTGCGCTGCCTTCGCCGGCGAACTGCTGCGTGCGCGCGTCGATGGCCTCGCGCTGGCGGCGGATCATGCGTTCGCCGTCCGCCGCGGTCTGCCAGGCGTAGGGGCCGGGGTCGTCGGTGGCGACGGTGTCGACGGCGGCTCCGGCAGGCGTGGCGCTGTCGGCGGCCTGGGGGCGCGTCGCGCGGCTGCGGTAATCCCAGCTGGCGGCGCGCGTGCGGGTTGTGTCGAGGCGGGCGATCGCGGACCACCGGTCTAGGCTGTCTTCGGCGAGCGTCGCGCCGGCCTGGGTGAAGCGGAGGCGCGCGTGCGGGTTGTCGCGGAAGGCGGTGTTGTCGTCGGCGATCACCAGCGTGTGCGCTCCGAGCGCCGCGCCCGCGTCGGCCTCGTGCTCGAACCAGCAGAACAGACCTTCTTCGGCGAGCAGGCGCCTGAAGAAGGCGAGGTCGCTTTCGCGGTATTGCGTGGTCACGCCGCGCCGCGGGTAGACGGCCGGGTCGGCGAGCTGCCAGCGCCACGCGGGCACGAGGCGGCCCTGTCCGCGCCAGTCGGTGAGCAGTTCGTCGATGATGTCGACGACGCTCATGTCCTGGAAGAGATAGCTGTCCTGCGTGTGGCCGAGGAAGCTCAGCCAGGGCTCGATCGTCAGCCGGTAGCGCGCGAAGCCGCCGTCGGCGCCGAGGCGGGCGGTGTGGGTGATGTGGCCGTGGAAGGGGCGGCGTTCGGTGCGCGAGGCGGCGGTCAGGAGATCGACGCGCGCCGGCTGGCCGAGGAGCGTGGCGAGCGGCAGGTGCGCGTCGGCGCTCAGCGCGGTGAGCTCGATGCGGAAGCCGGCATGGTCGGCGAGCGGGCCGAGCGCCTCGTCGATGTCGGCTGTTTCGGCGAGCAGCATGTCGGGCCCGAGCGGCGTCGTCAGGGTGAGCAGGCGCGCGGTCTGGCGCCATCCGGCGCCGCCGGCGATGAGGTCGGGAATGCTGGGCATGTGGGATCCGGTACGCACACCGCCGCTAAAAAAGCAGGCGGCCGTGCCGTCTCGGCGTTGGTTGCCGAAGAAGTCTTATAGCATATCCGAAAAACATAATCGACGGGCCCGAGGAGCCGGCCGCCGGGCTACCACGTGCCCTTCGACAAGCTCAGGGCGAACGGTGTCACTCCTGCTGCTTTGTCTCGCTTGCCTCGTCCCGCCTGCGCCGGATCGCACTGAGCCGGCAACACGGGGTCGAAGGCTCAGGGCGATGGCCCGCGGCGGGCCGGGCGGGCAGCTGCGCCGCGAATAATGTTGCTTACATTCTCCGGGCGCGTGTGCACAATGGCGCTACGTGGGGCTTGGTGCGGAGGAGGGCGATGCGACTGCACGGGTTTCTGACTGCGGCACTCGGTCTTTTCGGGTGGGCCGTCATTGCGTCCGGTGCGGGGGCGGCCGACGAGCGCGCGCTCAATGTGTACAACTGGAACGACTACATCGCGCGCGACACGATCCCCGCCTTCGAGAAGGCCACCGGCATTTCGGTGAAGTACGACCTGTACGACAGCAATGCGACGTTGCAGGGCAAGCTGCTGACCGGGTCGAGCGGCTACGACGTCGTGTATCCGAGCGTCGAGTATGCGGGCCGGCAGATCCAGGCGGGCATCTTCCAGCCGCTGGACAAGGCGCGCCTGCCCAATTATTCCAACCTCGATCCGCTCATCCTGAAGGCGGTCGGGCGCGCGGACCCCGGCAACCGCTTCGTCGTGCCCTACATGTGGTACACGACGGGCGTCGCGATCAACGTCGACAAGGTCGGGAAGGCGCTCGGCGGCAAGCTGCCCGACAATGCGTGGGACCTGCTGTTCGATCCGGCCGTGACGGCGCGCCTGAAGGGCTGTGGCATCGCGCTGATGGACGAGGCGAGCGACGTGATCCCGGCGGCGATGATCTACATCGGCGCCGACACGTCGAAGATGGCGCCAGCCGACATCCGCGCCGCGGTCGCGCGCATCCGTCCGGTACGGCGCGACATCCGCGTGTTCAATTCGTCGCCGATCGACCTGATGGCCAAGGGCAGCCTGTGCGTCGCGATGATGTTCTCGGGCGACGCGCTGATCGCGGCGCGGCGCGCCAACGAGTCGCACACGGGCGCGAACGTCCGCTACCTGATCCCGCAGGCGGGGGCGATGATGTCGGTGGATGTGATGGCGATCCCGCGCGATGCGCCGCATGTCGCCAATGCGCACGCGTGGATCAACACGATGCTGGATCCGCGGGTCGTGGCGCAGATTTCCAACGAGACCTATTACCTCAGCGCGAACAAGGCGGCGCTGCCGCTCACGGGGGCCGAGATCACCGGCAATCCGGCGATCAACGTGCCCGAGGCGCTGAAGCGGCGCCTGCAGGCGAAGCCGGTGCTGACGAAGGACGCCCAGCGCGAGCTCACGCAGGCGTTCAACCGCTTCAAGACCGCCCGGTAACGGGACGACCGGAGGCCGGCCGCCGTGGTACAGGACAGCGACTCCGGATCCCGGCCGCGCCGGGACTACCTGCGCATCGAGGGCGTGACCCGGCGTTTCGACGACACGCTCGCGGTCGATGGCGTGTCGCTGGCGATCGCCGAGCGCGAGATCTTCGCGCTGCTGGGCAGTTCCGGCTGCGGCAAGACCACGCTGCTGCGCATGCTCGCGGGGTTGGAGGCGCCCGACGCCGGCCGCATCGTGCTCGACGGCGAGGACCTCGCGGCGGTGCCGGCGTACCGGCGGCCGACGAACATGATGTTCCAGTCCTACGCGCTGTTTCCGCACCTGACGGTGGAGCAGAACGTCGCCTTCGGCCTGTGGCAGGAGCGGCCGCGGCTCGCGCGCGCCGAGGTCGCTGCGCGCGTCGCGGCGATGCTGGAGCTGGTGCAGATGCAGCGTTACGCGCGCCGCAAGCCGCACGAGCTCTCCGGCGGACAGCAGCAGCGCGTCGCGCTCGCGCGCAGCCTCGCGAAGGAGCCCAAGCTGCTGCTGCTCGACGAGCCGCTCGCCGCGCTCGACAAGAAGATCCGCCAGCGCACGCAGCTCGAGCTCGTGAACCTGATCGAGCGCGTCGGCGTCACCTGCATCCTCGTCACGCACGACCAGGAGGAGGCGATGACGATGGCCGGGCGCATCGGCGTGATGAACGAGGGGCGCCTGCTGCAGGTCGGCACGCCGGGCGAGATCTACGAGACGCCCAACTGCCGCTTCACCGCCGAATTCGTCGGCGAGACCAACCTGTTCCGCGGGCGGGTCGATGGCGGTGCGCTGCATTGCGAGGACTTTCCCGCGCCGATCCTGCTGCCCGCCGATGCCGACCCGGACGACGGCGGGGAGGCGTGGCTGTCGGTGCGCCCGGAGCGTGTCGCGCTGAGCCGGGCGGGCGCCGCACCCGCGGGCGCCGGCTGCAACGCCGCGGTGGGCGAGGTCGCCGAGATCGCCTACCTCGGCAGCCATTCCGTGTATCACGTGCGGCTCGCGAACGGCCGCATCGTGATCGCGAGCGTGGCGTCCGCGCAGTGGCGCGACGCCGCGCCGCCGACCTGGGGCGACGCCGTGCGCGTCGCGTGGTTCGCGCCCGACGGCGTGGTGCTGACGCGATGAAACGGGCGCGCTGCTTCCTCCTGCGCGGACACTTCTGGGTCGGGCTGCTGCCCTGGGCGTGGATGCTGCTGTTCTTCGCGCTGCCGTTCGCGCTGATCCTGAAAGTGAGCCTGTCGACGCCCGAGCTGGCAGTGCCGCCCTACGTGTCGCCCTTCGTGCTGGAGCCGGGCGCGGCGCTGCCGCACTTCCGGCCGGACCTCGCGAGCTACCGCCGCCTGCATGACGAACTGCGGGCGCTGGGGCTGGCCGGCGCGGACCTGCAATACCTCGCCGCGTGGGGTGGCTCGTTGCTGCTCGCGGCGCTGACGACGCTGCTGTGCCTCGTGATCGGCTATCCGTTCGCGTACCACATCGCACGCTCGCGCGAGGCGGCACGCAACACGCTGCTGATGCTGGTGATGCTGCCGTTCTGGACCTCGTTCCTGCTGCGCGTGTATGCGTGGATGTCGCTCCTTGACAGCAGCGAGCTGGGCCTCATCAACCGCCTGCTGCTCGCCGCGGGCCTGGTCGATGCGCCGCTGCAGCTCCTCTACAACCGCGGCGCGGTGCTGGTCGGCATGGTGTACAGCTACCTGCCCTTCATGGTGCTGCCGCTCTACGCCAACCTCGTGAAGCTCGACCAGCGTCTGCTCGAGGCGGCGGCCGACCTTGGCGCGCAACCGTGGATGACTTTCCTGCGCGTGACCCTGCCGCTGTCGCGCCGCGGCATCGTCGCCGGCGCGATGCTGGTGTTCATCCCGGCGGTGGGCGAGTTCGTGATCCCGGATCTGCTGGGCGGCGGCGACGTGCTGATGATCGGCCGCAAGATCTGGGACGACTTCGGCCCCAATCAGGACTGGCCGATGGCCGCGGCGGTGGCCGTGACGATGGTGCTGGTGCTGATCGTGCCGATCGCGCTGCTGCATCGGCACGGGCGCGCGAACGGCAACGGGGCCCAGCGATGAGCGCACGCGCGCGCGCCGGCGCGACGGCCTGGCTCGTCGTCGTGTACGCCTTCCTGTACCTGCCGATCCTGTGCCTGGTCGTGTTCTCCTTCACCGCGGGCGAGATCACCACCGAGCTCGACGGCCTCTCGCTGCGCTGGTACGCGGAGCTGCTGCGCGACGAGGAGCTGATCGCCGCCGTGCTGCTGTCGCTGCGCGTCGGCGCGTTTGCGGCGAGCGCGGCGGTGATCGTCGGCAGCGCGGCGGCCTTCGTGCTCGCGCGCTGCGGGCGCTACCCGGGCAGTGCCGCCTTCGCCGGCATGACGACCGCGCCGATGGTGATGCCCGAAGTGGTGATCGGCCTGTCGCTGGTGCTGCTGTTCACCCATCCCGTCTTCGCCTTCCTCGGCGGGCGCGGGGTCGCCGCGATCTGGGCGGCGCACACGACGCTGTGCACGGCCTACGTGACCGTGCTGGTGCAGTCGCGCCTGCGCGAGATGGACCGCGCGCTCGAAGAGGCCGCGCTCGACCTCGGCTGCGCGCCCCTCAAGGTCTTCTTCGTCATCACGGTGCCGGTGATCGCGCCGGCGCTGGTGGCCGGCTGGCTGCTCGCGTTCACGCTGTCGATGGACGATTTCGTGCTCGCGGCGATGCTCTCCGACCCCGGCAGCACGACCCTGCCGGTGCTCGTGTTCGCGCGCCTGCACCACGGCCTCAAGCCCGAGATCAACGCGCTCGCGACGGTCATCGTCGCGGTCGTGTCCCTCGCGGTCGTCATCGCCAACCGGCTCATGCTGTCGGCACAGAAGAAACGCATGGCCGCGGCACGCCATGCGGCAGGGATTTCACCGGCGGGCAGGTCAGCCGTTACACTGAGGGATCCCGACAATCGGAGTGAATGGATTGCGCATCCCTGAGACCGTCGCGACCGACGAACAGGAGGACGAACAGGCGGTGCAGACGACCGTCGCCGTGCTCGCCGAGCACGAGGCGGCGCACGAGCGCCCGGCCAGCCTGCCGGCGATGTACCGCGCGCTGTGGCAGCATGCGGAAGGCGTGCGCCACCTGATCTTCGGCGCCTTCGGGCTGCTGCTCGCGTCGCAGCTCTTCAAGCTCGCCGTGCCGTGGTTCGCCGGCAGCGCGATCAACGCGATCCAGAAAGGTGGCATCGAGGCCTTGTCCGAAGCCGGGCGCTGGCTGATCCTGCTGTTCACGGCCATCGTCGCGACCTGGCTGCTGCACGGCCCGGGCCGCATCCTCGAACGCAACGTCGCGTTGCGCGTGCGCGAACGCCTGTCGGCGCTGCTGGTCGGGCGCCTGATGCGCGCGCCGCTGGCGTGGCACGAGCGCCATCACTCGGGCGAGATCACGCATCGCGTGCAGCAGAGCACGGGCGCCCTGTACGACTTCGCGCAGAGCCAGTTCATCTACCTGCAGAACACCGTGCAGCTGATCGGCCCCATCGTCGCGCTGTGGGTGATCTCCACGCTGGTCGGCAGCGTCGCGGTGATCGGCTACGGCCTCATCGCGTTGATGATCACGCGCTTCGACCGCGTGATGATGAAGATCGCCGTCGACACCAACCGCGCCGAGCGCGCCTGGTCGGCGACGATGGTCGACGTGCTCGGCAACGTGCTGTCGGTGCTCGCGCTGCGCCGTGCCGACGGCGTCGCGCGCCTGATCGCGGCGCGGCTGGAGGCGATGGCGGGGCCGCTGAAGCGCAGCATCGTCATCAACGAGGGGAAGTGGGCGGCGGTCGACCTCCTCGCGAGCCTGCTGTGGTGCATCCTCGTCGCCGTGTACGCCGCGCAGGCGGCGGGGCTGATCGGCGCCGGGGCCGCCGCGGGCGTGGCGAGCGGCATCGCGCTGGGCAAGGTGTTCATGGTGTATGAATACTCGCAGCAGGCGGGCGGCGTGATCACCGCGATCGCGTCGCACTTCCAGTCGCTGTCGCGCCAGCGCGCCGACTTCGCCTCGGCGCGGCCGGTGTTCGCCGCACGCGAGGCCGCCGAGCCGGCGCGCTGCTCGGCCGAAGGCGAGCCGTGGCAGCACGTGACGGTCACCGACCTGCGCTTCGCGCACGCCGGCAGCGACCGCGCCGGCGCCGCGATCGACATCCCGCACCTGGAACTCGAACGCGGCCGGCGCTACGCGCTGGTCGGCCCCAGCGGCGCGGGCAAGAGCACGCTGCTGCGCCTGCTGGCCGGGCTGGACACGCCCGCCGAGGCGATCGTGAGCTTCGACGCGATCCCCGCACCGGAGACGGCCTCGATCCTGCGCGGCATCGCGACGCTGATCCCGCAGCAGGCCGAGATGTTCGACGGCACGGTCGCCGAGAACCTGCTGCTGGGCGGCACCGCCAGTCCCGACAGCATCAGCGCGGCGCTGCGGGCGACCTGCGCGGACGCCTTCGTCGAAGGGCTGCACGGCGGGCTGGCGGCGCGCGTCGTCGAAGGCGGCGCGAACTGGTCCGGCGGCCAGCGCCAGCGCCTCGCACTCGCCCGCGGCGTGCTCGCCGCCGACGGCAGCTCGCTGGTGCTGCTCGACGAGCCGACGAGCGCGCTCGATCCGGAAACCGAGGCGCGCGTGTACCAGGGCGTCTTCGACCACTTCGCCGACGCGGTCCTCGTCTCGTCGGTGCATCGCCTGCACCTGCTCGACCGCTTCGACGGCGTGATCCTGATGCAGGACGGGCGCATCGAGGCGATGGGGACGGCGTGGGAGCTCGCGCAGGCCTCGCCGCTGTTCCGCGAGATGCTGGCGGCGCAGGGCGGCGTGCGCGGCTGAAGCGCAGCGAATGGTTTGGCGATGACTGAAAACCAGACCCCCGAACAGAGAGCCCGCGACAACATCGACGCGCTGCTCAGGCAGGCGGGCTGGGTCGTTCAGTCGGCAAAGAAGATCGACCTCAACGTTGGCCAGGGGCAAGCGGTCCGCGAATACCAGACTGACGTCGGCCCGGCCGACTACGTATTGTTCGTCGACAAAAAGGCGGTCGGGGTCATCGAAGCCAAGAAGGAGGAGCTCGGCCACAAGATTACCGAGGTAGAGGAGCAAACCGAGGGCTACTCCGTCGCCAAGCTGAAATGGGTTAACAACAAGGAGCCGTTGCCCTTCCTCTACGAGAGCACCGGCATCATCACCCGCTTCACCGACGTGCGCGACCCCAAACCCCGCTCCCGCGAGGTGTTCAATTTCCACCGTCCGGAAACCCTCAAGGAGTGGCTATCCCAAGGGGCGAGCCTGCGCCAGCGCTTGCAGCACATTCCTGAACTCAATCCGGAGCACCGACCTGCGCAGGAACTGCGGCTGCGCGACTGCCAGGAAATTGCCATCAGCAACCTGGAAGCCTCGTTCAAGGCCGACCGGCCGCGTGCGCTGATCCAGATGGCGACCGGCGCGGGCAAGACCTACACCGCGATCACCTCGATCTACCGGCTGCTCAAGCACGCCGGCGGCAAACGCATCCTCTTCCTCGTCGATACGCGGAACCTCGGCGAACAGGCCGAGCAGGAGATGATGTCGTACGTGCCGATCGACGATAACCGCAAGTTCACCGAGCTCTACAACGTCCAGCGGTTGAAGTCCTCGTATGTTGCCAAGGACAGCCAGGTCTGCATCAGCACCATCCAGCGCCTGTATTCCATCCTCAAGGGCAGCGAACTCGACGAGGCCGCCGAGGAGATCAACCCGGCCGAGCTGACGCAACTGAGGACCCAACCCAAGGCGCCGCTGCCCGTCGTGTACAACGAGAAGATCCCGCCGGAGTTCTTCGATTTCATCTACATCGACGAGTGCCACCGTTCGATCTACAACCTGTGGCAGCAGGTGCTCGACTACTTCGACGCCAGCCTGATCGGGCTCACCGCGACGCCCGACAACCGCACCTACGGCTTCTTCAGGAAGAACGTGGTCAGTGACTACAGCCACGAAAAGGCCGTCGCCGACGGCGTGAACGTCGGCAATGAAATCTACGTCATCGAAACGCAGATCACTCAGGCCGGCGCACAGATCAGCGCCCACCAGCAGGTCGAGCGCCGCGAGAAACTCACGCGCAGGAAACGCTGGGAAATGCAGGACGAGGACGAGGCGTATTCGGCCACCCAGCTCGACCGCAAGATCGTCAACCCGGACCAGATCCGCACCGTCATCCGCACCTTCCGCGACCAGCTGCCGGAGATCTTTCCGGGCCGCAAGGAAGTGCCGAAGACGCTGATCTTCGCCAAGACCGACAGCCACGCCGACGACATCATCCAGACCGTGCGCGAGGAATTCGGCGAGGGCAACGCCTTCTGCAAGAAGCTCACCTACAAGATCGACGAAGACCCCAAGTCGGTGCTCGCCCAGTTCCGCAACGATTATTACCCGCGCATCGCCGTCACCGTGGACATGATCGCCACCGGCACCGACGTCAAGCCGCTCGAATGCCTGCTGTTCATGCGCGACGTGAAGAGCCGCAACTACTTCGAGCAGATGAAGGGGCGCGGCACGCGCACGCTGGACCTCGACGAGCTGCGCAAGGTCACGCCTTCGGCGGTGAGCGCCAAGACCCACTACGTGATCGTCGACGCGATCGGCGTCACCAAGTCGCTCAAAACCGCGAGCCAGCCGTTGATCACCAAGCCTTCGGTGCCGCTCAAGGATCTCGCGATGGCGGTGATGATGGGCGCCAGCGACGAAGACACCGTGTCCTCGCTCGCGGGCCGGCTGGCGCGGCTCAACAAGCAGCTCGACGCCGACGACCAGCGCCGCATCCGCGAGGCCGCCAGCGGGCTCACGCTCAGCCAGCTCGTCGGCCAGCTCTTCGCCGCCATCGACGCCGACAACGTCGAGGCGAAGGCGCTGCAGCTCGCCGGCCTGCCGGCCGGCAGCGACCCCGGCGATGCCAAACGCCAGCAGGCGCAGGAGCAGCTCGTGCAAGCCGCCGCCGGCGTTTTCAACGGCGAACTGGTCGAACTCATCGACGCCATCCGGCGCGACAAGGAACAGACCATCGACCACGACAACCTCGACACCGTGCTGCGCGCCGAGTGGGACAAGAACGCCGCGAGTAACGCGCAGGCGCTGGCGAATGAATTTGGCGAGTACCTGAACGCGCACCGCGACAGCATCACTGCGCTCACGATCTTCTTCAGTCAGCCGTACCGGCGGCGCGAACTCAGCTTCGAGCTGATCCGCCAGGTACTCGACAAGCTGCGCGCCGACAAACCCCAGCTTGCTCCCCTGCGCGTCTGGCAGGCCTACCGCCAGCTCGACGACTACAAGGGCGAGCAGCCTGTCAGCGAACTCTCGGCGCTCGTCGCGCTGATCCGCCGCGTCTGCGGCATGGACGACCGGCTCGCGAGCTTCGACGATACGGTGCGCCGCAACTTCCAGAACTGGGTCATGAAGCAGCACTCGGGCGGCAGCGAAAAGTTCAACGAGGAGCAGATGGCCTGGTTGCGCATGGTCCGCGACCACGTCGCGAACTCCTTCCACATCGCGCGCGACGACCTCGACATGTCGCCGTTCGACGGACAGGGCGGGCTGGGGCGGATGTTCCAGCTTTTCGGCGCGCGCATGGACCCGCTGCTCGACGAACTGAACGAAGCGCTGGTCGCCTGAAGAATCGCGCCACATCGTGGTGGCGCGATTCGACTTTGCGCGCCAAAACGGACGGCGGGGATCTATCCGCCGCTACAATGCACATAGTGCAAATATACCGAGCGTCCGAGATGACTCAACTTCATTGCTACGTCCCCGACGACGTCGCCGAAAAGGCCCAGCGCAAAGCCAAGGAGGCCGGCATGAGCGTGTCGCGTTACCTCGCCGAACTGGTCAAGCGCGACACCGGCGCCAGCGAAGCGTGGCCGGAAGGCTACTTCGAGCTGTTCGGAAAGTGGGAAGGCGCCCCTCTGGAGCGTGCACCGCAGGGGCAGTTCGAAGAGCGGTCGGCGTTCGAATGATCTACCTGCTCGATACCAACGTCTGCATCCGCCTGCTGAACGAACGAAGCCCCGTCATCCAGGACCACTTCCGCGCGCATGCGCCGGCCGACATCGCGTTGTGCAGCGTCGTCAAGGCCGAACTCCTCTACGGCGCCCGTCGCAGCCAGCGCATGGAAGCCGATCTGAACCTCCTCGAAGCGTTTTTCGCGCCGCTGCAGAGTCTGCCTTTCGACGATGCCTGTGCCGAACACTACGGCCGCATTCGTGCCGACCTGTCGGGGCAGGGGCGTCCGATTGGCCCCAACGATCTCCTGATCGCCGCCATTGCCCGCGCGCACGACGCGACGCTGGTCACGCACAACACCGGCGAGTTCGGCCGGGTGGCGGGGTTGCGGCTGGAAGATTGGGAGGTGGCGTGATGGGCGGTTCGATGAGGTTGCCCAGTTGCTGGGTTCAGGTGACTGTGGCAGATCTTGGCAAGGTCGTTTCCGGGGGAACGCCATCAACGAAGGACGGCTCGTATTGGGGTGGAACAATCAGCTGGATTTCTCCTTCCGATCTGACCGGCTATAGCAACAAGTACATCGCAAAGGGTGCAAAATCAATTTCAGAAGCGGGCTTGAAGGCTAGTTCGGCCGCCATCATGCCGAGAGGCAGCGTCCATTTTTCATCAAGAGCGCCCATCGGCTATGTCGCCATAAGCTCGTGCGACATGACTACAAATCAAGGTTTCAAAAGCGTAGTCCCGGCGAAAGGCGTCTTCAATGAATATCTTTATTACTACTTCAAGGGTGCAAAACAGCTAGCTGAGTCAATGGCTACAGGAACAACCTTCAAGGAACTCTCGGGCTCTGCATTCAGTAAGTTGCCCGTCCCGCTCCCACCGACCGGCGAACAACACCGCATCGTCGCGAAGATAGAGGAACTGTTCTCCGAACTGGACAAGGGCATCGAAAGCCTGAAGACCGCCCAGGCGCAGCTCAAGGTCTATCGCCAGGCCCTGCTCAAACACGCCTTCGAGGGCAAGCTCACCGCCCAATGGCGCACCGACAACCCGGACCAACTCGAAACCGCCGACGCCTTGCTGAAGCGCATCCAGCAGGAGCGCGCCGAGCGTTACCGGCAGCAACTCGCCGACTGGGAAGCTCGTGGAAAACAAGGCAGCAAGCCAAAAGCGCCAAAGCCGTTGGAGCCGCTTTCTGCCGATGAGCTTGCCGATTTGCCTGAATTGCCAGAAGGTTGGGGGTGGGTGAAAGTCAGTTCATTGGGGACACTGGGCACTGGGGTTACGCCCTTGAAAGGTCGGACAGATTTTTACGCAGGAGGAGTGATTCCTTGGGTGACAAGCGGAGCACTAAACGAAAGCTTCGTTACCAAAGCCAGCGATTACGTTACCCAAACGGCGTTGCAAGAAACGAATTTACGTATATACCCCAAGCATACTTTGCTGGTCGCTTTGTACGGTGAAGGTAAGACGAGGGGTAAGTGCTCTGAATTGCTCATAGAGGCAACAACCAATCAGGCAATCGCAGCCATTGTCTTGGAGGGTATGGCGGCAACCCTTCGTCCCTACGTGAAATGGTTTTTCCAGAAAAATTATGGAGATATTCGACTGAAATCCTCAGGTGGCGTGCAGCCGAACTTGAATCTGGGAATCATAGAGAACACGGCTGTGCCGTTGTGTCCGTTGGCCGAAGCAAAGCAGCTTGTTGAAACTATCGAGTACAAGCTCTCCGAAGTTGACCAACTCGACCAAACCATCACCTCCTCGCTGCAACAAGCCGAAGCCCTGCGCCAGTCCATCCTGAAAAAAGCCTTCTCCGGCCAGTTGGTACCGCAGGACCCGCAGGACGAACCCGCCTCGGTCCTGCTCGAACGCATCCGCGCGGAAAAATCGAATGGCATGAAGGCTCGCAAACGGGAAAAATCCCGCTAGAATACTGTATGAAAATACAGTCATTCAGAGGACGAACTCATGCCGACGCACGACACCACCCAAGCCCCCGTCGCGATCTACCAGTCGGCCGACGGCTCGATTTCGACCGAGGTTCGGCTGGAAGGCGAAACCGTGTGGCTGTCGCAGCAGCAGATCAGCCAACTGTTCGGCCGGGAACGATCGGTGGTGAGCAAGCATGTACGCAACATCTTTGCGGAAGGGGAGCTGTCGGCCGATTCAGTATGTGCAAAATTTGCACATACTGCGCCGGATGGCAAAACCTATCAGGTCGATCACTTCAATCTCGACGTGATCATTTCGGTCGGCTACCGCGTCAAGTCCGTCGAAGGCACCCGCTTCCGCATCTGGGCCAACCGGATCCTCAAGGACTACCTCGTCAAAGGGTATGCGCTGAACGAGCAGCGGCTGGCCCGGCAGCAGGAGAACATCCGCCAGCTCGAACGCACGCTGACGCTCTTCCAGCAAAACCTGATCGAGCAGGCCAGCCTGCCGGAGGCACGCGGACTGGTGGAAGTGATCGCCGGCTATGCGCGCACCTTCGTGCTGCTCAACCAGTTCGACAGCGAACGCCTGCCGCTGGACGATTTCACCACAACCATCCGCTACGCGATCCGCGAGGACGAAGCGCTGGCGGGCATCGCCGCGCTGAAGGCCGACATGACCGGGCGCGGCGAGGCGTCGGCCTTGTTCGGCAACCGGAAGGACGACAGTTTTGCCGGCATTCTCGGCAACATCCTTCAATCCTTCGGCGGCGAGTACGTGTATCCGAGCATCGAGGAACAGGCCGCGCATCTGCTTTATTTCGTCATCAAGAACCATCCGTTCTCGGACGGCAACAAGCGCATCGGCGCCTTTCTGTTCATCTGGTTCCTGCAACGCAACCGGCACCACTTGAAGTCCGACGGGGAATTGAAGATCAACGACAACGCGCTGGCCGCGATTGCCCTGCTGGTGGCGCAGAGCGATCCGGCGCAGAAGGAACTGATGGTTCATCTGATCATGAACCTGATCCGGAGTTAAGCAAGAACATGAACGCAACCGCCTCCATCGTCTCCAGGGTCTGGAGTTTCTGCACCACGCTGCGCGACGACGGCGTCAGCTACGGCGACTACCTCGAGCAGCTGACCTACCTGATCTTCCTCAAGATGGCGCACGAATACAGCCAGCCGCCGTACAGCCGCAAGGTCGGCATCCCGGCCGAATACAGCTGGACGAGCCTGAAGGCCAAACGCGGCGCCGAGCTGGAAGTGCATTACGTGACGCTGCTGCGCGAGCTCGGCAACCGGCCGGGTATGCTCGGTTCGATCTTCACCAAGGCGCAGAACAAGATCCAGGACCCGGCCAAGCTCTACCGGCTGATCGACATGGTGGACGACACCCAGTGGGTGACCATGGGCGCCGACGTCAAGGGCGACATCTACGAAGGCCTGCTCGAACGCAACGCCGAGGACACCAAGTCTGGCGCCGGCCAGTATTTCACGCCGCGCGCCCTGATCCGCGCGATGGTCGAATGCGTGCGTCCGGAGCCCGGCAAGACGATCGCCGACCCGGCCTGCGGCACCGGCGGCTTCTTCCTCGCCGCCTACGACTTCCTGGTCGCGGCGCATGCAATGGACAAGGCGCAGAAGGCCTTTCTCAAGCACGAGACCTTCTTCGGCAACGAGATCGTCGCCGGCACGCGGCGCCTCGCGCTGATGAACATGTTCCTGCACAACATCGGCGAGATCGACGGCGACAGCATGATTTCGCCCAACGACGCGCTGGTCG
Source organism: Aromatoleum toluvorans (assembly GCF_012910905.1). Lineage (GTDB taxonomy): Bacteria > Pseudomonadota > Gammaproteobacteria > Burkholderiales > Rhodocyclaceae > Aromatoleum > Aromatoleum toluvorans. Next base: position 23,506 of record NZ_WTVN01000045.1, read on the forward strand.
CGAGTTCGCCGCAGACCTACGACTATGTGCTCGCGAATCCGCCCTTCGGCAAGAAGAGCGCGATGAGCTTCACCAACGAGGACGGCGAGCAGGAGAAGGACGACCTGACCTACAACCGCCAGGACTTCTGGGCGACCACCTCGAACAAGCAGCTCAACTTCGTCCAGCACATCCGCACCATGCTCAAGACCACCGGCCGCGCCGCGGTGGTGGTGCCCGACAACGTGCTGTTCGAAGGCGGTGCCGGCGAGACGGTGCGCAGGAAGCTGCTGGAAACCACCGACCTGCACACCATCCTGCGCCTGCCGACCGGCATCTTCTACGCCAACGGGGTCAAGGCCAACGTGCTGTTCTTCGACAACCACGCGGCGAGCAAGGAAGCGTGGACCAAGGAAGTCTGGATCTACGACTACCGCACCAACATCCACCACACGCTGAAAAAGAAGCCGCTGCGCTTCGAGGATCTGCAGGAGTTCATCGCCTGCTACCAGCCGGCGAACCGCTTCAGGCGCCAGGAAACCTGGAACGAGGCGAGCAACCCGGAAGGGCGCTGGCGCAAGTTCGGCTTCGATCAGATCGTCGCCCGTGACAAGACCAGCCTCGACATCTTCTGGCTGAAGGACAAGAGCCTCGCCGACCTCGACAATTTGCCCGAGCCTGACGAACTGGCCGGCGAAATCATCGACAACCTGGAGGCCGGGTTGAACAGCTTCCGGGAAGTCGCGGCAGCCTTGTAGCGTGAAGTGCCGAGCGGTCAGCCTGCGCGATTTCCCGGGCCAGGCTGATCGCTTCGGCGGGCCGGATCAACTGCCCGACCCCGCGTTCGTACCTCGCGCCCCGGTCAGGACCAGCTGGCCATCCTTGACGGGAATGCGCTCGCCGGGTTCGTGGTCCATGCGCACGCGGCCGAGCTGCTCGCCGAGCCGGTATTCGACGTCATAGCCGATCACCCGTTCGCTGGTGTCCGTCACCGTCTTGCACCGGGTTTCGGTGGTGCTGTAGGTGTCGTTGGCCTGCATGTTCTCCTGGACCTTCTTGCCCGCGTAACCGCCGGCGGCCGCGCCGGCGAGGGTGGCGACCTTCTTGCCGGAGCCCGCGCCGATCTGGTTGCCCAGCAGCCCGCCGGCCAGCGCGCCGACCACCGTGCCGGCGATCTGGTGCTGGTCCTTGACCGGGGCGCGATGATTCACCACGACGTCCCTGCACACTTCGCGCGGCGTCTTGACCGCTTCCTTGAGCGGCTGCACGGCGACCACCTCGGCGTACTTCGGTCCGTGGTCGACCAGGTTGTAGGTGGCGACGGCACCGCCGGCGGTGACGCCCAGCGCCCCCAGCCCGATGCCCAGCATCATCGATTTGTCCATAGGTTCTCAGTGGTCCCTGAATCTGGTGCGAAGAGCTCGCGGTAGCCGATTCTATGTCCGCCCCTGCTGCCCGTCTGGATGGGGAAACAAAGAGATACCCAAACGTCCCGCGCCGGGCTCACCCGTCGCGTCGCATCTCGTTGCGTGCCGCGCTGTAGCTCGAGACGCAGTAGGGCACGAGGTAGTTCAGCGCGACGTGCGTCCACGAAATCCCTTCGCCCGCGATCAGGGGCCCGCCCTGGTTGATCAGGTTCAGGATCGTGCCGACGGTGAGCGCGACGCGCACGGCGACCCCGCGCACCGGCCCACTAGAGGCGCTGCGCAGGAAGCGCACGAGGGCGCCGCGTCGCGGCACGGTCGCTGCCATCCCGCCGGCCGCACGCGGCCCGTCCGTCAGCACGGCCGCAGGGCCGGCATCGCGGCCGCGAGCGTCATCCTTTCGCGCGTGTACGCGCCCTGCAGCACGAAGCCGAGCGCCTGCTGCGACACCGCGTCGCGGAAGACCGCGCGCAGCCCGTCCGCGCCGGATTCCTCCTCCCAGCGCCCGGCGCGGCCGGCCGGCGGCGGCGACACGACCGTCGGGCACGCGGGCGTCTTCACGACGATGGGCATCGCCGGCAGCTCGACCGCCTCGGGCGCGCCGGTGAGGGTCGCGGCGAGGCGCTTCGCCCCCTGCATGATCGGCATCACGTAGGGCAGGAACAGGCCGTCGATTTCGGCGCAGTCGCCCAGCGCGTGGATGTGCGGGTCGGAGGTGCGCAGGAAGGTGTCGGTGACGATGCCCAGGTTCGTTGCGAGGCCCGCGGATTGCGCCAGTGCGAGGTTCGGGCGCAGGCCGATCGCCGAGACGACGAGGTCGTGGTGCGTCGCCCCGCCCTGCGCGTCGACGAGGCGGCAGCCCGCGGCCGCGCGTTCGGCGCGCGCGAGCCGGGTGTCGAGGCGGAACACGACGCCGATCGCTTCCAGCCGGCTGCGCAGGGCGGCAGCGGCGGAGGCGGGCAGCAGGCGCGCGAGGGGCTGCGCGGCGGTGTCGAAGACGGTGACGGCGTAGCCGCCGAGGCTCAGGTCGTTGGCGAATTCGCAGCCGATCAGCCCGGCGCCGATGATCGCGACCGTGCGCGTGCCGGCGAGGCGCTGGCGCAGCACGCGGTAGTCGGCGAGGTCGTTCACCGCAAGAATGTCCGGCGCGCCGTCGCCGGCCAGCGGTACCGGCAGCTGCGCCGCGCCGACGGCGAGGACCAGGCGGCCGTAGGCGAGCTCGCCGCGGCTGGTGCGCACGACGCGGCGCGCGGCGTCGATGCCGAGCACGAAGGTCCCGGCCATGATCTGCACGTCGAGGTCCTGCGCCAGCTTCGCGGCCGTGGCGAGGACCAGCGCGTCGGGCGCCTTGCCGGCGGCGAAGGCGTTGGACAGGCTGGGTTTGGAGTAGAAGCTGCCGTCGTCGGCCGTGACGACGAGGATCTCCACGGCCTTGTCGCGCTTGCGCAGCTCGCGCACGAGCGTGATGCCCGCGAGCCCGCTGCCGATGATCAGGATTCTGTCGTTCATTGTCTGTCCCGGGAGAAGGTGGGGGCGCCGGGGCCGTGCGGGGGGCAGGCCCGGCGCCCGGCCGTGGCGCTCACGCCGCGCCGAACTCCTCGTACGCGCGCACCGCCTCGGCGGCGTACATGAGGTTCGGCCCGCCGCCCATGTAGACGCAGATCGCCAGCGTCTCCATCAGCTGCTCGCGCGTGACGCCGAGCCGGATCAGCGCCTTCACGTGGAAGCCGATGCAGGCGTCGCAGCGCGCGGCGACGCCCACCGCGAGCGCGATCAGCTCCTTCTGCAGCGCCGGCAGCGCGCCGGCGGCGAGCGCGCCCTGCGACAGCTGGCCGAAGCCCTTCATCGTGTCGGGCACGGCGCTGCGGATCTGCGCCAGCGCCTTCGACACGTCGCCGGTGATGACCGAGAACGATTTGCTCATGTCACACCTCGTCCACGCGCGCGACGCTCATCGGCACCGGGTTGCGCATGGTGTTGGCGACCGGCGAGAAGTAGTTGGCGTGGCGCACCACGTCGTCGAGCTGTTCGGGCGTCGCGTCGCCCTCGACGATCACCTTCACGCGGATCTCCTGGAAGCCCATGTCTCCGGGCTGGCGCTCGGCGCCGCCGGCGCCCCACGCGCCGGTGTTGCCGATGTCGGCCTCGAGGAAGATTTCCAGGCGGCTGAGCGTGATCTCGCGGTAGGTGGCGACCGCGGTGATGCCGACGCCGAGGCAGCCGCCGAGCGCCGACAGCACGACTTCGCCGGGGGCCGGCGCGGTGTTCTCGCCAAAGAGATGCAGCGGCTCGTCGACGATCACCGGGTTGTGGATGCCGACATAGCTCCACGAGCGGAACTGCCCCTGCATCACGGTGTGCACCTTGTTGGTGCCGCGGCGTTCGGGGTTGTCGCGGCCGGAAGCGGCGAAGTTGAGCAGGCCCTGGCGGTCGATCGGGCGCAGGGAAGTCTTGACGGTCGGGGTGGTCATTGTGGTTCTCCTGTACGGGGGTTGGCGTTTCTTCGGGGTGAGCGCCGCCCGTCCCGCCGGGGCGGGCTGCGGTCGACGCGGATCGGGGGAGCCCCGCGGGCTGCGGGGCGGGGGTCAGTAGGTCTTGTAGGGCAGGAACTTGCCCGACATCGTGATGCTCACGCGGTCGCCCAGCGGGTCGGGCTCGCGCTGCAGGTCCATGCGGAAGTCGATCGCGGACATGATCCCGTCGCCGAACTCCTCGTGGATCAGCGCCTTGAAGGTCGTGCCATACACGCTGATCAGCTCGTAGAAGCGGTAGATCAGCGGGTCGGTCGGCACCGCGGTGGGCAGCGAGCCCTTGTAGGGCACGACCTGCAGCAGCGCGACCGCTTCCGCGGGCAGGCCGAAGGTGTCGCCGAGGATCGCGGCCTGCGCGGCGTCGAAAGTCATCTGGCCGAGGCAGCCGGCCGTGACCCATTCCTTCGACAGGCCGATCCGGTCCGCCACGTCGGCCCACTTCAGGCCCTTGGCGATCTTGGCGGCGATGATCATTTCGGTGACGTCGTTGCGGTTCATGGTCTTTTCTCCTGGGGGGATGGTTGCGGCCTTAGTGATTGACGACCTGCCGGAGCACGGGCTGGCCCGGTTCGGCCGGCAGGGTGGATTCGGGCACGAGGCCGGGGCGGACCACCGGCGGATGCCTCGCGTCGTGCAGCACGGCGGCGCCGTGGCCGGCATAGTTTTAGGCGGGACGAAAAAAAGCCGGAAAACGGACATATTTGCACCGGACTACGGACGGAATTAAACCGGAATCTGCCCAGGGAAAAATGCCCGTCCGCGTGAGTCGCGACGGGCATCGTAATCGAC
>NZ_WTVN01000046.1 GCF_012910905.1 Aromatoleum toluvorans
CTTCGCAGCGTACTCAAGGTCGGAAAAGCTCGATTGCATGCTCAGTCTCGGAGGCCATGGGCTGACAGAATTATCTCAAACGCATCGATCGCACGGGGCGACGGTGTCCGAATAAATCAGCGTCTCCTTAAGCAAGACGAGGGCGCGTTCGAGGAAAATGGTAATGCTGCAAGTATTTACTTGGGTATGTGGAGCGCTTTAAACAAAATCGCTGCTGATTTTGACATATTGTTCGCCAATCACTCCTTGACTGCTCTTCCGGTTGCTTTTTGTCGCGCAGGCCGGGCCAAGAGATTTTATTATGTACAGGCCTATGAGCCTGAGTATTTTCAACTCGAGAGTGGCCTTCGGTCAAAAATTCTAAGGCGGCTTTCACAGTTGAGTTACAAACTTCCGCTTGTTCAGATTGCAAATGCGCCGATTTATATAAATTATAGAGAAATTCGCGCGAAGAAATGGATTCCGCCTGGGGTTTCTCGTGAGATTTTTCAACGGAGAACATGTCTTCCCTTTGATTCGATAGACGATGATATTTTCGTTGGAGTTATTGGTAGAAGGGAGCCTTCAAAAGGAATTATTTATGCCTTGGAAGCCTTTGAGAAACTTTCACAGACGGACTCCCGCTATCGGTTAAAGGTCGCATTTGGAAATTTGCCGAAAAAATGGACCCATCCGAAGGTCGAGGTCGTGGTGCCGAAAAATGATCGTGAGCTTGCTGATTTCTACCGTTCATTAGACGTTCTGATTGCCCCAGGTATCGTTCAACTTGGGGCCTGTCATTACCCCGTTCTTGAGGCGATGGCGTGCGGTACGCCAGTGGTAACCACTGGATATTTGCCTGCAAATACGGAAAACGCGTGGATTGTTCCGATAAAAAATTCTTCCGCAATAGCTTCAGCGGTTGAGCGGATCGCCGGAATGGATTCTTCAGTACGAGCAAAATATCTGGAAAAGGCCGTGAATGCGATTGAGCCTTTTATGTGGGATAACGTTGCCGAACAATTCTTAGAGTATTTTTTCGTGCAGGGCCGCTGAATGGGGGGGTATCCATATCTTTTGTTTGGCGGTTGGTTAGGGATGTTTGGGATTGTCGCCTATTTAACAACTTTGCAGAGAGTTCGGCTTCCGGTCGGAATGGATTTTCTCCTGGCGGGCAGTCTGATTTTTTTCGCCGGGCTGAGAGGGGATAGTCTTGACTATAATGAATACGTCCTCATGTTCGAAAGTATTCAGGCCGCGAGTCAGCAGTCCTTCTTCGAGCGAGTGCTAATTGGAAAGGATTTTTTGTTTGGTTCTTTGCTGATTTTTATTTCAGATTCTGGATTCGGGATTGCGTCTGTTTTTGTTTTTGCGGCCATCTTAAGCGTCGGAACTAAGGCAATTGCATTCAGGCGCGTCTTCGGAAGTTGTCTGTTGGGATTGTTCATTTTCACTTGTACATATTATTTTCTGCAGGACTTTACGCAAATCCGTGCTGCAATTGCTATTGGATTCTGTTTTAACGCGCTTGTTTCGGTTGTAATGAAGCGACCATTCTTGTATCTGCTGATGTCATTTTTTGCGGTGGGCTTTCATGCCCAGGCTGCATTATTTATTGCATGTACGGCGCCGCTTCTGATCCGTGGAAAAGCGCGTTTTTTACTGATGGCAATCATGTCAATGATTGTTGTTGTTATTGCACCGTTGCTTATCAATGTTGTGATCGCATTTGACAATAGGCCGGGTATTGCGGAAGCGGCGGACGCGCTTTCGTTTAATGGCGTGTTTAGCGCGTTTGTGAATCTATTCTTGTTGATCGCCACGTTCCTTTTCTGTCGAGAAAATATTCGAAGTGAAATGGAGAGGGAGTTGGCGGTTGCATCCATTTTTCTGGTTATTGCTGGCTTCGCATTTCTTATGCTCACGTATTCAACGTCGGTTACATTGGCGTGGCGGGCCGCAGAGATGCTTATGAGTTTTGGCGTCTTTGTCGTGGTCGCTGCGCTCCGCGGGGCTGCTAAGCCCGTAGTGGTGCTGTTGAGTGGCATATATTGCCTATTTAACATTGTTTTGTTGGCGCGTGGCGCACTGTTGGTAGATTACAGGTTTGCTGAAAACCTTGGGGCTTGCTGTGCTGAATTCTGGTGATATTGTCGTTGTTATTGTTAATTGGAACGCGGGGCGTCAGCTTCTCGACTGCGTCGAGTCGGTGCTCTCGCACGGACACGATCTGGTTTCGACTATCGTGGTGGTGGATAACGGGTCAAGCGACGGATCTGAAGCGCTGGTCGAAGGAATGCCCAAGATCAAGTTGGTTCGGGCAGGGAGCAATCTCGGTTTCGGCAAGGCGTGCAACTTGGGTGCGGCCGGAGTTGAGAGTAAGTTTCTTCTGTTTTTGAATCCCGATGCAAAAATTTTCGCGAACACGCTGGAGTGCGCGCTTGGATTTATGACGTGTCCTGAGAATGATTACGTGGGCATCTGCGGGGTTAAACTGCTTGATGAGCACGAGCATGTGGCGCGCAGTTGCGCTCGATTCCCGACTCCGGGTGGACTGCTAGCCAGCAGTCTTGGTCTTGACAGGGTTTTCCCATCCGTTGGGCACTTCATGCACGAATGGGATCATCTGAATACGCGCATCGTTGATCATGTCATTGGTGCGTTTTTTCTGGTCAGAGCGAGTGTTTTTACTCGGCTCGGCGGATTTGATGAGCGATTTTTTGTGTATCTTGAAGATCTCGATTTTTCTAAGCGGGCAAACGCTGAGGGTTGGTCAAGTATTTATCTGGCAGAGGCGCAGGCCTTCCATGCCGGGGGGGGGACGTCTCGGCAGGTCAAAGCTCGGCGTCTCTTCTATTCACTGCGCAGCCGAATTCTCTACGCGTACAAGCATTTCGGCTTTGCTGGCGGCGGCACGGTTTTGTTCGCTACGATGTGTATCGAACCAATTTCTCGTACCGTGCTTGGATTGGCAAGAGGCTCCATCGGTGCCGTGACTGAAACCCGGTCGGCGTACGCGATGTTGCTTCGCTGGCTGCCGCAATGGTGGTTCAGAGGAAAGACCCGTTGAAGATACTCGCGCTTACACGCTACGGACGCATGGGGGCGAGCAGTCGCATGCGATTCGCGCAGTATGTGCCTCATCTGCGTGCTGTCGGTATCGAGGTGGAATTGTTGCCATTACTCAGGGACGAGTACCTTGAGCGCCTGTACGAGAAGCGGCGAACTGCGTGGGGACAGATTCTAGGGGATTACGCGCGCAGGCTGTTCTGCTTGGTACGCGCGCGGTCCTACGATCTCCTGTGGATCGAGAAGGAATTGTTTCCAGACCTGCCCGCCTGGTTTGAGAGGCTTTTGCATCTGGGTGGAGTGCGTTACGTGGTCGACTACGATGACGCGATTTTTCATAACTATGATCTGTCATCGAGTCCGCGAAGGAAAATGTTGGGGCGGAAGATCGATGTGGTTATGCGCAACGCCTCACTGGTCGTTTGTGGAAATGATTATCTTGCCGATCGGGCACGGCAGGCAGGTGCGGCACGTGTCGAGATTCTTCCTACGGTCGTGGATCTCGGTCGGTATTCGATTGCCGCGAAGCATGCATCGGACGAATTGGTTGTCGGGTGGATGGGGTCGCCTTCAACGGCGAAGTATCTTGAGATGGTCGTTCCTCCTCTGCTCCGCTTGGCGGCGGAGCGCCCCGTATGTCTGCGTGTGATTGGAGCGACTTATGCGGCGGAGAATTTGAAAGTGGAGTGTCGCGCGTGGTCAGAGGCTGATGAGGGTGATCAGATTCGGGATTTCGACATCGGAATAATGCCGTTGATGGATGGCCCGTGGGAGCGTGGTAAATGTGGTTATAAGCTTATTCAATACATGGCTTGCGGCGTGCCGGTGATTGCATCACCCGTCGGGGTAAATTGCACCATTGTTGAAGACGGTGTGAATGGCCGACTTGCCTCGGGCGTCGCGGGGTGGATCGACGCGTTGTGGACCATCGGTGGTAATGAGGAGCTACGCAACACGATGGGTGCGCGGGGGCGAAGTGCTGTCGAGCAGAAGTACTGCCTGCAGGTCACTACTCCGCGCCTAGCAAAATTTTTTGCGGACGTTTGCAACATGGGCGAACATGCCTTTAGTGGTGAACTTAAATAGGATAGAGGCGTTGTGATGCGATGTATGAGTTTCCGTGATGAAGGGCACAAGTTGGATTGAAGATGCGTAGTCTTGCGATCATTTCCAATCAAGCATTTTCCCTCGTTAATTTTCGCGGGGCACTTATTCACGATCTTGCTCAAGCGGGTGTGAAAGTGTACGCACTTGCGCCCGATTACGAGGGCGACACGCGGGCTGCGGTGGTTGCCTTAGGGGCATTGCCTGTCGATTACAGCCTGACTCGTACGGGCATGAATCCGCTGCGCGACTGCCTTGATACTCTTTATCTCGCGCTGCTACTGCGGCGACTGCGGCCGGATGCCACGCTCGGCTATTTCATTAAGCCGGTGATTTACGGCACGCTCGCCGCTTGGATCGCACGTGTTCCGCGGCGTTATGCGATGATTGAAGGTATGGGCTTTGTATTTACCGACGATGGTGGTCGGGTGTCGCTGCGTAGGCGCTTACTTCGCGGGGCGGTTCGAGAGATGTACCGTATTGCGCTGGCTCGAGCGCACCGCGCGGTTTTCCTCAATCGCGACGACACCAATGACTTTGTGCGCGGGGGACTGGTTGCGGTAGGCAACTCGTGCTGTATCGGCGGTATCGGTGTGGACCTCGCTGAGTGGTCTCCTGCTCCTGCGGTTAAAACTCCGGTGACGTTCGTGTTAGCGGCGCGTCTTCTGCGCGAAAAGGGAATTGTCGAGTACGTCGAGGCGGCTGCAAGGGTTAAGCGCAAGCACCCCGAGGTGCGTTTCGTGCTTCTCGGAGGGCTCGATCCGAATCCGAGCGGCCTTTCGCGGGCGGACGTTGAAGCCTGGGTGCAAGCCGGACTGATAGAGTGGCCCGGCCATGTCGAGGTGCAAGCGTGGCTGGCGCAGGCGAGTGTGTTTGTGCTGCCCTCTTATTATCGCGAGGGCGTGCCGCGCAGCACCCAAGAGGCGATGGCGATGGCGCGCCCGGTGATTACCACCGATGCTCCTGGGTGCCGCGACACCGTGGTTGACGGAGACAACGGTTTTCTGGTGCCGGTGCGCGACGTTGACGCGCTGGTTGATCGAATGCTCACGTTCATCGGCGAGCCCGAACTGATCGAGAGCATGGGGCGGCGCAGTAGGGCCCTCGCCGAGGAGCGCTTCGATGTTCGGCGTATCAATATCAAGCTGATGCAGATTATGGAGGTTGATGTAGGAAAGAGGGGCACGAGGGGAGTTGCGGCCACGGAGGCGGTCAGTTGAGTGCAGTACTGGTGACAGGAGCAAGCGGTTTTGTGGGGGGCGCAGTTGCAGGTCGCTTGGCGGCCAAGGGGGGGCGCCTGCGCTTGGCATTGCGTTCGCGCACGGCAGTGCCACCGGACGGTGTCGAAATCTTCATCCACGGCGATCTCGGCGAACATGTGGACTGGGTCACTGCACTCGCTGGCATTGAGGCGGTGGTGCATTGTGCTGCGCGCGTTCACGTAATGGCGGACACGGTAACGGATCCGCTTGCGGAATTCCGTCGCTGCAACGTCACCGCCACACTCCAGTTGGCGCGCGCCGCTGCTGAGGCCGGTGTGCGGCGCTTCATTTTCATCAGTTCCATAAAGGTGAATGGGGAGCGAACGAATCTCGGTAGCCCGTACACTGCCGACGACACTTTTGCACCGATCGACCCGTACGGTATTTCCAAGCTCGAGGCGGAGCGAGGCCTGTTTGCATTAGCTGCCGAAACAGGAATGGAAGTGGTCGTCATTAGGCCGGTACTCGTTTATGGACCCGGCGTGAAGGCTAATTTCCGCAGCATGATGAACTGGTTATCTAAGGGTATTCCACTGCCGTTCGGTGCGATCCACAATAAACGAAGCTTGGTCGCTCTGGACAATCTCGTAGATTTGATTGTGACGTGTGTTGATCACCCCGCCGCCGCGAATGAGGTGTTTCTGGTGAGCGACGGCGAGGACCTGTCGACAACTGAGTTGCTACGTCGCATGGGAAGGGCCCTCGGGCAACCGGCCCGACTGTTGCCGGTGTCGGCTGCATTTCTGGAGGCTGCTGCGCGGTTGTTAGGTAAGCGCTCCATTTCGCAACGCCTGTGTGGGTCGTTGCAGGTGGATATCAGCAAGACGCGGAAGTTGCTGGGGTGGGCGCCACCGGTCACTGTAGACGAGGCGCTGGCAAAAACTGCAAAGCATTTTCTCGAGTGTCGAGCCAGATGACCGTCAGGATTGTCATGATCGCGGTTGCGGTTGCGTCGCTGCTGCTGACCTACGGCCTGCGCCGTTATGCATTGGCTCGCAGTTTGATGGACGTGCCGAACGCGCGAAGTTCCCATTCTGTACCGACTCCGCGCGGAGGCGGGGTAGCGATAGTGGTCAGCTTTCTTGTCGCACTTCCGGTGCTCGCGGTAATGGATGTGCTGCCGTGGGCGGCAGCATGGACGCTGCAGGGGGCGGGTGCGCTGGTCGCGCTGGTGGGCTTTTGGGACGACCATGGGCACATCCCCGCGCGCTGGCGCCTGTTGGCGCATTTTTCCGGAGCTGCTTGGGCGCTGGTTTGGCTCGGGGGGGCTCCGCCGCTGGACTTGTTCGGGACGACGTTCGATCTTGGTTGGTTGGGCGCTGGTTTTGCCGCGGTCTATTTGGTGTGGCTACTGAACCTGTACAACTTCATGGACGGTATCGATGGTATCGCCAGCATAGAGGCGGTCTGCGTTTGTGTTGGCGGTGCCATCTTGTATGCCTTGATCGGAAAGCCCTCGCTGGCGGTAGTCCCCTTGCTGCTCGCCGCGGCGGTGGCAGGATTCCTTTACTGGAATTTCCCGCCCGCAAGGATCTTCATGGGTGATGCGGGCAGCGGATTTCTGGGGATTGTTCTGGGGATACTCTCGTTGCAGGCCGGGTGGGTTGCGCCGGAATTGTTCTGGTGCTGGGTCATCCTGTTGGGGGTGTTCGTGACGGACGCGACGTTTACGCTGATTCGTCGGCTGCTGCGAGGCGACAAGGTGTACGAAGCGCACCGAAGCCACGCTTATCAATACGCGTCGCGCCTTTTTGGGAGGCACCTGCCCGTGACGCTCGCAGTTGCCGCGATCAATGTGGTTTGGTTGCTGCCGATTGCACTTTGGGTCGGTATCGGCGGCCTGGATGGAGTGACCGGAGTAGCCATGGCCTATGTGCCACTCGTGGCACTTGCGGCGCGGTTTCGCGCGGGGGCTTTGGAATCGGCGGAGGGCTGATGTCAGGTGTACTCATTGTCGGCGCGGGCGGGCATGGCCGCTCGGTTGCAGAGGCAATCCTGCTTGGTGGTGGTGAGTATCGCCTCGCAGGGTTTCTCGATGATAACTGGCCAGATCCGAGGGACGTGTGGGGCTATCCGGTATTCGGAAAGTTCAGCGATCTGGAGTCATGTCTTGGGCATACTCGACTCGTAATTGTTGCGATTGGCAACAACGCGACCCGCGAGCGTCTGCAGGCACGCATACTGGCGGCCGGCGGCGAACTGGCAACCATTATCCACCCGGCGGCTACCGTGTCGCCACGTGCCGTGCTCGGCACAGGCTGTGCCGTAATGGCAGGAGCGATCGTCGGGACAGAGGCGCGGCTTGGACAGGGGGTGATCGTGAACTGCAATGCAACGGTCGATCACCATTGCACTGTAGGCGATTTCGGGCACCTGGGCGTTGGGGCATGCATGGCCGGCGGTTCGGTTCTCGGGCACGGGGCCTGGATGCAGGCCGGGGCGGCCATCGGCTATGGCGTGAAGGTGGCGCCCGGCGAGGTGCTGGCTCCCGGTGCGGCGCTACCGGCTTAGATGAAGGAGCAAGAAATTGAATACCTCCATGCGATCTGTATTGGTTTTCGTCTTTGACCTGCTTGCAGTGATTCTGGCGTGGGTTGGCAGTTTTCTGATCCGCTTCAATTTTGACTGGCCTGTGGAATACGAGCGTCCATTGCTGCTGGGGCTCGGCGTGTTGCTGGTGACCCAGGCCGTGGCGTGCCGCTGGGCGGGCCTGTACCGCGGCATGTGGGTGTTTGCCAGCCTTCCCGATCTGAAACGGGTGCTGAAGGCGGTGGCCTTGTCGGCGCTGGTCTTGGTGGGGCTTGTCGCGTTTGACCGGAGCAATCCCCCAATCCCTCGTTCGCTGATGCTCGTGTATCCGGTCCTGTTGCTTGTCGTGATGGGCGGTGGCCGGGCTGCGTGGCGCATGTGGAAGGAGCATCATCTGTATGGCGGGCTGATTGCACAGGGCAAACCGGTGGTGGTGGTCGGGGCGGGTTCCGGTGGTTTGATGCTCGTCCGTGCGCTGGAGCGCAGCGCCGATTGGCGGATTGTGGCCCTCGTTGACGACGATCGTTCGAAGTGGGGGTTGGAGCTTTGTGGCCATCCGGTGGCTGGGGCCGTCGACGCACTTCCGGACGTACTCGCCGATCACCGGGCCAAGCACGTGATTCTCGCGATGCCCTCGGCGGCGACCGACGTTCTGCGCCGTGCGACGGATCTCGCCGTTCGTGCGGGGGCCCATGTCTTTACCGTGCCCGGGCTTGAAGACCTGATGAGCGGTCGCGTTGCTATCAACACCATGCGGCCGGTCGCGATCGAGGATCTCCTCGGCCGCCCGCCGGTGCGCATCGATACGGCCAATGTCCAGGCGATGCTCGCAGGCAAGACGGTGTTGGTGACGGGGGCGGGGGGCTCGATCGGGAGTGAATTGTGCCGGCAATTGGCACGTTTTGCCCCCGCCCGCTTGGTCTTGTTCGAGGCGAACGAGTTCGCGCTGTACACGATCGAGCAGTGGTTCATGCTGAACCGGCCGGAGGTCGAGATTGTCTGCCTGACGGGTGACGTGAAGGATGCCGCCCGGCTCGATGAAGTCTTCGCGGCATGGCGGCCGCAAGCGGTCTTCCACGCGGCGGCGTACAAGCATGTGCCGTTGATGGAGATCCGCAATGCCTGGCAGGCGGTGAGGAACAACGTGCTCGGAACCTTGCGGGTGGCCGAACATGCGCAGCGCTACGCTGCCGAGCGCTTCGTCTTGATTTCCACCGACAAGGCGGTGAATCCGACGAATGTGATGGGTGCGACCAAGCGTCTTGCCGAGATGGCGTGCGAGGCGCTGCATTCGCGCGGCGGGGCGACACAGATCGAAATGGTGCGCTTCGGCAATGTGCTGGGCAGTACGGGTAGCGTGATACCCAAGTTCCAGGAGCAGATAGCCCGTGGCGGCCCCGTGACCGTGACGCATCCGGATATCAACCGCTATTTCATGTCGATCCCCGAGGCCGCGCAGCTCGTGTTGCAGGCGGCGGCGATGGGGCAGGGCGGCGAGGTGTTCGTGCTCGACATGGGCGAACCGGTGAAGATCGTCGATCTCGCACGCAACATGATTCGGCTTTCGGGTTACACGGAAGACGATATCCGTATCGAGTTCACCGGTCTCCGGCCCGGGGAGAAGCTTTACGAGGAACTGCTGGCCGATTCGGAGGTGACGCGCGAAACGCCGCATCCGAAGTTGCGCATCGCGCGCTCAAGGCCGGTTGCGGCAGGCTTCCTGGCGGAACTCGATAGCTGGCTCGCGCAGCCAGGGCCCGTGAGCGACGACGAGGTGCGACGCGGACTTCTGCGCTGGGTGCCGGAATATGTCCCGATGGGCGGAAGGCCGGTATTGCGCGTCGTCGAGTCGGGTGAGGGCAAGGCAGCGCGCGCCGGCGACCGGACGTAAACGATACTGTCGTATTTCTCCAGACGGCGTCGCTTCGGACAACGCCGAACCCGCGGCTGAATCCGCCCCCACGGGATAGAATGCTTCTATCTTGTTTAGCCTGTGGCGCGTTCAGCCCGCGATGCCGGGAAAAAGCGCCCGATTTTCGATGGCGATTTACGCGGTAGGTGACATCCAGGGGTGTTATTCGGTCCTTCAGCGTCTGCTGGAGCGGATTGTATTTGACCCAGCCGTCGATCGCCTATGGGTGGTCGGCGACATGGTGAACCGAGGGCCGGAGTCCGTGCAGACCTTGCGCTTCTTGCGCAATCTCGGTGAGGCGGCGACGGTCGTGCTGGGCAATCACGATCTCTACCTGTTGATGGTCGCCGCCGGGCACAGGCGGCTCGACGACGACGACACCTTGTTCCAGGTCATCGAGGCACCGGACCGTGACGAGTTGCTGGCGTGGGTCGCCAGCCGGCCGCTGATGCATGTCGATGGGGTGTTCGCGATGGTGCATGCGGGGCTGCTGCCGCAATGGTCCGTTGCGCGGGCGGCCGAGCTGGCGGCGGAAGTGTGTGCTGCGCTGGTCGGCTACGGGGCGCAGGACTTGCTGAAGCATCTCGGCGGGAACGAGCCCGACATGTGGTCCGAGGATCTGTCCGGGCTGGAGCGCTACCGGGTCGTTGTCAACGCGCTGACCCGCATGCGTTTTTGCGCTGCGGACGGGCGGATGGCCCTGGAGGCGAAGGGTTCGCCGATGCGTGCGCCGGCCGGCACGATGCCGTGGTTCGCGACGCCGGAACGCATGAGTCGGACGCATACCATCGTTTGCGGCCACTGGTCGGCGCTGGGTTTCTATCGGGCGCCGGGGCTCATCGCGCTCGATTCGGGCTGCGTGTGGGGTGGGAAGCTGACGGCGGTGCGCCTGGACGACGGGGCGGTATTTCAGGTGCAGGCTTAGCCCGAACTACGCGGCCTGTCTCGACGCTTCGCAGTCGTCGCGCTCGTCCGGCGCAGCCTGAACGGCCTCCACATGCGGGAGGCGCTCGAGGATCGCTGCGCGTGCCCCGGCAGCGAGATCACGGCGGTGGATGCCTTCCGTGCCGAGCGGCGGCGCAGTGTCGATGCGTGCCACGATGCGAGGCTCGGCGACGATGCTCGCGATGCACTGGCCGAGACTGACGTCCCCATCGTAGGCCGCCGCACGGGTGTGCAGGCCCTTTGTGTCCGTGTAGGAAATCGCCATCGGCTGGATCGCGTGGCCCGATTCGATCGCTGGTTGCAGCAGCGCCGCGTGGAAGTGCAGGACGTGGCTGCCGTCGGTGGTCGTGCCTTCGGGGAACAGCGCGACGTTGCGGCCGGCGTCGAGCAGCGCGCCGATCTCGGCGTTGATGATCTTCGCGTGCCCGCGGCTGCCGCGCCGAAGGAATACGGTCTCGTTCTTCGCCGCGAGCCAGCCGATGAGCGGCCAGGTGCGTACTTCGGCCTTGGAGATGAAGGCGGACGGGGCGATCGCGTTGATGACGAAGATGTCGAGCCACGAGATGTGGTTCGCGACCAGCAGGCAGCCCGGTTCGACCGGTGCCCCGGTCGTTTGCAGGTCGATGCCGAGGAGGGCGAGCAGGCCTTGCGACCAGTGGCGGCACAGGCGGCGATGGGTCGCCCGCGGCGTGAGCGGGTAGATCGCGACGACCGTCAGCAAACCCCGGACAATGTGCAGGGCGAGCCGCAGGTAGCGCCAGAAGCGGAGGGGCCGCTCGGTCGTCGGCCGGGCGCCGGGAATGGGGGCGGAGGGTTTCAGTCTTTGCGTCCCATGAAGTGTTTGGCGTAGCGACCGTCCACCTTGGTCATCGGCATCAGGATGGGCAGGTCGGCGGTGTTGAAGTCCGGGTCCCACGCGGGTTCGCCGCAGATCCACGCACCGGCGCGCAGGTAGCCTTTGATCAGCGGCGGGGCATCACCCGGCAGGTCGGTGCGCAGGCGCTCCAGCGGCAGCGGGCAGCGCGGGAACACGCGGTATTCGAGCGGCGAGGAATGCTCGTCCTTGAGGCGATTGTACAGGCTCGCGGCGGTATGTCCGCCATCGGCCATGCTGATGGAGGCGCAGCCGATCAGGTAATCGTAGCCGTTTTCCTGCATGTAGCGGGCGAGTCCGCCCCACAGGAGGGCGATCACGGCGCCGCTGCGGTAGTCGGCGTCGATGCACGAGCGGCCGATCTCGACGATGCGGCTGCGCAGGTGGTGCAGGCGCGTGAGATCGAATTCGTTCTCGGAGTAGTAGCCGCCGACCTTGCGCGCGGCCGCGGGCGAGAGGATGCGGTAGGTGCCGACGATACGCCCGGCGGCCTCGTCGCGCACGAGCAGGTGTTCGCAGTACGGATCGTAGATGTCGCGGTCGACGCCCGGCGTGCGGCTCGGCAGGCGCGCACCCATCTCCTCGGCGAAGACGCGGTAGCGCAGCTTCTGCGCTTCGAGGATTTCGGTTTCGCAGGTGGCCAGCCCCACGTGCAGGCTGCGTCCGCGTCGTTCGGCGATCTGCGGTTGTTTCTGGAGCATGGGGAAAGTCCTCGTTCTAGCGTGTGTCACGCATTGTCGAAATGCTGCGTTGCGACGACATGACGAGGGCGTTACGATGCGGTGACGACAACGAAGTCCGCATGCTTCGGGAGGGGGGTGTTGATGGAAAACTGTGTGTTCTGCCGCATCGTGAAGGGCGAGCTGCCCGCATCGAAGGTATTCGAGGACGAGTCGACGGTGGTGTTCATGGATCTGCAGTCGGTGAATCCGGGCCACATGCTGGTGGTCGTGAAGCCGCACCGCGCGAACATCTACGAGCTCGAAGACGAGCTGGCCGGCGCGGTCTTCCGGACGGCCGCCCGCATGGCGCGCGCGGTGAAGGCCGCGTTCGGCTGCGAAGGCGTGACGCTTTTCCAGGCCAACGAGAAGGCCGGCGCGCAGACCGTGTTCCACTTCCACATCCACGTGCTGCCGCGCTGGAAGAACGACGGCATGGCGCTGGCGTGGCCGGCGAAGAACCCGTCGCGCGAGGCACTGGAGGCGATGGCGGAGAGGCTGCGCGCGGCGCTGTGAGGCGGAGGGGGCGAGCCCCTATAATTACGGATTGTTTTGTCCGAAATGAAGGCCCCCCATGTCCATCCTCGTCTGCGGCTCCATGGCCTACGACACCATCATGGTGTTCCATGATCGCTTCAAGCGCCACATCCTCCCCGAGCAGATCCACATCCTGAACGTGTCCTTCCTCGTGCCCGACATGCGGCGCGAGTTCGGCGGCTGCGCCGGGAACATCGCGTACAACCTCAAGCTGCTCGGTGCGGATCCGCTGATCATGGCGACCGTCGGGGACGACGCCGAGCCCTACCGCCGGCGCCTCGACAAGCTGGGTCTGCGCCAGGATCATGTCCGGCACGTGCCGGAAAGCTTCACCGCGCAGGCTTTCATCACGACCGATCTGGACGACAACCAGATCACGGCCTTCCATCCCGGGGCGATGAACCAGTCGCACCTCAATCGCGTGCAGGACGCGGCCGGCGTGAAGCTGGGCATCGTGTCGCCGGACGGCCGCGACGGCATGCTGAACCACGCGACGCAGTTCGCCGCGGCGGGCGTCCCGTTCGTGTTCGATCCGGGCCAGGGGATGCCGCTGTTCTCGGGCGAGGAACTGCTCCACTGCCTGAACCTGGCGACCTATTGCACGGTCAACGATTACGAAGCTCGCATGCTGTGCGAGCGGACGGGACGTTCGCTGGAGCAGCTGGCGGGCAGCGTCGAGGCGCTGGTCGTGACGCTCGGGCCGGAAGGTTCGCGCATCTACGCGGGCGGCGAGTGCGTCGAGATTCCGTGCGTTGCCGCCGACGAGGTGGTCGATCCCACCGGATGCGGCGACGCGTACCGGGCGGGTCTGCTGTACGGCATCGCGGAAGGCTATGACTGGCTGAAGACCGGGCGCCTGGCGTCGCTGCTGGGGTCGATCAAGATCGCCAGCCGCGGCGGGCAGAATCACGCGCCGGATCGTGCCGAGATCGGCGCACGGTATGTGCAGGCATTTGGAGAGGCATTGTGGTGAGGAACGGAAAGCAACGTGCGATGGTGTCGGCGCTTGTGGTCGCGGTGCTGGGATTGGGCGTGGGCGGCTGTGCCACCGGCCTCGGGGGAGAGACCTACTCGCGTGGTGAAGTGCGTCGCGCGATGACGGTGCAGTACGGGACCGTCGAGGCGGTGCGCCCGGTGAAGCTCGAAGGGACCAAGACGCCCGTCGGCCCGCTTGCCGGCGCGGCGGTCGGAGGCATTGCCGGGAGTAGCGTGGGTCAGGGGCGCGGTGCGGCGATTGCGACGGTGATCGGCGCGGTCGCGGGCGGGCTTGCCGGGGCGGCGGTCGAGGAAGGTGCGACCCGCTCGCAGGGCGTCGAGGTGACCGTGCGGCTCGATAACGACAAGCTGATGGCGATCGTCCAGGATGACAAGGGCGAAGGCTTCCGGCCCGGCGAAACGGTCCGCGTGCTGCGCGACGGCGGCACGATGCGCGTGGCCCGCTGAGGTCTCGCGGCCCTGGGAGCCGTGACCGGCCCCGGGGTTTTGCGTCATCCGCGTTCAGGCGAAGATGACGAGCCCCCATACGACGGCGAGATTGATCAGCGCCAGCAGCACGGCGGCGCTGCCGATGTCCTTCGCACGCTTCGCCAGCAGATGCCGTTCCAGCGACACGCGGTCGACGGTGGCTTCGATGGCGGAGTTGATCAGCTCGACGATCATCACGAGCAGGACGCTGCCGATCAGCATCGCCTTGCCGAAGGCGGCGGTCGGCACGAAGAAGGCCACGGGGATGAGCACCGCGGCGAGAAGGCATTCCTGCCGGAAGGCGTCCTCGTGCCGGTAGGCGGCACGCAGTCCGTCGATCGAATAGCGCAGCGCGTTGATCAGGCGGGCCAGCCCGGTCTTGCCCTTGAAGGGGCTCTCGTGGTGTTCGTGCGTCGGGTGTTCCATGGCCTGGTGTCGTATGAATTTCAGGGGTAGAAGGCGTAAATCCGGTACCCGGTCGCGCCGAGGCCGTCCGCCACAAAGGGGAGCGTGACGGCAATATCGCGGCCGGCGGCAAATCCCTGCTCGAGATCTGCGCCCGGGAACCAGTCCTGCGGCGCCAGCACGCGCCTCACCAGCGGGCGATCCCGGGCGTCCGTCAGGGTCAGTTCCAGGTGCGGATAGGCGAGCGGATGAGGGGCCCGGTTGCGGATCATCGCGTTCAGGACGAAGCGGCCGGCCCTGCCGGGTTCCGATTGCAGGTCGGAAGATTCGACGCTGATCTGGCTGGCGATGCGCGGCAGCGCGATCGTGCAGCTCAGGGCCGCACAGGCCTTGACCAGCGCGGGGCGCAGCAGCGGCCATTCGCGTGCAATGTCCGCGCGGAAGAGGAAGAGCGACTGGGCGGCGAGGACCCCGCTCAGCAGGCCGATGCCAAGGCCGACCAGGTTGCGACGGGCTGAACGAGGTGCCGGTGGTGCGTAGGCGGCGAATTCGTCGTCGGGCGCCGTGGAAGCAGGTGCGGATTCCGCTGCGTCGAAATCCCTTTTGACGTCCGGCTGCGATGGAATGCGGGTGTCCGTCCCATCCGGCGGCGTCAAATCCGGCAGCAGGGTCTCGGGCGCCGGCTCTTCCTCGGAGTCCGACGCTCTTCGATCTTCGGGCTGCGGCCAGGGCGCGTCCTGATCGCCGGGAGCCGGTGCATCGGTGTCATCATCCTTGCTGCGGTGCGCTGGTTCGGATTGCTCCTCGTCGGCGACAGGCGCTGCCGGCTCGGGGTATCGCTGCGCTGCGGACGGCGTGGCAGCGCCCTCATCCTCTTCGCCCGCGAGGGGGTACATCGGTGGCGGGGGGGGGCGCTCCCCGGGTTCCTGCCGCGGCTCGGCCACATCGCGCACCGGCGCGCGTTGAGGCAAGAGGGTGTCGGGCAATTCGAAGTCGAGCTGGTGCGACAGGGCGTCCTCGGCCTTGTCGTCGAGCACGAAGAAGCGGTCGGAGCGGTCCGGCGGCAGCTCGGGCGTCTCCGGCGCTGCGGGCGGAGAGGGCTCCTCGATCAGGTGGTCCAGCGCGTTGAACGGGAGCAGGCAGCTGCCGCAGCGCACCTGGCCGCGGTGCGCGCGCAACTGCTCGGTCCGTACCCGGAATACCGTGTGGCAGGCCGGGCAGCGGGCGAGCATCAGTCGCTGCCGGCCCCGGTGGCGGGCCGGGTGCCTTCCAGTCGCGCCCAGCCTTCGTGAGTCGCGCCGACGTGCAGCGCGATGAAGGGCGCGTAGGCCGCGATGACCTGGTCGGTCTGGGTGTCGAGTACGCCGGACAGCGCGATCCGCCCGCCGGGCGCGACGCGCGCGGCCAGCAGCGGTGCGAGCACGCACAGCGGATTGGTGAGGATGTTCGCGACGACGATGTCGAACCGCGCATCGAGTGCGGCACGCGAATGCTGCAGGCGCAGCGTCACGCCGTTGCGTTCCGCATTGTCGTGCGCGGCTTCGAGCGCCTTGTCGTCGATGTCGATGCCGAGCACGTCGGCGGCGCCCAGCCGCGCGGCGGCAATGCCCAGGATGCCCGAGCCGCAGCCGTAGTCGAGCACGGTGGCGCCCGGCTTGACCGTGTCGCTCAGCCATTCGAGGCAGAGGCGCGTGGTCGGGTGCGAACCGGTGCCGAAAGCCATGCCGGGATCGAGTTCGATGTTGATCGCCGACGGGTCGGGGGCCGTGTGCCACGAGGGCACGATCCACATCCGGTCGGTAATGCGGATCGGGTCGAACTGGCTCTGGGTGAGCTGCACCCAGTTCTGCTCCGCGATCTCTTCGAGCGTGAAGGGCGGCACCGCGTCGAAGCCGGCGTCGGCCGCCGCCCGCGCGAGCGCGACGGCGAGGTCGGCTCCGGCGTCGAACAGCGCGATCACGCGGCTGTGGTCCCACAGGCCGACGGGATGATGGCCGGGTTCGCCGAACTGCGGCTTTTCGGCGTCGGTGCCGGCGTCGGCATCCTCGATGCTGATCGAGAGCGCGCCGGCCTCCATCAGGGCTTCGGACAGCGCTTCGGCCTTCTCGGCTTCGGCTTGCAGGGTCACGGAGATCCACATGAACGGCAATCCGTGTGCGTCAGGTCTTCTTGACTTCGTTGCGGTCGGCCAGCTTGTGCTCCAGGTAGTGGATGCTGGTGCCGCCCTCGATGAAGCGTGCGTCGAGCATCAGTTCCTGGTGCAGCGGGACGTTGGTCTTGATCCCCTCGACGACCATCTCCGACAGCGCGATGCGCATGCGGCGGATCGCCTGTTCGCGCGTGTCGCCGAAGGCGATCAGCTTGCCGATCATGGAGTCGTAATGCGGCGGGATCGTGTAGCCGTTGTAGACGTGCGAATCGACGCGGATGCCGGGGCCGCCCGGCGTGTGCCAGTTGCTGATCTTGCCGGGGCAGGGCGTGAACTTGAACGGGTCCTCGGCGTTGATGCGGCATTCGATCGCGTGGCCGCGGAAGGCGATGTCCTTCTGGCCGAACCACAGCTTCTCGTTGGCGGCGATGCGGATCTGGGCCTGCACGATGTCGATGCCGGTGATGAGTTCGGTGACCGGATGCTCGACCTGCACGCGCGTGTTCATCTCGATGAAGTAGAACTCGCCGTTCTCGAACAGGAACTCGAAAGTGCCGGCGCCGCGGTAGCCGATCTTGCGGCAGGCTTCGGCGCAGCGTTCGCCGACCTTGGCGATGGCCTTGCGGTCGATGCCGGGAGCGGGGGCTTCCTCGATGACCTTCTGGTGACGGCGTTGCATCGAGCAGTCGCGCTCGCCCAGATACACGGCGTTGCCGTGCTCGTCGGCCAGCACCTGGATCTCCACATGGCGCGGGTTCTCGAGGAACTTCTCCATGTAGACGACCGGGTTGCCGAACGCCGCCTGCGCTTCCGCGCGCGTCGTCTGCACGGCGTTGAGCAACGCGGCCTCGGTGTGCACGACGCGCATGCCGCGCCCGCCGCCGCCGCCCGCCGCCTTGATGATCACCGGGTAACCGATGGCGCGCGCGATCTTGACGATCTCCTTCGGTTCTTCCGGCAGCGCGCCGTCGGAGCCGGGCACGCAGGGGACCCCTGCCGCCTTCATCGCGTCCTTGGCGCTGACCTTGTCGCCCATCAGGCGGATCGTCTCGGCACGCGGGCCGATGAATGCGAAGCCCGATTTCTCCACGCGTTCCGCGAAGTCGGCGTTCTCGGAGAGGAAGCCGTAGCCGGGATGGATCGCCTCGGCATCAGTGACTTCCGCCGCCGAGATGATGGCGGGGACGTTGAGGTAGCTCTGCGCCGAGGCGGCCGGGCCGATGCACACCGACTCGTCGGCGAGCTTCACGTACTTGGCTTCGGTGTCGGCGACCGAGTGCACGGCGACGGTGCGGATGCCGAGCTCGCGGCAGGCGCGCAAGACCCGCAGGGCGATCTCGCCGCGGTTGGCGATCAGGATCTTTTCGAACATGGCGTGTCGTTCAGGCGATCACGAACAGCGGCTGGCCGTACTCGACCGGCTGGCCGTTCTCGACCAGGATCGCCTTGACGGTGCCGGCGAATTCCGACTCGATCTCGTTCATCAGCTTCATCGCCTCGATGATGCACAGGCGGTCGCCGACGGAGACGCTCTGGCCGATGTCTGCCAGCGGCTTCGCGCCGGGCGCGGTGGCGCGGTAGAAAGTGCCGACCATCGGCGACTTGACGACGTTGCCCTCGGGCAGCGCATCGGCGGCGGGCGCCACGACGACGTTGGTGGCCGGTGCGGCCACGGCGGCCAGCGGGGCCGGTGCGAGGTAGGCGGGGGCGGCCGGTGCGGCAATGTGCTTGGCGATGCGTACCTTTTCTTCGCCCTCGGTGACCTCCAGTTCGGAAATGCCCGATTCCTGGACGAGGTCGATCAGTTTCTTCAGCTTGCGCAGATCCATGCTGTTCTCCGGACGAGTCGGCACCTCATGGGTGCCCAGAGTGTGTTGGTATTCAGGTTTTCCGCAGTTGCGTGAGGGCGAATTCGAGTGCGGCCATGTAGCCGTAGGCGCCCAATCCGCAAATCACGCCGATGGCGCGATCGGAAAAATAGGAGTGATGCCGGAACGGTTCCCGTGCGTGGATGTTCGGCAGGTGTACTTCCACGTACGGAATCGCCACCGCGGCCAGTGCGTCGCGTAGCGCGACGCTGGTGTGGCTGTAGCCGGCCGGGTTGATGATGATGTAGTCGACGGCTTCGACGGCCGCGGCCTGGATGCGGTCGATCAACTGTCCTTCGTGATTGCTCTGGAACGATTCGATCACGACGCCCGCCGCACGGCCGCGCGCATCCATCGCGGAATGGATGTCGGCCAGCGTGGTGCGGCCGTGCACATCCGGTTCGCGAGTGCCGAGGAGATTCAGGTTGGGGCCGTGCAGGACCAGGACCCGGGTCTGCGGAGGGGGCGGCGCCTCGGTGGTTTTGCTGCGTTTTGCGCGCGTCATGGCGACAAGTTTGCCGCAGATCGCGGCACTTTGTCCAGTGGAGACATTCCGCAGCCCCCTATCGCGACGCAAGAAGTGCGCGAATTTTGCCTTCTAGTTCGGCTTCGTTCAAGGTGCCGAGCTTCACGAAATCGAGTTCCCCCTGCCGGTCGAAGATCGCAGTGAAGGGGAGAGCCTGGGAGCTGTTGCCGAGTGCACTGGTCACGGCCAGTGTCTCCAGCGGGGCAATCAGCAGCGGGTAGGGAACCTTGTTCTCCTCGGCGAATTTGCGCACGTTGTCGGGCTGGTCAATGCCGATGCCGACGAATTGCACCGGCGCGTCCGCGAAGCGGCGGCTGACGGCGGAGAACTCCGGGATCTCGCGCAGGCACGGCGGGCACCACGTGGCCCAGAAGTTGACCACCAGCACCTTGCCGCGCCACTGGGCGAGGGCCTGGTTCGCGCCCTTGCTGTCCGGCAGGTTCAACGCGAGGATCGGCGCGCCGGCGTCGCGGGCGACCTGCGGTGCTCCCGTGGCGGGGGAGGGGGCGATCGAGCGTTGGGCAAGGTAGCCGCCCAGCGCGGCGATCGCCGCGACGGCGACGATCAGGATGTTGCGGGTGATGGGCTTCATGGGTGCATCGGCTCAGCGTACCGGTTCCATTTCGCCGCGTTCCTGCGTCAGCAGTGCCTCGACGGCGGGCAGCCGCGCCCTGTCCGCGTGCCGCCGGCCGGATCGTTCGGCGTGCGCCTGATACACCGACAGGCGGATCGGCACCTGCTCCCACTCGAAGCTGAGGATCGCTTCCGGGGCGTTGGGTGCGGGGCGGCGTGGCTCGCGGTGCTCGTAAGTGACGCCGTGGTTGAGGAAGAAGATCTCGACTTCCTTCGCGCTCTCGGGGAAGAGTTCGATGTCGACCTCGGTATAGCGGCCCGCCGTGCCGTCCAGCACGCCTCCGGTGAGGTAGGGGCGGAATTCGTCGAGCAGGCGCATGACGCCGACCGCCGCGTGTCGCATCTCGAGCAGCCGTTCGGCCTGCTCCTCGTCCTGGTAGAGCGCCTGCCACGCCCGCAATTCCGCTTCGATCTCGGCATTGTTGGGCAGCGAGTCGGTGTCCGAGGCACCGAGCTGGCGGGCGGCCTTGCGCTTGGCGAAGCCGAAATCGCTGATGCCGTCTTCGGCCATCATGCGGGCCGCTGCGGCGGCGATTTCACGCCGCAGGGTTCCGGAGCGGGAGGGAGGCGCGCGGAAAGTCATGGTCGCGAGTCCTGCTGACGGTCGAGGTAGAATGCGCTCCATTCTACACGGACCGGTTTCAGGCACATTGCAGCCGCCCGTCAATCCCGGAGTTTCGATGCATATCCACATTCTTGGCATCTGCGGCACCTTCATGGGCGGCGTGGCGCTGCTCGCGCGGTCGGCCGGACATACCGTCACCGGTTGCGATGCGAACGTCTATCCGCCGATGAGCACTCAGCTCGAGGCGCAGGGCATCGGCCTGACCGAAGGTTACGATGCTGCGCAGCTCGACCTCGCCCCGGACGTGTTCGTCGTCGGCAACGCGATCTCGCGCGGCAATCCGCTGCTCGAGGCGATCCTCGAACGCGGCCTGCCCTACGTGTCGGGGCCGCAGTGGCTGGCCGAGCACGTGCTGCAGGGGCGCTGGGTGCTCGCGGTCGCCGGCACGCATGGCAAGACGACGACGACGTCGATGCTTGCGTGGATGCTCGAGGACGCGGGGCTCAATCCGGGCTTCCTGGTCGGTGGAGTGCCGGGTAATTTCGGCGTGTCGGCGCGACTCACCGATTCGCCCTTCTTCGTGATCGAGGCGGACGAGTACGACACGGCGTTCTGCGACAAGCGCTCGAAATTCGTGCATTACCATCCGCGCACCGCGATCCTCAACAACCTCGAATTCGACCACGCGGACATCTTCGCGGATCTGGCGGCGATCGAGACCCAGTTCCATCACCTCGTGAGGACGATTCCCGCCTCGGGCCGCATCGTTGCGAACGCGGGCGAAGACAGCCTGAAGCGCGTGCTGGCGCGCGGCTGCTGGTCGGAGCTGGAGTGGTTCGGCGACGCGGCGCAGTGGTCGGCGGAGCCCGGCGCGGATGAAGGCGAGGCGGTGTTCCGTCTGCGCGGCGAGGCGGTGGGGCGCGTGGCGATGCCGATGTCGGGCAGCCACAACCGCAGCAACGCGCTCGCCGCGATCGCCGCGGCGCGCCATGTCGGCGTCGCCCCGGCGCAGGCGATCGCGAGCCTCGCGCGCTTCGAGGGCATCAAGCGGCGCATGGAAGTGCGCGGGCGCGTCGACGGGGTGACCGTCTATGACGATTTCGCCCACCATCCGACCGCCATCGCGCTCACCGTCGAGGGGCTGCGGCGGAAGGAAGCGCAAGGGCGCATCCTCGCGGTGCTCGAACCGCGCTCGAACACGATGAAGCTCGGAGTGATGAAGAGCCGCCTGCCGGAGAGCCTGGCGCTGGCCGATCGCGTGTATTGCTACGCGAACGGTCTCGGCTGGGACGCCGGCGAGGCGCTCGCGCCGCTGGGCGAGCGGGCGGGGGTCTTCGATGCGCTGGATGAACTGGTGAGCGCGGTCGTGGCCGAGGCCCGTCCCGGCGACCACGTGCTCGTCATGAGCAACGGCGGCTTCGGCGGTGTGCACGAGAAGCTGCTCGCGGCGCTGCGTGCGCGCCGCGGGGGCTGACGGAACAAGGGTGCGGCCGTGGCCGTGCCCTCCAGGACCAAGCTATCGCCGATCCGGCGCTTCAGTCCTTCTTGCCTTCCATCTGGCGGGCCTGCTGGTCGGTGATGTACTCGAACACCTTCACGACCTTGCGTACGCCCTCGGTGCGGCGCGCGAGTTCGGTCGCGGCGTCGGCCTCGCGGCGCGTCACGAGGCCGAGCAGGAAGACCGTTCCGGCTTCGGTCACGACCTTGACGTGATTGGCGCTGAATTGCGCCGCGTCGACGAAGCGTGCCTTCACCTTGGACGTGAGCAGCGAGTCGTTGCCGCGTGACGTCAGCGACGAGATGCCGGCGACCTGGACCTCATTGACGATGCCCTTGACATTCGCGATGCCGCCCGCGACGCGTTCGGCTTCGGCACGATGCGCCTCGGTGGGGGCTTCGCCGGTCAGCAGCACGTTGCGGTTGAACGCGGTCACGTTGATATGCACGGCGTCGCCGAGGCGGTCGCGCAGCGCGCTCGACGTGCGCCATTCGATGCCCTCGTCTTCGACATAGGCGCCCGAGGTGCGGCGGTCGGTGGCGATTACCGCGCCGGCGCCGACCCCGCCCGCGACCAGCGGGAGGCAGCCCTGCAGCAGCGGCAGCGTCGCCGCGGCGGCCAGGCCGAGGATGAGGGTTCGCCGCTTGGCCAGAAGAGTCTTGTTGTTCATGTTAGTCCTCAACTCCGAGTAACAGACAATCGATGCCGTCGCACAGGCAGTGCAGGACGAGCAGGTGTACTTCCTGAATGCGCGCCGTGCGGTCCGCGGGGACGCACAGGTGGATGTCGCCGTCGCCCAGCAGTTCCCCCATCCTGCCGCCACCCTTGCCGGTGAGCGCGATGACGCGCATGTCCCGTTCGTGGGCCGCCTCGATCGCAGCGATCACGTTGGGAGAGTTGCCGCTGGTCGAGATCGCGAGCAGGACGTCGCCGGATTGCCCGAGGGCGCGCACCTGTTTCGAAAACACCTGCGTGTAGTCGTAATCGTTGGCGATCGAGGTCAGCGTGGAGGTGTCCGTGGTCAGCGCCACCGCGGCAAGCGGCGGTCGCTCCATCTCGAAGCGGTTGACCAGTTCGGCGGCGAAATGTTGCGCGTCGGCCGCCGAGCCGCCGTTGCCGCACGCGAGGATCTTGCCGTTGTTGAGCAGGCTGGCGGTCATGATCTCCACCGCGCCCGCGATCGGGGCGGCCAGCGCTTCCAGCGAGTCGAGCTTGGTGCGGGCGCTGTCTTCGAATTGTCGGGAGATGCGGTGAATCAGGTCCATGGGGCACTCGGTTACATCTTTTGGGGGCGAAGTCTAGCATGAGGCGAATGCCGGCCTCGCCGCGGGCGGGCGCGGCGCGAGTGTGGCGTGCCGTCGGTGTCAGCGGAGGGAATCCTTACAGATGCTTACCATGCGCCGGCGTCGAATGCTCCGCGCAGCCATTCGATCGCGCCTTCGTCGAGCGCGTTCATCAGCACGGCATCGAAGCGGCAGGGCCGCTCGGCGTGACGCCTGCCCGCGCCCGCGAGCCACCAGCGCGCCGCCAGCACGATGCGCTGGCGCTTGGTCGCGGTGATGCTGGCGGCCGCGCCGCCGAAACGCGGATTGCTGCGCAGGCGGACCTCGACGAACACGACCGCGCCGCGGTCGAGGCACACGAGATCGACCTCGCCGCCGCGGCAGCGCACGTTGCGGCCGAGAACGACGAGGCCCCGGCGCACCAGGAAGCGTTCCGCGAGATCCTCGCCCGCGCGTCCGCGCCCTTGCGTCCCGGGCGCCGCGCGCCGGACAATGCCTTCCCTCTTGCCGCGTCCTTCGACTTCCATGACCACCAGTCCGTCGCCCCTTTCCAGTACGCCGTCATTGTATGTGGTGGCGACGCCGCTCGGGAATCTTCAGGACATCGGCATTCGTGCGCAGGCCGTGCTGGCCGGCGTCGATGCGATCGCGGCCGAGGACACGCGGCACAGCCAGCGCCTGCTCGATGCGCTCGGCATCCGCACGAAGCTCTTCGCGCTGCACGAGCACAACGAGCAGGCGGCGGTCGGGCAGGTGATCCGCATGCTGGAGGCCGGTCAGCAGGTCGCCCTGATCAGCGACGCGGGCACGCCCGCGATCTCGGACCCCGGTGCGCGGGCGGTGGCGCGCGTGCGCGAGGCGGGATTCCCGGTCGTGCCGGTTCCCGGTCCGTGTGCGGCCGTCGCTGCACTATCGGCGTCCGGCTTCGTCGATGACGGCTTCCGTTTCGTGGGGTTCCTGCCGGCGAAGCAGGCCGCCCGTCGTGCCGCGATCGAGGATTTGCGTGCGCAGACGGTGCCGCTGGTGTTCTACGAATCGCCGCACCGCATCGTCGAGTGCGTGGCCGACCTCGCAGCGGTGCTGGAGCCTTCGCGCGACATCGTGATCGCGCGCGAGATCACGAAGATCTACGAACAGATCGCCCGTATGCCGCTGGGCGAAGCCTCGGCCTGGCTCGCGGCGGACCCGAACCGTTGCCGCGGCGAGTTCGTCCTGATCGTTGCCGGCGCCCCTGCGGCAGAGGGGCTGGGCGCCGAGGCCGAGCGGGTGCTGGCGCTGCTGCTGGCGGAGCTGCCGGTCAAGAGCGCCGCGCGCCTCGCCGCAGAGATCACCGGCGCGGCGCGCAACACGCTCTACGCGCGCGCGCTGGAGCTCAAGGGCAGCTGAGCGTGCATATAATTACGCCAACATCCGATCCAGGAACACCATGCAGACCCTTTCCCTGATTCGCCCCGACGACTGGCATCTTCACGTGCGTGACGGTGCGGCGCTGGCGACCGTCGTTCCGCATACGGCGCAGCGCTTCGGGCGGGCACTCATCATGCCCAACCTGCGCCCTCCGGTCACGACGACCGCGCAGGCGCTCGCATATCGCGACCGCATCCTCGCCGCGGTGCCGGCCGGCGTCGCATTCCAGCCGCTGATGAGCCTGTATCTCACAGACAACACGGCGCCGGACGAGATCGATCGCGCGAAGGCGAGCGGCGCGGTGATTGCGGTGAAGCTCTACCCCGCCGGTGCCACGACCAACTCGGACGCAGGCGTGACGGGGATCGAGAAGGTCTGGCCGGTGCTCGAGCGCATGGAGCAACTCGGCATGGTGCTGTGCGTGCATGGCGAGGTCACGCACGGCGATGTCGATGTCTTCGACCGCGAGCAGGTCTTCATCGATCAGGTCCTCGCCCCGCTGACGCAGCGTTTCCCCGCGCTGCGCGTCGTGTTCGAACACATCACGACGGCCGACGCGGCGCAGTTCGTGAACGCGGCGGGTGCCAACGTCGGTGCGACGATCACCGCCCACCACCTGCTGCTCAACCGCAATGCGATCTTCGCGGGCGGTATCCGTCCCCATCACTACTGCCTGCCCGTGCTCAAGCGCGAGACGCACCGGCGCGCGCTGGTCGAGGTCGCGACCTCCGGCAGCGCCAAGTTCTTCCTCGGCACCGATTCCGCGCCGCATGCGCGCTCGACGAAGGAGGCGGCCTGCGGTTGCGCCGGCTGCTACACGGCGCACGCCGGCATCGAACTCTATGCCGAGGCCTTCGAGCAGGCCGGTGCGCTGGACAAGCTCGAAGCCTTTGCGAGCCTGAACGGGCCGGCGTTCTACGGGCTGCCGCCCAACGCCGGGCGCATCACGCTGGCGAAACAGGGGTGGGAAGTGCCGGCGGGCTACGATTACCTGCCGGGCGATCCGCTGGTGCCCTTGCGCGCGGGCGAGAAAGTCGGCTGGCGTTTGCTCTGATCCGGGAGGCTGCATGCTGCGTGCGAGGATGAAACCGTTTGCCGCGCTGGCACTGCTGCCGCTGCTCGCGGCGTGCGAGAACAGTGCCACCGCGTACATGATCGAGGGGAGCCAGCACGCGCTGATCCTCGTGCGCGAGAAGCCGTATTTCTGGCAGCGCACCGTCAACCAGGCCGTGATCGCCTCGCGCCTGCCGCATTGCCAGAACCGCGTGGCCATCCACCCGGACGGCACCGAGCTGACGCCGATGGAAGTGTTCGCGGCGGGCGACCACCTGTGGGCGCTGCATCAGGGCAGCCACTGGTATCTCGCCAGCACCGAAAAGTGCCGGGTGCAGGACTGGGACAACACTGCAGGGGGCGCTCCCGGCACTGCGATGGGGGCGTTCCGTTTCAAGGATGGCGTCGCTACCTTCGTGCCGGCGGGAAAGTAGATGCTCGCGTATAATCGGCGACGGGAAGTTCGCCAGGCAGTCGCTGCGCACCTAGTGTGCGTGGAGGAAAGTCCGGGCCCCGCAGAGCAGGATGCCGGCTAACGGCCGGGCGCCGTGAGGCGACGGAAAGTGCAACAGAAAGCAAACCGCCGATGGCCTGTTCTCAGGCACAGGTAAGGGTGAAATGGTGCGGAGCTGCGTGTGAGCGCGGTTCCGGGCGGGGCGCAAGTCTCGCCGGGTAAGAGCCCACCGCAGGACTGGCAACAGGACTGGCACGGCAAACCCCATCCGGGGCAAGGCCAAATAGGGGAGCGATGGCGTGGCTCGCGCTGCTCCCGGGTAGGCTGCTAGAGCGCCGTGGCAACACGGCCCCCAGAGGAATGACTGCCCGGCGGTCGCGACGCGAGTTGCGGCCGTTCGACAAAACCCGGCTTATCGGCGAACTTCCCATTCCCGATTCACCGTCCCCGATTTTAGGCGGGACGAAAAAAAGCCGGAAAACGGACATATTTGCACCGGACTACGGACGGAATTAAACCGGAATCTGCCCAGGGAAAAATGCCCGTCCGCGTGAGTCGCGACGGGCATCGTAATCGAC
>NZ_WTVN01000047.1 GCF_012910905.1 Aromatoleum toluvorans
CTACTTCGACCGACTCGGCGTGCCGCGGCTCTCATGACCTCAACTGCTCGAACCGCCCGGTGCGGACCCGCATGCCGGGTGGTGTGGGAGGGGATCGGTCAGGAAGCCTGACCGCCCCTATCCCGATACGTCCGACGATTTCCATTTCGTGGCACAGCGGATGTGCCTTGCCAATGCCGGCTTGTCGGGATGACGCATTTTGGCTCGTCCCCGTCGCTTCCTGTGCAATAGGGGTTTCGGCCCCGACGCTATTCTCATCTCCACGAATCGCGCTTGCGGAGGAGTCGGATAATGAATGCAAAGGAAATTCACGACAGTGCCGTTGTCATCGACGGGCTGATCATTGCGAAGTGGAACAGGCATCTGTTCGAGGACATGCGCCGCGGCGGATTGACGGCGGCGAACTGCACCGTTTCGGTGTGGGAAGGATTCCAGGCGACCGTCGACAACATCGTGATGGTCAATCGCCTGATGGCGGAAAGCACGGACCTCGTGATGCCGGTGCGCACCACCGCGGATATCGCCGCGGCGAAGGAAGCCAACAAGACCGGCATCATCCTCGGCTTCCAGAACGCGCACGCGTTCGAGGACAAGCTGGGCTACGTCGAGATCTTCAAGAGGCTCGGCGTGGGCATCGTGCAGATGTGCTACAACACGCAGAACCTCGTGGGCACCGGCTGCTACGAGCGTGACGGCGGGCTGTCGGGCTTCGGCCGCGAGGTCGTCGCCGAGATGAACCGCGTCGGCATCATGTGCGACCTCTCGCACGTCGGCGCGAAGACCTCCGAGGAAGTCATCCTCGAATCGAAAAAGCCGGTCTGCTACTCCCACTGCCTGCCGTCCGGACTCAAGGAACATCCGCGCAACAAGTCCGACGCCGAGCTGAAGTTCATCGCCGATCACGGCGGCTTCGTCGGCGTGACGATGTTCGCACCCTTCCTCAAGAAAGGCATCGATTCGACGATCGACGATTACGCCGAGGCGATCGAGTACGTCATGGACATCGTCGGCGAGGATGCGATCGGCATCGGCACCGACTTCACGCAGGGCCACGACAAGGACTTCTTCGAGTGGCTCACGCACGACAAGGGCTACGCTCGCCGCCTCACCAACTTCGGAAAGATCGTCAATCCGCTCGGCATCCGGACCGTCGGTGAATTCCCGAACCTGACCGAAACGCTGCTCAAGCGCGGCATGTCCGAGCGTGTCGTGCGCAAGGTGATGGGCGAGAACTGGGTGCGCGTGCTGCGCGACGTCTGGGGCGAGTGAGTCCAACGCGAGTCGCCTTTCTGCCCCTTTGCTGCCCCAACAAGATACTGGAGACAAACCGAACATGAAGACCGCACCGCAACTGCCGATCGAAGTCGATTCCGAAACCGGCGTCTGGACCAGCGACGCGCTGCCGATGCTGTACGTGCCGCGCCACTTCTTCATCAACAACCACAAGGGCATCGAGGAAGAGATCGGCGCCGAGCGCTACGCCCAGATCCTCTACAAGGCGGGCTACAAGTCGGCGTGGCACTGGTGCGAGAAGGAAGCCGCGCTGCACGGGCTGTCGGGCGTCGCGGTGTTCGAGCACTACATGAAGCGCCTGTCGCAGCGCGGCTGGGGCCTCTTCTCGATCGAGGCGATCGACCTCGACGCGGGTACCTGCCGCGTGCGGCTGGACCATTCGGCCTTCGTCTATGAGTACGGCAAGGTCGGCCGCAAGATCGAATACATGTTCACCGGCTGGTTCGCCGGCGCGATGGACCAGATCCTCGCCGCCGCCGGCAGCCCCCTGCGCACCCTTGCCGAGCAGACCCAGAGCGGCGCCGAGGAAGGCTGCGATTACGGCGTGTTCATCACCCGCCCGCGCTGACAGGAGTAACAGGCAATGGCACAGTTCGACGCCCTTTTCCAGCCGATCCAGATCGGCAAGCTGACGATCCGCAACCGCATCGTCAGCACCGCGCACGCCGAGGTCTATGCGACCGACGGCGGCATGACCACTGAGCGCTACGTCGGGTACTACGAGGAGAAGGCCAAGGGCGGCATCGGCCTGTGCATCTGCGGCGGCTCCTCGGTGGTCGCGATCGACAGCCCGCAGGGCTGGTGGAAGTCGGTGAACCTGTCGACCGACAAGATCATCCCGCACTTCCAGAACCTCGCCGACGCGATGCACAAGCACGGCGCCAAGATCATGATCCAGATCACGCACATGGGCCGGCGCTCGCGCTGGGACGGCGAGAACTGGCCGCATCTGGTGTCGCCGTCGGGCATCCGCGAGCCGGTGCACCGCGCGACCTGCAAGACCATCGAACCCGAGGAGATCCAGCGCATCATCGGCAACTACGCGCAGGCCGCGCGCCGTGCGAAGGAAGGTGGGCTGGATGGCGTCGAGTTGTCGGCGGTGCACCAGCACCTCATCGACCAGTTCTGGAGCCCGCGCGTCAACCACCGCACCGACGAGTGGGGCGGCTCCTTCGAGAACCGCATGCGTTTCGGCATGGAGGTTCTGAAAGCCGTGCGCGCCGAGGTCGGGCGCGATTTCGTCGTCGGCATGCGCATCTGCGGCGACGAGTTCCACCCGGATGGTCTCACGCACGAGGACATGAAGCAGATCGCCAAGTACTACAGCGACACGGGACTGCTGGATTTCATCGGCGTTGTCGGTTCGGGCTGTGACACGCACAACACGCTGGCGAACGTGATCCCGAACATGAGCTTTCCGCCGGAGCCCTTCCTGCATCTGGCGGCCGGGATCAAGGAAGTGGTGTCGGTGCCGGTGATCCACGCGCAGAACATCAAGGATCCCAACCAGGCGCAGCGCATCCTCGAAGGCGGCTACGTGGACCTCGTCGGCATGACGCGCGCGCACATCGCCGATCCGCACTTCGTGAACAAGATCAAGATGGGCAAGGTCGACCAGATCCGCCAGTGCGTCGGCGCGAACTACTGCATCGACCGCCAGTACCAGGGCCTGGATGTGCTGTGCATCCAGAACGCCGCGACCTCGCGCGAGCATCAGGGGCTGCCGCACATCATCGAGAAGTCGACGGGCCCGAAGCGCAAGGTCGTCGTCGTCGGCGGCGGACCGGCCGGCATGGAAGCGGCGCGCGTCGCAGCCGAGCGCGGCCATGACGTGACGCTGTTCGAGAAGAAGGATGCGCTGGGCGGCCAGATCTCGATCGCCGCGCGCGCACCGCAGCGCGACCAGATGGCGGGCATCACGCGCTGGTACCAGTTGGAACTCGCGCGCCTGAAAATCGACCTGCGCCTGGGCGTCGCGGCGGATGCGGCGACGATCATGGACCTCAGGCCGGACGTCGTCGTGCTGGCGGTCGGTGCGCACCCCTTCCTCGAGCAGAACCCGCACTGGGGCGCCGCCGAAGGCTTGGTCGTGAGCAGCTGGGACATTCTCGAAGGCAAGGTTGCACCGGGGAAGAGCGTATTGGTGTACGACACGATCTGCGAGTTCTCCGGCATGTCGGCAGCGGATTACCTCGCCGACAAGGGCGCCAAGGTCGAGATCGTCACCGACGACATCAAACCGGGTGTCGCGATCGGCGGCACGACCTTCCCGACCTACTACCGCAGCCTGTACCCCAAGGAAGTGATCATGACCGGGGACATGATGCTGGAGAAGGTGTATCGCGAAGGCGACAAGCTCGTCGCGGTGCTGGAGAACGAATACACCGGTGCGAAGGAAGAGCGCGTGGTCGACCAGATCGTGGTCGAGAACGGCGTGCGGCCGGACGAGAAGCTGTACTACGAGCTGAAGCCCGGTTCGCGCAACAAGGGCCAGGTGAATATCGAGGAGCTCTTCGCGATCCAGCCGCAGTCCTGCCTTGCGGAGAAAGGCGACGGTTATCTGCTGTTCCGCATCGGCGATTGCGTGTCCCAGCGTAACACCCACGCGGCCATCCTCGATGCGCTGAGGCTGTGCAAGGACTTCTGAGCGGAAGTTGCCGATTAGCACGAGAAGCAGTGAAGGATGCGCGGTTTTTCTCCCTCCCCTTCAAGGGGAGGGCTGGGGTGGGGATGGGTGGACTCCGCGGCGCCTGCAAGAAACCCATCCCCATCCTGTCCTTCCCCTTGAAGGGGAAGGAACCTGCTAATCGCGCCTGAATGTGCCGATAGGAGCATACGCGGCACTAGGAGAGACGAATGCTTGAAGTAGTACTCCCCATATTGATCTTCGCCTCGCTGGCGCTGGCGCTGCTGGGCGCAGTCCGGCGCATCCGCCTGTGGCGGCAGGGCCGGCCGTCGCCGGTCTCCGTGCTCGGCGGCCTGGTCGCGATGCCGCGGCGCTACCTGGTGGACCTCCACGATGTCGTCGCGCGCGACAAGGTGTTCGCGAACACCCACGTCGCCACCGGCGGCGGCTTCGTTGCGGCCGCCGTGCTGCTGATCCTGGTGCATGGCTTCCAGCTCGAGAGCCGGCTGTTGAGCTGGGCGCTGCTCGCGGCGGCAGTTGTCATGTTCGCCGGCGCCCTGCGTGTCGCCGCGCGACGCAAGAATCCCCCGGCACGTCTCTCGCTCGGCCCGTGGATGCGTCTGCCGAAGAGCCTTTTCGCGTTCGCGAGCGGCGTGTTCCTGGTCACGCTGCCGAC
This sequence comes from Aromatoleum toluvorans, assembly GCF_012910905.1. Lineage (GTDB taxonomy): Bacteria > Pseudomonadota > Gammaproteobacteria > Burkholderiales > Rhodocyclaceae > Aromatoleum > Aromatoleum toluvorans. The sequence continues at coordinate 4,596 of NZ_WTVN01000047.1, forward strand.
GGCCGGGATCCTGCCGGCCGGGTTCGGGGGCTGGGCGCTGGCTGCGGTGCTGACGCTGGTCGTCGCGTGGGGCATCTCCGAGATGTTCCTCGGCATGACCTGGGGTGGTCCGATGAAGCACGCCTTCGCCGGCGCGCTGCACCTGGCTTTCCACCGCCGGCCCGAACGCTTCGGCGGCGGCCGCTCGACGGGCCTCAAACCGCTCGACCTGAACGATTCCGCCGCGCCGCTGGGCGTCGGCAAGCCGGCCGATTTCACGTGGAACCAGCTCCTCGGCTTCGACGCCTGCGTGCAGTGCGGCCGCTGCGAGGCGATGTGCCCGGCCTTCGCCGCCGGCCAGCCGCTGAACCCGAAGAAGCTGATCCAGGACATGGTCGTCGGCATGGCCGGCGGTACCGACGCGGCCTATGCGGGCTCGCCTTATCCCGGCAAGCCGGTCGGCGAGCACGGTGGCGACGCGCACAGTCCAATCGTGCTGCGAGACGTACGTGAGGGCCGCGCGCTGGTCGATGCGGAGACCCTGTGGTCCTGCACGACCTGCCGCGCCTGTGTCGAGGAGTGCCCGATGATGATCGAGCACGTCGATGCGATCGTCGACATGCGCCGCTTCCTGACGATGGAACACGGCAACACGCCGAACAAGGGCCGGGAGGTGCTGGAGAACCTCGCGACCACCGACAACCCGGGCGGCTTCGATCCGGCGTCGCGCATGAACTGGGCGGCCGACCTCGACTTGCCGTTGATGGCGAAACGCGGCACCGCCGACGTGCTGCTGTGGATGGGCGACGGTGCCTTCGACATGCGCAACCAGCGCACCCTGCGCGCGCTCGTCAAGGTGCTGCGCGCGGCGCAGGTGGATTTCGCGGTGCTCGGCAACGAGGAGCTCGACAGCGGCGACGTCGCGCGCCGGCTGGGCGACGAGGCGAGTTTCCAGGCGCTCGCGCTGCGTAACGCGGCGACGCTCGCCAAGTACCGCTTCCGCGAGATCGTGACCTGCGACCCGCACAGCTTCCACGTGCTGAAGAACGAGTACCCGGCCTTCGGTGCCACCTACACCGTGACGCATCACAGCACCTTCATCTCCGCACAGATGGAGAAGGGCCGGCTCGCACTGGGCGAATGGACCGGCGGGCGCGTGACCTATCACGACCCGTGCTATCTCGGCCGCTACAACGGCGAGTACGAGGCGCCGCGCAAGGCGCTGAAGGGGATCGGCATCAAGGTGGTCGAGATGGAACGTTCCGGCTTCCGTTCGCGCTGCTGTGGCGGCGGTGGCGGGGCGCCGATCACGGACATTCCTGGCAAGCGCCGCATCCCCGACATGCGTATGGAAGAGATCAACGCGACGCAGGCCGACATCGTGGCCGTCGGTTGCCCGCAATGCACGGCGATGCTCGAAGGCGTCGTCGGGCCGCGCCCCGAAGTGCTCGATATCGCCGAGCTCGTCGCGGCGCAGCTCGTGGCGGCACCGGCGCCGGCAGCTCGTGCGGGCAAGGCGGCTGCAGCCGAACGGGCAGTGGAGGTGGTGGCATGAGTGAAATCGTCAGACGCGATCCTCGCACCGAGTGGATCGCCCGCAATCGCCTGCATCCCGAGCACGAGGCGGTGCTGGCCCGGCTGAACGGCGGGGCCGAGGTGGCGCAGTGGATGGGGCCGAACGGCATCATCCGGCGCAATCCGCACGCGGTCGGCTTCATCGGTCCGAACGGCATCCGTCGCATCGACCGCAGCGGCGCGCAGACCGCGAATGCGGCGGGCTCGGCCCGGCGCGAAGCGGCGGCGGCCCCGGCACGGCGTCGCGTGCAGATCGACAACCCGGCGTTCATCATCGCGGTAGTTGCGGACATGCCCGGCGGACGTTTGTCGGCGCACGACCGCGACGTGCTAGGCCTCGCGCGGCAGCTCGCCGACGGCGCGGAGCAGGGTGCCGTGCTGCTGGTGAGTTTCGGCGAATCCCGCGAGGACGCGCTCGGCGAAGCCGGTGTGGACCGCGTCGTCAATTTCGCCGGCGAGTCCTTCGACGGTTACGCACCGGAACAGCGCCTGAACGCGCTGGGCGGCATCGAACGGCAGCACGAGCCGCGCCACTGGCTGTTCCCCGATTCGCCCCTCGGCGGCGCGGAACTGGGCCGGCGCTTCGCGGCACGGCGCGGGGAGCGGCCGGCGACCCAGGTGTGGCAGATCGCCGACGGGCAGTGCATCGCCCGCGGCGCGGCCGGCACCGTCGACATCACCCGCGCGCTGCCGCGCATCGTGCTCGCGCTGCCCGAATGTGCCGAACCGGTCAGCGAAACGGTCCACGCGGCCGAATCGATCGCGCCGCCGGCGGCCTTGCCACAGGCGCTGCGCCGTATCGAGGACCTCGGTGCGGTGGCGGTCGACCCCGCCGGGGTCGCGCTCGCGGAGGCGGAATTCATCCTCTCAGCAGGCAACGGCATCCGCGACTGGGACGGCTTCCACCGGGCGGCCGCAGTGCTCGGCGCAACGGAAGGGGCGTCGCGGGTCGCGGTGGACAACGGCTTCATGCCGCGTCACCGCCAGGTCGGCGCGACCGGCACATGGGTCACCGCGCGCGTGTATCTGGCGGTCGGCATCTCGGGCGCGATCCAGCACCTGCAAGGCATCCAGCAGTGCGACAAGGTGGTCGCGATCAACACGGACCCCGGGTGCGACATGGTGAAGCGCGCGGACCTGGCGGTGATCGCAGATTCGAGCGCAGTGCTCGCCGCCCTGGTGGAGAGGGTCGAAGGCGTTCGCAAGGAGCAGCGCAATGCAGCGTGATGACAAGGTAATGCCGCCGGATGGTCGGCCGCTGAAGGTCGCGGCGCTGGTTTCGGTGGGACGTCACCCGGTGACGGGGCGCACGCGCCGCGCGGAATACGACGCCCGGGCTGTCGAGATCGGTTTGTCACTGGCGGCGCCTGAAGATCTGAGCCTCGTGCATGCCGGCGACTCGTCGCCGGAGTCGGAAGCCGCACTGCGCGGCTATCTGGGCATGGGCATCGGTGCGATCGACGTGCTGCAGCAGCCGGCGGGGTCGGACATCGTGCCGGCGCTTGAAGCCTGGCTGCGCGCTGCCGCGCCGCGCCTGGTGCTGTGCGGCGCGCGTGGCGAAACGGGGGAAGGGTCGGGACTCGTCCCGTTCCTGCTGGCCGAACGCCTGGGCTGGTCGCTGGTGTCGGGGCTCGCCGCGGTCGAGTCGGTCGACCGCGACACGATGACGGTATTGCAGGCCTTGCCGCGCGGCCAGCGTCGGCGGTTGAAGGTGCGGCTGCCCGCCGTCGTCACGGTCGACGCGGCCGCGCAGCCGGCACGGCAAAGCGCGTTCGGTCCCGCACGGCGCGGGGAATTGCGCCAGTTGGCGTCCGGGATGACGCCGGACGGTTTGGCGCTGGAGTGGACGGTTGCCCCCGCACGCAAGCGTCCCAAGCGCCTCAAGATCGTCAAGGCGAGCTCCGCGCGAGACCGCTTCAAGGCCGCCGCGGCGAAGGCGGAAGGCAGCGGCGGGCAGGTGCTCACCGGGGTGTCGGCGCAACAGGGCGCGGAGGCGATCCTCAAACTGTTGCGCGAAGAAGGGGTCCTGCGGTGAGCGCCGGCCTGTCCGGGAGGACATTCTCATGATGTTTGCCGACCTCGTCGATATCGACGATTTCCGTCAGCGACTGGGCGAACTGGGCATCGATCTCCCGGCCAGCGGATCGCCCGAATCCTGGGCACGCCAGATACGGGCAGCCCAGCCGGTCGACGGGCTCCCCGAGCTGATCGGGAAGTTGTGCGCCGAAGGCGTCACGCTGCAGCCCGAGGTGCGCGAGGCCATCGAAATGATCCTCAAGCCCTGAGGCCCCGCGCTCGGAAACGCACCACGAGAATCTGCCGAAAATCGAATGCGGCTGCCGCGCCGCGGTTTGACGCAAACAGGATGGGTGGAGGTCGCAAGGGGGTAACTTGCCTTGCCCCGGGAACCCTAGACTGGCTTCACGCCGATCGATCCAAAACATTCGTGCCGCGGCGCCGGAGGACCGTTGCACTTGCAGGACCGAAGCTCTCGACTCGCATAACTCAGACTCACCACGAACGGGCCGATGCAATAGAGCCCGCCATACCAAACCGGAGGAGCAGATGTTTTCAGGACTGAAGCAAGCATTCAAGCACGCAATCGGCGCAGCGATGATCGTATCGGCAGTGGCGGGCGCGACCGGCGTCCAGGCTGCCGAACAGAAGACGATCAAGATCGGCTGGACGGCCTGGTCGGACGCCGAGGCGGTGACGAACATCGCCAAGCAGCTGCTCGAGCAGCGGCTCGGCTACAAGGTCGAGCTGGTGATGACCGACATCGGCCTGCAATACCAGGGCGTCGCCAAGAAGCAGCTCGACGTGATGCTGATGGCGTGGCTGCCGAATACGCACAAGGCTTACTGGGACAAGCTCTCGGGGGATCTGATGGATCTGGGAGTCCTGTACGGCGACGCGAAGCTCGGTTGGGCCGTTCCCGACTACGTGCCGGCGTCCGAGCTGTCGTCGATCGCCGACCTGAACAAGCCGGAAGTGGCGAAGAAGCTGAAGAGCCAGGTGCAGGGGATCGACCCCGGCGCCGGCCTGATGCGTGCGTCCGAGCAGGCGCTCAAGGACTACAGCCTGGCGGGCTATGACCTGCGCACCGGTTCCGATGCGGCGATGATCGTCGCCCTCGATCGGGCGATGACGCGCAAGGAATGGATCGTCGTGACGACCTGGAATCCGCACTGGATGTTCTCGAAGTACAAGGTGCGCTACCTGGAGGATCCGAAGAAATCCCTCGGCGGCGCGGAAGCGATCCACGCGATCGGCCGCAAGGGCTTCGACCAGGACTTCCCGAAAGCCGCGGCCTTCATCAAGAACTTCAAGATCCCGCTGTCGGACCTCGAGGGCATCATGGCGAAGGCGAAGGAGTCGTCCTACGAGAAAGAGGCCGCCGCCTACATCGCGAGCCATCCCGAAATGGTTGCAGGCTGGCTGAAGGACGCCCAGTAAGGGCGCCGTCCGGCCAGGACGCTGAAACCGGTGCTCACGCCAATGCGGGCACCGGCTGTTGACGGATGGAGCAGTACGGTGGAGGCACGCAAGACCATGCAGGAAAAAATCGTTGTAAAGGATCTGTACAAGATCTTCGGACCCAAGCCGGACGTGGCGATGCAGATGCTGCGTTCAGGCAAGGACAAGGACGACATCGTCCGCCAGACCGGAATGGTGGTCGGTGTCCAGAATGCGAGTTTCCATATCAACGCGGGCGAGATCTTCGTCATCATGGGGCTGTCCGGATCAGGCAAATCCACGCTGATCCGCCTGCTCAACCGGCTGATCGAGCCGAGTTCGGGGCAGGTGCTGGTCGACGGCCAGGACGTCGCGTCGATGGATCCGAAGCAGCTCATCGAGCTGCGCCGCCGCGACATGGCAATGGTTTTCCAGTCGTTTGCGCTGCTGCCGCATCTCACGGTGCTCGCGAACGCCGCCTTCGGGCTCGAGGTGTCCGGCGTGCCGCGCAAGGAGCGCGAAGCGCGGGCGATGAAGGTGCTCGAACAGGTGGGCCTGGCGGCCTTCGCCAACCGCTACCCGCGCGAGCTGAGCGGCGGCATGCAGCAGCGGGCGGGCCTCGCGCGCGCGCTGGTCGTCAATCCGTCGCTGATGCTGATGGACGAGGCCTTCTCCGCCCTCGACCCGTTGAAACGCACCGAAATGCAGGGCCTGCTGCTCGACCTGCAACGGGACCACAAGCGCACGATCATCTTCGTCTCGCACGACCTCGACGAGGCCTGCCGCATCGGCGACCGCATCGCGATCATGGAAGGGGGCCGCATCGTGCAGATCGGCACGCCCGACGACATCATCCGCAACCCCGTGGACGACTATGTGCGCGCCTTCTTCAACGGCGTGGACGTGAACAAGTACCTGTCCGCCAAGGACGTTGCCGATGTCGATGCGGTACCGGTCTTCTTCGCGCAGAGCGATTTCAGGGACGGCTTCCACGCCGTGATCGAGCGTCTGCGCGCAGCCCGCCGCAACTACGGCTTCGTGCTCGATTCCGATCGCAAGCTCGTCGGCACGGTCTCCATCGACTCGATGATCCGCTCGCTGGAGTCCGGCTCCCGGGAGCTGTCGTACGCCTTGCTGGGCGATCTGCCCCCGGTGAATGGCGACCTCAACCTGAGCGATCTGATCTGCCGCATCGTGAAGATGCCCTATCCGCTGCCGGTGGTCGAACCCCAGGGCCACTATATCGGTGCCGTCACCCAGACGATCCTGCTCAAGAAAATGGCAAAGGAAGAACTGACCCATGCGTGATTTCCTGCCACTCGGTGAATGGGCCGAGAAAATCGTCAATTTCATCGTCAAGAACGATCACGGGGTGCTGGCCGGCCTCGGCGACGTGGTCGGCCAGATGACCGAACTGACCGAGGGCTTCCTGCACCTGATCCCCGACTGGCTCCTCGCGAGTGTGTTCGTCGCGCTGGGATTCTGGCGTATCGGCTGGAAATTCGCCGTCGTTGCCGCCGGAGCGCTTCTTGTCATCATCGGCACGGGCTTCTGGCAGGCGACGATGGCGACGCTCGCGCTGATCATCTCGTCGACGCTCATCAGCCTGCTGGTGGGCATACCGCTGGGCATCGCGGCTGCCCTCAACCGCCGCGTCAATTATCTGCTGCGTCCGGTGCTGGACTTCATGCAGACGATGCCGGCGTTCGTGTACCTCATCCCCGCCGCGATGCTGTTCGGCCTCGGCCGCGTGCCGGCCGTCCTCGCGACGGTGATCTTCGCGATGCCGCCCGTGGTGCGCCTGACCGCGCTCGGCATCCGCCAGGTGAACAAGGAGCAGGTCGAGGCCGGCATCACCTTCGGCTGCACGCCGCTGCAGGTCCTGCTGAAGATCCAGATTCCCGGCGCGCTGCCGTCGATCATGGCCGGCGTGAACCAGACGATCATGATGGCGCTGTCGATGGTCATCATCGCGTCGATGGTCGGCGGCGGCGGCCTGGGCAACAACGTGCTCGCCAGTATCCAGCGCCTCGACATCGGGCTGGGTTTCGAGTCCGGCCTCGCCGTGGTGCTGCTCGCGATCATTCTCGACCGTCTCACCGAGAGCTTCGGTGTGCCGAAGGAAGAGCGCATCGCACGCCGCAAAAACCAGGGGCAGGGGGCCTGATACCCGTGGTGCCCGGCGCGATTCCCGTGCGCCGGGTGCCCCGATGCTACATGCCGTTTCCGCCGCGATCCGCGGGCCGGCGCCTCACGCCGCCAGATCGTGTGCCGCGGGCGTGTTGCGCTGCTGCGGTTCGACGGCCGCCGTCCCCTGCGGTCGGCGCTCGCTGCTCGGGGGCTTGCCGAACAGCGCGCGGTAGCACTTGCTGAAATGGCAGGCGGACTGGAAGCCGCAGGCGATCGTGATGTTGGTGATCGACATCTGCGTCTGCAGCAGGAGTTCGCGCGCACGGCGCAGCCGCAATTCGAGGTAGTAGTGGCTGGGGGTGACCTGGAGGGCCTCGCGGAACAGGCGCTGCAGATGGCGCTGGGAGAGTCCGGCGAGCTGCGACAAGTCCTCCAGCGACAGCGGCTCCTCGATGTTCGCCTCCATCAGCGCGGCCACTTCCACCAGCGCCCTGCGGTTGCATCCCGCCCGTGCGGCCAGCGGGATGTGTTGGCGATCCTTGCTGTCGCGTACCCGTTCCAGGATGAACTGCTCGGAGATCTCCGCAACCAGGGTCTTGCCGAAGCGCTCGCGCACGACGGCCAGCATCATGTCGATGGGCGCGATGCCCCCCGTGCAGGTGATGCGGTCGCGGTCGATGACGAAGAGCTCCTCGACGAAGCGGATCTTGTCGTGGGCCTCCCGCAGGGCGCTGAGGTTTTCCCAGTGGATCGTTGCGCGATAACCGTTCAGCAGGCCGGCTTTGACCAGTGCGTAGGTCCCGGTGCATAGCCCGCCGAGAATCACCTTGTCGTGGGCGATGCGGCGTAGCAGGGCAATGACCTTGTCATCGACGAAGCGGGTGACGTTCGTCCCCCCGCACACGAACACCATGTCGAACGGCCCCGCGTCCTCGTAGGTGCCGATCCGTGCCGGCGCCAGCCCGTTGCTGCAGGCCACGGACTGGCCGTCCGCGCTGATCACCGACCAGCTGTACAAGGGCTTGCCGCTGATGTGGTTGGCCATGCGCAGGACTTCGACGGCGCTCGAGAACGCGATCATCGTGAACTCGTTCAGCACCAGAAAGCCGACGCGCGTCGCCGTTGGGAGTGCGGACACTTCGGTTCTCCGCTCTCAGCGTCGCGATCGGGGCGCGAAAGGTCTTGGCGCCGCGGCCAGGTGGAAGTCGAACATCCATGTCTCCTGTTGGTGGCCCTTGCGCACACGCCCCGACAGGTCGCGTGGCGCCGGCGCTTTCTGTCGTTCTGGTGCGCCGAGCGGATCGAGTTATATGCCTGTAAACATAGCGTCTTCCCCGGGCCTTGGCCAGTGCCGGCCGTGGCTTCACTTCGGGAAAAGGAATGCCCGGTCGAGGAAGCCCCATGTCGGAATTGGATGGGATTGCGTCCACCAGGCACAAGTGAGCCCGGGCGGCCTGCGGGAACATTGCCTCAACGTTTCTGCACCGAAGAGGAAAGGACATGCAAGTGAGCAAGAAGGTGAGGGAACTCCTCGCCGCCCGACGTCCCGGCCACAGCCTGGATGCGCAGTTCTACACGAGCCCGGAGATCTTCGACCTCGACATGGAGGCCATCTTCGCCCGGCACTGGATCTACGTCGGCGTCGAGCCCGACATCCCCGAGCCGGGCGACTACTTCACCGTCAAGCTGGGCCGCGCCTCGGTCGTCGTGCTGCGCAACGACGACATGGAGCTGCGCGCCTTCCACAACGTCTGCCGCCATCGCGGTGCGCAGTTGTGCAACGCCCACAAAGGCAGCGTCGGCAACCTGGTGTGCCCGTACCACCAGTGGACCTACGACCTGTCCGGCAAGCTGATCTACGCGGAGCACATGGGCGAGGACTTCGACCCCGCCGGGCGCGGACTGAAGCGCGTGCATGTCGAAAGCGTCGCGGGCCTGATCTTCGTCTGCCTGGTCGAGAATCCGCCCGAAGATTTCGCGCAGATGCGCGAAGCGATGTCGCGCTACCTCGCGCCGCACCGGCTGACCGAGTGCAAGATCGCCGTGCAGGACGAGATCGTCGAGGCCGGCAACTGGAAGCTGGTGATGGAGAACAATCGCGAGTGCTATCACTGCGTGGCCAATCATCCGGAGCTGACCGTTTCGCTCTACGAGTACGGTTTCGGCTACCAGCCTTCGCCGTCGAACATCGAACAGGTCCAGGCCTTCCGCGACCTGACCGAACGCGAGCACGCGCGCTGGCAAGCGGCGGGGCTGGAATCGGCCGAGATCGACGAGCTGGACAGCCGCGTCACGGGTTTCCGCACGCAGCGCCTGCCGCTGGACAAGGCCGGCGAATCGCAGACGATGGACGCCAGGGTCGCCTGCCAGAAGCTCCTCGGCCACCTGAGCCAGCGCAACCTCGGCGGGCTGTCGTTCTGGACCCAGCCCAACTCCTGGCACCACTTCATGAGCGACCACATCGTGACCTTCACGGTGCTGCCGATCGACGCGGACCACACCCTCGTGCGCACGAAGTGGCTGGTGCACAAGGATGCGGTCGAAGGGCGGGACTACGATCCCGCCAACCTCACCGCGGTGTGGCGTGCGACCAACCAGCAGGACCGCGAGCTGGTCGAGATGTCCCAGCGCGGCATCGCCGATCCGGCTTACGAACCGGGCCCGTATTCGCCCTACACCGAGGAGCTGGTCGAGAAGTTCGCCGGCTGGTACGTGGGGCGTTTGCAGGCGGCGGCGGAGTGACCGGCATGAACGGACCGATCACTCGTGACATCCCGCTCGCCGTGCCGTCGCTGTGGAACGCGGAGGAGGACGACGTCCTGATCTGCTGCCAGGTGCGCCAGGAGACGCACGACGTCAAGAGCTTCATCCTTCGCCCGCGGCGTCCCGGCCTGGTGCGCTTCCTCCCCGGCCAGTTCATCACGCTGGAACTGGAAATCGACGGCGAAACGGTCAACCGCTGCTATACGATCTCCTCGCCGCCGACGCGCCCCGACACCCTGTCGATCACGGTCAAGCGCGTGCCCGGCGGCCGCGTCTCCAACTGGCTGCACGACCACCTCAGCGCGGGCATGAGCCTACGGGCCCTGGGGCCGAGTGGCGAGTTCGCGTGCGCGCTGCACCCGGCGGGCAAGTACCTGTTCCTTTCCGGCGGCTCGGGGATCACGCCGCTGATGTCCATGTCGCGCAGCTTCCACGACCTGGGCGAGGACCGCGACGTCGTCTTCGTGCATAGCGCCCGTACTCCCGCGGACATCGTCTTCCGCCGCGAGCTGGGCCTGCTCGCGGCCAACCAGCCGGGCTTCCGTACCGCCTTCGTCTGCGAGGGGCGCGGTAGCGAAGCCGACTGGGCGTCGCCCACCGGCTACCTCGACCTGCCGCTGCTCAAGCGGATCGCGCCGGACTTCGCCGAGCGTGAAGTGTTCTGCTGCGGGCCCGCGCCCTACATGGCTGCCGTGCGCGCCCTGCTGGCCGAGGGTGGCTTCGACATGAAGCGCTACCACGAGGAAAGCTTCAGCTTCGCCGACACGCAAGGTGAGCAGGAAGGCGGGGAGGGCGCCGGCAGCGCGGAAACGGGGGAGGGCGACGCGGCGGGTTTCACCGTCGAGTTCACCAAGAGCGGCCGCAGCGTGATCTGCGCTCCCGGCGTGAAGCTCCTCGATGCGGCGCGCGCGGCCGGCCTGCGACTGCCGTCATCCTGCGCCAAGGGGATGTGCGGCACCTGCAAGTCCCGTCTCGTCTCCGGCGAGGTGGACATGGCCCACGGCGGCGGCATCCGCCAGCGCGAGATCGATCAGGGTTTCATCCTGCCGTGCTGCAGCACGCCGCGGAGCGACCTGGTGATCGAACGATAACGGCCAATTGCCCGGCCGCGACCGCGTTGCCCATCAATCATCGTCGTCCCTCCCGCCCCGGCCCCCCTCTCCGCGTCCGCCCCGGATGTCATGTTCGTCCGCACTGACATGACATTCGACACAGTTGTCGAATTTCCGGATGCCCTCTTCGATGTGCTCCCGGCGAATGTCTGCGGGGGTGTGTTCGTGGCAGCCGTAGCAGGTATAGCGACTGTAATCATTGCGCTCGTGACAGGTGACGCATTTGACGTTGTGGTCACGATCGAGCCTGAAGAACTTGTCATGATCGAAGGTCGCGGGAACCCATTTATCCTGGCCGTGGCACTCTCCGCAGTTGCCGGTGATCTTCTGATGGAGCGCGTCCGTGGGCGACTTGTGACACGTATCGCATTGGTCGCGTGAATCGGCTTGCAGCAGCGCGTGACTGAAGCGGCCTTGCTGCCGGTAACGTTTTACCCCGGCATGGTCACTGTGGCACGCCACGCAGTCGTCCTTGACGAGTTTCTGGTGAAACGGCGTTTTGGTCAGCGGTTTAACGATGGGTTGTCCCTTGGAGGTGAGACGGCCGATGTTCTGCGGCTCATGGCAGGTGATGCAGCGCTCGGCGGAAGCTCCGGCAAGTGACTGGTGGCAGGCAAAGCAGTCCGCCTCGAGCTCCCGGTGTCCGGGTATCAGCTTCCCCGGTCCGACCATGAGTTCGGGGAAAGCGAACGTCAGCACGGCCAGCACCGCGAGGTTGGCAGCCAGAATGAACTTGACCGTCCGGCTCATATCCAGCCCCAGAAGAGAAAAATGCTGATGATGTGGCCCAGTCCGAGAACCGCAAAGACGACAAAGATCGGAATATGAACCTTGCGCCAACGCGTCATCGCATCCAGCGTGACGGCGTCCCAGAACACCGCCTGTTCAACCTCCGGCCGTGACAAGCCGCGCAGCTGGTAGTGGTCGCGCTGCGCCTGAACGTGCTCGCGGGAACGGCCGAGGAGCAGTTTCCCAACCAGGCCGCTGATGGTGTTGATGCCCATCGCGACGGTCGCAAGCCAGGGAAGAATCGCGTTGAAATGCACCCCCGCGTGGATCAGGACGAGCAGGGACCCGAGCCATGCGGAAAATTCGTGCATGTTCAACAGCGACTTCGGGTTCCCCGAACTGATCATTTTGCGTTTGCGCAGGGAGTAGGCGAGGGATCCGATGATCAGCAGGGTGCCGGGGATACCCAGGTAACGCCCGATCCACACCAGATCGAGGCGGTGCAGGACATAGTCGCCCAGCACCGTACCGGCACCCAGAAGCCCCACCAGCACGGCAAAAGGCAGGATGTGTTTGCGCCAGATGGTTTTCGTCATTCAAGCCCCCAGTGTCACGGCGGTCTTCGGGACACAGACGCACAGCAGGCACGTGCCGGGCTCCGGATCGAAGTCGGGCTCCTGTCGATAACTGACTTCGCCCGACTCGATTTTCGTCTGACAGGTTCCGCAACTGCCGGCCCGGCAGCCGGAAGGAATATTCACTCCGCCTGCCTCGGCGAGCTCGAGCAGGCTGCCGCCACCGGCATTCCACGCCAAGGTTTTGCCCGATTTCCCGAACGTGACGGCAAGGCCGGTCCCGGCGGCGGAGCCTTCGGGCACCACGCTCGCCGGCGCACTTTGCGCGCGTCGCTTGATCGAGGCAGGCCCGAAGGCTTCGAAATGAATATGGCTGTCGGGAACGCCCCAGTCCTCCAGCGCGGGGACGAGGCTTTCCATCATCGGCGTGGGTCCGCAGATGTAGAAGTGATAAGGCTTGAGCGGCAATTCCATGCGCAACAAGCCCACGTCTACACGCCCGCGGCGAACATAGGTCGATCCGGATTCAGGCTCGGTGCCGGGGTTGCTGACGCAAACGCGCAGATGAATGTTCGGATGCTGCTCCGCAAGTGCGCACAGGTGAGGGAGCATCACGGTCTCGCGTGCATCCCGAACGCCGTAAAACAGCCAGAGTTCCCTTCCCGGTTGTTCCGCGACGCACCAATTCGCCATGCTCAACATCGGGGTAATGCCAATCCCCCCTGCAATCAGGACCACCGGGGCGTCGCTCCGATCGATATGAAAATGTCCCGACGGCGCACGAACCATCAGCCGACTGCCGAGGCTAACGTGATCGTGGAAATGATTCGAGGAGCGCCCCGCTGGCAGGGCACTGCCAGGCGGCGCAGGAACCCGCTTGATCGACACCCGGTAAAGGTCGGCCCGCGGGGCGTCCGACAGCGAATAGCAGCGGACGATCTCCTCCGTCCCACCCGCGGGCGCGGGAACTTCGAGGCGAAACGTCAGAAATTGGCCCGGGAGGAAGGGCGGAAGAGGGCGCTTGTCTTCGGGTTCAAGGTAAAACGAGCACACGGACCCTGCCTCGTCCTCGATCTCCTTTCGCACCACCCTGAAGGGACGGAAGCCGGCCCAGGACGCTCCTCCCGCGTCATTGGCTGCCGGTGCCGGGTCTTGAGGCTGCACCGGTTCGTCCGGATCGGAGCGAAGGCGTAGCGCCGTGTACTTCTTCCAGTGCTGCCAAAACGTCACGGCAAGAAAGATCGCGAACTGAACTGCGATACCGAACGCAATCCACATGAAGAGGGTGAGCGAAGTCATGCCAGGCACCCATCAGGCAAACGGGATCCGACGGGGTGGTCTTGGCATGCATCGTGCCACGTGGTGCGGAAGCAACCAATGACATCTTCCCGCACGAGTTGGAGAGACGGCGCAAAAATCATCCGGCATCCAGATAAAGCGTTCAAAACGCCTTCATTTTTCCGCGGTCTGGATGAATGGAGAATGAACAGCTTTTCCGCACGGCTTCACCCGTTCAGGCAGCATTCATTCCACAGCACTTGGTAACGGCCGGAGGTATCGCCTGACCGGCCGTTCCTTTGTCCATGTCCCTACTCATTGCAAAGCAGAATCTGTTTGACGGGATCCATTGGCCCGAAGTCATGCCACTTCTCAGTACTGCTTTCAGCGTGCGGCACCTCGGTGCGACCATGGTCGCACTCGACGATCCAGCGCCTGCGCAGGACGATGGCGCAATATCGGTAATTCACTGCATCCTCGGGACAACCCGCTGCGGCTGCAAGAAGGCGGCATACACACAGCTTGCCATGTTTCCGGCGCGGCTCGTGGCGCATGAACGACATGGCGTCAGCGCGTTACTTCATGTCACGTTGGTGATTGTGTCGCTCGATCCGTGATTTTTCCTTCGCCGCGGCCTTGTCGTCCGAGGCAGGGGGTACAACCTGCTGAGTAGGCACGCCGAGCTTTTCGGTCATGTGACTGTGCCGTGATGTCGTTGCTGTCGTAGTAGCCGGTATCGTTGCGGTCCCCGTATTGGGGGACTCGCCGGCGGGCGGGGGTTCCTGCACGGCACTGGCGTCGAAGGACAGCGCAACGGCAATGGATAGCATGCTGATGGCAAACGAGGTCCTGGATTTCATGATGTTCTCCAGCGGTGGTTGGCGAAGCCCCCGGGTCTGGCGGTGCCGGGAACATTCGCAGACGTCGACAGTGTGTGCCGGAGTGCCTGTCCGGATAATGATATTCGTATTACTTGTTTGTAATCATCGCAAGGTTCATGGTGCCTACGTCGCATGGCATCTCGGTTGACACAGGCTGCTTCAGCGCTTCGCCAGGCTCCCGAGCATGCTTTTCTGAAACTCGACTCCCGTTGACCACCAGGCGCTCCAAAGGGCGATACTGATTTCGGTGCTGTTGGCCATGAATTTCGGGAAGGAATTTTCCGACAACAGTTCGCGACCGGCTTCCGCCATGGCGATCGTCTTCTGAGTCATTTCGGCATTCAGCTCAGCCAATCCATTGCAGCATTTCAGTCCAAGATCACAACAGGAGCGCGTTAACTCAAGCTGCGCCTGGAACGACTCCGGGATTTGCCGAGTGCGCGAATTTCCCTGCTTTCCATCCATTTCGATCTCCAAGTGTTAATCGGGCCAGGAATCCACCACTTCGTGGAGGACGCCGCTTCAAACCCTGGAAGCACGAGACCACACGACCATTGGCGTGCAAACAAGCCCGCCCTGCACGAGGCAGGGTGGGCCGGTAACGCGCGTGCGGGGTTCAGTTCGTCTGGTGTCCTTTGTGCAGCGCGTTGTCGAGCCGCCAGATCTCGTTCCCCTTCATCATGATCTTCTGGCCGTCCTTCGTTTCCATCGCATGTCCATCCTTCATGGAAACGATCTGCCCGGCCTTGTTCTCCATGGCCATTTTCCCGTCCTTGAAGATGTAAACGGTTGAGCCGTCCTTCAATTCATAGGATTTGTCGACCTTGCTCGGATCGGCGGAGAACGCCGTGGTGGCAATCAGGACGGCTGCGGTTGTGGCTGCGAATTTTGTCAGCATGATCTACTCCTTGTTGTTATTGCGGAATTGGCCATCGTCGGGCCGGACATGGTGCTTCGCTTGCTTCTCCTGCCTTGATACGCCGATCAGGGTCCCCGATACCACGGCCTTTCATCCACGTATCCGGTGATGCCGCCGGTATCGGGAAGATTTCCGACAGCGGGAAAGGCCTCCGCGGGTATGCGTCGAACGTCCGGGTGACGTCTTCCCGCCGACCCGAATGGCTACGGTTTCCAATTGCGCGACGTCGAGCGATGCAGAGTGCGGCTCACGGTGCTTTCCCTTCCTGTACGGCATTGGATGCTCATCGCCGAAGGATCGTGAGCCGATACTACGCGGCGTCACCAAACGGAGTGATGACGTCTGCGTTACTTTTTTGTCAGCTATTTGTCATTTACGAGACCGTGCGAGTTCGTTGGAGGATTCTGGCTGGAGGGATGTCAACGCCCTACAATGCAGAGGCAACGACTTGCGGATTCCCCATGGCGGCGCCCTATGCTCGCACCGTAGCCCGATGCATTCCGTCAGCTCCTCCGCCCCTCCACTGCGCCCCGGCTTCGTGTGGCGCGCCCTGCGCCGCCTGGCGCTGCCCTGGCTGCTACTGGCGTTGCACGCGGCCGGCGTCAACGCGGCCACCCTGGCCGGCGGCCCGATGGCCGGGCCGGCGACGGCCACGCGCATCGGCGTGTGGCTGATGACCGACGCCCCCGCGCAGGTGCAGCTCGAGTACTGGCCGCAGAGGCAACCCGACGCGGCGCGGCGCAGCGCGCCCGTCGCTGCCAGCCCGGAACGCGGCCACACCGCGCGCATCGACCTCGACGGTCTGCTCGCCGCCACGCGCTACGCCTACCGCGTGCTGCTCGATGGAGCCCCGGTCGAGCTCGGCGAGGTGCCCGCGTTCACCACCGCGGCCGCGGATCGCACCGCGCCTCGCGATCTGGTCATCGCCACCGGCTCGTGCAACTACGTCCCCGACGCGCCTTACGAGATCACGCCGGACGCCTTCGGCGCCGGCTTCGGGATCTTCGATACCATCGTCGCACGGCAACCCGACGTGATGCTGTGGCTCGGCGACAACATCTACTACCGCGACGACGACTTCGCGAGCGCGGACCAGGCCACCGCGCGGATGCGTGCGCGCTGGGCGGCCACACGCAGCTTCGCGCCGTTGCAGCGGCTGCTGCGCACCGGCCAGCACGTCGCCATCTGGGACGACCACGACTATGGCCCGAACAACTCGAACCGCGACTTCGCGCTCAAGGCGACGGCGCTGGAGCTGTTCCGGGATAACTGGGCGAACCCCAGCTACGGACTGCCCGACCTGGCCGGGACCTTCGCCCGAGTGCCACTCGGCGATGTCGAGCTGTTCCTGCTCGACGACCGTTACTACCGCGACGACGATGCCGGCACGGATCCGGCGCGGACGATGCTCGGTGCGAAGCAACTCGAGTGGCTCAAGGGTGCACTGCGCGACTCGCACGCCACCTTCAAGCTGGTCACCAACGGCAGCCGCATGCTCAGCGACCGCCCTTCGCCGGAGAGTCGCGGCGGCGAGGGCTGGCACAACTTCCCGCGCGAGCGTCAGGCCTTCCTCGACTGGCTCGCAGCGGAGCGCATCGACGGCGTGCTCTTCCTCTCCGGCGACATCCACTACACCCACCTGACCGAGCGCGAGCGCCCCGGCACCTACCCGCTGACCGAGCTGACCTGCTCGCCGCTGACCGCGCGCGTGCATCCCCGCCCGTTCCCGGTGCGCGAGGTGCCCGGGACACTGGTCACGCAGCGCAACTTCTGCACGCTGGAGTTCTCGGGGCCGGCCGGCGCGCGCTTGATGCGCGTCGCCGCGTGGAACGCCACCGGCACGCGCCTGTGGCAGGCGGAGTTCCCGGCCGCGCGGCTGCGCACACCGTGAGCGCACCCGCCCGCCTGCAGTACACCGCAGAGTGATCTAGTTATCGGGCGATAACGGCAGGCGCTTGACAGTGAAGCCATGTCTGCCATACCGCACTATCGACTGCATATCCATGCGAACGTCGATCAAGGCCGGCGAGCAAGAAGATCAGGCCATGCTGTCAGAATAAAACTCCCCGGGGCTTTTTATTCCCAAGGCGGCGATGAGCTGTCGTTGAGGATCGCGCAGGGAGTCCCCATCAATTCTTGAGAGAGGAATGCGCCATGGACACGCGTTGGATTGCAAGCAGCTCTGTGCTGATCATGGTGGGTTTGTCCTGGATGCCCGCGGGCGTTGCCCGCGACATGTCCATGTCTTCGGGCGAACCCGGCGTCAAGGCGGCGTCTGCAGAGGACAGGAAGATGATCAAGAGTGCCATGTCGGCGGCACCGAGAAAAGTTGCTGCCGGAGCGGCCATTGTCGCCATGGGTGCCGACGGCAAGATGAGAACCCTGCGCGAAGGCAAGAACGGGTTCACCTGTATGCCGGACAACCCGGTGACGCCGGGACCGGATCCGATGTGCATGGATCGCGCCGGGGTGGAGTGGGCCATGGCATGGATTGAACACAAGACCCCGGCGGCCGGCAACGTCGGCTTCATGTACATGCTGGCGGGGGGAACCGATGCCAGCAACACCGACCCCTATGCGGCCAAACCGGATGGGGGCAACCACTGGATAAAGACCGGGCCGCACGTGATGATCATGGGCGCCGACCAGTCTTTCTACGACATGTATCCGAAGGGCGCCGCCCCCGATACATCAGTGCCTTACGTCATGTGGGCGGGAACGCCCTATCAGCACCTGATGATCCCGTTGAAGTAGGACAATCGGATCGCTGATGCAGTATCGCCCTCCCGGTAACCGGCAGCCGGAAGCGGATCAGCCGCGACGGTGTCGCGCGCTGACCTGGGAGGGCGACACGCCGAAGAACTCGCGGTAGCAGCGGCTGAAGTGGGGCGCGCTGGTGAAGCCGCAGGCGATCGCGATGCTGGTGATCGGTTCGTTGGTCTGCTGCAGCAGGCGGCGCGCCCGGGTGAGGCGGGTTTCGAGGTAGTAGCGCGAAGGCGTCGTATCGAGGTGGCGCTGGAAGAGGCGATCGATCCGGCGTCGGGAAATCCGTGCGCGAAGGGCGAGCTCCTCGATGCTCAAGGGCTCCTCGATGTTGTTCTTCATCAGTTGCAGGATGGTCTGGAGCGCGTCCGGGAAGGTGGGGTCGTCCACCAGCGTCGGCATCGGGCTGTCGGGAAGGTCGTCCAGCGTCCGGTCGCAGGCGAGGATCTCCTCGATGCCGCGCACCATCTCGTCGCCGTGGTGGTGCCGGATCACCGCGAGCATCATCCCCAGCGCGCTGTTGGCCCCCGCCGACGAGATGCGGTCCCGGTCGATGACGAACGGATTGGGCAGGAGCCGCACCTGGGGGCGCAACTCCTCGAGTCCCGCGCGGCTGTCCGGATGCACGGTGCAGGTGTAGCCATCCAGCAGGCCGGCGTGCGCGAGCAGGTAGCTGCCGTTCCACAGGCTGCCCAGGATGGCCTGCCGCCGCGCCACCTCGCGCAGCTTGTCGACGACCGGACGCCGGGGTTCGAGGTTCGAGCGGAACCCGCCGCAGATGATCAGGATGTCGAGATCCTTCGCGTCCAGCGCGGGCAGCTCCGCGTCGACCGAGATGTTGATGCCTAGGTCGCTGCGCACCGTCGCCCCTTCCAGGCTGTACGTTTCAAAGCGGTAGAGCGGCTGCCGGCTGACCAGGTTGGCGGTGACGAGCGCGTCGACCGCCCCCGTGAAGGCCATCATCGAGAAGTGTTCGAGCAGCACGAAGCCGATCCGGCGGCAGATCGGCGGATGGGCGTCGTGGGGCGCTCCGCCCTGCAGATAGGCCTGGTTGCTGTGCCGCATGCGGCTGTCGAAGCTGCGCGACGCCTGCCGCACGTTGTCACCCATTCATCGTCTCCGGATCTCTACTTTTATTGAATTGCGGGCGTGGACAGAGGAGGCCGACCGGTTTCCGCGGGGCCGCCTGCGCCGTGTCGCACCGGGACACGATCGCTTCGCAGCCGTCGGTGCCAGAGCGGGGGGGACCTCTTACCCTTCCACGTACCACCTTTCGGAGCATACACCGATGATCGAAAATCCGACCCGACCCATTCGTAGCGGTGGACGCGAGGCGCGGCGCGCAATGCGCATGGCCCCCCGCTCCTCGATGCTGCCCGCACTGGAGCGCAATCTGCCGTACTGCGAGCCGATGGACCCCGACCAGATTGCGCGGATCGACAACGCCTCGATGGCGATCCTTGAGGACGTCGGCGTCGTCTTCCGCGACGAGATCGCCCTCGAGGACTGGCGCAAGGCCGGCGCCGACGTGCGCGGCGAGCGCGTGCACCTGGACCGCGGCCTGGTGCGCGAACTGATTTCGACGATTCCGTCGAGCTGGACCTACCGCGCGCGCAATATCGAAAGAAGTCTCCCCTTCGGCGGCAGGCATTCGATCTTCGTGCCGATGACCGGCGCGCCCTTCCTGCGCGATCTCGACGACGTCCGCCGCCTGCCGACGCTTGCCGACCTCAACATGTTCCACAAGCTCGCGCACCTGTCGCCGGCGCTGCATTCGACCGCGCACGTCATCGTCGAGCCGATGGACGTGAAGGTCAGCCATCGCCATCTCCACATCACGTACTCGTCGATGAAGCACTCCGACAAGACCTTCATGGGGATGACCACCTCCGGCAGGAATGCCGAGGACGTGCTGGCGATGTGCGACATCCTCTTCGGCGCCGACGTGCTCGAGGAGACGCCCGTCGTGACCGGCAACTGCAACGGCAATTCGCCCCTCGTGTGGGACGAGACGATGCTGTCGGCGATGCGTGCCTTCTGCAAGCGCAAGCAGCCCGTGCTGTGCTCGCCCTTCGTGCTCGGCGGCGCGAACACGCCGGCGTCGGTCGCGCCCGCCGTCGCCCAGCTCAACGCCGAGGCCTTGTCGGGCCTCGCCTACACGCAGGTCATCCGCAAGGGCGCGCCGGCGGTGTACGGTCATTACCTCTCCACGGTGTCGATGAAATCGGGTGCGCCGATGGCCGGCACGCCGGAGATCAGCCTGATGAACTACATGATCGGCCAGATGGCGCGCTTCTATAACGTTCCCTGGCGCAGCTCCAATACGCTCGGCGGGGCGAAGACCTTCGACGCCCAGGCGGGCTACGAAAGCGCGATGACCATGAACGCGGTTCTCCACGCCGGCACCAATTACATCTGGCATTCGGCCGGCTGGAACGAGGCCGGGATGCATTGCTCGGTGGCGAAGTTCGTCGTCGACGCCGAGATGTGCGCAATGGGGTATCGCATGGCCGAAGGTGTGCGCTGGGACGATTTCGACGAGGCCATGCAGGCGGTGCGCGATGTCGGCCCCGGCGGCCACTATCTCGGCCACGCGCACACGCTGGCGAATTTCGAACGCGCCTTCTTCATGCCGAAATTGTTCGACAACAATTCGATCGAGCAATGGCAGGCGGACGGTTCGCAGGAGATCACCGCGCGCGCGCTCGAATACGCCAGGAAAATCCTGGGCGAATACGAGGAACCGAAACTCGACGAAGCCACGGACGAAGCCCTGCGCGATTACATCGCCCGGCGCGAACGGGAAATCCCCGCCGCCGATGCCGTCAATACCGAATACTGATCCCTTTCTTCCTCCTCTCCGGATTGGCCGCTGCGACAGCAGCGGCATTTTTTTGTGCGCCCAGCATGGGCGCACTCCTGTGGGTGCAAGTCCCACCGTAAGTTGATCACAGCGAACGAAGTGAAGCGCAACTGCGCGAGGGCGACCGAGCGTGGGAAGGAAGCGTGGAGCATAAGT
>NZ_WTVN01000048.1 GCF_012910905.1 Aromatoleum toluvorans
CCTGCCGTTCTCGGTCGTCTCGAACCCCGAATTCCTCAAGGAAGGCGCCGCGGTGGACGACTTCATGCGCCCCGACCGCATCGTCGTCGGCGCCGACGACGAGCGCGCGATCGAGCTGATGCGCCGTCGAAGATCACCGGCTGACGCAGGCGGCCGCGGATCGCGTCGAAGTCGGGACTGCGGAATTCCTTCCACTCGGTGACGATCACGAGCGCATCGGCCCCTTCGAGCGCGCTCTTGGGCCGGCCGGCGTAGGTGAGCCGCGGCTCGTCGCCGAAGATGCGCTCGGCCTCGCGCATCGCGACGGGATCGTAGGCGGCCACGCTCGCGCCGCGGCGGAGGAGTTCCGCGATCAGCACGCGGCTGGGCGCCTCGCGCATGTCGTCGGTGTCGGGCTTGAACGCGAGGCCCCACAGCGCGAAGCGGCGTCCCGCGAGGTCCTCGCCGAAGCGGCGCACGATCTTGTCGACGAGCACGTGCTTCTGCGCGTCGTTGGCGGCCTCGACCGCGCCGAGCACCTGGAGCGCCCGGCCGTGCTCGGCCGCGGTGCGGATCAGCGCCTTGACGTCCTTGGGGAAGCACGAGCCGCCGTAGCCGCAGCCGGCGTAGAGGAAGTGCCAGCCGATGCGCGGGTCGGAGCCGATGCCCTGGCGCACGAGCTCGATGTCGGCGCCGAGCGTCTCGGCGAGGTTCGCGAGTTCGTTCATGAAGCTGATGCGGGTCGCGAGCATGGCGTTGGCGGCGTACTTCGTGAGCTCGGCCGAGCGCACGTCCATGAACACGAGCTTGTCGCGCTTGCGCTGGAAAGGGGTGTAGAGGCGGCGCATCAGCTCGATCGCGCGCTCGTCGTCGGCGCCGACGACGATGCGGTCGGGGCGCATGAAGTCGTCCACCGCGGCGCCTTCCTTGAGGAATTCGGGGTTCGAGACGACCGAGAACGGCAGGTGCGCGCCGCGCGCGGCGAGCTCGTCGGCGACCGCGTCGCGCACCTTGTCGCCGGTGCCGACCGGGACGGTGGACTTGTCGACGATCACGCGGTAGCCGTCCATGTGGCGGCCGATGTTGCGCGCGGCAGCGAGGACGTATTGCAGGTCGGCCGAGCCGTCCTCGTCGGGCGGGGTGCCGACGGCGATGAACTGGATCTCGCCGTGGCGCGCGGCGCGCTCGATGTCGGTCGTGAACGCGAGGCGTCCGGCCTCGACGTTGCGCCGCACGATGTCGAGCAGGCCGGGTTCGTGGATCGGGATGCCGCCGTCCTCGAGGATGCGGATCTTGGCGGCGTCGAGGTCGAGGCACAGGACGTCGTTGCCCACGTCGGCGAGGCAGGCGCCGGACACGAGGCCGACGTAGCCGGTGCCGATGACGGTGAGTTTCATGCGGGTCTCCTACTGTCTGGAATTCATCGATTCAGCGCCGCGACGGCGGGCGCTCAGCGCCACAGGTCCCACGGGAAGGCATCGAGGAGCGGGCGCGGGTCGAAGTCGAAGGCGGGCATGCCGCCCATCTCCAGCGCCTGCGGGATGGAGGTCGCGTATTCGAAGTCGGTGCGCCCGGTGCCGTAGTAGTAGTCGCGGTATTTGAAGAGGTTCTCGGTTTCGCTGAGGCGGACGTAGCGCGCGGGGATGCCGAAGGCCTCGGCGATGATGAGGCCGTGCAGCGAGCTGGCGAGCACCAGCCGCGCCTTGAGGATCTCGGCGACGACCGCGTTCCAGCCCGCGAGCGGCGACACGACGCCGGGCTCGCCGGCGACGAGCGCCAGGTCGTGCAGGTTCGGGACGAACACATGCGCCTTCTCGGCCGTGGCGCGGAAGCGGTCGGCGAAGAGGTAGGGCACGAGCAGCGCGGGGTCGCCATACACCATCGGCACGCGATGCCCGCGGCTGCGCAGGAACTCCTCGGTGAGCGGGCCGCGCACCGCGCGGATGTCGAGGCGCGCGGCGGTGAAGGCGGACTCGGGCACCTTGCCGTTGACGCCCGATCCCCACACGACGTCGCCGTGCGACGCGAAGTGCAGGATGGAGCCGATGGCGAGCAGGCGCGCGGAGTGCCCGACCTGGTCGTCGAGGGTGAGCCCGCGCCGGCCCAGCACGCGCGCGACGACGACCTGCGACAGGTGGTCGCCGAAGTTCACGCTGCCGTCGGCCGGGCGCCAGTGGAACAGCGCGACGTGGGGATAGGGCAAGGGCGCGGGGAGCGGTTCCTGGGGCGCGGACGGGGGGACGATGAGGTTCTTGATCCGGTTCAGCATCATGTCTTTCGATCGATTGGGAATCCCGATGGCGACGATGGGGTTCTCATGCCGCGCGCAGCAGGCTGCGGCTGCGGAGGATGTCCGCGACGCTGCGGCGGAAGGCGGGCCAGACCGCCACCACGAGTACGAAGGCGGCGGCCAGCGCGGCGGTGCCGACGGCAAGCCGCTCGACGAGCGAGCCGCCCCAGCGGAGCGAGGCCGCAGCCGAGGCGAGGCCGCACAGGCCATAGGCAAGCATCACGCGCAGCGCGTTGCGGCCCATTGCGCCGACCGGTGCGCCGGAGTGGCGCAGCCAGACGAGGCCGCCGAGCCATGCGAGGGCCACGCCGACCGCGCCGGCCGTCGCCACCCCCAGGGTCCCCCAGCGCGCGCCGAAGACGATGCCGGCGATCAGCAGCACGCGGGAGACCAGCGTGAAGCGCAGGTTGGAGCCGGTGAGTCCCTTCGACAGGAACACCCAGTAGCTCGCCTGCGCGGCGACCTGGAACGCGCCGCCGACCGCGAGGATCCGGAAGATCGGCACGGCCGGTGCCCACTGCGGCCCCAGCACGAGCACGATCAGCGGCTCGGCCTGCGCACCGGCAAAGGCGAAGATCGCCACCGTGACGTGCAGCATCACCGCCTGCCCGTGCAGCAGGAAGCGGCCGTAGCGCCCGGCGTCGTCGTGCAGGCGGGACAGCACCGGCAGCGCGATCGAGGTCGCCGGCGCGTTGATCTGGTTGAGCGGCAGCATCAGCAGCTGGCTGGCGCGGTTGTAGAGGCCCAGCAGGTCGGCGCCGAAGCGCTGGCCGATGAGCAGCGTGTCGATGTTGCGGCTGAGATAGACGACGAGCTGGGTGCTCATGAGGTTGCCGCCGTAGCGCAGAAAGCCGCCCATGCCGGCGCCGCGACTGGGCAGGCCGGGGCGCCAGCCGCTCGTCACGGCGAGCAGCAGCAGCGTCGCGGCCGCCTGGCCGAGCTGCTGGGCAACGAGCGCCCAATAGCCGTGGCCGCGCAGCGCCAGCGTGATGCCGGCGACGAGGCCGCATGCCTGACCGCCGACCTCGGCGGCCGCGAGCCGGCCGAAGCGCAGGTCGCGGTTGAGCTGGGCGCGGAACTGGGTCGCGAGGCCGTTGAGCAGGAAAGTGGGCGCGAGCGCCTGCGCGATCGGTTGCAACGCGGGCTGGCCGTAGAACGCCGCGATCGCCGGCGCCGCCGCGAACACGGCGAGTGCCAGCAGCAGGCCGATCGCGCTGTTGATCCAGAACAGGTTGCTGCGCTGCGCGGCCGAGACGCTGCGCGCCTGCACAGAGGCCGACGAGAGGCCGAAGTCGCGCAGCACCTCGCCGATGCCGACGATCGCCGTGACCATCGCGAGCAGGCCATAGTCGCCCGGCGCCAGCAGGCGCGCGAGCACGACGATGCCGCCGAACTGCAGCAGGAGCTTGCACGCCTGCCCGCTCATCGTGAGCAGCGCACCGCGTGCCGCGAGCCGGCTCAGCGCAGGAGAAGCCGCGGTCGCCGCAGCGGAGACGTTTCCGGTCGTCATGCCGTCCCCGACCTCACCCCTCGACCGGCTCGCCGCGGAGTGCGGCGACGTAGGCGCGGTAATGGCGGTCGCCGGCGTCGTCCCATTCGCGCCGCGAGAAATCGGGCGTCCGCGCGCGCCCGGTGTTGCGCACCTGCCAGAGCGCGCCGAGCAGCACGTCGCGGTCGAGGTCGCCGTCGTACATGTACACCCAGCCGGGGCCGACCTCCTCGGCCAGCGCCTCGTTGGCCTCGTTGCGCGGAACGAGCACCGGGCGGTCGAGCGACAGCGCGAGCAGCAGCGAGCCGGAGTTAAGCATGCGGCGGAAGGGCAGCACGACGAGCTCCGCCTGGCCGATCTCGGTGGCGAGCGTCGGGTCGTCCACGTAGTGCAGCAGCGCGCCGATACGCGGATCCGAGTTGCAGGCGTCGGTGATCCGGCGGCGCAGGCCCCGGGTCGAGGCATGGCCAACGATGCGCAGTTCGGCATCGGGGGCGAGCGCGGGATCGAGGCGGAGGAAGCTGTCGATGAGCGTCTCGACCCCCTTGTAGGGGCGGATCAGGCCGAAGTACAGCAGGCGGCCCGGGACCGTCTCGGGCACGGGCAAGTGCGCGAACCAGTCGCGGTAGTGCCCGTGCAGGATGGTGACCGTGTGCGGCGCGCGGTCGGCGGTGACGGCGTTGAGGCGTATCCACATCCGCGTGTGCCGGTCGAGGAGCCCGAGCAGGAAGCGCTCGATGCGGTTCGCGCCCTCGTGCGGTTCGATGTTATGCAGCGTGCGCACGACCGGGCGGCGCGACAGCACCATGCGCGCGAGCAGCGCGAGGAAGAGCCCGTACTGCAGCGGCCGGCTGCGCTCCGGGGCGCGCAGCAGGAATTCGGGCCAGTGCACGTGGAACACGTCGTAGCGGCCGAACAGCGCCCGGCGCCAGGAGAAGAACTCGACGTCGACGTAGGCCGACACGGCGGCGACGACCTGCTTCACGTAGGGGTTGTCGTCGGCCTGCTGGCGCAGCGACTGCAGGACGCGGATCGGCGTCTGTCCGTTTTCGATGGCGAGGGTGGCTCCCATGAAGGTCTCCGCTTGAGGTCGGCTGGGTCCGGACGTACCGGGCTCAGAACTGGAAATAGATGAACGAGGCCGTGCCGGTGGAGAAGGCCATCAGCGCGAGTGCGAGGCCCGCGATCGCCCCGCCCTGCACCACCGCCGGCGCGCGCAGGTAGCCGCGCGCGGCGTGCTCGAAGAGGCGCGGCGGCAGGTAGTGCAGCAGCACGGCGACGAGCAGCGTCGCGAGGCCGACCGCGGTGAACGGGGCGGCGCCCGCGGCGACGGGCTTCAGCATCGCCGCGACATAGGCGGCGGCGCTGCCGAGGTCGGGCGCGCGGAAGAGGATGCGCGACAGCGCGATGATCTGGAAGGTCAGCAGCAGCGCTGCCAGGCGCGGCAGCGCTGCCAGGCGCGGCAGCGCGCCCTGCGGCTCGGCCGGCAGCCCGCGCGCCGCGCGCCGGCCGCGGCGCCAGCGCTCGAGGCACACGCAGCTGCCGTGGATCAGGCCGTAGAGCACGAAATTCCACCCCGCGCCGTGCCAGCAGCCGATCGCGACGAAGGTGACGTAGAGGTTCACATACACGTTTCCGTGCTTCGAGCCGCCGATGCCGAAGTACAGGTAGTCGCGGAAGAAGCCCGACATCGAGGTGTGCCAGCGCTGCCAGAAGTCCGACACGCTGGTCGCGTGGTAGGGGCGGTCGAAGTTGGTCGGCAGGTCGAAGCCGAGCAGCTTCGCGACGCCGCGCGCGATGTCGGTGTAGCCGGAAAGGTCCATGTAGAGCTGGAAGGTGAAGGCATACACCGCGACGAGCAGGAACAGCGGCGAGTAGTCGGCCGGCGCGGCGAAGGCCGGATTCACGAGGTGCGCGGCGAGCACGTCGGCGAAGGCCATCTTCTTCACGAAGCCGCGCAGTACCAGCACGAGGCCCTCTTCCAGCCGCTCGCGGCTGTCCGGCAGCGGCTGCTCGAGTTGCGGCAGGAGCTGGCGCGCGCGCGTGATCGGGCCGGACAGGACGGTCGGGAAGAAGGCGACGAAGAGCGCGAAGTCGCGGAAGCTGCCGGTCGCGCGCGCGCGGCCGCGGAAGATGTCGAGGGTGTAGCTGAGGCTCTGGAAGGTGAAGAAGGAGATCCCGATCGGTAGCAGCAGCTGCAGCACCGTGAGATCCGCCTGGACGCCGAGGGACGCGACGAGGCGCACCGCGCCGTCGACGAAGAAGTTCGCGTACTTGAAGCAGGCGAGCACGCCCAGCGACACGGCAAGCGCAAACGCGAGCCAGCGCTTCCTGCCGCGCGCGTCGGCGCTCTCCTGGATGCGGCGGCCGGCGAGGAAGTTCACCGCGCTCATGAGGAGCAGCAGGCCCGCGTAGCGCCAGTCCCAGCACATGTAGAAGTAGTAGCTGGCGACGAGCAGCAGGTTCTTGCGCGCATCGGGCCGCTGCAGGAAGCACCGGTTCAGGGCGAACACGACGCCCAGGAACAGCAGGAAATGGAGGGACTGGAAGGACATCGCGGGTCAGGTGCCGGTCAGGCCGCGGCTCACGAGGTAGTCGAAGATCGTGTCGGCCGCGCGATGCTCGCCGGCGGGCGTGAAATGGCTGGCGTCGACGAAGTACTCGCGGCCGCCGGGAATCCGTTCGTGCAGGGGCAGCACGGGCACGCCGAAGTGCCGGCCGACATCGAGGATCTCGCCGTTGTGCCGGTCGTAGAGGGCGTTGAGCCCCGGCAGGTCGAAGCACGGATTGAAGTAGCGCGCCTGCGCCGACAGGCGCATCTGCTCGTCCAGCGGCTGCTCGGGCCGATAGGCGCGCGCGTTGGTCGCGAGCACGAACGTCACGCCGGCGTCACGGGCCGTCGCGACGAGGCGCTCGAGCCGGGCGCGGTAGGGCTGGCGGTCCACCGCCGCGGGGTCGCGCAGCGTCTGCCTGCCCGGGGCGGCACGCAGGAAACCGGTGTGGCGCCGCACGGCCTCGATGCCGAGCAGCCAGTTGGGCAGGCTCACGAGCGGCAGGCCCTCGCGCAGCGCGGCGGGCGTCGGGGTCGACACGACATCGCGGCAGTAATCCGCGAAGTCGTTGAAGCCGGGATAGACGATGACGAGGTCGGGCTGCAGCGGCAGCACGATCTCCTCGAGCATGCGCAGCTGGTCGGCGATGCGGGCACCGGAAATGCCGGCATTGACGACCTCGATGGCGCGCTGCGGGTAGCGCACGCGCAGGCGCTCGCCGAGCAGCGCCGGGAAGGTCGCGTCGTTGGTGCGCGTCAGCTCGCCCATCACCGTCGAGGCGCCGACCACCGCGACACGCAGGCTGCCCGGCAGGCGCTGCGGCGCAAGCTCCGGGCTGCGCAGGCCGAGGCTGTTGGTGCGGATCTCGACGTCGTCGCCGGCAAACACCCGGCCCGGACGCAGCAGCTTGAGCCCGGTGCGCTCGTCGTTCACGTAGCGCGTCGCCCCGCTCAGCAGGTTGAACACGCTCTGGCCGAAACGCAGCTGCGAGCGGATCTGCAGCGCGGTTTCGAAGGCGACGAGGAACAGCACGGCCCACAGGACGACCGCCCCGATGCGCCGGCCGGGCCCGGGTGCGCGTTTCATCGCGCCCACGCCGCGCGGCAACGCCACGCCCGCAACATGAACAGCGGATTGCCGATCACGTAGCGCAGGAACAGGCGGCGCGGCTCGCGCACGAGCCGGTAGGCCCATTCCATGCCCGCGCGCCGCACCCAGCGCGGGGCGCGCTCGACCTTGCCGCCGAGGAAGTCGATGACCGCCCCGCCGCACACGATCAGCGGCGCCCCCGCGGCGGTCGCGCGCACGAGACGGGCGACGCTCTCCTGCCGCGGCATGCCCATGCCCAGCACGATCAGCTCCGGCCGCGTGCGCCGCATCGCGTCGCAGTAATACTCGGGCGGCTGAAAGCCGTTCTCGCACGAAACGATCTCGACCCCGAACTCCTCGGCGCAGCGTGCCGCCGCCGCGGCGAGCCATTTCTCCCGCGTGCCCCACAGCGCCACGCGCCGGCCGCGATACGCCGCGAGCAGCTGCGGA
Source organism: Aromatoleum toluvorans (assembly GCF_012910905.1). Lineage (GTDB taxonomy): Bacteria > Pseudomonadota > Gammaproteobacteria > Burkholderiales > Rhodocyclaceae > Aromatoleum > Aromatoleum toluvorans. The sequence continues at coordinate 7,850 of NZ_WTVN01000048.1, forward strand.
ATGAAATCGGTGCCGTTCATGTTGAGGCCGGGCTCGCCGTCCAGCATGCGGAACAGCATCGCCATGCCCGAACCGTCGCGCAGCAGCACGTCGGCGTCGCACAGTGCGCGGTAGAACTCCAGGTCGCCGACGGCGGAGTTCATCGCGTGGGCGTTGACGAAGGCAAGCATGCGCGGCTGGCGGCCGGCCGCGAGCTCGTCGACGAGATTCGCGGCGTCATCGTCGGACGGAATGACCACGAGACGGTTCAGGACCTGCGACCAGCGCGCCTGCAGCAGGGTGGGTGGGCGACTCATGAGGCATCCCGGCGTGAGCGCACCCAGTCGACCTGGCGGTGGACGAGGAAGCGCAGGTAGAGCGGGATCTTCGACAGCGCGTACAGGGGGGCGCGCACGAGATCGGCGAAGGACACGATGTGCCGGCCGCAGCCGAGCCAACCGAGCAGCACCGCCGCACCGAGCAGCGCGCAGGCGAGACCGGCGAGCGCGAGGGGCAGGAGCGGCCCGGACGCCACGGCCAGCGCACCGGTCAGCGCGAACACGGCGACGACGGCGAGCGTCAGCAGCGCGAGCGGCGGCACGCACAGGTCGAACGCCAGCGCGGCCAGGCGCAGGTCACGGCAGGCGAAGGCCGAGCGCAGCAGGCGCGGCGCCTCGTCGACGATCATCGCGAGATGGCCGTGCTCCCAGCGGGTGCGCTGCGAGCGCAGGCCGTCGGTGGAACGGGGGAATTCGCTGTGCACCCGCGCCTCGGGCACGAACAGCGGCGGGCGTCCGGCGCGCGTGAGGTCGAGGCCGAGCTTGAGGTCCTCGACGATATGGCCGCTCGCGAGCTCGGCGGCGCGCAGCGTCGCCCACGGGAAGGCCATGCCCGAGCCCATCAGCTGGCACGGCAGCCCGAGGCGGGCGAAGCCGAGGGGGCGCATGCGGTTCTTCAGCGCCCAGGCAAACTCGGCGATGCGCGTCTTGAGACCGGCGCCGTCGGGCGCATGCATCAGGTACAGCGCCTGCACCGGGCGGCCGCTCGCGCCGCAGCTGCGCGCGAGACGGTCGAGCGCCCCATCGCCGAGACGGCAATCGGCATCGACGATGGCGACGACTTCCGGTGGCGCCGCCTCCAGGTAGCGCATGCCGAAGTCGAGCGCGTAGCCCTTGCCGCGGCGTTGCCGGTCGTCGCGCACGACGACCTCGGCCCCCGCCGCGACGGCGAGCGCGGCGGTGTCGTCGCTGCAGTTGTCGGCGACGACGACGACGCGGTCGCCAGCGGCGAGCTGCGCGCGGATGCCGTCGACCGTCGCGGCGATGCCGAGCGCCTCGTCGTGCGCGGGGACCAGCACCGCGACACGCGGGCGCGCTCCCGCCGGAACCCGCCGGCGCCGGCGCGGCGGCAGCGCGACGAGGATCTGCACGAGCAGGACGAGCACCGGCACCAGCAGCAGCGCGGGGACGATCGCGAGGAGCACGGACACTGCGCTCATGCGCAGGCCCCCGCGAAGTAGCCTCCCAGCTTGGTCGCCTCGCGATCGACGTCGTGGCGCTCCAGCACGCGCTGACGGCCGGCCTCGCCCATGCGTTCGAGCTCCGCCGACGGCGTCGCGAGCACCGTCTCCAGCACGGCCGCCAGCGTATCGACCGAACCGGCCGGGAAGAGCCAGCCGTTCTCGCCCGGGCGTACCAGCTCGGGGATGCCCGCGACATAGGTCGTGGCCACCGGCCGGCGCAGCGCGAGCGCCTCCATGATCACGACGGGCAGGCCTTCGGCGAAGCTCGGCAGCACCAGCGCGCGCGCGGCGAGGATCTCGTTGCGCACCTGCTCGCTGCTGATCCAGCCGGTGATGCAGACCTTGCCCTGCAGGCGATGGTGCGCGACGAGGGCTTCGATCTCGCCGCGCAGTTCGCCGTCGCCGGCCAGCACCATCTCGAAGTCAATGCCCTTCGCCGCCAGCCGCGCGAGCGCCTCGACCAGCAACAGCTGGCCCTTCTGCTCGCACAGGCGGCCGACGCACACCAGCCGCGGCGCCGCCGGCAGCGGCGTCGGCGGCACCGCGTGGAAGGCGGGCTCCAGCCCGCAATGGACGACCTTCACGCGGTCCCAGTCGCGGTGCGCGGCCCAGCGGAACAGCTGGCTGCGGCCGAAGGAGCTGATCGCGACGACGAAGGCCGAACGGCGGATCTTCTCGCCGGTGCCGAGGAAACCCGGCTTGTCGAACTCGTCCGGCCCGTGCACGGTGAAGCTGTAGGGCACGCCCGCGAGCGCCTCGATCAGCATCGCGACCTCGGCCGGGTTGGTGCCGAAATGCGCGTGCACGTGGCGCGCATCGAACTCGCGCAGGGCCGACAGCGCGCGGCAGGCCTCGGCGAGATAGATCAGGTGGTAGGGCCACGGCCGGTCCGCGCGGCGCCCCATGCGCAGCGCGAGCCGCAGCGCGGCGAGGAAGCGCCGCGGATGCTGCTTCGCGGCCTGCGCGACCGCCTTCACGAGCGCCCCCAGGCCGTCCTTGAGCAAATAAGTCGTGCGCGCCTGCTCGGCGCGGTCCTCGGCGTCGACGAGCTCGGCGTCCCAGCCGCGCACGGCGATGCGCAGCACGTCGAAGCCCTGCCGCTCCAGCGCGAGGATCTCGCGCCGGATGAAGCTGTGACTGACCTTCGGGTACTGGTTGATCAGGTAGGCGATTTTCAACGTCCGCCCTCCACGACGAGCTCCTCCTCCACGAACTGCACCTCCTCGTCCGTCATTCGTTGCGCGGCGCCGCCGCGTCCGCCGACGATGCGCGCCGGCGCCCCCACCGCGGTCGCACCGTCCGGCACGTCGCACAGCACCACCGCGAGCGCGCCGATGCGGCAGCCCCGGCCGATGCGCACGCCCCCCAGCACCTGCGCGTAGGCGCCGAATTCGACGTCGTCGCCGATCACCGGCGCCGGGCCGCCTTCGTGGCGGTTGCCGATCGTCACGCCCTGGCGCAGCGTGCAGTTGCGCCCGATCACGGCCCCCGGATGCACGAACACGCCGCCGAAGTGCCAGATGCGCAGGCCGCCGCCGATGCGCGCGGCCTTCGGCAGGCTGATGCCGGCCACGGTCTCGACGACGCGGAACGCGAGCCAGTAGCCCGCGGTGAGCAGCCGCTTCGCGACGCCGTCGGGGCGCGCATCGACGCGGCGGCCGAAGCGATACACGGCCACCGCCCAGATCGACTGCTCCTTCAGGAAGGGACGGCGCAGGCCGTAGCGGCGCAGGTCCGCCGCCCAGTCGGGATCGCGCCGGCGCCGCGCCGCGTCCGGCGCGAGGAGGTCCGGCCGCGCCTTCATCCGCCCGTCCTCAGCAGTTCGCCGCGCACCGTCGAAGCGCCGCCGACGCCGCTGATCGCCGACACCACCGGCGTCACCGCGGCGGACGGCCACACGAAATCGACGACCTGGTCGTTGCCGAGCTCCTTGCTGTCGAACAGCGTCGCGCCGCTCGCCTTGTCGCGCAGCTGCAGGCGCAGGCGCGCGCCGCCGGTCGTGAGCGCACGCAGGCGATAAGCCTGGCCGGCGACCGGTAGCGCCCAGCTCACCGGCTGCAGGCTGCGGCCGCTGCCATTGACCATCACCGTCGTGCTCGCGGTCGGCGGGAACACCACCGCCTGCTCCCAGGTTTCGAAACTGCCCGCGACCGTGCCGCTCTGCCGCGTCCACGGTCCGCGCATCGACAGCAGGTTGAGGTTCTTCTCCGGCTCGACGGGCCGGTCGTCGCCGTCGACCCAGCCATCGACCGCGACGACCTGGCGCAAGGCCTGGCGGATGCGCTCGAGATCGTTCGCGGCGACCTTGTTCCAGCCGCCCGGATGCAGGTTGAAGCCGGAACCGTTCTCGACGTAGATCACGTAGGGGGTGCCGACGTTGCGGTCGACCACGTAGGCGCCATAGGTCTTGAGCGTCTCGGCGACCTTGCGCACGGCGGGGGTCGCGATGGTCCGCACGTCGAAGGACGGCGGCAGCATCACCAGCGCGCCTTCGGGGATCGCCCCGGTGTTGGTCGTCGCCGCGTCGCGGTCGGCCGACGTGGCGGGGAAGACGTAGGTCGGGTTGGCCGACAGCGCGTTGTAGGTCAGCGACATCGCCAGCGCATGGCGGTACAGCGGCCGGCCGTCGTCGATCTCGTGCTTGCGCATCACGCCGCCCGAGGTCGGCACCGCCGCCGCGCGCGCGCCCTGGAAGTAATGCGCCGGATCCCCCCAGCCGCGGCCGGCGAGGCGCGTCCACGCATACTGCTGCGCGATCCACTGGCCTTCGACTTCGCGCAGCTTGTAGAAGGAATGGACGATGCCCGTAAGCGGGTCGACGATGTCCGCGTGGCCGTCCGCGGCGCTGGCCGGGATCACGCCCGCGGGCCAGCGGGGGATCTCCACCGTCGCGCGGAAGACGTTCGCATCCGGATCCCACACCCCCTTGGTGTTCGGCGGCCCCACCACGGTCACCGGCGGATCCTGGCTGCCCGCGAGGAACACCCCGGTCGACCACGCGCCTTCGGCGATCGACGGGTAGTAGCTCGACTTGGGAATCACGAACGTGCCGAACTGCGGGTTCACCGGCCGGCTGTTCCACGGCGAGGTGGCGGCGAACGGCGTCTCGTAGCTGCCCCACACAGTCGGGCTCTGCGCGACCGCGCCGCTGCCGGCGAGTGCCGCGGCCAGCCCGCAGGCCGCGAGCCATGCGCTGCGCGCGCGGATGATGTCCGTCATGCTGCGCCTCCTTGCGCCCGCGTCACCGCGCCTGCCGGGGCCGCCCGGCCCGCCGCGACCGCGCAGGCGGCGCCGAGCACGAACCAGACGTACCAGTTGAAGGCGAGGTAGGACAGGATGTTGTCCGACGCGGAAATGATCAGGTACTCGACGACCAGCGCGATCGCCACGAAGGCGCCCAGGCGGTCGACCGCGGCCATGTGCCGCAGCGACGCGAACAGGCGCGCGACCAGCCAGGCGAAGGCGGCCAGGCCGATCGCACCGAGTTCGAACAGGATCTGCACGTAGATGTTGTGGGCGCCGAAGTTCACGCCGCCCGAATAGGGGAAGAAGACCGGCGCGAAGTGCTTGAACGCGCCCAGCCCGTAGCCGAGCGGCAGGTTCTCGGGGCGGATCCAGCGCAGGCCGAATTCCCAGATCTGCAGCCGCCACGCGAAGGAGTTGAGCTTCGCGTACTGCACGACCTCGTTGCCGCTGCCCAGGTCGAGCACGCGTTCGCGCACGCCCGGCACCATCAGCGCAAGCGCCGGCGCGAGCAGCAGATAGACGAGGTAGCGCCGCTCGAACAGCAGCGCGTACAGCGCGAAGATCGCGAAGCACGCCACCCACGCGCTGCGCGTCTGCGTGAGCAGCAGTTCGCCCAGCAGCAGCGGCACGTAGGCCGTCAGCAGCACGCGGCGCAGCGGCGTCAGCCGCACGGCCGGGCTCTTCAGCGCGTACAGCGACACCAGCAGCACCAGCGTGAGGTAGAAGGCGAAGATGTTGGGGTGGGCGAAGGTGCTCTTCATGCGGAAGGCCTGCAGGCCGCCGAGCCCGTGCATCGCCAGCTCCGCCAGCCCGTACGCGACCGGCAGCAGCGACGACAACAGCACCAGCTTCACGCACACCTTGAAATCGCCCTCGCCCTTCACGAAGTAGAAGGCGCTGACGAACACCGCAAAGTAGGACAGCAGCCCCAGGTAGGTGCGCACCGCGTCGCCGAGGTTGGGCGCCAGCGCGACGCCCACCAGCGCGACGACGAGGAAGCCCGCCCAGGCCGACGCGATGCGGCGCGGAAAGCGCTCCGGCCGCGCGGCGACCAGCAGCACCGCGATCAGGATCACGAAGGCGTTCACCAGTCCGCCGAAGCCGATCGCGAGCCCGCCCAGGTCGACGCGCGTCGACTCGAACACGAGGTCGCCCGCCGCCCGCAGCAACAGCACCAGCGCGAGCAGCACCAGGCGGTCATAGAGGAAGATGATCGCGAGCACCAGCAGCGCCGGCAGCGCCAGCAGACGCACGGGGTTTCCGGCCATCGCGTCCGCGTACAGCGGCAGCGCCAGCCCGACCGCCAGCGCGACGATCAGCGCGCCACCGGTCAGCAGCGCGGGATGAGGGGGGTGCGCCGCGTCGCTCACGTCAGTACCCGAAGCGTCCCGTCATGCGCCGCTTGGCCGCGCGCGCGAGCGCCGCGCAACACAGCAACGCGCTGCCCGGATGGCGGGTCGTCGCAACGATGCGGCCGCCGAGCCGCAGCACGTCCTCGAACGAGCCCGCGCCCGCGAACACGTCGAGAAAGCCCCGCAGCGCCCGCACTGCCTTGTCGCGCGGCAGGCGCGCGTATTCGGCGGAGAACTTCTCGAGCATGCGCCGGTGCCCCTGGATCAGCGAGGCGGGATTCGACGAGATGCGATGCTTGTCGGCGCCGTTGTGGAGGTAGGTCACCAGGTAGTCCGCGACGCAGCAGAGCTTCGTCACGCGGCTGAGGCGGATCGACAGGTCCCAATCCTGGCAGCTCCTGAGGCCCTCGTCGAGGCCGCCCACGCGTTCGAACACGTCGCGCCGCACGACGATGCTGGAGAAGGTGCCGACGTAGTTCGCCACCAGCAGCGCATCGGCGACGTCGCCGTCGAGGCTGTGGTCGGAGCGCGACACCTCGTGGCCGTCGCGGTCGCAGCCGATGAACCACGTGTAGGCGACGCCGTATTCCGGGCCGCGCTCGCCGAGCAGCGCGATCTGGCGTTCGAGCTTGCGCGGCGACCAGCTGTCGTCGCTGTCGAGGAAGGCGATGAAATCCCCGCGCGCGATCCGCACGCCGGTGTTGCGCGCCGCGGCCCCGCCCAGGTTGCGGTCATGCGCGAAGTAGCGCACGCGCGGGTCGTCGATCGCCGCGACGCGCTCGCGCGTGTCGTCGGTCGAGGCGTCGTCCACGACGACGACCTCGAAGTTCTCCAGCGTCTGCGCCAGCACGCTGGCGATGCACGCACCGATCGCATGCCCGCGGTTGAACGACGGGATCACCACGCTCACCAGCGGCGCCGGCATGCGGTGGAAGCGCTGCTGCGCGGCCACGATCTCGGGGTCGTCGGTCAGGCGGCTCATGTCAATCCCCATTCATCACCGAACCGGCCAGCCCCACGCCCGACTCGCGCAGGCGCTCGGCGTAGCGGCGCACGCCGGTCATGCGGCTCGCGTTGCGCCGGGCGACCATCAGCGCCGCACCGGCACGCGCCGACACCATCACGCCATCGGCGCAGCGCTCGCCCGCGGGCGTGTCGAGGATCACGAGGTCGAAGGCCTTCGCGTACTGCTGCAGCAACTGCGTCAGCGCCGGGCGCGACAGCAGTTCCTGCGGGTTGGGCGGCACCACGCCGGCGGGCAGCACCGCGAGCGAGCGCAGGCCGGGCACGGTGCGGATCGCCTCGGGCGCGGCGCGGCCGACGAGCAGCGCGGACAGCCCGCTGTCGTTGTCGACGCCGAACAGGGTGTGCAGCGCCGGGCGCCGCAGGTCGGCATCGATCACCAGCGTGCGCAGCCCCAGCTGGGAGAACACGACGGCGAGGTTCGCCGCCATCCACGTGCGCCCCTCGCCGCGCCCGGCGCTGACCACCGCGAGCAGCTTGCGCCCCGCGGCCGGGTCGAACCAGCGCAACACGAGCTGGCTGCGCAGCGCGCGCAGCGCCTCGGCCTGCACCGAGAAGGGATTGAACGCCGCCGCCACGCTCGGCGACACCTTGCTCTCGCCCACCTTCAGGCACGAGTACTCGAACTGATGCGCCATCGCATGACGGATGTCGTGTTCGTTCGCGACGCCCAGCTCGACGGCGGCCTCGCCGAAGCGCAGGCCCTTGTCGCGCTGCAGGCGCACGATGCGTTCGCTCTCGTCGGCACGCAGGCGGCCGTTCTTCATCAGGATCGCGCCGAGTGCGAGTTCGCCCTTGGGATCCAGGGCATTGCTCAGGGGTGCAGTCATGGCTCAGTAAGCTCCAGCAGTGTGATTCGACAAGCGCGCCCGGGCAGGGCGGTCGCCCAGGCGTCGGCCCGGCACGCTGCCGAGCACCGGCACGTCCGGCAGCACGACGAGGTCGTCCTCGCCGCGCACGCGCCGATCGATGAGTTCGATCAGCACCGCACTGCCGACGCCCAGCACCCCGCCGACCACCAGCGCGAGCGCGAGCTTGAGCAGCAGGCGCGGGCCGGACGGCCACACCGGCGCCGCCGCCGGCGTCAGTACCGCCACGTTGATCTGCTGCGCCTGGCTCTCCAGGTTCGTCGCGGCGAGGCGCTGCGCCACCTGGTCGTAGGCCTTCTGAGCGCTCTCTACATCGCGCTGCAGCACCGCGATCTCGTCGCGATTGGCCTGCAGCTGCAGCACGCGCGCCTTCTGCGCGGCCACCGCCGCCGCCACCTCGGCCTCGCGTGCGGCGCTCATGCGGCTCGCGCTGCCCAGCGACGCCGCGACACGCTGCGTCTCCGCGCCGATGCGCTCGCGCAGCGACGCGATCACCGCGGCGAGCTTGGCGACCTCGGGGTGGTTCGGCCCCAGCCGGCCGAGCAACTGCTCGCGTTCGCCCTCGCGCCGCGCCAGCTCGCCCTTCAGGTTCGCGATCAGCGGGTTCTGCGTGACCTCGGGCAGGGAGTCGGCCGACCCCGCCTGGCTGAAGCGCGACCGCGTCTCGGCCCGCTGCCCCTGCACCTGCACGAGCTGGCTCGTCAGCTCCGCCAGCCGTGCCGCCTCGACGTCCATCCGCCCGTCGGTGGAGACGATGCCGTTCTTGCGCTGATAATCGGACAGGCGCTTCTGCGCCGCCTCGAGGTTCTCGCGCAGACCCTGCGTGCGCTCGTCGAACCACTGCGCGTACTGGCGCGCCGGCTCCACCCGCAGCTCCAGCGCGATCTCCAGGTAGGCCTTCGCGAAGGTGTTGGCGATCATCGCCGCGAACTCGGGCTGCGAGGCCGTGTAGCGAATCGTGATCACGTTGCTCTCGCGTGCGGGCTTCACCTCCAGGGTCGAAAGCAGCACCGCGCCGATCCACTCGCGCAGGTCGCCCGCACCGTCGGTCGCCTCCTGCCATTGCTGCTGGAACTGCGGCATGCCTTCCAGCCCGGCCAGCTCCACGACGCGCCGTGCGACGCGCTCCGAGCCGATGATGTCGACCTGGGTGGCGATGTGGTTCGCCAACAGCTGCGACGGGATCGTGGCGCCCATCGGGTCGGCCGATTTCGCATCGACGACCAGCGCGGTCTCGGCCGCGTACTTTTGCGGCAGCACAAGGCTCACCGCGACCGCCGCCGCCATGACCACCAGCACTACCGCACACATCAGCCCGAAACGCGCACGCAGGATGCGCAGGAATTGTCCGAGATTCATCGTCGCCCCCGCCTCAGAACAGGCTTTCCTTCACATAGATGATGTCGTCCGGCCGCAGGCGGTCCTCCATCGCGGGCTCGATCACCGCGACCTTGCCGTCGGTACCGCGACGGTGGATGCGCAGCCCGCGCACCGTGCCGCGCAGGGTCGGGCCGCCGCCGGTCGCCAGCGCCTGCATCACGGTCATGTTGCGTTCGAGGCGGAAGGACCCCGGCTTCTGCACCTCGCCGTAGATGTAGAACACGTCCGCGCGCCGCACGTAGATCACGTCGCCGGGCGACAGCATCGCGTCCGCATCCGGGTCGCCGCGCTGGAACAGCGTCGGCAGGTCGAGCTCGCGCCGGATGGGCTTGCCGTCGCGCGTGCCCACCAGCACGATCACGTCATCGCCGCCCGTCGCAATCCCGCCCGCGTTGGCGAGCATGTCCGTCACGCGCACGTTGAAGGTGTCGAGCGGATAGCGGCCGGGCTTGTTCACGTGCCCCAGCACCGCCACCTGGTTGCCGCGGATCTGCACCGGCAGCACCGTCACCTGCGGCTGCAGGACGAAGCCGCCCGTGCGCAGCCGCTCGGCGATCAGCGCCTCCGCGGCCGATACCGTGCGCCCGCCCAGCGGCACGCTGCCGATCAGCGGGAAGGTCAGTGCGCCGGTTTCGGACACCCGCCCCTCGGTCGTGAGGTCGGGATTCTGGAACACGCTGATACGGATGATGTCGCCCGGCCCCAGCACGTACTCGCGCGTGGCCTGGGCGCCCTCCGCAACGGGTGGAGTCCCCGCGACCGGTGCGGCCACCGCCGCCGAAAGCGGCTCCTGCGCCGCCGCCCACCCCGGCGCGCCCGCCAGGCACATCAGCAGCAGACTCTGGAAAAAGACTCGGAACGGTTTCGACAACTTCATGGGCTGGTCCTCGATCATCGCGATTCAGGCGCGGGCGGCGCCTCCGCAAGGTCTGCGGGCGAAACCTGCGTCGCTGCGCTTGCAGCCCCGGGCGGGCCCGCCGGCGCATACTCGATATGCGCGCCGCCCCGCAGGCGCTCGACTTCCGCCTTCGCCAGGGCGGTCTTGCGTTCATTCAGCAGGAAGCGTTCGATCATCGGCCGCGCCGTCGCCTCGTCCAGCGGCTGCTTGCGCGACGTCACGAGATGGACCAGCAACGCACCGCTCCCGGTCGGGCTCAGCACCATCTGCCCGTCCTTCATGCGCGCGAACCCCTTCAGGCTCTCGAGCGGCAACTGCTCGGCGGGCTTCACCGCCGTCGTCAGGCGGAACTCGATCCCCTCGCGCGTGAGCCAGTCCTTCACCTCATGCACGCCCGCCGCTTTCGCGGTGCGGCGTTCGAGCTCCGCAAAGCGCTCCGCCGGCATGCGGATCTCCAGCTCCTGCAGGCTGTAGATGCGACGGCGCGCGAACAGCTCAGGATGGTCGGCATAGAAGGCCGCGACCTCCGCCGCGCCCGGCGGCCGGATCTGCTCCGTCACCTGCTCCAGGTAGGCGCGCGCGAGGATCTCCCGCTGCGCCGCCTCGAAGGACTGCAGCACGCGCGGATCGCGGTCGAGCCGGCGCTCGCGCGCCCGCTGCACCATCAGCTCCTGGTCGATCAGCCGCTCGAGCGCGCCCTCGTCCGCCGCCCCCTGCGGCGCCACCGGGGCAGCAACCGAATTCAGCTCGTTCGCCTGGATGGCCTGCTCATTCACCTTGGCCACGACCTCGTACGCCGGCCGGCCTTCCGCCCCGCCGTTACTGCAGGCATTGAGCAAGACGGCCAGAAAAGCGACAGGAAATGTGCAACGTTCAGCCGAGTTCATCGACCTTTCCGAAAAAGGGCATATGGATCCGGAAATCCCGATCGGAGCCGCCAATTGCGACTCCCGGGGCCGCGCAAATTGCGCCGGCGGGATTTACTGGAATAGCGGGGAAATACGCAGGCGCGGCAACGCCGAGACTCGCTGGCGCACGATCAGCACGAAAAGCGCGAGCCCGGCCAGCAGCAGCGAATCGAACCCGCGATCCCCCGCGGCGGTGCCGCCAAGGGAAAAGCGCACGCCCACGCCGTCGGCGAAGGAACGCGACGCCGCCTCGCGGCCGACCGCCGAAACCGCCGCCGTTGCAGCGCCGGCCACGTGCGGCAGGCCGGCCGCCGCGGACGGCGCGTCGAACTGCGCACCCGCGACACTGGCGGGCGAAGTCATCATCCCGGTCGCGATCAGCGACGGCGCCCCCGTCAATTCAGCGGCCCTGTCCTCGTAGCGGATCGTCACGCCGCCACCCGACAGGGTCACCGTATCGGCCATTGCTGCCGGCACGGCAGCAAACATGAACGCCGAAAGAATGACCATTTTCTTATTCGTGATGGACATGGACAGTACCTCTCTCTTGGGTTTGCAGGCGCTTGGCGAACACCTGCAACGTTCAGCCCCTCAATTAAGCGCGAGGGCCGTCATTTGCCATGACGGATCTGAATGATTGTTTATATTGCCCCGCACAATAACGACATGAGAATAAAGGGTCAATACATGAAAGATTCGCTTTCAATTCGCAAAACATTTACAAATCGCTCAAATCGATCGAATCCCACTCATCACGGGATTCGTGCAATCGGCACCAATCCGGTGCAATTGGCGCAATCAATAATCCGCATAACCGGCATAGCAATGCCCCATCGCTCAAAAGCGGAATTGCATCGACACATCGGCGATATCCGCCGTATATCCGTCCAGACTGCGCGAGCCGTCGCGCACCTGCCGCTGCACGCTCAACCCGAAGCTCAACGCCCGCAGCGGCCGGTACTCCGCATGCAGGCCGTAGCGGTAGCTGCGGTCGTCGGGCCGCTCGCGCGTCACGCCCGCCCCCGCCAGCTCCCGCTCACCGCGGTAATCGCGCCGGCGCCACTCCAGCCCGGCCCCCAGGCTCACCTTGTCGGTGACATTCCACCGCGGCGCGACGCGCAGCGCGTCGGTCACCGCGTAGTTGGCCGCAAGGTCCTGCTGGGCGCCGATCTCGCGCCTCACGCTGACGTCCAGCGACGTCTTCGCCGTCGCATCCCAGACGAAGCCGACGCGTCCGATCGCCCCCCGGAAATCGCGTTCGGGGGCCAGGCGGTAATCCACACGGGATTGCCCGATGAAGCCGGAAACCCGCGTCGCGCCTGAAAGTTGCCACTCGCCGGCGAGGCGCACCTCCTGCTGCCGGTAGTCGCGGATCGAGCCCGCCACGGCCGGCCGGTTCAGGTATTCGCCGTCGGTGTCGCGCAGCGTCAGCACCACGCGGTTACCGGTCGGCGGCCGGTAGGTGAGATTCACGTCCACCGTGTCGGCGTCATAGGCGGCAAGATTCGCGTCATCGCCGTCGAAGCGGCTTCGCGTGTGCGCAACCCCCGCCCCCACGGCCCAGCGCGGATGCCACCAGAAGTCGGCGCTGGCGTGCGTGCGGGTGTACGTATTCAGGCTGCGCTCGGTCCCGCTCCGCTCGTCGAAACCCGGGAGCGACTCGCGATGCTCGTGACTCAAGTCGCCGCTCCAGCGGTCACCGAGTTGCCAGTCCCAACCCAGGCGGACTTCCGGCCGGTCATGATCGAGGTCGTTATGAATTGCATAGCGCGCACTCACGAAATTCAAATCCGCCAGCAAGCGCTGACGCCCGTAGCGGCGATCGAATTTCAATCCAAGCCCTGTTTCACTGACGGTGTCGTGCGCCCGGTTTCCGGGTGCACGTTCGCCATCGCCAATCCGGAAGAGATTGCTTTCGTACCGGATCGACTGTCCTACACTGAAATTCAGCGCATCCCCTTCATCCGCGTGCACGAATTCCTGCATGAAAGGCGAAACGAGGGTAATCGCACAGGTAATTGACCTTAAATATCTCATTTGCCGAAGCACCGTTGATTCCGGCAGAAGGATAGTCCAAACAGGTCGGGCGAAAAAAAAGCTTGTAAGACATTTAAATCCCGGTCGAACGGGATATGCGCGTCGGAACCGTGCCCTCATGGCGAGTGCGGCGAGCGCCGGATTGCGCCATCAAAGTCTCATGAAGCATCGTAACGTTCTGTTTTTCGGGAGCATTCCGCGGCGTCGATTCCTGAAATCGGGAAAACATCACTTTTGTCATGGTTTTCTCCCGCGCGGCTGCCCGCTCTTCACGCCTGCGTTTGCACAATTATCTTTTTCTTACAAACTCCGGCCCGGGGCGGAATCCCATCCGTAAGATGGCGCGAATCTTTTCGACAACGTCCTGCGCCCCGTCGCGCCCTGACCGGCGCAAGACAGACGGGATCGTGCAGCGCAACACACCGAATTTTTCGACATCATGCTTGCAGCCCTGGATAAACAAGGCAGCCTGATGCGCGGCAGTTTCACGTTGAGCGGCGCAATCGAGGCATTCATCGATCCGCTCACTGTCGTCGCCGTGCTATATGCCTGTGCCGCGTGGCATGGCGAACGCCTGCTGAGCCCGCCCTACATGATCCTGGGCGCGCTGTCGTTCGCGCTGACGTTCCCGGGAAACATCGGACTGCACGAGGGCACGGGGACCATGCTGCGCAAGGTCGCCACCAACTGGCTGCTGTTCGCCGCCACCACGGGGGCCTTCGGCTACGCCAGTGGCTACCTGCACTACTTCCCGCATGCGATGCTCGTCACCTGGGTGGCCCTCACCCCGGTCGCGCTCGTCGCGGTCCATGCGGCCGCACGGCAAGCCCTGCCGAAGTGGATGGCGCTCGGCGAGAACCAGCGCATCGCGGTGGTCGCCGGCGTGAACGACGTCGGCCTGAAGCTCGCGCGCGAGTTTCGCGAGCACCCCTACCTCGGCACCCGCGTCGTCGGCTTCTTCGACGACCGGCCGCGCTCGCGCCTGCCCGACAACGACGAGGCCCCCCTCCTCGGCCCGCTCGCCGGCCTGGCCGAGTTCGTCAAGCGGCGCCGCGTCGAAGCCATCTACCTCGCGCTGCCGATGGCCCCGCAGCCGCGCATCCTCGCCCTGCTCGACGACCTCAAGGACACCACCGCGTCGATCTACTTCGTGCCGGACATCTTCGTCACCGACCTGATCCAGGGGCGCCTCGACAACGTCGGCGGCATGGCGGTCGTCGCCGTGTGCGAGACGCCCTTCACCGGCCTCAACAACATCGTCAAGCGCGGCTCCGACTTCGTGCTCGCCCTGCTGATCCTGATGCTGCTGAGCCCGGTGCTGCTGGCCATTGCGATCGGCGTGAAGCTGTCCTCGCCCGGTCCGGCCATCTTCAAGCAGCGCCGCTACGGCCTCGACGGCCGCGAGATCCTCGTCTACAAGTTCCGCTCGATGACCGTCTGCGACGACGGCGCCAGTGTGAAGCAGGCCACGCGCAACGACAGCCGCATCACCCCCTTCGGCGCTTTCCTGCGCCGTACCTCGCTCGACGAGCTGCCGCAGTTCATCAACGTGCTGCAGGGGCGCATGAGCATCGTCGGCCCGCGGCCGCACGCGGTCGCGCACAACGAGGCCTACCGCAAGCTCATCAAGGGCTACATGATCCGCCACAAGGTCAAGCCGGGCATCACCGGCTGGGCGCAGGTCAACGGCTACCGCGGCGAAACCGAGACGCTCGACAAGATGGAGAAGCGCATCGAGTACGACCTCGACTACCTGCGCAACTGGTCGCCCGGCCTCGACCTGTGGATCATCATCAGGACCGCGCTGATGGTCGTGCGCGACCCCAACGCCTACTGAAGAAACGACCGGATACGGCAAGCCGGGCGCGGCAGGCACAGAATGGGTGTCGCGGCGCACGAACTTCGTCGCACCGCACGCCGTCAAACTGCCGTTTCACGAACTCCGATCATGATCCCCGCCCCTCTCCGCTCCGCTCTCCTGGTCCTCGGCCTGGCCACGACCGGCCTCGCCTGCGCCGCACAGCCGACCGACATCCGCCCCGGCCTGTGGGAATTCCGCTCGACCCGCCTGAACATCGCCGGCCTGCCCGACATGTCCGCGCAGATGTCCCAGGCGCAGCAATACCTCCGCACCCTTCCCCCGGACATGCGGCGGATGGTGGAGCAGCAGATGGCCGCGCGCGGCGTCAGCCTCGGCAGCGACGGCAGCGTGCGCAGCTGCATCTCGCCGGCACAGGCGAAATCCGACACCATTTACTCGGGCAAGACCGAAGGCAACTGCACGCTCGACAAGGTCGTGAAGTCGGGCAGCACCGTGCGCGGGCACCTCAGCTGCACGCAACCGACGGCGACCGGCGACTTCGAGGCGCACGTGCAGACGCCCGAGCGCTTCACGACGCGCGTCAACATGAACTCCCCGCGCGGCGACATGCAGGTCGAGACCGACGCACGCTGGCTCGGCGCCGACTGCGGCACGCGCCGCGAAGGCTAACGCCTCCCCACCCCGGCGCCCCACTGCGCCCGCCCGCTGCGGGCCGCCGGCGGGCGCATTTCGCCACAGCAAGGGCCGGCTCGTGCAGAATGCCGGCATCGCGGATGACGCCCTCGCGGCGCACCGCCCCGCGTCAAACCGCCATCCGACTGCCTGCACGCCCATGAAGATCGCCACCTGGAACGTCAATTCCCTCAAGGTCCGCCTGCCCCACGTCCTCGACTGGCTCGCCGCCAACCGGCCGGACGCCCTGTGCCTGCAGGAGCTCAAGATGGAGGACAAGGCCTTTCCCGCCGCCGAACTCGAAGCGGCCGGCTACCACGCCGTGTTCAACGGCCAGAAGACCTATAACGGCGTCGCGATCCTCAGCCCGCAGGCCGCCGAGGCGACGACGCGCGACATCCCCGGCTTCGCCGACGAACAGAAGCGCATCATCGCCGCCACCCTCGGCGGCGTGCGTGTCGTCAGCGCGTACTTTCCCAACGGCCAGGCGGTCGGTTCGGACAAGTTCGAGTACAAGCTGCGCTGGCTCGCCGCGCTCACGGACTGGCTGCGCGAGGAACTGAAGGCGCACGAGCGCCTCGTGCTCGCTGGCGACTTCAACATCGCCCCCGAAGACCGCGACGCGCACCCCGACTGGAAGGAGGAAATCCACGTCTCCCAGCCCGAACGGGCCGCCTTCGCGGCGCTGACCGGACTGGGCCTCGCCGACGCCTTCCGCCTCTTCGAGCAGCCCGAGAAGAGCTATTCGTGGTGGGACTACCGCATGGGCGCGTTCCGCCGCAACTTCGGCCTGCGCATCGACCACGTGCTCGTATCGCAGGCGCTGCGCGCCGCCTGCCGCAGCTGCACGGTCGACAAGACCCCGCGCAAGCTCGAACGCCCGTCCGATCACGCGCCGGTGGTCGTCGAACTGGACCTGTAAGCACGCGCCCGCCGCCATGAGCCCGCAGCCCCCCGACCCCGCACTCGCCGCCGCCCACTACCCGATGATCGGGACGCTGCCGGAAGCGGCACGCCACCGCCTGCTGGCAGCCGGCCGCTGGGCGCGCGTACCGGCCGGCACCCTGCTGTTCGACGACCACCAGGCCTGCGAAGGCTTCCCCTTCGTCGTCGAGGGCTCGGTGCGCGTCGTGAAATGCGCACCGAACGGCCGCGAGCTGCCGCTCTATCGCGTCACGCCGGGCGAAACCTGCATCATCTCGTCGTCCTGCCTGCTCGGGCACGAGGACTACAACGCCCGCGGCATCGCCGAGACCGACACGGTACTGTTGATGCTGCCCAAGGCGGAGTTCGACGCGCTCCTCGCCGAGCCGACCTTCCGCGGCTTCGTCTTTCACCTCTTCGCCGAGCGCATCGCCGACCTGATGCAGCTCATCGAGGAAGTCGCCTTCCACCGCCTCGACCAACGCCTCGCCGGCCTGCTGCTGGGCAAGGGGCGCCTGCTGCACGTCACGCACCAGCAGCTCGCCGACGAACTGGGCAGCGTGCGCGAATTCGTCAGCCGCCTGCTGAAGGGCTTCGCCGCGCAGGGCCTCGTGAAACTGTCACGCGAGCAGATCGAGATCCTCGACCCGGCGGGCCTGCGCCGCGTCGCGAGCGACGGCCGACAGGCTGAAGGAGGCAGAACGGGGGCTATGTAACCGGAGTCACAGACCGGAACATGCGCAAGTGCTGAAATACGCTCACATCCCCTGTCACCCTCTGGAGAGAATCATGAGCGCAAACGTTGGCGGCATCGACAAGATCCTGCGCATCGTCGCCGGCCTGATCCTGATCGTGCTCGCGATCATGGGCATCGGCACCCCCTGGACCTGGATCGGCGTCGTCCCCCTCGCCACCGGCCTGATGGGCTGGTGCCCGGCCTACTCGCTGTTCGGGCTCAACACCTGTCCGATGAAGAAGGCCTGAGCGTCCTTCGCGACGTCGCGCACTTAGCAGGTCCCTTCCCCTTCAAGGGAAAGGACAGGATGGGGATGGGTTTCTTTCAGGCGCTGCGGAGTCCCCCCATCCCCACCCCAACCCTCCCCTTGAAGGGGAGGGAGTGAC
>NZ_WTVN01000049.1 GCF_012910905.1 Aromatoleum toluvorans
CCTTCGACCCGCCAGACGCCGGGCCCTTTGCCCGGATCGAAGATTGCGCCGATCGGTACCTGCAGCGCCGCGATGCCGCGGTCGGACGGGAGGTGGATGGAAATGGTCGAGCCCAGCGGTGCATCCGCCAAGCGGCCCTCGAGCACATAGCGCGCCTCGAAGGTCCGCGTCTGCGGGTTGGCGGCATCCGACAGCTGGCGCAGTTTTGCGGCGCCGGTGAGCCCGCTGCCATACAAGGTCGCGCGCCCCGCCGATCCGACCGCCGGGCGCAGGGTTTCGGGAAGCTCGATGACCGCTTCGCGGCGCCCGGCATGCGCCACACGGACGACCACCTGCCCGGCGCCAACCACCTGCCCCGGCTCCGCCAGGGTCTCCACCACCACGCCGTCCGCGTCGGCGACCAGGACCGTGTAGCCGGTTTCGTTGCGCGCAACGTCGGCCTGGGCCTGGGCTGCTTTGAGCTCCGCCCGCGCCGACTCTGCGGCGGCCTTGATCTTGTCGTAGGCAGAGGCCGAGACCGCACCCGCCGAGACCAGATCGCGGTATCTCGCCTCGTCATCCGCGGTCTGGCGTGCGCGCGACGTGGCGGCGGCCACGGCCTCCTCAACAGCGCGCGTGGCGAGCCGCAAGTCGGTGGGATCCATGCGCATCAGCGGCTGGCCGCGCTTGACCGCCTGCCCGGTATCGACGAGGCGTTCCAGAATCTTGCCAGGAACGCGGAAACCCAGGTCGCTCTGCACCCGGGCCGCAATGATGCCGGTGAATGAACGCTCGGCCTGCGCGGCTGCGGCAACCGCCCCAACCCGCACGAGGGGCGTCTCAGTCCGCGGATCGGATGAAGAAGTGGCGTCGCTGCACGCTGCCAGAGCCAAGGGCAACAGACCGACGACGGTGAAGAAGGGAAGACTGCGGCGCTGAAGCATGGCGACCTCCGTGAAAACGAATGCCTCCATACTCCGTCTAGTGACTATTTTTGTCAATAGTCACTGCCAACATTATGCGACTCTCTACGGTGCCAGGCTCCGCAGCACCAGGTTCGAAAGCCGCGCCGGTGCCTCCTCGACGAGGTCGAGGTTGTACTGGAGCAGGAGCGGATTCACGTAGGGCTGCATGACGAGATCGATCGCCAGCACCGTCTCGTCGAGCGGCGTCTTGCGCTCGAACTCGCCGCTCTCCCGCCCCTCGCGGACGATCTCCGTCAGGATCTGCCGAATGTGTTCGGCGTAGGCGCGGACAGACGGCCATTTCTCGCCGGCGCCATGCGCGGCGATGTCGTGCAGCTTGCGATCATTGAAGACCAAGTTCACGCTGGTTGCAACCAGCACCTTGAATAATTGGCGGAATTTTTCAGTCGGCGTTATGGCGCCGGCCACCGCCTCATCGGCCGCCGCGATGATCTTGCTCAGGCACTGGGCGCAGATCGCCTCGCCGATGGCCTGCTTCGAATCGAAGAACTTGTAGATATAGGCCTTGGAAAAGCCGATCGCCTTGGCCAGGTCGGAGACGGTGGTTTTCTCGTAGCCGTAGTGGCTGAAATGCTCGCCGGCCGCCTCCACGATCTGGTCTCGAACGCTGTGGTCGGCAGGGCCCCGCGACTGGGGTGAGGAAGATTGGATTTCATTCATGGGAAAACAATACCTCGCATGCTCCATCTTGGCAACTAGTGACTATTTTGGTTGACAGTCACACTAGAGTGACTAATATTTCGTTTAGTCACTACAACGGTTCAACTCCCCGAAGGACTCTCATGCTCGCCTACCCCCGCTCCCTCGCCCTTGTCCTGAGTATCGGCGCGTTGACGGGCTGCGCCGTCGGCCCCGAATACCGGCAGCCCGAGATCGCGCTGTCGTCCGCCTTCCTCGGACAGGAAGCTATCGATCACCGCCAGGTTCAAGACAAGGCGGACCTTCGGGCCTGGTGGGCTGCCTTCAATGATCCCCTGCTCACGCACTTCGTCTCCCTGGCCCTTGAACAAAACCTGGACATCGCGCAAGCGGCGGCTCGTGTCGCCCAGTCGCGCGCGTCCTTACGCTACGCCGATGCGGCACTGCTTCCGGCCGCCAACCTGAGTGTAAACGCTGCGAGAGCCTACCAGTCCGTCGGGACCCCGCTGGGGCAAGCGCTGAACGCCGCACCGGGGTTCGACCGCAGCGGCAGCGCCTACGAGGCCAACGTCGGTGCGAGCTGGGAGATCGACGTGTTCGGCGGCCTGCGGCGCGGGCAGGAGGCGGCACGCGCCGCGTACGAGGCCTCCGAAGCCGGCGCGGTGGTGACACGCTTGGCCGTAGCCGCGCAGACGGCGGATGTGTACGTGACGATCCGCGGCTTGCAGGCACGCATCGCGATCGCCAGACGGCAGGTAGAGACTCGCCGCCAGTTGCTCGCGATGGTCAGGCTCCAGTACGAGAAGGGGGTCGCCGCCGCGCTCCAGCTGAATCAGGCCGAGGGTTCGCTCACCCAGGCCGAGGCGCAGATCCCCGTCCTGGAAGCCGGCCTCGATTCGGCGATGAATGCGCTGGACGTGCTGCTCGGCGTGCAGCCGGGAACCTATCGCAGGGAGCTCGCCACGGTCACGCCGGTCCCGTTGGCCCCGGGTCTGGCCGAAACCGGCACCCCGGCCGAGATGATCCGGCGCCGGCCGGATCTCATCGTCGCCGAGCGGCGCCTTGCTGCGGCCAATGCGCGCATCGGCGTGGCGGTGTCGGAGTACTACCCCAAGTTCTCGCTTGCCGCCCTGGTGGGCAGCGCCACCGCGATAGCGAGCGGCAACCTCTTCACCGGCGCCGCCAGCCAGGCCCAGGGCGTCCTCGGACTTCGCTGGCGCCTGTTCGACTTCGGCCGCGTCGACGCGCAGATCGCCGCCGTGCGCGGCCAGGAGGCCGAAGCCCTGGCGGCCTGGCGCCTGGCCGTGTTGCGGGCGGCCGAGGATGTCGAGAACGCCTTCTCCGCCCTCGTCAAACGCGAGGCCCAGGTCGGCACCCTGACACGGGGTGAATCCTCGTTCGCCCGTGCGCGCGAGAACTCGCTGGCCGCCTACCAGGGTGGCGTCGTCAGCCTGATCGAGGTGCTCGATGCCGACGACAAGCTGTTGCAGGCGCGCGACGCGAAGGCACAGGCGCAAACAGAGGCGGCGCGCGCCGCCATTGCCTCCTTCCGGGCCTTGGGCGGGGGCTGGGATGCACCCCATGCAAGCGACGACCGCCTCTACAGCAAGCTTTCCACTACTGACCGCAGGTAAGCAAAATGGCCAAAACGAACAATTCATGGGTGCTCATCACTGGGGCATCGAGCGGCTTCGGCGAGGAGTTCGCCCGCCAATATGCCGAGCAAGGCCATCCTCTGGTCCTGGTGGCGCGCCGGCTGGACCGGCTCCAAGCCCTCGCCGAAGCACTACGCAGGCAGTACCGCATCGAGGTCGTGGTGGAGCCGGCCGATCTCTCGGATATTGCGGCGATCACCGAACTGCATCGGCGCCTCCGGGAGCGGGGCATTGCGATCGACATCCTGATCAACAACGCCGGTCACGGACTGCAGGGCCCGTTCGCGGATAGCCCGCTGGACGCGACCCTGGCGATGGTGCAGCTGGATGTCGCGAGCCTGACCGCGGTCACCCACGTCTTTGCGCAAGACATGCGGGCGCGAGGACGCGGGAAGATCCTGCTGGTGGCGAGCCTGCTGGCCTACCAGGGTGTGCAGAACTTCGCCGTCTATGCCGCCGCCAAGGCCTACGTGTTGCGTCTGGCTGAAGCGCTTCATCACGAGCTCAAGCGCGATGGCGTCACGGTGACGGCCCTGTGCCCGGGCGTGTCGGACACCGGCTTCGCGGCCGCGGCGCAGATGACGCTTACCCCCGCACTAAAGGGCTTGATGATGCAGCCGTCTCCCGTGGTGCGTGCCGGCATCCGCGCCTTGCAGGCCGGACGCATCAGCGTCGTGCCGGGCTGGGCGAACAAGGCCCTCGTGATCCTCACGTGGGCGACGCCACGCTGGCTGCACCAGGCCTTTTTGTCGCATGCGATGAATGGATGACGCGTATTTCCGGCCAAGCGCCAACGGCATCGTCCGCCGACTTCACCCCCAACAGGAGACTCATCATGAAATCGATCCTGGCATTGTCCGGCATCGCCCTCGTCCTTTCCGCCCACGGCGCGCTGGCCGATCCCGGCCGCCCGCTGGAGCCTCACGAGCAGGCGCGGCAGTTGATCCTGAGCGTGACACAACATCCGGCAGCCATCCCCACCACGACGACACCTGCGACCTTGGCGCTGGCGGATCCGCATGAACTCGCGCGTGAACGGATCCTCGCGTCGCACACGACCGGCGCCGCGTTCCAGCCCTGCGATGCGAGCGACGCCACCAGGTGATCCTTCTCCCCTGTGATCGACGCACCGTTGTATCCCTGCATCGACCGGAGCACGTCGCAACTTCACACCAACACCCGAGTAGACGGCTCGGTCAGGCCACGGATCCTACGAGATTTATGGAATGCGAACGGGATCCGCTCGGATGTTGCATATGCTGTGAAAGTACTCAACGAGCTAGACCGTACAGAACGCTTTGCCGTTGGCGCCGCAATCGCTTCCTGGCGCACCGTCAGCGTTGCGTGACTGGAACTGCACCTCAGTTGTCACTTCCAAGTGGCTGTTTTTATTGCTCGTCCACACCACGCGCCCGTCGCAGATGGATGGTGTCGGCAGCATGCGGCTCCATGAAGTCACGCAAATCTCACGCAGGTTATTACCGCACCCACCGAAGGGAGAAGGCCGTGGTCGTCAGCCGCTCGAAGGCAGTTGTGCGTCCCGAACCTTCCTCGTTCAGCTCCCCCCTCCCTCCACCATGATGTAGTCGTCACGCAGATCCTTTTCCTTCAGCGTGTCAGGCGCTCAAGTTCCTCGATATAGGTATCGGTCGGCATGTTGATACCGATGTCGATGACGTCGAAGCTCGACAGTCCTCGCACCTCCAATACCGCCCCTCCACTCTCCCATCATCACCGGGCTTCATCATAAAGAACAGGACGTCGCGCACCGGCGTGCGGTCGTCGCTATCAGACGAGCGACGAACCTGCGGAAGTTTAGATTTGGCCATGCAGCAGCGGACCGATCGCTTCGCCGAGTGCCGGCGAAGGCAGTGACGCGGATGGGCTGCGCCACGCCGCCTTTACAGCGGCGCACATAAAACGGTGAATCAGGAGAACGCGATGTCGGTAATGGCGGAAGGCAAGAACACTTACATACTCAAGGCGACCTGCAAGGCCGCGATCGGTACGGTCGCACGCATTTCGACCTTTCTGGCCGAGCGCCGCTGCTACATCATGGAAATGGCGCAATTCGACGACGTCCTGAGCGGGCGCTTCTTCGTGCGCGTCGTGTTCTCGACGACGCCGGGCCGCACGCCCTCCTTCGACGAGCTCAAACGCGTCTTCGGAGAAGAAATTCCCCGCGCCGAGGAAGATCTGCAATGGGAAATGCACGACACCCTGGTGCGCCCGAAGGTGCTGTTGATGGTATCGAAGTTCGACCACTGCCTCGACGACCTGCTGTATCGCAAGCGCACCGGCGAGCTCAAGATGGACGTCCCGGCGATCGTCTCGAACCACCCCGACCTGCGGCACATCGCCGAGTGGCACGGCGTCCCCTTCCATCACCTTCAGGTCCTGCCCGAGACCAAGGCCTACCAGGAGGCGCGCCTGATGGAAATCGTCACCCAGACCGGCGCGGACCTCGTGGTACTGGCGCGCTACATGCAGGTGCTGTCCGAGGATCTGTGCCGCAAGCTCTCGGGGCGCGCGATCAACATCCACCACTCCTTCCTGCCCGGCTTCAAGGGGGCCAAGCCCTATCATCAGGCCCACGACCGCGGCGTCAAGCTGATCGGCGCGACCGCCCACTACGTGACCGCCGACCTCGACGAGGGCCCCATCATCGAGCAGGCCGTCGAGCGCGTGGACCACAGCTATCAACCGGAACACCTGGTTGCGGTGGGGCGTGACACCGAATGCATGGCGCTGGCTCGGGCCGTGCGCTACCACATCGAACACCGCGTCTTCCTGGACGGGAACAAGACGGTGGTGTTTCGATGACCAGGGCGGAGATCATCGACGGGAAGCTATTCGCCGAGCGCCTGCGTGCCGAAATCGGGCGTCAAGTCGTACGGCTGCGCGAAGAGCATCTTGTCACCCCGGGCCTGGCTGTCATCCTCGTGGGCGAAGACCCGGCGAGCCAGGTATATGTCCGCAACAAGGCACATCAGGCCCGCGGGGCCTCGATGGCCTCGTTCGAGTACCGGCTGCCGCATAACGTGCCCCAGGAGAATCTGCTCGAGCTGATCGCGCGCCTCAACGCGGATCCGGCGGTCCACGGCATTCTCGTGCAACTGCCTCTGCCGCCTCAGGTCGATACCGATCGCGTCATCAATGCGATTCGTCCCGACAAGGACATCGACGGTTTCCACCCGGTCAATGCCGGTGCGCTTGCCACCGGAGGCGACGCACTCGTCCCGTGCACGCCGCTCGGCTGCCTGATGCTGCTCAAGCATCGGCTGGGCGAGCTCGCCGGCCTGCGGGCGGTCGTTCTGGGGCGCTCGAACATCGTCGGCAAACCCATGGCGTCGCTGCTGCTGCGCGAGCACTGCACGGTGACCATCGCGCATTCGAAGACGCGCGACCTCGCGGACGAATGCCGGCGCGCAGACATCCTCGTCGCCGCGGTCGGACGGCCCAGGATGGTACCGGGTGACTGGATCAAACCCGGCGCAACGGTGATCGACGTCGGCATCAACCGCATCGAGACACCCGACGGCAAGGGGCGGCTCGTCGGGGATGTGGACTTCGACAGCGCGGTGCAGGTTGCGGGCTCCATCACGCCGGTGCCGGGCGGCGTCGGGCCGATGACCATCGCCTGCCTCTTGCTGAATACGCTTGAAGCCGCCTGCCGACAGCTCGACCTTCCCGTCCCTTCCGGTCTCATGGAGACCGCTTGGGGATGAGGATTCAGTGTCGCGACCGGTGCATCCGACGATCAGGCGGCCGGTCCGCGATGCCTCCCGGCAGTCTCAGCCAGACCGGTCGCTGCTCGATTCCTCCAGCAGCCAGTCGCGGAGCGCCACTGCGGAGGGCCGCATGTGGCGGGTGCGCGAGGCGATGATGTAAATCGGGTAATCGGTCACTACGTGCTCTTTCAGAGGGCGAACCAGACGGCCCTGTTGCAGCAAAGACCCCACAAGGTGTCGCCACCCGAGTGCGACGCCCTGCCCCTCGAGCGCGGCATGCAGCACGATCGAGTAGTCGGTAAAGCGAAACTGCCGGGTACTGCGGGGCAAGCTGACACCGAACTTGGCGAGCCAGTCGGCCCAGTCGATACGCGACCGGTAACGCTGTTCGAGATGCAGCAGCGTCGCGGAGCACAGCGACTGGGGTGTCGGATTCTCGCCGAGTTCCCGGGCGTACTCCGGGCTGCACACGGGGAACACCTCCTCATCGAAGATCCGCCAGCGCGTATAGCGTGACCACTCACCGCGACCGAGCGTGATGGCCAGATCGATGCCATCGGCGTCGAGGTCGGGGTCGGTATCGGTGGTGATGCAGCGAATTTCGATCTGCGGATTGGCCTGCTTGAACCGGGCCACTCGCGGCATCAGCCACCACGTCGCCGTGGCCGTCGAGACGGCCAGCGTGACCTGATCCGACTCGCTGAATTTCCGCACTTCGCCCATCGCCTGGTCGATCAGGGTCAAGCCCAGACTGATCTGTTCGTACAGGTAGCGTCCGGCTTCATTGAGGCGCACCCCCCTGTGCAACCGGTCGAACAGCGGCATGCCCAGAGTGTCCTCAAACCAGCACACCGTGCGGCTCACGGCCGGCTGGCTGATACCGAGTGCTGCCGCTGCCCGCGTGAAGCTGCCGTGGCGGGCCGCCATCTTGAACACCAGCAGCGCGTGAAGCTGCGGCGTGGAGAGATCTTCTGCCATAACGTGTGCGCATGCCTCGCATCAGGTTTCGTGGTCTTCACACGCACTATACAGGCTCATACGATGGCGCCGTACTCTCCTCCGAGAGCCGATTCACCCACATCTGGACGAATATCATGAATGACCCCCATATGTCTCCGGCTCGTGCCCAGCGGCGGAAGCGTTCCGAGCGAGCAGCGACGGCCTCCGGCCCGGCTTATATCACTCGGCGCCTTGCTCCGCTCGATGCACTCGACGAGGAGAGCCTGCAGCGCATCGAGGCGACCGCCGACCGCATCCTGGCCGAGGTCGGCATCGAGTTGCGCGACGATGAAGAAGCGGTGGCGCTGTTCCGCCGCGCGGGGGCCCAGGTCGAGGGCACGCGGCTGCGCTTCGAGCCCGGCATGCTGCGCACGATCCTGCGCACCGCACCGAGTGAATTCACCCAACACGCACGCAATCCCGCCCGCTCGGTGCGGATCGGCGGCAAGAACGTGGTGTTTGCGCCGTCTTATGGCTCGCCCTTCGTGATGGATCTCGACAAGGGGCGCCGCTACGGCTCGATCGAGGACTTCCGCAACTTCGTGCGCCTCGCCTACGCCAGCCCCTGGCTGCATCACTCGGGCGGCACGGTGTGCGAACCGGTCGACCTGCCCGTCAACAAGCGCCACCTCGACATGGTCGACGCCCACATCCGGTTTTCCGACAAGGCTTTCCTAGGGTCGGTGACGGCTCCCGAGCGTGCACAGGACTGCATCGACATGGCGCGCATCGTGTTCGGCGCGGACTTTGTCGACGGCAACTGCGTGATCATGGGCAACGTGAACGTCAATTCGCCGCTGGTATGGGACGGTTCGGCAACCAAGGTGATCCGCACCTACGCCCGCGCCAACCAGGGCTCGGTGATCGTCCCCTTCATCCAAGGTGGTGCGATGGCGCCCGTGACGAGTGCTGGTGCGATCGCCCAGGCGCTTGCCGAGACGATGGTCGGGTGCGCGCTCACACAGGTCGAACGCCCCGGTGCGCCGGTGGTGTTCGGCAACTTCCTCGCCTCGATGTCGCTGCGTTCGGGGGCACCGACCTTCGGCACGCCGGAGCCGGCCGTCGGATCTCTCGTCATCGGGCAGCTCGCGCGCCGCCTGCGACTGCCGCTGCGCTGCGCCGGCTCGTTCTCCAACTCCAAGCTCCCGGATGCCCAGGCAATGCGGGAAAGCGTCATGTCGATGCTCTCGGCGATTCACTGCGGCACGAACTTCGTCCTGCACTCCGCGGGTTTCCTGGACGGCCTGCTGTCGATGAGTTACGAGAAATTCATGATGGACGCCGATTTCTGCGGCGCGATGCATTCGTACCTCGCGGGCATCACTGTCGATGACAACACGCTTGCCTTCGATGCCATCAGCGAGGTCGGCCCGGGCCACCATTTCCTCGGTAGCGAGCACACGCTGCGCAACTGCGAAAACGCCTATTTCGACTCGACGATCAACGACAACGAGCCTTTCCAGACCTGGGTTGAAACGGGCAGCAAGGACTGCGCGACGCGGGCGAACGAGCGCTGGAAGGCCGTGCTGGCGCAATACGAGGCTCCTGCGCTCGACGCCGCGGTGAGCGATGCGCTCAGCGACTTCGTCGCCCGCAAGAAGGATTCCATGCCCGACATGTGGTACTGACATCGGCATGGGGCGCCGGTCATAGGCGCTGGCGCCCCATCTGATTCAGGGCGGGGGAAGACACGAGATTGCCGACTTTTGCATGGACACGCTGTGGCAGGAGTTAGCGGAGGAGGAGTAATGAAGCTGGAACCCACGAAAGTGAGGACGAAAGCGACGACGAGGGCGAGCCAGGCCCGCACGGGGGAGAATGGTCACACGGCGCGCCCCACCCGGATCGGTTTTCTGCTGCTCGACAATTTCACGCTGATTGCGCATTCGGCGGCGATCGAGCCCTTGCGCATGGCCAATCAGTTGAGCGGCCAGGAGTACTACCAGTGGTTCACGTTCAGTGAGACAGGCGGGTCGGTTCGGGCGAGTGACGGTCAGCGAATGCTGCTGGACGCCTCGATGGACGACGCACAGGATCTCGACATCGTGATCGTCTGCGGCGGCGTCGCGCCCCAGCAGGCGATCCGCAAGTCGCATCTGAGGTACCTGCAGGCGATGGCACGACGTGGATGCATGGTCGGAGGCGTGTGCACCGGAACCTGGGCACTGGCCCAGGCCGGGCTCCTCGACGGGTATCGTGCAAGCATCCACTGGGCCTGCATCTCAGGATTGCAGGAGGCCTTTCCGAAGGTTCTCGTGACGAGCCGGCTATTCACGATCGAGGCAAAGCGACTTACGGCATCGGGCGGAACAGCCCCGGTGGACATGATGCTCCACTTGATCGGAGAGCAGCACGGACCCGAGCTCATGGCGGCCATTTCGGAAATGGTCATGTGCGACCGCATCCGCAGCGAGCAGGAGCAGCAGCGGATACCGCTGCGGCACGTATTCGGCACGTCGCAGCCGAAGCTGCTCGAAATTGTCGCGCTGATGCAGGCCAACATCGAGGAGCCGCTCGAGCTCGAAGAGCTGGCAGCCATCACGAAGCTCTCGCGCCGCCAGGTCGAGCGTCTCTTCCTCAAGTACCTCGATTGCTCGCCGTGGCGCTATTACCAGACGATCCGGATCCACCGCGCGCGTGAGCTGCTGCGGCAGACATCGATGAAGATCATCGAGGTGGCGACCGCCTGCGGCTTCGTGTCGACGGCACATTTCTCGAAGTGTTACCGCGCTGTCGTCGGTGTTCCGCCGAGCAGCGAGCGGACGTGCGAGCCGGTACAGCGTGCCGCGCGCGGACGTCGAGAGGTCTTCGCACCGAACATGTTGCCCGAGTTCAAGGATCCGGTCGCACGAGCCTCCTCGGCCGAGCTGGCGCTGCTGGCGGCACGCTGCGAGGCGACCTACGGCAGTGTGCGGCACACGGCGAGGCAACATGCGGCAACCTGGAACGCCCACGGCTGACTTGTCCGGCCCGATATCCCTTTGTGGAAAGGTGCCACACCAGCACTCGAGGGGCGCTCTCCTCCATCGCCGACTCTGCGTCCGCTCACGTGAGGCACCTTTCCTCTTTCAATTTTCCAGCCAATCGCGGAAAG
Organism: Aromatoleum toluvorans; assembly: GCF_012910905.1. Classification (GTDB taxonomy): domain Bacteria; phylum Pseudomonadota; class Gammaproteobacteria; order Burkholderiales; family Rhodocyclaceae; genus Aromatoleum; species Aromatoleum toluvorans. The sequence continues at coordinate 11,084 of NZ_WTVN01000049.1, forward strand.
GCCATCAACGGTAACCGAACCGGTTGCGTGAATTGTCCGGTGTGAAGGACACTGGCCGAAGCTTCCGGACTAAGGGATTGGCGATGAAAGCCTCCAGTGAAGGGCCGAAAGGCTACCGGCGGATCATTCCGTCCCTGACCGCGCTCGTCGAGTTCGAAGCGGTCGCCCGCCTCGGAAGTTTCACGCTGGCGGCTCACGAACTCGGCGTGACTCAAGCGGCGGTGAGTCGGCAGGTGAAGGCTCTCGAAGAGTCCCTCGGTGTACAACTGTTCCAGAGGCTATACCGTTCGATCAAGTTGACCGGGGAAGGCGAAACCCTTTACGCCGCGGTTGCCGACGCGATGCAGCGGATCGCCGGAGCGTTCGATCGCTTGTCCAGTGGAATCGCGGAGGGAGAACTGGTTCTCGCGACCACGGCGGCCTTTTCCCAATTCCGCGTGCTGCCGAAGCTGTCTGCGCTCAGGCAAGAGCACCCCGAGATCAAGCTGAGGCTGACGACGCAAATGTTTACCGCCGATCTACGACTCAACGACGTGGACCTGGCCGTTCGATACGGGAATGGAAAATGGCGCGACGGAACCTCGATACTCCTCTTCGATGAAGAGGTCTTTCCCGTCTGTTCGCCCGAGTGGAGGGAAGCGAATTCCGGATTGGGATCGCTCGCCGACCTGGCGGAGGCGGCGCTGATCGAATACGACCCGACGTCGGAGGGATGGTTGGGATGGGACGGATGGTTCCGCGCCGCCGGCCTGCGACCCCCGAAATTGAATTACGCCTTGCGTTGCAGTCTTTACACGGATGCGGTCCAGGCTGCAGTTCATGGCCAAGGGGTCGCCCTGGGATGGCGACGACTTCTGCACGACCATCTTGCTTCCGGAAAACTGGTTCGTTTGACCGACACCTCAGTCAAGGTCAATGAGTCCTACTTTGTCGTTGTCCCGCACGGAAAGGAGCTGACGGCGAAGGTGCTGACGCTGATCGAATGGCTGCGCGACGGAGCGTTTTAAGCACCAACCGCACCCTCCTTCATCGCATTACCTGCAGTAATGTCACTTCGAAAATAAAGCGCATTGACGCGTGTTTTCCTCCATTTGATACTGGATTTGCGGGCTTGATCCCCACTGCAATTCCAGCAGATCAAATAATTACGAGGAAGACATGATGCCTTCGACCCCAGAGAAGACACACAGCGAATTGATCCGCGGCCGTCAGCCCGGCCGCAGCATGGCCGGTGAATTGTTCGGTCGTCAGGATGTTTTTGAAACCGACGTCGACGTGTTTTTTAATAAACACTGGATTCTCGTCGGCGTCACCGCCGATGTTCCCGAACCGGGCGACGTGTCGACCGTCGATCTCGGCAAAGCGTCGATTCTTGTCGTCCGTGACGACGACGACAACATCCGGGCATTCCGGAACGTCTGCCGCCATCGCGGCGCACGTCTCAAGGAGGCGGGCAAATCGACGGTCGGCATGCTGGTGTGCCCCTATCATCAGTGGACGTATGACTTCGATGGCAGTCTGCGGCACACGACCCACATGGGGCCGGATTTCAACCACAGCTGCAAGAGCCTTCGGCCGGTGCAGCTGCGCGTTATCGGCGCCCTGATCTTCGTCTGCCTGTCGGACGAGGCACCTCAGGATATCGCGGTCCTGGAAGAGACGATGAGCCCGCGTTTCGCTCCCTACCATCTGCAGAATACGAAGATCGCGCACGAATCCGAGATCATCGAGAACGGCAACTGGAAGCTCGTGATTGAAAACAACCGCGAGTGCTATCACTGCGGTGGCACCCATCCTGAACTGACCGCCTCCTTCCTCCCGGAGGATTTCGGTTTCTGTCCGGATGGACTGAGCGAGGAGTCGCAGCGGGCACTCGATGACTACTACAGCCGGACCGCGGCGGCCGTCGCGAGCTGGGAGCAGGACGGTCTGATCTGTGACGCCTTCGAGCACCTGAGTCCGGACGTCATGACGAACTTCCGCACCCAGCGCCTGGTCATTGCCGGGCACGGGGAATCGCAGACGATGGACACCAAGGTCGCGTGCACTCGCCTGCTCGGCGACAGTCGCCGCCGCGACCTTGGCGATACGCACCTGTGGACGCATAACTCCTGGACCCACGTGATGAGCGACCACGCCGTGGTCTCCTACATCATTCCGCTGGCCCCGGACAAGACGCTGGTGCGCACCAAGTGGCTGGTTCACGCGGATGCGGTCGAGGGCGTCGATTACAAGCTGTCGGACCTGACGGAAGTGTGGCTGGCGACCAACGCGCAGGACGCGAATCTGGTATCCATCAGCCACCGCGGCACCCAGGATCCCGGCTACACACCGGGACCCTATTCGCCCTTCACGGAAAGCTATATCGATGGCTTCGCGCAGTGGTATTCGGCGCGGCTTGCTGCTCACGGCATTTGAGCTCGACGGCCATGAATTCGCTCGCGGATATTTCCCCCCTCGTCATCGGAGCGGGCGTTGCCGACCCGATGACGAGATCCAGCACCTGGGAGCAGGCTGGCATCGAGTGGTCGGGCGGGCTGCAGAAACGTCTGATCTGCTGTCGCGTCGCTGACGAGACTCACGACGTCAAGACCTTCGTGTTCAGCCAGGACGACAATTTGCCGTTCCGGTTCGAGCCTGGCCAGTTCATTACGATTTCAGTCGAAATCGAAGGACAGGCACACTCGCGCTGCTACACGATTTCTTCGCCGCCGACGCGGCCCTACACGCTTTCGATCACCGTCAAGCGCGTGCCGGGTGGCGTGGTGTCAAATTGGCTGCATGCCAACTTGCGGCCCGGCTTCGTCATCAACGCACACGGCCCTGCCGGCGTTTTCACACCCTCCTCGCATCCGGCTGAAAAATCGCTTTACCTGTCGGCGGGCTCGGGTGTGACGCCGCTGATGTCGATGACGCGCGCCGGAATCGATCTCGGCCTGAACCGCGATGTCGTTTTCATTCACAGCGCCCGTACCCCGGCCGACATCATTTTCCGCAAGGAGCTGACGACGCTGGTGGATCAAGCCAGTCGGTTGCGCGTCATCCACGTGTGCGAAGACGTCGGCGATGAAGTCGGCTGGAGCGGTTCGGTCGGAAGACTGGGGCTGGATCTCCTGGAGCGGGAGGTTCCGGACTTCCGGGATCGCGAGGTCTTCGTGTGCGGCCCTGCTGGCTATATGCAGGCGGTGAAGGACCTGTTGTCCAAGGGCGGACACGATCCATCCCGCTACCATCAGGAGAGTTTCAACATCGAGGACGGCAGCGAAATGCGTTCGCAGCCGGAAGCGCTCGGTTCTGGCACGCCTGCTGGGTCATACACCGTGCGATTGGCCCGCTCGGGCAAGACCTTCACGATCGATAGCGGCCAAACGGTACTCGCCGCAGCGAAGAAGGCCGGTGTGGCCGTTGCATCCTCATGCGCGCAGGGCCTCTGCGGGACCTGCAAGGCCACCGTTCTCGATGGAACGGTCGACATGCAGCACAAAGGCGGAATCCGGCAACGCGAAGTCGACAAGGGATTGCGCCTTCTATGTTGCAGCTACCCGAAGTCGAATCTCGTCATCGACCTCTGAATCCTCTTTCAAGCGGGGTCGGCGGAGCACTTTCCGCAAAGCCGAGGGCTGCAGCCATGAACATGTCGTCATGCAGCTTATCGGGCTCTTTGACCCATGGGGACATTCCTTTTTGCCGTTCCAATCACAAAAGTCGTTTCAAACACAAAAGTCGTTTTACACACAAAGGAGAAGACATATGAATAACGCGCGTATTCTCGGGGCCATCGCCCTGGCAGGATGTGCCACCACGGTAAATGCCGCCAGTGAATTGACCTTTGTCACCTGGGGCGGGTCCTACCAGGCCGCGCAGGAATCGACGACCGTCAAGCCGTTTGCGACGAAATCCGGCGTCAAAGTGAAGGTCGACACCTACAACGGCGGCGTGGCGCAGATCAGGAGCCAGGTGGAGACGAACAACGTCACCTGGGATGTGGTCGATCTGCTCCTGCCTGACGCGAATCGCGCATGCGACGAAGGCTTGCTGGAAAAGATCGCTCCCGCGGACCTCGCTTCCGCAAAGGACGGACGTGCTGCCGACAAGGACTACCTGCCGGGCGGCTTGAGCAACTGCCTCGCAGGCACGCTCGCCTATTCAACTCTCATTACCTACAACAAGGATAAAGTCAAAGGTGCCCCGCCGTCGAAGATCGCCGATTTCTTCGACCTGAAGAAATACCCCGGCAAGCGGGCGCTCAAAAAATCGCCGGAAAGTGCGCTCGAGTGGGCGCTGATGGCCGATGGCGTGCCGCCGAATCAGGTGTATCAGGTCCTGGGCACTCCGGCCGGACTGGATCGTGCCTTCAAGAAGCTCGATACCATCAAGTCCTCGATCGTGTGGTGGGAGGCTGGCGCACAACCGCCGCAACTCCTGGCCGACGGCGAAGTCGTCATGACCAGCGCGTATAACAACCGGATCTACAACGCGATGATTTCCGACAAGAAGCCGTTCGGCTTCATCTGGGATGGCCAGCTGAAGAACGTCACGGGCTACGGGATCGTCAAAGGAACAAAGAATCTGAAGGCCGCCAAGGACTTCCTGCGCTATTCGACGAACCCGGAACTCCTCGCCACGTTCGCTTCCACGATCGCGCTTGGTCCACTGCGTGAATCTGCGTTGCCGCTTGTCGATGCCAAGGTCCGGCCGTATCTGCCGACCGCACCTGAAAACCAGTCCGGTGCGCTCGACGTCGATCCGGTTTTCTGGGCGGATCGTGGCGACGATCTCAACCAGAAGTTCGCGGTTTGGCTCGCACAGTAAATAAGGCATGCGAGCGGGGGATTCCCCCGCTCGAAACGACGGAGCATTTTTGTCATGTCACACGCAATCGAGGTGCGGGAAGCGTCTTCGGGTTCCCGCACCAAAGTTCCCGCCACCATGTCCGGCGTCCTTCTCCTCGGACATGGCGGTCTGGAGAAGCTCGAGTTTCGCGACGATATCCCGGTTCCCAAGCCGGCGCCGGGCGAAGTCCTTATTCGCGTCGCCGCGGCCGGCGTCAATAACACCGATATCAATACCCGGATCGGCTGGTACTCGAAAGGCGTGAAGAGCGGCACGGGGGCCGGCGCGACGACCGGCTTTGAATCGTCACAGGATGATGACGCCAGCTGGTCCGGGGTGCCGATGTCCTTTCCCCGCATCCAGGGCGCGGATTGCTGCGGGTACATCGTTGCCGTCGGCGACGGCGTGTCTCCGGAACGGATCGGAGAGCGCGTCATCGTCCGCAACATGCTTCGCTCCTACGTCGATTATCGGCCGTGGGATTGTTGGACGTTCGGGTCCGAGTGTGACGGCGCCTTTGCCCAATATACGAAAGCGCCTTCGCGGGAGACCTACAAGGTCGAATGCGATTGGAGCGACGTCGAACTGGCGTCGATTCCCTGCGCCTACTCGACCGCGGAGGGGATGCTCCATCGCGCCGGGGTCAAGGCCGGAGAACACGTGCTGATCACCGGCGCTTCAGGCGGGGTCGGATCTGCCGCCGTTCAGTTGGCCAAGCGCCGCGGGGCAAGCGTGACGGCCGTTGCCTCGAAAAGCAAAGCCGACGAGATGCGCGCACTGGGCGCGGAACGTGTGATCGGCCGCGACGAGAGTGTCGTCGGACACCTCGGGAAGGAGTCCGTCGATGTCGTGATCGATGTCGTCGCCGGGCCGGCTTTCGCGGGATTGCTGGACGTGTTGAAACGCGGCGGGCGATATGCGGTAGCAGGCGCCATCGCCGGCCCGATCGTCGAACTCGACGTCCGGACCTTGTACCTGAAGGATCTGAGCTTTTTCGGCTGCACGTTCCAGGACGACATGATCTTCACGAATCTCGTCTCCTACATCGAACGTGGCGAGATTCGGCCCAACGTCGGAAAGACCTACCCGCTCGAGCGAATCGTCGAGGCACAGCAGGACTTTCTATCCAAGAGCATCGGCGGAAAGCTGGTGCTCGTCATCCCCGAATAGGAACGCTGAAGATGTCCGAGTTGAGAATCGAGAAAATCGACGTATTCCAGGTCGACCTTCCCTATTCGGGAGGCGTCTATGTGCTGTCCGGCGGGCGGGAGTATCGAAGTTTCGATGCGACCATCGTCCGGATCACCACACAGAATGGAATTGAAGGATGGGGTGAAAGCACGCCGTTCGGCTCCAACTACATTGCGTCCCATGCACTGGGCGTTCGGTCCGGCATCGCCGAGATCGCCCCGGCGCTGCTGGGCAAGGACCCGAGGCGTGTCGATCGGATCAATGATGTCATGGACGGCGCACTGCTCGGTCACGAGCATGCGAAGACGGCCCTCGATGTCGCCTGCTGGGACGTGTTCGGCAAATCGGTCGGACTGCCGGTTTGCGATCTGCTCGGAGGCCGGACCGACGTCAGGATGCCGGTGATTTCCTCGATCTACATGGGCGACCCCGACGATATGCGCCGGCGCGTCGCCGAGCACCGGGCCATGGGATACATCGGCCACTCGGTGAAGGTCGGCGGGGAACCGGCGGTCGATGCCGAGCGGATCGCGGCCTCGTTGGCGGACAAGAGACCGGGCGAATACTTCATCGTCGACGCGAACGGCGGCCTGACGGTCGAAACCGCGCTTCGGATGCTGCGGCTGCTGCCGCCGGGTCTCGACTTCGTGCTGGAAGCGCCTTGCGCGACCTGGCGTGAATGCGTGTCGCTGCGCCGCAGGACCGACGTGCCGATCATTTTCGATGAGCTTGCGACCAACGACGCATCCATCGCGCAGCTGATCTCCGATGACGCGGCGGAAGGTATCGGTCTCAAGATCTCGAAGAATGGCGGGCTGACGCACGGCCGGCGCCATCGCGACATCTGCGTGGCGGCGGGACTTACGGTCAGCGTCCAGGAGACGACGGGCTCCGACATCGCGTTCGCTGCGATCGCGCACCTCGGCCAGACGGTTCCTGAACGCTACCTCCGGTGCATCCTGGAAAGCCGGGACATGGTTTCCCTGAAGACCGCGGACGGTGCCTTCGACGTCATCGAGGGCCGCGTCGTCGCACCGAATACCCCGGGCCTGGGCATCGTCCCGCGCCTGGACGTATTGGGCGAACCGGTTGCGAGTTATTCCTGACATCCTGCCTCTGCCTGCCCGGATCGACTCTACGATCGGGGCAGGTAACACTCCGGCGCCCTCCACCACACGTCTTATCGTTTCCATCAGCGCTACTTAACGTAGTCGCTCCCTCGCGAAGAGAGGCCGGCTAGGCCCGTTCGTGCTTGACCTTCACTCGTTCGACCACCCTCCTGACATAGATCGGCTAAGTCGAAACGGAATTCGGTGGAGCATCGAGACAAGATGCTCCGCCACTCCTCGATTCGGAGATGAAAACATGCTTCGCTCCGCAAATGAATCGGCCCGATTAGTCAGGACAGCTCTACTCAGGGCACAAGGTAGAGCTTGCCGTGAGTCAGGCGGCTTTCAATCGCGCGATGGGCATCCGCGGCGCTCGCCATCGGGTAAGCCGTGGCTTCGGGCATGCGCAGCCAGCCGGCTTCGATGCCTTCGATGACGCTCGCTGCACGCAGTTGGAACTCACCCGGCTCGACGATGTAGCTGAAGAGCGAGCCGGCAGCGATGCGGGTACAGCGAGTGGTCAATTCGGCCGGGCTGATCGCCGGGGCGGGGCCGGAAGAGACGCCACAGCAGACGGCCATACCTCCCCGGGCAAGCCCTTTCACAGTGTTGGCGAAGGTTGCCGCTCCCACCGAATCGAAGGCCAGATCAACGCCCCGACCATGGGTGAGGCGCATCAGTTCGTCAAGGAAACGGTAGTCACGGCCATAGTTGATGACCACATCCGCGCCGGCTGCACGTGCCACCTCGGCTTTCTCCTCACTGGAGGTCGTGCCCACCACCCAGGCCCCCAGATGCTTGAGCCACTGCACCAACAGTTGTCCAACGCCGCCCGCCGCCGCGTGCACCAGTACGTGGTCACCCGGCTCGATGGGGCCGTATTCGGTGGCAAGGTACTGGGCAGTCATGGCCTGAAACAGCAGCACCTGCGAAATGGCCAGCGAGTCCGGCACCGGCACGACGAGGTCGGCCTTCATCACGAGCTGAGTCGCATAGGAGCCTCGCACGTTGATCCAGGCCACGCGCTGCCCGACGATGAGCGAAACACCCACCCCGACTGCACGAATCCGCCCGACGCCTTCAAGACCGGGGGTGAAGGGGGCTGGCATTGCGTGGACGCCAGCGCCCTTGCGCAAATTGATGTCCAGGAAATTGACGCCCGCTGCTTCCACATCTACCAGTACTTCGCCTGCTACAGGTTGCCGGACTTCGGGGCCGGATTCGAGAAGCAGCTGCTCGGGGCCTCCGAGCGCTTGAACGATGACACGTTGCATGGTGCGGATCTCCTGTAGTCGCTCGCTTAAGGCCGCGAGTCTTTCGGGAAGCCGATGCTGGAATAAATGAAGTAGGCGGTGATGGTCATGGCAGCCCTGCACTCCCAATTTGTTTGTACAGGGCGAATTCTGCTATTGGCCATTAACAACCAAAAGACGGCATGTGGTTGAATGTTTATCAACCTTGAGTTATTAGTAACTCTGCATATGGCACGCACCTCGGCGTCCATGTGTCCGTGTTTTGTAGGAGGCATTGGGCATGGAATTGTCACAACGGGTGCGCGCCATCCTGTCTTTTGTTCAGGCTGCGGACGCAGGCGGTTTCGCGGCGGCGGGCCGAGTCCTGGGAATCAGTTCGGCGGCCGTCAGCAAGAATGTCGCCGGTCTGGAACAGGCCCTTGGCGTGCGGCTGATGAACCGCACGACACGAACAATCAGTCTTACCGATGAAGGAAGCGTCTTTCTAAGGCAGGCGCGGGTGGCACTGGAAGCACTGGAATCGGCTGGAGATGCGCTGGCGTATCAACGGGGCGAGGCCAGCGGGCATGTTCGAATTTCGACCAGCGCGGCATTTGGACGCGATCAACTGATACCCGCCTTGCCTGCACTGCAGGCCCAACATCCTGGTCTATCGGTAGAAGTGGATTTCGACGATAGGGTCGTCGATCTGGTTCGTGATGGCTATGACCTGGCCATCCGTGGCGGACATATATCAGATTCGGCTTTGGTGTCTCGACCGGTCTGCCGCCTCAACCTGGTGCTTGTGGCATCTCCCGACTATCTCTCTCGTGCAGGCATTCCCCGCTCGCCTCGGGATCTGCTCCAGCATCGTCTGATTTCAAGGCGGTTTCTCGGAGGCCGGGTTTCACCGTGGAATTTCAGAACGGCGGATGGCAGCATTTCTACGCTAGACCTGGACCCGGTGACGCTAACTTTTTCTGCTCCCGAAGCGTTGGCCCAGGCCGCGAGCTTGGGACTGGGAGTTACCCAGGTTGGCGTGCACCATGCGTGGCCCTATCTCAGGACGGGCAAGCTCAAAGTGCTTTTGCTGGATGTACATGATCCCGGTAGCTATGAAATGGTGATCCAGTACCCACATCGTGCACTGATGGCACCACGCGTCCGCGTCACCGTTGATCATCTGCTGGCTACTTTTGCGAAAGACCAAGCGCTCCATGTGCCGCCGACACGTTTGCAGAAGTACAGCGTTGAGTGATTCGAGTCCATCCGAAGCTCGTCGAGCGTGCGCAGCTTTCGGTCTGCCCGCTGCACGGAATGGCACCCTCCGCCACACGTCTTATCGTTTCCATCAGCGCTTCTTAACGTAGTCGCTCCCGCGCGTCCGCTCCCTAGAATCGATCGCAGTCCTTCTGCTGATGCAGAGCCAGGCGACTGCGAACCGAGAGATAGAAGAGATGACGGAACGTGCCACATACCCCAGCTATCAGGCCTCGTCCGGGTGGAATGCGCTGTTGCCGCCAAGGCAGCCGCGGACCCGGGCGCCCCACGAGAAGCACTTCGAGGCCGTCGTGATCGGCGCCGGAGTGACCGGCCTCGCGGCCGCCCGGCGTATCGCCGAGCTCGAGCCCAACGCTCGAGTGCTGGTCATCGACTCCAGCACCATCGGTGAAGGCTCATCCGGGCGCAACTCGGGCTTCCTGATCAACCTGCCCCACAACACGGGCATGTCCGGCCACGGCAGCCCCGTCGAAATCGCGCGCAAACAGATCAGGCTCTACAACGAGGGCACCGACTGGCTCAAGTCGCTCGTCGACAGATATGCCATCGATTGCGGCTGGAATCCGGCCGGCAAGTACCACGCCGCCGCGACAGCAGACGGCGAAAGGCGGCTTCAAGAGGCCCTGAGTCATTACCGCGAATGGGGCGTGCCTTACAGGGAGCTCGACCAGGATGAGCTGCAGTCCGCCCTCGGCACGCGCTACTACCGCTACGGCTACCACTCCGACACCAACATCTTCGTTCAGCCGGCCGCCCTCGTCCGCGGCCTCGCCGACAACCTCCCCACGAATGTCACGCTGTGGGAGAACGAGCCTGTCCAGTCGCTCTCGAGGCGCAAACCCTTTCGTATCCGGACGCGTTCCCGGACGCTCTCTGCCGACCGGGTGGTCATCGCGAACAACGGCTTCGCCAGCAAGCTGGGCTTCGCGCGCGATCGCGTATTCACGATCTACACGTACGCCGCCCTGACGCCCGAACTTCCGGCCGAGGAACTGGCCAAGCTCGGGGTCGGGCCGGAATGGGGTGTCATCCCCGCCAATCGTCTCGGCTCCACCTTGCGCCGTACCGGCTCCGGACGCTTCATGGTGCGCAGCGCCTACTCCTACGAGTCCGAACAGAGCATCGCCCGAGTGCGCTCCCTGCTCCAAGACTGCTATCGCAGGCGCTTTCCGAACATGCGCGCCTTCGACTTCGAGCACGTCTGGGGCGGCGTGACCGCGCTCACGCGGAACGGTGCCGTCTACTTTGGCCGCGTCGAGGACGGGCTCTACATCTCACTCGGCTGCAATGGGGCCGGGATGATCAAAGGGACCATGTTCGGCAAGTTGCTCGGCGAGATGGCTTGCGATGCGCAGTCGCCGCAGCTCGCCGACGCCCTGGGCTTCGAGCGTCCGACCTGGCTCCCGCCCGAGCCCATCCGGCGGCTCGCCGTCGTCACGGCCATCAACTACCAGAAGTACCGCGCCGGGATCGAACGCTGATTCGAGACGGCCAACCTGCCCCTTCAACCTAGGAGTCCTGCATCATGTCCGAGATCACCCGCATCGGCGGCAACCACCGCATGTCCAACGTCGTCCGCTTCCAGAACGTGCTGTATCTGGCGGGCCAAGTGCCCGACAAGGCGGATGCGCCCTTTGCCGACCAGACTCGGGAAGTGCTGGGCAAGGTCGAGAATGTTCTGAACGCCAATGGCAGCCGCAAGGAGAACATCCTGTCTGCTCAGATCTTCATCACCGACATGCGCCACTTCCAGACCATGAACGAGGTCTGGGATCAGTGGGTGCCGGACGGCCACGCGCCCGCCCGGGCGACGGTGGAAGCCCGCCTCGCGTCCCCGGGAAAGCTCATCGAAGTCTGTGTGATTGCCGCGGTCGCGGACTGACCCGTCCGCCACCGCGCTACCGGCACTCACCGAAGCAGGGAAAGGGTCAGGCCGACCGTGCCGGGCCCGCAGCTACACACGGAATCCGGCGCTCCTTCCTGCACCTGCGGTGACGCGCTCCGGCCACGCCTAATCCGGGCGACCGATGTCGCTCGGATCGTTGCCCTGCAGCACGGGCGTAGCCGAGCTGTGACGCTGCTAGGCCAGGTCGCCTTCGATGATGATCAGCTCGCGTTGCGAAGCGCGAAGGGCAAATTCCTTCGCGTGCGTGTAGGCCGGGTCCTTGTAGCAGGCTTTCGCCTGTTCGTAGCTTGGAAACTCGACGGCAAGGACCCGGCGGCTGGACCGGGACTCCACCAACACCTCGGGGTCCAGGACCCTGACCGTGGCGCCATATTTTTCGCCTATCGGCGCCCAGAGCCGACCGTATTCCTGCTGCGCCGCCTGGTCCGTGACGTCCGTTCCGAGAATGATCCAATACCCTTTCACCGTGATTCTCCAATACGGGTCTGCTGTCGTGAATTCGAGGTGATATCGCTTACAGCGCTTTCCTCGTTGCTGGCGCTGCACGAATTCCACTCTACGCGAGAACGCGCAACAAGGCCGTTCGTCCTGAACCGCTTCTTTTGCTAACAATCACGTTTCCTTATGGAAAAGAGGCTCCCCGACCCCCTCCATATACTCGAATCACGTCTTTGGAGGAATCATGATGCAATCATTCGATGCGATCGTAATCGGTGCCGGGGTTATCGGAGCGTCCACCGCCTATCACCTGGCGGCCCTCGGCGCGTCAAGTGTGCTCGTGCTGGACCGGGGCATGATCGGAAACGGAACGACTTCCCAGTCGTCCGGAATTCTGCGCACGCATTATTCGGTGCCGGAAAATATTGATCTCGCGCTGAAGTCCTGGTCGGTGTTCACCAATTTCGCCGAATACCTTGGCGACGACGAAGCATCCTGCGGTCTGGTCAAATGCGGCTACATGATCACCGCCCCCGAAGGCGACCGGCTTTCTCCATTGCGCGAATCAATCGAACACCAGCGCTCGCTCGGGATCGAGGTGCGGCTCGTCGATCAGAAGGAAGCTCAGGAAATCCTGCCGATCGCCCAATTCAGCGATGCCGCGCTGACCGGCTTCGAGCCGGAGGCGGGTTTCGCCGACGCCTACATGACGACGACGAGCTTCATCAAGGCGGCGCGGCGACGTGGCGTCACGGTGCGCGAAAACATCAACGTGATCCGCTTGCTCATTGAAGGCGGCAAAGTCACGGGAGTGGAAACCGACGCCGGAACCTTTCTGAGCAATACCGTCATCAGCACGCAAAACATCTGGGCATCCGAAATTCAGGGATGGACCGGCGTCAGCATTCCGCTGAAGCCCGAGCGTCATGCGGTGCTGTCTCTCGAAGGCCCCAAGCCCTATACGTATTCGATGCCGGTCTTCAAGGATCTCGGCTCCCCGGGGATGCTGTACTGCCGCAGCTACGGCGGAAACCAGATGCTGGTCAGCGAAGGCGTTGTCGGTGATGCACTGAACGCGCCGGATACGACCCAGGGCGACATCCCCCTCGACTACATCCTGGATGTCGGCGCCCAGGTCGCGGAGCGCTTCCCGAGCTTCGAGACCGCCGGGCTGGCCTCTTCGTGGACCGGTGTCTACGACGTGACCCCCGACTGGAATCCGGTCATCGGACCTCTGCCGGGCATCGAGGGCCTCTTCGTTGGCTTCGGCTTCTCCGGACACGGCTTCAAGTTGTCGCCCGCAGTCGGCAAGATTCTCGCGCAATCCGCGCTTGGAAAGCCGACCGACGTTTCGCTCGTGCCCTACTCCTTCGAGCGATTCGCCAGCGGCGCGCTGCTGGTCGGAAAGTACGGCCTGGGCGCCGTTTCCTGAGCAGGGAACTGAAGAACAGGTGCATCGTGGATACGGCAAACGTTCTTCGGTTCGAGTTGGCGACGCTCCCGACCGGGCCCTGGCGCAATGGTCGGGGCACGACTCGGGTCATCGCCTCCGGTTCGTTCAGCCAGAATCCTGATCAGTGGGATTACCGCCTGAGTCTCGCCGACATCTCGGAAAGCGGGCCCTTCTCGACGTTCAAGGGCATTGAAAGATCGTCCTTGCTTCTCGAAGGCAGGAGCATATTGCTGACCGACGGCGAAGAACGTCAGTTGAGGGCCGGTCCGCTGGAGATCATTCAGTACGACGGCGAATGGCCCTTGAGTGCAGTCATTGGAAGCAATCCGGCACGTTTCCTCAACCTCATGATCCGCAGGGGATTTGCCGCAGGAACGCTGAAGGTACTCGACGGCGTGAGCGCCATACCCGCCGCCGATCTCGTGATGCTCCTTTCACTGCAGGACGGCTGCGAAGTCAGGACGGACGACTCGTCAGCGCCGCGGAAATTGAATCGATACGAAGGAATCCTGTTGCGGGGTGTCGCGAGTGCAGTGACTCCCGCCAATCCAGGCGCTTCCCGCGCCACGGTCCTGGCCGCCATCTCGCGAGTCAAAACCTAGGGAGACGCTGATTTATTCGGACACCGTCGCCCCGTGCGATCGATGCGTTTGAGATAATTCTGTCAGCCCATGGCCTCCGAGACTGAGCATGCAATCGAGCTTTTCCGACCTTGAGTACGCTGCGAAG
>NZ_WTVN01000004.1 GCF_012910905.1 Aromatoleum toluvorans
TAAGAGACAGGGGGGCGGGGGGAGTCCATGCCCGCCACGTGCAAGAAGTGCGCCGTGCCGCCGGCGCCGCTTCGGCGCTACTGCCGACACGTCGCGTGTGGGACAGGACCACGCATTTGTCGGCTTCGCGACATGCCTCCACGTGGCCATCGAGATCGCCGGAAAGCCGCGCCAGACGGGCGTTTCCGCCGGATTTGCAGCGCTTGGCACAGCCATTGCTGAAAGGAGGTCGTGCCGGCCTCGCCGGATGCCAGTTAAACCACTGAAGGAGAGTTGAAATGAGTCTGCGTCAAATCGCGTTCTACGGCAAAGGCGGGATCGGCAAGTCCACCACCTCCCAGAACACCCTCGCGGCGCTGGCCGAAATGGGCCAGAAGATCCTCATCGTCGGCTGCGACCCGAAGGCCGACTCGACCCGCCTGATCCTGCACGCCAAGGCCCAGGACACGGTGCTCTCGCTCGCCGCCGAGGCCGGGTCGGTGGAGGACCTGGAGCTCGAGGACGTGCTGCGCGTCGGCTACCGCGACATCCGCTGCGTCGAGTCGGGCGGCCCGGAACCCGGCGTCGGCTGCGCCGGCCGCGGCGTCATCACCGCGATCAACTTCCTGGAGGAGAACGGCGCCTACGACGGCGTGGATTACGTCTCCTACGACGTGCTGGGCGACGTGGTGTGCGGCGGCTTCGCCATGCCGATCCGCGAGAACAAGGCCCAGGAAATCTACATCGTCATGTCCGGCGAGATGATGGCGATGTACGCCGCGAACAACATCTCCAAGGGCATCCTGAAGTACGCCAACACCGGCGGCGTGCGCCTAGGCGGCCTGGTGTGCAACGAGCGCCAGACCGACAAGGAATGGGAACTGGCCGACGCGCTGGCCAAGCGCCTTGGCACCTCCTTGATCCACTTCGTGCCGCGCGACAACGTCGTGCAGCACGCCGAACTGCGCCGCATGACGGTCCTTGAATACGATCCCGAGTGCAAGCAGGCCGAGGAATACCGCCAGCTCGCCCGCAAGGTGCATGCCAACAAGGGCAACGGCTCTATCCCCACCCCGATCAGCATGGAAGAGCTGGAAGACCTGCTGCTCGAGTTCGGGATCATGCAGAAGGACGACGAGTCCATCGTCGGCAAGGCCAAGGCTGTGGCCTAAGTTAACGCACACTGGAGATCCGACATGAGTGCGGTAATCGACGACAAGACCAGGAACCGGGCCCTCATCAACGAGGTGCTCGCGACCTACCCGGAGAAGGCCGGGAAGAAGCGCGCCAAGCACCTCAACGTGTACGAGGAAGGCAAGCCCGACTGCGGCGTCAAGTCCAACATCAAGTCCCTGCCCGGCGTGATGACCATCCGCGGCTGCGCCTACGCCGGTTCCAAGGGCGTGGTGTGGGGCCCGATCAAGGACATGGTGCACGTCTCCCACGGTCCTGTGGGCTGCGGCCAGTACTCCTGGGCCACCCGCCGCAACTACGCCAACGGCACCGCCGGCGTGGATAGCTTCGCCGCCCTGCAGGTCACCTCCGACTTCCAGGAGAAGGACATCGTCTTCGGCGGCGACAAGAAGCTGGACAAGCTGATCGACGAGATCAAGACCGTCTTCCCGCTGGCCAAGGGCGTCTCGGTGCAGTCCGAATGTCCCATCGGCCTCATCGGCGACGACATCGAGGCGGTCGCGAAGAAAAAGCACAAGGAGACCGGCCTTTCCGTGGTCCCGGTGCGCTGCGAGGGCTTCCGCGGCGTGTCCCAGTCCCTGGGCCACCACATCGCCAACGACGCCATCCGCGACTGGGTGTTCGACAAGGCCGACTACGAGGCGCCTTTCGAGTCCACGTCCTACGACGTGGTGCTGATGGCCGACTACAACATCGGCGGCGACGCCTGGGCCTCGCGCATCCTCCTCGAGGAGATGGGCCTGCGGGTCATCGGCCAGGGCACTGGCGATGCGACCCTCAAGGAAATCGAGATGATGCCGCGGGCCAAGGTGCTGCTCCTGCACTGCTACCGCTCGATGAACTACATCGCGCGGCACGTGGAGGAGAAGTACGGCGTGCCCTGGATGGAGTACAACTTCTTCGGCCCGACCAAGATCGCCGAGTCCCTGCGCAAGATCGCCGCGCTCTTCGACGACACCATCAAGGCCAATGCCGAGAAGGTCATTGCCAAGCACGAGCAGCTGTGCGCCGACGTGATCGCCAAGTACAAGCCGCGCCTGGAAGGCAAGAAGGTGATGCTCTACGTCGGCGGCCTGCGCCCGCGGCACGTCATCGGCGCCTACGAGGACCTGGGCATGGATGTGGTCGGCACCGGCTACGAGTTCGGCCACGGCGACGACTACCAGCGCACCACCGGCTACATCAAGGACGGCACGCTGATCTACGACGACGCCTCCGGCTTCGAGCTGGAGAAGTTCGCCGAGAAGATCCGCCCCGACCTGATCGGCTCCGGCGTGAAGGAGAAGTACATCTTCCAGAAGATGGGCATTCCCTTCCGCCAGATGCACAGCTGGGACTACTCGGGCCCCTACCACGGCTACGACGGCTTCGCGATCTTCGCCCGCGACATGGACATGGCGATCAACAGCCCCGTGTGGTCGCTGACCAAGGCGCCCTGGAAAAAGTAAGGAGAAACACCATGGCTCAATCTGCCGAGAAAGTGCTCGATCACAGCGCACTCTTCCAGACGCCCGAGTACAAGGAGCTGTTCGAGCGCAAGCGCGCCTTCGAACACACCGTGCCGGTCGACGAGGTGAAGAAGACCTGTGACTGGACCAAGACCTGGGAGTACCGGGAGATCAACTTCTCCCGCGAGGCCCTCACCATCAACCCGGCCAAGGCCTGCCAGCCCCTCGGGGCGGTCATGGCGGCCGCCGGTTTCGAGGGCACGCTGCCCTACGTGCATGGCTCGCAAGGCTGCGTCGCCTACTTCCGTTCGCACTTCAACCGCCACTTCAAGGAGCCGGTGTCCGCCGTCTCCGATTCGATGACGGAAGACGCGGCGGTGTTCGGCGGCCTGACCAACATGGTGGACGGCCTGGCCAACGCCTACGCCCTCTACAAGCCGAAGATGATCGCGGTGAGCACCACCTGCATGGCGGAAGTCATCGGCGACGACCTGGACGCCTTCATCAAGACCGCCAAGGACAAGGGCTCGATCCCCAAGGACTTCCCGGTTCCCTTCGCCCACACCCCGAGCTTCGTCGGCAGCCATGTCACCGGCTACGACAACATGCTCAAGGGCTGCCTCACCCACTTCTGGGAGGGCAAGGAGCGCAAGGAATCAACGTCGATCAACATCAACGGCGGTTTCGACGGCTACTGCGTCGCCAACACCCGTGAGCTGAAGCGCCTGCTGGCGGAGATGGACGTCGAGTACACCGTCCTCTCCGACACCTCGGACGTCTATGACACGCCGACCAACGGTGAATTCAACATGTTCGCCGGCGGCACCAGGTACGACGACGCGGTGAACGCGCTGCACGCCAAGGGCACCATCTTCATGCAGGGCATCTCGGCGGCGAAGTCGGCGGAGTACGTGGAGAAGGTCGGCCAGAAGGCCGTCAGCCTCCACTGCCCGATCGGCGTGGCCGGCACCGATGCCTTCCTGATGGCGGTCTCCGAGCTCACCGGCAAGCCGATCCCGGCCAGCCTGGAGCTGGAGCGCGGCCGCCTGGTGGACGCCATCGCCGACTCGCAGGCCTACCTCCACGGCAAGAAGTTCGCGCTCTTCGGCGATCCCGACATGCTGCTGGGCCTCACCGGCTTCCTGCTGGAGCTCGGCGCCGAGCCGGTGCACATCGTGTGCACCAACTCCACCAAGGACTTCGTCGAGAAGATGGAGAAGCTCCTCGCCGCCAGCCCCTTCGGGCAGGGCGCCAAGCTGTGGCCGGGCAAGGACCTGTGGCACATGCGCTCGCTGCTCGCCACCGAGCCGGTGGACTTCCTCATCGGCAGCTCCCACGGCAAGTATCTGGAGCGCGACATCGGCACGCCGCTGATCCGCATCGGCTTCCCGATCTTCGACCGCCACCACCACCACCGCTTCCCCATCTGGGGCTACCAGGGCGGCCTCAACGTCCTGGTGAAGATCCTCGACAAGATCTTCGACACCCTGGACGCGAGCACGGTGGAAGGCTCGCCGAGCTTCGACCTGGTGCGCTGACCGGCACCGGCGGGCAGCCACAGCGGTAGCTGCCCGCCGGTGGATTCGCAGGACCGAGGAGAGAACATCATGAGCGCCCTCAAACAGAGAATCGACAGCCTGCTGATCGAACCGGGATGCGCCACCAACCAGGCCAAGAACGACAAGGCGCGCAAGGCCGGCTGCAAGAAGCCCTTGACCCCCGGCGCCGCCGCCGGCGGCTGCGCCTTCGACGGCGCCAAGATCGCCCTGCAGCCGATCGTCGACGTCGCCCACCTGGTGCATGGCCCCATCGCCTGCGAAGGCAATTCCTGGGATTCGCGCCACGTGTACTCCTCCGGCGCCCAGACCTACCGCACCGGCTTCACCACCGACATGGGCGAGTTCGACGTGGTCTATGGCGGGGAGAAGCGCCTCTACCGGGCGATCAAGGAGATCGCCGAGACGGTCAAGCCGCCCGCCATCTTCGTCTACCAGACCTGCCTGCCGGCGATGATCGGCGACGACATCGACGCCGTTTGCCAAGCCGCCAGCACCAGGTTCGGCCTGCCGGTGATCCCGGTGAACGCCCCCGGCTTCGCCGGCAGCAAGAACCTCGGCAACAAGCTCGGCGGCGAGGCGCTCCTCGACCACGTGGTGGGTACGATGGAGCCCGAATTCACCACGGACTGCGACATCAACCTCATCGGCGAGTACAACGTCGTCGGCGAGCTGTGGCAGGTCAAACCCCTCTTCGACGCCCTTGGCATCCGCGTCCTCGCGAGCTTCTGCGGCGACGCGCGCTACCGCGACATCGCCGGTGCCCACCGCGCGAAGGCGGCGATCATGCTGTGCTCGCAGGCCCTGATCAACATCGCCCGCAAGATGGACGAGCGCTACGGCATCCCCTTCTTCGAGGGCAGCTTCTACGGCATCGCCGACATGTCCGACTGCCTGCGCAGGATCAGCGCGCTGCTGGTGGAGCAGGGCGCTCCCGCCGACCTGCCGGCCCGCGCCGAGGCGCTCATCGCCCGCGAGGAAGCCCGCGCCTGGGCTCGCCTCGAATCCTACAAGGCACGCCTCAAGGGCAAGCGGGTGCTCCTCTTCACCGGCGGCGTGAAGTCCTGGAGCGTGGTCTCCGCGCTGCGGGAAGTGGGCATGGAGATCGTCGGCACCTCGATGCGCAAATCCACCGCCCACGACCGGGAGAAGGTGGTGGAGATCATGGGCACCGACGCCCACATGTTCGACGAGCTGCCGCCCCGCGAGATGTACCGCATGCTCAAGGAGTCGAAGGCCGACGTCATGCTCTCCGGCGGCCGCTCGCAGTTCGTGGCGCTGAAGGCCAAGACCCCCTGGGTGGAAATCAACCAGGAGCGCCACCACGCCTACGCCGGCTACGACGGCATCGTCAATCTCGTCGCGGAGATCGACAAGGCCCTTCACAACCCCATCTGGGCCCAGGTGAAGACGCCGGCCCCGTGGGACCTTCAGGAAGGCGCGGACGAGGGCGAGAGCGCGTTCGCGGACCAGGAGTTGCGTCATGGCTGAGATCCTCGCCGGCCGCAAGGCCTGCACCGTCAATCCCCTGAAGATGAGCGCCCCCATCGGCGCCGCGCTGGCCTTCCTCGGCATGGACCGCTGCCTGCCCCTGCTGCACGGCTCGCAGGGCTGCACCGCCTTCGGCCTGGTGCTCTTCGTGCGCCACTTCCGGGAAACCATTCCCCTGCAGACCACCGCCATGAGCGAGGTGACCACCATCCTCGGCGGCCAGGAGAACATCGAGCAGGCCTTGGTGAACATCCACAAGCGGGCCAACCCGGCCCTGATCGGCCTGTGCTCCACCGGCATCACCGAGGCCAAGGGCGACGACGTGGCCGGCTTCCTCACCGACATCCGCGCCCGCCATCCCGAGCTCGCCGGCATGGAAGTGGTCTTCACCCCCACCCCCGATTTCGTCGGCGGCTTCCAGGAGGGCTGGGGCAAGGCGGTGGAGTGCATGGTGACGAGCCTGGTGCGGCCGTCCAAGGCGCGCACCCCCTGGCAGGTGAACATCCTCGCCCCCTGCCACCTTACCCCCGGCGACCTCGAGGAGCTGCGGGAGATCGTCGAGGCCTTCGGCCTCTACCCGGTGATCCTCCCCGACCTCTCCGGCTCCCTCGACGGCCACATTCCCGAGACCTTCCTGCCCCACACCCTCGGCGGCACCACGGTCGAGGACGTGCGCAGGATGGGCGAGGCGGCGCTGACCATCGCCGTCGGCGAGCAGATGCGCCCCGCGGCGGCCGCCCTGGAGCGCATCGCCGGCGTCCCCTTCCGGCTCTTCGACCGGCTCACCGGGCTGGCCGCCAGCGACGCCCTGATCGGCCTGCTGGCCGAGGTCTCGGGCAACGAGGTGCCGGCGAAATACAAGCGCCAGCGCAGCCAGCTGCTGGATGCCATGCTCGACGGCCACTTCTACTTCGGCGGCAAGCGCATCGCCGTCGCCGGCGAGGCCGACCTCCTGCACACCCTGGTCTCGTTCTTCACCGAGATGGGCGCCGAGGTGCCGGTGGCGGTGGCGCCCACCGAGACGCCGATCCTGCCGCAGCTGCCCTGCGCCACCGTGCGCATCGGCGATCTCGACGACTTCGAGCGCGCCGCCGCCGCGGTGGAGGAGGGCTGCGACCTGCTGGTCACCCACTCCCACGGCCGCCAGGCCGCCCAGCGTCTGGACCTGCCCCTCTACCGCGCCGGCATTCCCAGCTTCGACCGCCTGGGCGCTGCTCACCAGGTGTCGGTCGGCTACCGCGGCACCCGCAATCTCATCTTCGAGGTGGCCAATGTCTTCATCGCCCGGCTCAACGAACACGAACGGCACGCCAACCCCGCCGACTTCCTCCCCGCCGGACGCGGGGCAGCGCCCGGCGCGGCCGTGGAGCCGTCGGCTGTCACTCGTCACTGAATTCCCAAACGATCCCCGAGGAGCGCCCCGTATGAAAGTCGCGTTTGCCACCGAAAACATGCTCGAGGTGGATGCCCACTTCGGCTGGGCGAGGAAGATCGCCATCTACGAGGTCCAGCCGGAGGTCAGCCGGCTGGTGGGGCTTGCCGAGTTCGCCGGCGACCTCGCCGAGGACGGCAGCGAGGACAAGCTGTTGCCCAAGCTGGAGGCCATCAAGGACTGCGCCATCGTCTATGTCGCCGCCATCGGCGGGTCGGCGGCGGCCAAGGTGGTGAACCTGCGGGTGCACCCGGTGAAGGTGCCTACCCCGCAGCCCATCGCCGAGATCATCGAGCGCCTGCAGGAGGTCCTCAAGGGCACGCCGCCCCCTTGGCTGCGCAAGGCCCTGCTCAAGGGCCAGGAACGCTCCTTCGATTTCGCCGAGGAAGAAAACCATGCCTGAGACGCCCATGACCACCGCGCCGGCAGACGCGGCCGCCGCAGACTTTGCGACGCTCGTCTCCGCCTCGCCCTTCCTCGCCGAGCTCGTCAAGCAGCTGCGCGCCCAGGATCCCTATGGCCACTGGGACAGGAAGTCCGACGCCGAGGTGCTCGCCCCCTACGTCGTGGACAAGGCGGCGCGCAAGCTCATCTCCATCATCGACGACCCCGACCCGTCCGTCCTCTGGCGGCTCGACCTCTTCTACGCCGCGGCCGGCCTCGCCATCGAGCGCCAGTGCGGGCTGATCGCCGCGCCGATGATCAAGATCAACCATGAGGGTTTCGGCCGCGCGATCCTGTCCAGCGGCCGCCTGATCGTCTATTCGAAGTATCACCGTGACATCCACCGCTTCGGCTTCGACAGCCTGGCGGCCCTCGCCGAAGCGGGCGACGGCATCGTCCGCGAGGCCGTGGCGATGATCGCCCGCTTCCCCGAGATCGCCAATTTCTGATCGAGGTACGTCCATGAACGCCGACGAACTCAAGGCCCTGGTCAGGAAGCTCAACGCCCAGGCCACGCAAAGCAAGATGGACCTCCACGACCTGTCGGAGGAACTGCCCACAGGCTGGGAGCGCATCCCCGAGCAGGCGCAGCAGACCTTCGACGCCTACGCCCGGCTGGCCGAAGCACGCCGCCGGCTGGCGGCCCTCGGCTGAGGCGCGACACCCCGCCGCCGCCTTTACCACGGAGTTTTCCATGAGCCACTACACCGTCAAATTGCCTTCCGGCGTCATCTGGACGCCCCGATTCATCGCCGCCATCAACCAGGAGAAATGCATCGGCTGCGGCCGCTGCTTCAAGACCTGCGCCCGGGAGGTGCTGCAACTCATGGCCATGGACGATGATGGCGAACTGGTGGCCATCGACGCCGACGACGACGAGGAATACGAGAAGAAGGTGATGAGCATCGCGCAGCCGGAAAACTGCGTCGGTTGCGAATCCTGCAACAACAACTGCGCGCGGCGCTGCATCAGTTACGCGCCCGCGGCGGCCTGATCATGATGCCCGCCGACTATCTGGCGCTGATCTCGCCCCGCTGGAAAGACGGCGGCGAACTGCAGGTGGCCGGCGAGCGCCACGAGGAGTACGCCGACCTGCGGGAACTCCTGCTGAACGCCAGTGCTGCCGAAGATCCCGACGTAGTCGCCCTGGCCGAAGCCGTGGCCCGCGCCTGCATGGGCGACGACCACCTCTGGCACGATCTCGGCCTGCCCTCGCGAACGGTGCTCTCCGAACTGCTGCACGTTCACTTCCCGCATCTTGCCGCGCGTAACGCGAACCACATGCGCTGGAAGAAGTTTTTCTATCGGGAGCTCTGCGCCCAGGTCGGCATCCGCGCCTGCCGCGCCCCGTCCTGCGGCGTCTGCGCCCACTATGGCGAGTGCTTCGACAGCGAGGAGCTGCCCCTGCGGCAACTGGCGGGCTAGTCCGGCCGCTACCGGCGGTGTCGCATGCCGATACCCCCACGGAAATTCGTACCCGGATTGATTTCTCGGGCATCATCGTCTCCATTGTCATAGGAACCTGATCCGCGCGCCCCGTCACACGGGTTTTCCGCGGGCAGGATCGGCGGAGACCCGAGCGATGAAGACCCACGGAATCGTTGCCCTGATGGCGGGTTTGCTGGCCTGCATTTCCCCGGCACATGCCGGGAGCGGCAGGATGAGCGCGGAGGAAGTCCCGGCGCCGCTGCGTCCGTGGGTCGATTGGGCGCGCCACAACCCGCCCGCGCCGGAGTGCCCGCGCACGGCGGGCGAGCCGGCTCCCGTGCAATGCATCTGGCCGGCGGGCATCGAGATGCAGCTCTCCGGCCGGCAGGGCTCCTTCACGATGATGGTCGATGCCTTCGCCGACGGCACGGTGGAGCTGCCCGGGGACGTCGAAACCTGGCCGCGCGACGTGCGCGTGGACGGCGAACCGGTGGCGGTCGTGCCGGCGGACGGGCGGCCGTCGTTGCGGGTGGGGCAGGGGCGCCACGTGCTCGCCGGGCGCTTCGACTGGCAGCAGCTGCCGATGAGCCTGCAACTGCCGCGGCAGGTCGCGAAGGTGTCGGTGACGATCGACGGCGAGCGGTTCGCCGGCCAGCCCGATGCATCGGGCCAGCTCTGGCTGCGCGCCTCGCCGGAGAAGGAGGGGGCAGTGGATTCCCTGTCCATGCGCGTGTTCCGGCAATTCACCGACGACGTGCCGATGGTCTCGACGGTGCGCTACGAATTCTCGATCTCGGGCCGACAGCGGGAGGTACGCGTCCCCCATGCGGTGCTGGAGGGCTTCGTTCCGCTGGCGGTCGAGGGCGGGCTGCCGGCCCGCATCGACGCCGACGGCAGCCTGAAGGTGCAGGCGCGTGCCGGCTCGTGGGTGCTCAATGTGAGCTCGCGCAGGATGAGCGCCGCGAGCGAACTCCGGTTGCCTGCCGGCGCGGGCGAGCAGGAGGTGTGGTCCTTTGCGCCGCGCAACGAGGTGCGCGTCGTGAACCTGGAGGGGCCGCCGGCGGTCGATCCGAAGTCGGTGGGAGTGCCGGCGGAATGGGCCGGCCTTCCGACCTTCGTGCTGCAGCCGGGCGCGGCCCTGCGGATCGCCCAGGTGCAGCGGGGCGATGCGGGCGGGGCGGCCGATCGCCTGAAGATCCGGCGCACGCTGTGGCTCGACTTCGACGGCGGCGGCTTTTCCGTGCAGGACAGGATCGACGGGACGATCGGCCGAAGCTGGCGGCTCGACCTGCCGGAGCAGTTCGCGCTGGGGCGGGTGTCGGTCAATAACGTCGATCTGCCGGTGACGCGCAGCGCGGCCGGCCGCGGTGTGGAACTGCGCCAGGCGTCGGTCGCGCTCGAGGCCGACAGCCGCATCGACTCGTCGGCGCGCGAGATCCCCGCAAGCGGCTGGACCGCGCCGCTGAGCGGCTGGACGGCCGAGCTCAACCTGCCGCCCGGGTGGCGCCTGATCCACGCCTCGGGTGCGGATTCGGTGCAGGGCGAGTGGCTGACGTCGTGGACGCTGTGGGACATCTTCGGCGTGCTGCTGATCGCGGCCGTGACTTTCCGCGTCGTCGGTCCGGTGGCGGCCCTGATCCTGCTCGCGGGCCTCGTGCTGACGTGGCACACCGCGGGCGCGCCGAAATTCCTGTGGCTGGCGCTGGTGCTGTTCCGGGCGATCGCGGCCGCGGTCCCGGCGAGCGCCAGGCTGCGCGGCTGGGCGACGCGCGGCGCGCTGGTCAGCGGCATCCTGATCGCCATCATGCTCGTTCCCTTCGCCGTCGATCAGATCCGGCAGGCCATGTACCCGGCCCTCGGGATGAGTTATTCGCAGGCCACCGCGGGAAAGGGCCGGGCCGTGCCGGCTCCCGCACCGGCGGCGCCGCCCGTTGCGCAGGAAGCGCAGGGTCGCGCGGAGCGCACGTTGCGCGACGAAGCCGCCTCGGTGGCGCGGGAAAGTGCGGCACGGCCCGCGGCGAGCAGGCCCGATCCGAGCCTGAAAGTGCAGACCGGCCCCGGCATTCCCAGCTGGCGCTGGACGGCGATCCAGCTCGCGTCACAGGGGCCGATCGCCAGTGGACAGACGCTGTCGCTGACCCTGCTGTCCCCCGCGGCCGCGGCGCTGTGGTCGGTGCTCTCCGTGCTGCTGCTGGGGCTGGCGCTGTGGCGCTGCTGGGAGTTCGACCGGGCGGCGATGATGCGCAGGCTGCGCGGAGCGCTGAGTTCCGCGGCGGTGCTGGGCGTCGTCGCGGCGGTCGGCTTGGGCACGGCGATGCCGGACGCCCGTGCGCAATCCGCGTTCCCGTCGGAAGAACTCCTCGGGGAACTGCGTGCGCGGCTCCTCGCTTCCGAGCCCGCGCCGGCCTGCACGCCGGTCTGCGCGGACCTCGCCGACCTGCGAATCGAAGCCGCCGGCAACACCATCACGCTCCGGCTCGAAGTCCACGCGCAGGCGCGGACCGTCGTGCCGCTGCCCAGCCCCGGAGCGAACATCCGGCCCTCGTCCGTGCTCGCGGGCGGGCAGGCGCCGGCGCTGCTGCGCGACGACAAGGGGCTGATCTGGGCAGGCGTGCGCCCCGGCATCACCACCATCGAGATCGTCATCCCGGCCTATCAGGACGACGTGCCCGTCCATCTGCCGCTGACGCCGCGGCGGGTGAGCACGCAGCTCTCGCGCTGGAGCCTGTCCGGCATGGATGCGCGGGGCCTGGCGACGGAAACGCTGACGCTCTCGCGGCTGCGCGAGGTGCAGGCGAAGGCGGACAAGGAGTTTTCGGGCG
Source organism: Aromatoleum toluvorans (assembly GCF_012910905.1). Lineage (GTDB taxonomy): Bacteria > Pseudomonadota > Gammaproteobacteria > Burkholderiales > Rhodocyclaceae > Aromatoleum > Aromatoleum toluvorans. Next base: position 11,795 of record NZ_WTVN01000004.1, read on the forward strand.
GCGCCGACCTGCCGCCGTTTGCCGAAGTCGAGCGGCACGTCATGTTCGACCAGACCTGGACCGTCCGCACCCTCGTGCGGCGCCAAGGTCCGAGCGCGCTGCAGACCAGCGTGCGGATCCCGCTGCTGGCCGGCGAAGCGGTCACCGATCCGGGCATCAAGGTCGAGGACGGCGAAGCGGTCGTCGATCTCGCCCCCGGCGCCTCGCGCAGCTTCGACAGCGTCCTCGAACCGGCCGAGAAATTGCGCCTGCCGACCTCGACCCACCCCGGCCAGATCGAACGCTGGACCGTGTCGGCGACGCCGTCGTGGCACGTCGAATCGGCAGGCCTCGCGCCCGCGGTCTGGACCGACGGCGGCACGTGGCGGCCGCGCTGGCTGCCGTGGCCGGGCGAGGCGGTGGAGCTGTCGCTCTCGCGGCCATCGGGCATGGACGGCGGCACGCTCACGTTCGACGACGTCCAGATCCATACCACCGTGGGGCAGCGCTCGTCCGACGCCTCGGCCACCTTGCGGCTGCGCAGCAGCGCCGGCGGCAATCACGTGATCGGCCTGCCCGACGGGGCGGAACTCCTGTCCGTCCGGATCGACGGCCACGTGCAGCCCTTGCGGGCAGAGAAGAACAAACTGGCGCTGCCGATCACGCCGGGGGAACACTCGGTGCAGCTCGACTGGCGCGACGTCTCCGCGGTATCGAACCACTATCGCTCGCTGCAACTGGATCTCGGCGCGCAGGCGGTGAATGCGACCCTCTCGCTGGCCGTGCCGGAGGACCGCGTGGTGCTGTTCACCAAGGGGCCGCTGGTCGGCCCGGCGGTGCTCCTGTGGGGCGTGCTCATCGTCGTGGTCGCGATCGCAGCGGTGCTGTCCCGCATCGTGCCGGGGCCGCTGGGGATGGCGACGTGGATCCTCCTCGGCGTCGGGCTCGTCCAGTCCTCGGTCGTCTCGGTGTTCCTTGTCGTCGGCTGGTTCGTGTTGCTGGCGGTGCGGCGCAACCATGTCGATCCGTCGCCGTGGCGCTTCAACCTGTTCCAGATCGTGCTGCTGATCTTCACGCTGGCGGCCGCCAGCGCGCTGCTCTCGGCGCTGCGTCAGGGCTTGCTCGGCTATCCCGACATGCTCGTGACCGGCAACGGCTCGAGTGCGTTCAGCCTGCGGTGGTATCTCGACCGCCTCGACGGCACGACGCCGAGCGCGGAGTTCTTCAGCATTCCCGTGTTCGCCTACCGCCTGATGATGCTGGGCTGGGCGCTATGGCTCGCGATCTCCCTGACCGGCTGGGTACGGTGGGCGTGGAGCTGCGTGTCGGCCGGCGGCACCTACTGGCGCCCCGTCGATATGGCTGGACTGGTGCAGCGCAAGGGGATGACGGTCGAGACTGTGGGCGATTCCGCCCCGTCCTCGCTCGGGGAAACGTCGAACTCCCGGAGTTCTTAGGGGAGGTTTTCGAACGCAACTTCCGGAAAAAGGACAACCAGGGCTAGAAAACGAAACAGGCCAACCAGCTTTCGCTGTTGGCCTGTTTCCGAGTTTGGTTGCGGGGGCAGGATTTGAACCTGCGACCTTCGGGTTATGAGCCCGACGAGCTGCCAGACTGCTCCACCCCGCGTCTGGAGAAATAGAACTATAGCGAACTTCGAATCGGCATGCAAGAACTTTTTGCAAAATCCCTATCGACGATGTCACGGGTTGTCACCCGTGGGGCATTTGCCGGATAGTGCACGGCGGTCCGGGCGGATTGCGAATTGCCCGTAGATTCAGCGGATTTTGCGGGTTTTCGGAGGAATTGCGTTCGATGTTGGCGCGGTTGCTGTTACGTCTGGCGGGCTGGCGCCTGGTGATCGTGCCGCCTCCCGGCCCCAAGGGGGTCTTGATGGTGTATCCGCACACGTCGAACTGGGATTTCCCGCTCGGCGTGCTGGCGCGTTCGGGATCCGGGCTGAGGATCGCCTATGTCGCCAAGGATTCGCTCTTTCGCCCGCCCTTCGGCATGCTGTTTCGCTGGCTGGGCGGCATTCCGGTGAATCGACGCGTGAGCACGGGCTTCATCGGGCAGCTGGTGCGGCGCTATGCGGAGTCGGAGCGGCTGTTCATCGCGATCGCGCCCGAGGGGACGCGCAGGCATGTCCCGCAGTTGAAGTCGGGCTTCTACCACCTGGCGGTGCAGGCGGGGGTTCCGCTCGGGCTCGTGTATATCGACTACGGCCGCCGTGAGCTGGGAATCGGTGCGTGGCTGACGCTGAGCGGCGATGCGGAGCGCGATCTCGCCGCGATCCGCGACTTCTATGCGGGCCGGCAGGGGAAGCACCCGGAGAAAGCGGGGGAAATCCGGTTCGGGGAAGGGCGGGGCTGAGTCGCCGCGCGAATCAGGAAGGAAAAAGGGCGACCGGCCCGTGGCCGGTCGCCCTTTGCTCTCTCTTGGGGTTGGAGTTATCAGTTCAGTTGCTGGATGCCTGCGACCTGCCAGCCCTGGTTGCCCTCGACCGGCTTGGTGAGGTGCCAGATCTCATTGAAGTCGACCGGGGCCGCGCCGGCTTCCTCGCGGATCAGGCCGTTGAAGCGGACCGCCACGCGGTAACGGCGGTTTTCCTCGACGCATTCGACGACATCGGCGTTGAGTTCCATCACTTCGGTCTGCTGCGGTGTGGTGCCGCGTTCGCGGATCTGCATCTGCAGTTCGCCGAACACTTCCGGCGTCACGAATTCGCGCAGGTCGTCGAGGTTGCCGGCGTCGTTTGCGGCTTGCAGACGGATGAAGTTCACCTTGGCCTGGCGCGCAAAACCTTCCGCGTCGAAGCCGGCAGGCAGTGCGCTGGCGGCGGCCGGAGCGGCTGCAGGTGCGGCGCTGCCGTAGGCGGGCAGGGGTTGCGACTGCGTCGGGATGCTGCCGCCACCGGCGCCCATGCCGGCATACTGCATTGCGGGTTCCTGCGCGCGCTTGCGCGTCAGCATGCGGAAGACGACCACGGCGGCGAGCACGAGAAGGCCGATCATCATCATGTTGGCGAATTCTTCGCCCATGCCGAGGTGCGAGGCGAGGGCGGCGAGGCCGAGGCCGGCGGCCAGGCCGGCGATGGGGCCGAGCCAGGAGTTCTTGCGCGGCGCCTGCGCGGGCGCCGCCGCGGCCGGCGGGGTGGCCGTGCGGGCGGTGGCGGTGGACGACGACGCCGTGCTGCTCTGCGTGCCGAACGACTTGCCGCCGCCGAGACGCTTGGCTTCGGCATCGTTCGCCGTCAGGCCGACGCTCAGCACGAGCGCGCAGACGGTGAGCAGGATTCGGGTGAGTTTCATAAGGGTTGAGCCTCCTCTGGATGTTTGAATTCCATGTCCCGCAGGCTCCCGGCAGGGAGCTGGCGGTCCGCCGCACCGGTTGGTGCGCAAGACCGTTGGAGGATACGGATACTTGAACTTCCGATGAAGATGAATTTAAAGTACGTTAACTCAGAAAAAATGGAAGTTAACATGCAACCGCTCAACTACCGTCACCTGTACTACTTCTGGGTCGTCGCGAAGGAAGGCGGCATCGCGCGGGCCGCGGAGCGGCTCGAAATGGCGGTGCAGACCGTGAGCACGCAGGTCCGGGAGCTCGAGCGCTCGCTCGGATATTCGCTGTTCCGGTCGCTGGGGCGCGGCATCGAGCTGACCGAAGCCGGCGCGACGGCCGTGCGCTACGCCGAGCAGATCTTCCAGCTGGGCGAGGCCCTGCCGGCGGCGGTACAGGAGGCGGCGGAAGCGCAGGGCGTGCGTCTCGCGGTGGGAATCTCCGACGCCTTGCCGAAGCCGGCGGTGCGCCATCTGCTGCAGCCCGCCGTCGAGACGCCCAACCTGCGCCTGCAGTGCCAGGAGGGCGATTTCGACGATCTGCTCGCCGATCTGGCCTTGCACCGGCTCGACGTGGTGCTCGCGGACCGGCCGGCGCCGGCGAATCCGAACCTGCGGGTGTTCAGCCACCGCATGGGCAAATCGTCGATCGCGTGGTACGTGCGGGCCGACATCGCGCAGACGGTCGAACAGCGTTTCCCCGCCTGCCTCGCGGACCTGCCGCTGCTGTTGCCGACGGCCGATTCGGCGGTGCGCAGCCGGCTCGACGACTGGCTCGCGCGTCATGGCATTCGCCCGCGCGTGGTCGGCGAGTTCGAGGACAGCGCGCTGCTGGCGACCTTCGGCGAAAGCGGCCTCGGGGCCTTTCCGGCGCCCGAGCTGTCGTCGGAGGAGTTCACGCGCTCGCGCGGGCTTGCGCTGCTGGGGCGCTGCCCGGACGTGGTCGAGCATTTCTATGCGATCTCGGCGCAGCGCAAGGTGGACCATCCGGTGATCCGCCGCCTGCTTGCCGGGGCCGAGAATGCGTCCGCGTGAAGGGGCGCATCGCGGGGCGGGCGGCGACGCGCAGGCTTGTGCCATTATCTGGATGGGCTAAAGCGGGTTCGGGCGGAGGGGAGTGGCGGCGATGAACGGCTGGGGGCGTTACTGGATCGAAGTGCTCAAGCGGAGCGTGCGCTTGTGGCTGGACGCGCAGGTGTTCGTGCATGCGGCGGCGCTGGCGTTCTTCACGGTGTTTTCGGTGGCGCCGGTCGTGATCGTCGTGGTGACGGTCGTCGGCCTGGTGCTCGGGGAATCTGCGGCACAGGGCGAGATGGCGCAGCAGTTGGAGGCGGCGATCGGCGCGCAGGCGGCCCAGGCGGTGCAGACGGCGGTCGCGGCGAGCCGCATCAAGCAGAGCGGCATCCTGCCGACGCTCGCGGGCTTCGGGGCGATGCTGTTCGGTGCGGCGACGGTGTTCGGGCAGATGCAGACGGCGCTGAACTCGATCTGGTCGGTGGCGCCGCGGCCGACGCGCAGCAGCATCGTGATCTATCTGAAGAACCGCCTGCTGTCGATGACGATCGTGCTCGCGATCGGCTTCGTGCTGCTGGTGTCGCTGCTCCTGAGCGTTGCGGTGCGGGCGGTGGTCGAGTTCGCGCGCGACTGGGTGCCGATTCCGCCGCCCTTGCTGATCGGGCTCGACTGGGGTGTTTCGCTGACTGTTGCGACGCTGCTGTTCGCGACGATCTTCCGCGTGTTGCCGGACGTGCTGCTGCGCTGGCGCGATGTGTGGCTGGGGGCGCTGGTCACCGCGCTGCTGTTCGCGGTGGGGCGCAGCCTCATCGCGCTGTACCTGTCGACGACGGCCACCGCGTCGACGTATGGGGCGGCCGGCTCCCTGGTGCTCCTGCTGATGTGGGTGAACTACTCGTCGCTGATCCTGCTGCTGGGCGCGGCGTTTACCCGCGCCAACGTCGAGGCGCGCGGGCAGGTCATCCAGCCGCGGGTCACGGCCGTGCGCGTGCATCGCGAGCTGATGCAGGACGACTGAATCGGGAACAAACTTCGCAGGGATCAATTCCCTTGCCGATGGGCCGCGCTACTATCGCCAGATGCCCACAGTCCGCCCATCCGTTCCGGATCTCCATGGCCGCCTCGCCGGCCTCGTCGCGACGCTCGAGCGTGGCCTGGTCGAGCGTTCCCATGTCGTGCGCCTTGCGCTGCTCGCGGCGCTCGCGGGCGAACACACGCTGCTGATCGGGCCGCCGGGCACCGCGAAGAGCGAGCTCGCGCGCCGGCTGCATCTCGCCTTTCGCGACGCGCGCTACTTCGAGCGGCTGCTGACGCGCTTCTCGGTGCCCGAGGAGCTGTTCGGGCCGCTGTCGATCCAGGCGCTCGAGCAGGATCGCTACGAGCGCCATACCGCGGGTTTCCTGCCGGACGCGTCGATCGCCTTCATCGACGAGGTGTTCAAGGCCAACAGCGCGATCCTCAACGCGCTGCTGACGCTGCTCAACGAGCGCGAGTTCGACAACGGCGCGGGGCGGCAGCGCTGTCCGCTGATCAGCGCGATCGGCGCGACCAACGAGGTGCCGGAGGACGAGATCGCGGAAGCCTTCTTCGACCGCTTCCTGCTGCGGGTGACGGTCGCGCCGGTAAGCGCGGAAGGTTTCGCCGCATTGCTGGGCGCCGATCCGGTGCGGGGCTGGCAGGCGCCGGAGGATGCGGCGACGCTCGGTGCCGCCGATCTCGACGCGCTCGGTGCCGCGGCGGCACGGGTGGCGCTGCCGGCGGAGGTGACGGCGATGTTCGCCGAGCTGCGCGCGCACCTTGGCGCCGCGGAAGTGTATGTGTCGGACCGCCGCTGGGTGAAGGCGGCGCGCCTGCTGCGCATCGCCGCGGCGAGCGAGGGGCGGGGGGCCGTGTCGCTGTGGGATCTGCTGCTGCTGCCGTGGTGCACGGCGCCGGATGCGCCGCGCCAGGCCGCGCTCGGCGACTGGCTGTGTACGCGGCTCGGGGTGCGCGAGGCCTTCGCGCCGCCGCGCGTCACGCGCATCGTCGAGGCCTTCGAGGCGCAGCTGCAGGCCGAGCGCAACGCGAACGACCTGGACTACGACGAGAGCGGCCGCCTGCGTTTCTCGGCGACGGATCTTGCCGACGAGATCGGCGACGCCAAGCGCGGGGCGCAGGCACTGCGCCTGACGCACACGCGGCAGCGCCGCTACGGTTCGGCGCATATCGGTGCTCGTACGCGGCAGATCGACGAGCTGGTCGCGCGCCTCGATGGCTACGCGGCAGAGCTCGACGCGCGGCGCCGCGACCTGGCCGAGTACCACGCCCGCAGCCTGTGGCTGGATGCGGCGCTCGCGGCGCGTGCAGAGGAGAGTCTCGCCGGGACGGCACGGGTGATCGCGGACCTGCGCGAACGGATCTGCGAAGCGCGCGCCGGCTTCGAGGCGCTGCCGCGCCTGCCGGCGGGCGAGGGCGGCGAGGTCCCGGCGCCCGTCCGGCACGAGCCGCTTTCCGCCGCCTGAGCGCGCATGAACGCCGTCGCCGGTCCCGCGCCGCTGCTCTTCGAATCGCAGGAAAGCCGGCTCGCGGCGCTGGACGGACTGATGCGCGGCTTGTGGCTGGGCGGACTCACGAACGCGCAGGGCAGCGTGGAGGCGCGCCTCGCGGCCCTGGCTGAGCTGCGTGCGGCGCTCGTTGCCGGCGAACTGCCGCCGGCCGAGGCGTGGCGCTGGCCTCCGCCCGCGATCGCACGCGGTCTGGCCGAGGCGATGCAGTCGCTCGAGCTCACGCGCTACTGCCGGGAGGAGGGCGAGCTGGCGGACACGGTGCTGATGAGCCTCCTCTTCCATGTCGATTTCATCGTCGATTACCTCGACCGCGGCGCGGACGAGGCGCGGGCGGTCGCGATGGCCGTGGACGCCTTCGCTGCCGACTGGCAGGACCGTTGCGGCGACATGGACGAGCTGGCCGACGTCTTCGGCATGCTTCCCGACGAAGCCAAGAGCACGCGCTTCGACCGCATCCGCGGCTTGCTGCGCAGCGAGGGTTGGCAGGAGGTGGTGCGCATCCGCCGCTTGCTCGAGCGCCTGCCGGAGCTTGCGGATCTCATCCGTCGTCTCGGGCGGGCGTCGGAGACGGACGAGCCGGATGCGGCCGGGCGCGTCACCGAGCTGGCGATCGAGGAGGCGACCGCCCATCGCGCGGAACGCAGCACGGTGCGCGTGCCCGACATGCCGGGCGAGACGCGCGGGATCCACCGCGCCGATCGCGTCGCACGTATGTTGCCGGCCGAGGCGATGCTGCTCGGCCACCCCCGTCTGCGCCTGGTGTGGCATGCGCGACGCGCCGAGCGCACGCTGCTGTGCTACGAGGACGACGACCGCATGCAGGAGATCCGCCGCCACGAAGAGGCGGTGCAGCGTCCGACGCCGCGCCCGCAGCCGGCAAAGCGCCTGGAGATGGGGCCGATGCTGCTGTGCGTCGACACCTCGGGGTCGATGCGCGGGGGCGCCGAGGCGGTGGCGAAGGCGGCGGTGCTGGAGGCGGTGCGCACGGCGCACGCGCAGAAACGGGCGTGCCACGTGTTCACGTTCGGCGGGCCGGGCGAGATCGTCGACATGAGCCTGCCGGTCGACGCGGACGGCATCGGGCGGCTGGCGCGTTTCCTCGGCCAGGCGTTTCGCGGCGGCACCGACGTGTGCGGGCCGATCGAGGCGGCGCTCGCGAAGCTCGAGGAGGCGCGCTGGCGCGAGGCGGACCTCGTGATCGTGTCCGACGGCGAGTTCGGTGCGACGCCCGACGTTGCCGCACGCCTGCGGACGATGCGCAACGAGCGCGGGCTGCGCGTGCAGGGCGTGCTGGTGGGTGACCGCGAGACGATCGGTTTCCTCGAAGTCGCCGACGACATCTTCTGGGTGCGCGACTGGCGCCGCTACGGCGGCGTCGACACCGAGTCGCCGCTCGAATCGAACAGCCTCACAGCCCGGTTCTTCCCCGGTGCGCTGCGCACGCAGGCGAACCGCGATTCCACGACTTCCGGGGCGAAGGCTTCCGCCGCAGTGCGCGCGGGCCGGCACCGGGGCGACCTCGAGAATTCCCCGGAGACTTCCGCATGAATTTTGCCGAAACCTACCTCGCACAACTCGAACGCTTCGCCGCGCGCGGGCCCCTGCCGCGGGTGCGTGCGCTGCATCTGCCACCAGCCGGGGACGCGCCCTTGCCCGGTGATCGTGGCGAATTCTGTGCGCTGGAACTCGATGACGGCTCGCTGGGGCTGTCGTACGTGCTGCTCGACGACACGCTGGAACGCATGCGCGAAGGGGAGGGCGGCTTTGCGCTCGCGGGCGCCGATGCGCTCGACCTCGCGCGGGCCTACGCGAAGGGCAGCGGCATCCGGCGTACGCTCGGCTTCGCCGCCGCGAATGCGCTGACGCGCTGCTTTTTCGACCGCGCCGGCTACCGGCCGGATACCAGCGCCGATTCGATCGGCGGACTGGACCCGCAGCCGGGCGAGCGCATCGGCATGATCGGGCTGTTCACGCCCCTCCTCGGCCGCATCCTGAAGTCCGGCGCCGAGCTCACGGTCGTCGAGCTCAAGGCGGAACTCGCGGGTGACCGGGACGGCTACCGCGTGACGCTCGACCCGGCGGAGCTGACGGGTTGTGGCAAGGTGCTGTCGACCAGCACGCTGCTGCTCAACGACACCCTCGACCACATGCTGGGCTTCTGCCGCGACGCGCGCTGGTTCGCGATGATCGGACCGAGCGCGGGTTGCCTGCCGGATGCCTTGTTCGCCCGTGGGGTGACGCTCGTGGGCGGGACCTGGGTGCATGAGCCGGAGGGCTTCGTCGATGCGCTGCGCAGCGGGCGCGAGCGCGGCGACTACGCGCGCAAGTGTGCCATCGCGGCGGACGCGTATCCGGGCTTCGAGGCGCTGCTCGCGAGGATCTAGGTCGCTTCGGCAGGCGTCGGGCGGGTGCCGGCCTCCGACATCAGCTCCGCGATCAGGCCCCGCAGCCAGCGATTGCCCGGGTCGTGGTGGAAGCGCGCGTGCCAGTGCTGCTTGATCGTGTACTCGGGTAGCGGGAAGGGGACGGGCAGGACGCTGAAGTCGCCGCGTCCGCGCAGCAGTTCGCCCAGCCGGCGCGGCACGACCATCAGCAGGTCGGTGTGCTCGACGACGAAGGCGGCGCCGAGGAAGTTGGGGATGTCGAGCACGATGCGGCGCTTGATGTCCTGGCGGGCGATCTCCTGCTCGATGACGTGGTGGCCGGTGCCGCTGGTGCCGAACACCGCATGGTCTTCGGCCTGGAACTGTTCCAGCGTCAATCCGCCGTGGATGCGGGGGTGGTCGGCGCTGGCGAGACACACGTAGTGCTGGCGGAACAGCGCCTGCTGGTAGAAGCCGGCCTCCAGGCCCGGAATGAAGCCGACCGCGAGATCGGCTTCGCCCGACTCGAGCTTGCGTCCGGTGTCGTCGTCCAGCGGGGCGATCTCGATGCGGATGCCCGGCGCCGTCGCGCGCAGCGTGCCCCACAGGCGCGGCAGCAGCACGAGATGGGTGATGTCCGTCATGCACACGCGGAAGCTCCGCTCCGATGCGGCCGGGTCGAAGGTGCTGCGATGGCCGAGGGCGGCGTCGAGGGCGTCGAGCGCCTTGCGGATCGGCTGCACCAGCTCGTCGGCGAGCGGGGTGGGTTCCATGCCTTTCGACGTGCGCACGAACAGGGGATCCGCGAAGTGCTCGCGCAGTTTGCCGAGCGCGATGCTGACGGCGGGCTGGCCGAGTTCCAGCAGGTCGGCGGCACGGCTCACGCTGCGGGTCCTGTGGATGGCGTCGAAGACTTGCAGCAAGCGAAGGTCGGGGGGGCTCATCGCGCGATCAATATTCGAAATTCGAATTCACATTATTTCACGCATTGCCTCGACGGAATATTTATCGATCGATAAATTGCGCTCCATCACAACGAATCGCTGCCCGCCTTGATCTGGCGCAAAGGTTTTTCACCTGAACGGCAGCGATATCCCGATGGAGGAGTCAGGAATGCAGGAACTTGGTCGTCTCGATGATCTGCCGCTCGCCTACCGCGAGTCCCTTGGTGCGCAGAACCTGGTGCCGCTGTGGCCCAGCCTGCGCGCGGTGCTGCCCCCGGGCACGCCTTCCCGCCGCACCAAGCCCGTGATGTGGTCCTACGAGGCGCTGCGCCCGCTGCTGATGCAGGCCGGCGAGCTGACCCCGATCGAGAAGGCGGAGCGCCGCGTGCTGGTGCTCGCGAACCCCGGTCACGGCCTCGAGAAGATGCAGGCGAGCGCGGCGATGTACCTCGGCATGCAGCTGCTGCTGCCGGGCGAGTGGGCGCCGTCGCACAAGCATACCCCGAACGCCGTGCGCATGATCGTGGAAGGCGAGGGCGCCTATACGACCGTCGATGGCGAGAAGTGCCCGATGAGCCGCGGCGACCTGATCCTGACGCCGACCGGGCTGTGGCACGAGCACGGCCACGACGGCAAGGACCCGGTGGTGTGGCTCGACGTGCTGGATCTGCCGCTCGTCTATTACACGGAAACCTCCTACGCCGTCGAAGGCAAGGAGCAGGCGGTGATCGGCACGTGCCTGGAGCGCAGCTACGCCCGCGGCGTCGTGCCCTCGCCGGTGTTCTCGCGTGGCAGCTCGCGCCAGTACCCGATGCTGCGCTACCCCTGGGCCGACGCCCGCGCCGCGCTGCTGAGCCTGGCGGAAACCCAGCCCGCCATCGAGGCCGTGCAGGTCGCCTACGTAAATCCCGAGAACGGCGGCGACTGCCAGAACATCCTCGGCTTCTCGGCGCTGATGCTGCGCCCGGGCGAGACGCTGAACCTGCCCGCGCGTTCGCCGGCAATGGTGTTCCACCTGATCGAGGGCGGTGCCGAAGTGGCGGTCGAGGACCAGTCCTTCACGCTGTCGCCGGCCGACACCTGCTGCGCCCCCGGCTACACCCCCGTGACGCTGAAGAACCGCTCGGCGAGCGAGCCGGCCTTCATCTTCGTCGCCGACGAGAGCCCGCTGCACAAGAAGCTCGGCGTGTACGAAGTGCGTGCCTGATCGCCGAATCATAACGACCCACAGAGAACCGACATGTCCGAAGCCCAATACCTGTTCCCGCCGTCGCCGGTGTATTCGCTGCCGGTGCGCGGCATCGAGTCCCGCTATCCGGTCAAGCGCATCTTCTGCGTCGGCCGCAACTACCACGCCCACGCCGTCGAGATGGGCCGCCCGGTCGACAAGGCCACCGCTCAGCCCTTCTACTTCACGAAGGCTGCCTCGACGCTGGTCCAGTCCGGCGCCACCGTGCCGTACCCGACCGGCACCTCGAACTACCACTACGAGATGGAGCTGGTGGTCGCGATCGGCGCGCCGGGCTTCCGCGTCGCCGAGGCCGATGCCGAAAAGCTGGTCTACGGCTACGCTGCGGGCCTCGACATGACGCGCCGCGACCTGCAGCTGGTGGCGCGCGAGCAGGGCCGTCCGTGGGATCTGGGCAAGGACTTCGAACTGTCGGCGGTGTGCACCGAGATCGTGCCGATCGGCGATCTGGGCGTGCTGACGACGGGCGCGATCAACCTGCAGGTCAATGGCGAGACGCGCCAGACCGCCGACCTGTCGCAGCTGATCTGGAGCATCCCCGAGCTGATCGCCGACCTGTCGAAGTTCTATCACCTCGAGCCGGGCGACCTGATCTTCACCGGCACGCCGGAAGGTGTCGGCGCGGTGAAGAGCGGTGACCGCATCACCGGCCACGTCGATCGCGTCGGCGACATCGAACTGACGATCGGCGCAGCCGAATGACATCCTTCGGCGGAGCCGGCAGGCTCCGCCGCCCCTGAACGACCTGGAGGAGACACACATGACCGAGCAACTTCCCGTAATCGTCGCCGGCGGCGGCATCGGCGGCCTCGCAGCCGCACTCGCGCTGGTGCGCCAGGGCTTCCGCGTGCTGGTGCTGGAGCAGGCCGCCGAGATCGGCGAGATCGGCGCCGGCATCCAGCTGGGCCCCAACGCCTTCCACGCCTTCGACGCGCTGGGCGTCGGCGAGAAGGCCCGCGGCCGTGCGGTGTATACCGACGAGATGGTGATGCACGACGCGCTCGACGAGACCCTCGTCGGCCGCATCCCGACCGGCGAAGCTTTCCGCAAGCGTTTCGGCAACCCCTACGCGGTGATCCACCGTGTGGACGTGCACCTGTCGCTGCTCGAAGGCGCGCAGGAAACGGGCCGTGTCGAATTCAAGACCTCGACCCGCGTCGAGCGCATCGAGCAGGACGCGACCGGCGTCATCGTGCATGACCAGAACGGCAACGCCTTCCGCGGCGTCGCGCTGATCGGTGCCGACGGCGTGAAGTCGGTCGTGCGCACGCAGTACGTCAATGACGCGGCGCGTGTCACCGGCCACGTCGTGTACCGCGCCGTGATCGACAAGAAGGACTTCCCCGAGAACCTGCAGTGGAACGCCGCGAGCATCTGGGTCGGCCCCAACTGCCACCTCGTGCATTACCCGCTGCGCGGCGGCGAGCAGTACAACATCGTCGTGACCTTCCACAGCCGCGACAAGGAAGAGTGGGGCGTCACCGAAGGCAGCCGCGAGGAAGTGCAGAGCTACTTCCAGGGCATCTGCCCGAAGGCGCGCCAACTGATCGAGCTGCCGAAGAGCTGGAAGCGCTGGGCGACCGCCGACCGCGAGCCGATCGGCCAGTGGTCCTTCGGCCGCGCGACGCTCTTGGGCGACGCCGCGCACCCGACGACGCAGTACATGGCGCAGGGCGCGTGCATGGCGCTGGAAGACGCCGTGACCCTGGGCGAGGCGCTGCGCGTCAATGGCAACGACTTCGAGAAGGCTTTCGACCTGTACCAGCGTTCGCGCATCGCCCGCACCGCGCGCATCGTGCTGTCGTCGCGCGAGATGGGCCGCATCTACCACGCCAAGGGCGTCGAGCGCCTGGTGCGCAACGACCTGTGGAAGGGCCGCACGCCGGAGCGCTTCTACGACGCGATGGAGTGGCTGTACGGCTGGAACGTCGACAACTGCCTCGCGAAGGACTGAGCGCGATGAAGCTCTACAACTTCTTCCGCAGCGGCACCTCGCATCGTCTCAGGATCGCGCTGAACCTGAAGGGCATCGCGTACGAGTACGTGGCGGTGGACCTGCGCACCGAGGAGCACCTCGGTGCTGCCTTCAAGGCGGTGAATCCGCAGGCGCTGGTGCCGGCGCTGATGACCGGGCCAACTGAGGGCGACCTGACCCTGATCCAGTCGCCGGCGATCATCGAGTGGTTGGAGGAGCGTCATCCGGCGCCCGCGCTGTTGCCCGCGAACGCCGCCGACCGCGCCCGCGTGCGCGCGCTCGCGGCCATCGTCGGCTGCGACATCCACCCGATCAACAACCGCCGCATCCTTGAATACCTGAGGAAGACGCTGGGCTGCGACGAGGCGGCGGTGCAGGCGTGGTGCGCGACGTGGATCACGGCCGGTTTCGACGCGCTCGAAGCGCTACTCGCGGCCGACAAGTCGCGCGGTTCGTTCTGCTTCGGCAACGCGCCGACGCTCGCCGACGTGTACCTGATCCCGCAGGTCGAGAGCGCGCGCCGCTTCAACGTCGATCTGACGCCGTATCCGAACATCGTCGCGATCGACCGCGCCTGCAACGAGCTCGACGCCTTCCGCCGCGCGGCGCCTGCCGTGCAGCCGGACGCGCCGAAAGCGTAATCACAAGATCCAGAAGAAGTCGGGGGCGAAATGCCCTCGACACCCCCTAAGAGAGATGAGGAGATCAAACATGGCATTCAGGAAATCCGTCGTTGCGATCGTTGCTGCCCTGGCCGCTATCCCGGCGCTCGCCGCCGAGCCGCTCAAGGTCGGCATGGTGCTGCCGATGTCCGGCCCCTTCGCCGCCTACGGCAAGCAGATCGAGAACGGTGCGCGCCTGTACCTGAAGCAGAACAATGACACGCTGGCGGGCCGCAAGGTCGAGCTGATCATCAAGGACGACACGGGCGTCGCGCCCGAGATCAGCAAGCGCGCGGCGCAGGAGCTGGTCGTCAAGGACAAGGTCGACATCCTCGCCGGCTTCGGCCTCACGCCGTCCGCCTTCGCCGCCGCGCCGGTGTCGAAGGAAGCGAAGAAGCCGATGATCGTGATGAACGCCGCCGCCTCCGCGGTGACGACGAAGTCCGATTACATCCTGCGCGTGTCCCACACGCTGCCGCAGATCACCGCGCCGGTGGCCGAGTGGGCGGCGAAGAACAAGATCCGCAAGGTGTATACGCTGGTCGCGGACTACGGTCCGGGCCAGGATGCCGAGGCGCAGTTCAAGAAGACCTTCACCGCCGCCGGCGGCGAGATCGTGGGCGAAGTGCGCACGCCGGTGAAGAACCCCGACTTCGCGCCCTTCCTGCAGAAGATCAAGGACGTGAAGCCCGACGCGGTCTTCCTCTTCGTGCCGCCAGGCGAGCAGACGGTGGCCTTCATGAAGGGTTTTGCGGAGCGCGACCTCGCGAAGGCCGGCATCCGCGTGATCGCGACCGGCGACCTGACCGAGGAGGACATCCTCGACGCGGTCGGCGACAACGCGCTGGGCATCGTCAATTCGCTGCAGTACTCCGAGGTGCATGACTCGCCGGAGAACAAGGCCTACGTGCAGGCCTACTACAAGGCCTATCCGAAGGACCGCCCGAACTACATGTCGGTGAGCGGCTACGACGGCATGCAGCTGATCGCGAAGACGCTGGAGAAGACCGGCGGCGACGCGAGCGGCGACAAGTTCGTCGCGGCGGCCAAGGGCATGAGCTGGGTCAGCCCGCGCGGCAAGATCGCCATCGACGCGCAGACGCGCGACATCGTGCAGACGATCTACATCCGCAAGGTCGAGAAGGTCGCCGGCAAGCTGCAGAACGTCGAATTCGACAAGATCGCGGACCTGCGCGATCCGGGCAAGCAGTAAGTACCCGGCGGGGGAGGGCGCGACGCCTTCCCCCGCGGCTCGAATTCCACGGAAACACCGCAACAGGAGACTCCCATGACCGTCATTTTCGACGGCATCGCCTCGGGGATGTTGCTGTTCCTGATCAGCGTCGGCCTCTCGGTCACGCTCGGTCTGATGAACTTCGTCAACCTCGCCCATGGTGCCTTCGCGATGCTGGGCGGCTACGTCTGCGTGACGCTGCTCAACCGCGCCGGCGTGCCTTTCCTCGCCTCGCTGCCCGTCGCCGCGCTGGCGACCGCGCTCGCCGGCGTCGTGCTCGAGCGCACGCTGTACCGCCGCCTGTACGCCGCCACCCACCTCGACCAGGTGCTGTTCTCGATCGGCCTGGTGTTCATGTCGATCGCCGGCGCGCACTACTTCTTCGGCGCGCAGCAGCAGCCGATGGTGCTGCCGGAGTTCCTGCAGGGGCAGTTCAACCTGCCGGGGCTCGACATCGGCATCTACCGCCTGTTCCTCGTCGTGCTGAGCCTCGCCATCGCATACGGCCTCAACCGCCTCGTGCGCGGCACGCGCTTCGGCGCGCAGCTGCGCGCGGCGGTCGACAACCCGCGCGCCGCGCGCGGCGTCGGCATCAACGTCGAACGGATCTTCACGCTGACCTTCGCGCTCGGTACCGCGCTCGCGGGCCTGGGCGGTGCGCTCGGCGTCGAGATGCTGGGCTTGGATCCGAGCTTCCCGGTCAAGTACATCGTGTACTTCCTGATCGTCGTCGCGGTCGGCGGCAGCGGCAACATCATGGGCTCGCTCGTCGCGTCGCTGATCCTCGGTGTCGTCGACGTCGCCGGCAAGTACTACGTGCCGCAGATCGGCGCCTTCGTGATCTACGCGGTCATGGTCGTGATGCTGATCGTCCGCCCGCAAGGCCTGTTCGGCCGCCGCGCCGCCCGCTAAGGAGACTTCCATGCAAGCCACCCTCGCCCTGGACCTCGCGCCCATCGCGCGCGCGGACCGCTGGCGGCCGGCCGAACTCGCGTTCTGGCTGATCCCCGTTGCGGCCTACTTCATCTTCCCCGAAAACCTCGTGCTGCTGACGCAGATCGCGATCACCGCGCTGTTCTGCCTGTCGCTCGACCTGATCCTCGGCTACGCCGGCATCGTCTCGCTCGGCCACGCGGCCTTCTTCGGCCTGGGTGCCTATGCGGCCGGCCTGCTCGCCGCGCACGGCTATGGCGACCCGCTGATCGGGCTCGCCGTCGCGGCCGTCGTAACCGCCGTGCTCGGCTACGTCACGAGCTTCCTCGTGCTGCGCGGCGCCGACCTCACCCGGCTGATGGTCACGCTCGGCGTTTCGATGATGTTGTACGAGATCGCCAACAAGCTCACCGACATCACCGGCGGCGTCGACGGCCTGCAGGGCATGGAAGTGTTGCCCGTGCTCGGGCAGTTCGAGTTCGACCTCTACGGCAAGACCGCCTACTGGTACGCCGTCGCGGTGCTCTTCGTGCTGTTCTGGGTCGCCCGCAAGCTCGTGCATAGCCCCTTCGGCCTGAGCCTGAAAGGCATCCGCCTCAACGTCGGGCGCATGCCCGCACTCGGCGCGCCGGTGAACGGCCGCCTGTCGACGGTCTACACGATCGGCGCCGCCTATGCCGGCATCGCAGGCGCCTTGCTCGCGCAGACGACGCAGTTCGTCGCGCTGGACGTGCTCGCCTTCAACCGCTCCGCCGAGCTGCTGCTGATCCTCGTGCTCGGCGGCTCCGGCAGCCTCTACGGCGCGCTGCTCGGCACCATCGTCTTCATGTCGGCGCACCATCTGCTGTCCGACCTCAACCCGCAGTACTGGCAGTTCTGGCTCGGCGCGCTGCTTGTCGTGATCGTGCTGTTCGCGCGCGACGGCGTAATGGGTGGACTGAGGGGCGTCCAGCGTCGCCTCGATGCGGCCTTCGGGAGGACCAAGTAATGACCACCTACGCCCTGCAAACGCGCAATCTCGTCAAGAAATTCGGCGGCTTCGTCGCGACCAACGACGTCAGCCTGAACGTCGAGGCCGGCGCGCGCCACGCGCTGATCGGCCCCAACGGCGCCGGCAAGACGACGCTGATCAACCTGCTCACCGGCTTCCTCGAACCGACGAGCGGCGACGTGATCCTCAACGGCGAGCCGGTCACCCATCTCGCCCAGCACCAGCGCGTCAAACGCGGCCTCGCCCGCACCTTCCAGATCAACCGCCTGTTCGCCGACCTGACGGTGCTCGAATCGGTGACGATGGCGGTGAACGAGCGCATCGGTATCGGCGCGCGCTTCTGGCGCCCGATCGGCGCCTACGCCGAAGCCGTCGACGAAGCGGCGCAGCTCCTCGCGACCCTGCGCCTGCTGGACCTCGCGCACGAGAAGACGCGCAACCTCGCCTACGGCAAGCAGCGCCTGATCGAGATCGCGCTGGCGCTGGCGATGAAGCCGCGCGTGCTGCTGCTCGACGAGCCGGCCGCCGGCGTGCCGACCTCCGAGAGCCGCGAGCTCTTCGAAACGATCGCCGCTCTGCCGCGCGACGTGACGATCCTGCTCATCGAGCACGACATGGACCTCGTCTTCCGCTTCGCCGACCAGATCTCGGTACTCGTGAGCGGCGCGCTCCTCACCGGCGGCACGCCCGACGAGATCGCCGTCAATCCGAAGGTCAAGGAAGTCTATCTGGGGGAGGCGATCAGTGTCTGAACTCCTGAAACTCGAAAACGTGCGCGCCGGCTACGGCGACGCCGTCGTGCTGGAGGACATCTCCTTCAGCCTCGGCGAAGGCGACAGCCTCGCGCTGCTGGGCCGCAACGGCATGGGCAAGACCACGCTGCTGTCGACGCTGATGGGCGCCGCACGCCAGCATTCCGGCTCGCTGCGCTTCGCCGGCGAAGACCTCGCGATCGTCCCCGCCCACGCCCGCGCGCACCGCGGCCTCGGCTGGGTGCCGCAGGAACGCGACATCTTCCCGTCGCTCACCGTCGAGGAAAACCTCACCGTCGTCGCCACGCCCGGCCACTGGAACCTGCAGCGCGTCTACGACATGTTCCCGCGCCTGAAGGAACGGCGCACGAACATGGGCAACGAGCTCTCCGGCGGCGAGCAGCAGATGCTCGCGATGGGCCGCGCGCTGATGCTCAACCCGAAGCTGCTGCTGCTCGACGAGCCGCTCGAAGGCCTCGCGCCGCTGATCGTGCAGGAGCTGCTGTCGATCATCCGGCGCCTCACCGAGGAAGGCGGCATGGCCGTGATCCTCGTCGAGCAGCACGCCCGCCAGATCCTGCCGCTCACGCGCCAGGCCCTCGTGCTCGAACGCGGCCGCGCCGTCTATTGCGGCGACAGCGAAACCCTGCGCGCCGACCGCGACCTCCTCGACAGCTGGCTCGGCGTCGCCGCGCACTGACCCCAAGGACGCACACCATGAAAGCCCTGGACATCATCCACGACGAACACCGCGCCCTCGGCGCCGTGCTGCAGGCCTTCGGCTTCGTGCTCGACGGCATCCGCGACGGCCGCTTCGAGCCCGACTTCGCGCTGCTGGCGGCGATGATCGAGTACATCACGCAGGTGCCGGACAAGCTGCACCACCCCAAGGAGGACGACTACCTCTTCGTCAAGATGCGCGAGCGTATTCCCGCAGCGGCGGCGCTGCTGGACCAGCTCGAAGCCGAACACGCCGAAGGCGCGCGCCGCACCGCCGCCTTGCGTGGGGCGCTCGTGCACTACCAAGGCATCGGCCCCGCCGTGTTCGCCGAGTTCGAGGCGGCCGCGCGCACCTATCTCGCGGCCTCCTGGAGCCACGTCAATCGCGAGGAGACCGAACTCCTGCCGCTCGCGCGCACGGGGCTTGCGGCGCAGGACTGGGCCGAGATCGATGCCGCTTTCGAAGCGAACAAGAGCCCGTGGTCCGGTCCTGCGGGGGAATTCCGGGCGCTGTTCTCGCGCATCGTGAACATGGTCCCATCCCCCATGGGGGTCGGCGCCTCCGCCTCCGCGAAAGGCTGACGAATCGGGGCGCGTCCTGCGCCCCGCCTCCCTTTACCGGCATCTCCGCTCCCGGAGCGTGCTTTCCACCTCGCAGCGATCCATTCAGTCTCCGTTCATGAAACCGGGCGTAACTTGAGCGCCGGATACAGAAGACAGGAGAGGGTCCCATGCGCGCGCAATATCTTGCGGTCGTGACCGCGGCAATCGTTCTTGTTCCCGCTGCGGTATCGGCGACGTCCGCCGGCCGCACCGACATCCCCGCGACCGTATCCGCAGTCGAGGCCGAGGCCGCCCGCCGATGGCGTCCGACCGAGGAGGTGCGAGGGGGCATCGACGAGATCCGCACCGCCATTTCGACCAGTGTCGACGCCGGGCCGGCGCGACCGCTGGACGCCGTGCGCCTTGCCGAACTGGGCCGCACGATCGATGCGCAGATTTCGCAGCTGCTCGCCTGCTGTACCAAGGACGAGACGTCCGTGCGGCACCTGAACATGCTGCTGGCCGAAATGTCCGACGGTACCCAGCTGATGCGCCGTGCCGGCAGCGTCGACGCACGCCGGATGGGGCTCCTGAAGGTGCTCCAGGCGCTCAACCTGTACGGCACGTTGTTCGACCATCCCGGTTGGCGCGCCCTGGACGAACGTATCGAGGTTTCAGCGCGGTAATGCATCCTGCCGTGCCTGTGCGGAGCGGCGTACGCGTCGCCCCCTTTTTCCCGGCGAGACACGCCAATCAACCACGAATGAGGATCGGATAAATGAAGGGAATTTCCGCAAAGGGAATGCTTGTCGCCTGTGCCATCGCGGCCGCGACGGGATTCGGGGGCGTGTCTCAGGCGCTCGCCGCAGGGGGACATGACCACGGATCGAATGCTCCGGCGCTGAAGCTCAATGCGGGCGGCAAATGGCAGACGGATGCGCCGCTGCGCGAGGGCATGGTCAAGATCCGCGCGAACGTCGAGCCCAAACTCGATGCGATCCACGCCGGACGGCTCACCGCGACGCAGTACGAGGCGATGGGCAAGGCGGTCGAGGAGCAACTCGCCTACATCGTCGGCAACTGCAAGCTCGCGCCCGAGGCCGATGCGGTCCTCCACGGGGTGATCGCGGAGATGTCGGACGGCGCGGAGGTTGTCGGCGGCAAGAAGGCGGTCGATGACCGCAGCAAGGGCGTCGTGCATATCGTCAATGCCCTCAACAACTACGGCCAGTACTTCGACCATCCCGGCTGGAAGCCCGTGAAGGCCGGTCACTGATTCTCGCGGCGCCGCCCGGTTGGCGCCATCAGGAAACAAGCCGGTCGCATTGCCCTGATCGGGACGATTGCGTCGGCCCGACGCCTTGATAGCGCCGCCGACGTGTGTAGACTTGGGGGCCTCGACTTTCAGGGCACCTCGATGAGCAATACGACTTCCGGCCAGGGGCCGGGCCACTGGGCCGGACGGGGCGGCGACAAGCCGATCCGCTTCGGCTTCCTTCTCGTTCCCGACTTCACGCTGATCGGTTTCGGTGCGGCGGTGGACCCGCTGCGCCTGGCGAACATGGTCGCCAAGCGCAAACTCTACGAGTTTGTGACCTTGACGAAGGACGGTGAGCCCGTGCGTTCGAGCGCGGGCATCTGCGTGCAGCCCGACCGCGCGGCGACCGACGTGGCCGACCTCGACGGTGTCTTCGTCGTCGGTCCCAATCCGCTGCCGAGCGCTAGCGCCGAGCCCATCCTGCGTTGGCTGCGCGCGCTCGCGAGCCGGGGTGTCGCGTTGGGCGGCATCGATACGGGCAGCTACTTCCTCGCTTGCGCGGGGCTGCTCGATGGCTACCGCAGCACGATCCACTGGGAAGACATGGACGCGCTGCTCGACCGCTTTCCGCGCCTGGTCGTGTCGAACAAGATCTACGAGGTCGACCGCAACCGTTGCTCGTGCAGCGGCGGGATCGCGCCGGTGGAGATGATGATCCACCTGATCGGTCTCGGCGGCGGCGGGCGCAAGGTGGCGACGGCGGTGGCCGAATTGCTGATCTACGACCGCCGCGGCCCCGACGAGAAGCAGAAGACCTCGCTGCGCGACGTCTCCAATGCCTCGCACCCGAAGTTGGTGGAGGCGATCAAGCTGATGGAGTGCAACATCGAGGAACCGCTCTCGATGGAAGAACTCGCCGCGCACATGCAGTTCTCCGCGCGCCAGCTCGAACGCCTGTTCCGCGAGGCGCTCAACTGCACGCCGCGCCAGTACTACCTGCAGATCCGCCTCGAACGTGCGCGCCAGCTCCTCACGCGCACCAACCGTCCGATCGCCGACATCGTGATGGCCTGCGGCTTCGTGTCCTTCGCGCACTTCTCGCACCGCTACAACGCCGGTTTCGGCATCTCGCCGAGCGCGGAGCGGCGGCGGCAGACGGCAGCGGAGGCCCGGACCGGCGCGTCGGACTGATCCCGCCGTTTCGCCCCCAGTTCCTGACCACTACGCGTCTGCGACCGGATTGCGCAGGGGCGCCCAGCCGGCGCCCCTTGCGTCGGTTTCACGAAAATCCTTGTCGTGCGTCGGATATTGACACGCCGCGGTCGCACCTACGATGGCATCAAATACGGACCTGCTTGCGAAGACCCGTGCGCGGTGGCGTACGGTGTGCTGACAGGCCCGCCGCATGACCGGAGCGACAAGAGACTTTCGGCATGCCCGGTTCGCGCCCTGGGGCCCGACCGCATAACAAATACAAGACAGCAGCACTACAAAGGAGGCAGCAACATGGGGTACGGCACTGCGTGCGTCCCGCATGGCAAGCGGGAATACGGGTTCGCGGACACGGTGTCTACGTGGTCCCGACCCGGGGGCAATACGGATTCCCGGGTGTTCGACGGCCTGGCGGCCGCGTTGCTCCGGCTCATCGGCCGGCCCGGCATCAACACCTTCATCGCTGCCATCTCCCTGACCTGCATCTTTAACGCGACCTTCGATGGGCCCGCCGATGGCGAGCTCCCGACCTGGCCGCTGGTCGCCGGCATCCTTGTCACCGCGGTGCTGCAGGGCACCGTGGTGTGCATCGGACACAGCGCGATCGAGTAACTCAAACAACCCGGCGGCCCGTCCCGCGGGCGGCGACGTCGCGTCCTCAACTGAAACGGAGACGATTGAATGAAAAGTGTGCACATTTCCGAACTCGCGTGGCCGGAATACGATGCGCTGGTCCGCGACGGCCGGACTCCGGTGCTGATTCCGGTCGGTGCCCTCGAGCAGCATGGCCCGCACATGTCGATGAACCCGGACGTGCTGCTCCCGACTGCGATTTCCGAGCGCGTTGCTGACCGCATCGGTGCGCTCGTCGCCCCGCCCATCGCCTACGGCTACAAATCGCAGCAGAAGAGTGGCGGCGGAAACCACATGCCGGGGACCACGAGTCTGGATGGCCTGACCGTAACCTCGACGATCCGCGACGTCCTGAAGGAACTTGCCCGTCATGGCGTGCGGCGGACGGTGCTCGTCAATGGCCATTACGAGAATTCGGCATTCATCGTCGAAGGGGTCGATCTGGCCCAACGCGAATTGCGCTGGGACGGCATCCGCGATTTCTCTACCGTGGTTCTCTCGTATTGGGATTTCGTCACGCAGGAGGCGATCGACGCCATCTACCAGGGCGAGTTTCCGGGCTGGGCGGTCGAACACGGCGGCGTGCTGGAAACCTCGCTGATGCTCCATCTGCATCCGCACCTGGTCGATATGGAGAAGGTCTGCGATCACGCGTCGGCTCAGTTTCCCCCGTACGACTTCTTCCCGATCAAGCCGGAATGGACACCGGCATCCGGTTGCCTGTCGTCGGCGAAACGCGCGAGCGCGCAGCATGGCGAGACGCTGCTGAAAGTTTGCGTCGACGGCATCAGCCGCGAACTGGCGCGCGCGTTCGACTGAATGCCGGCAACCGTTTCGTATCAGGGAGGTTCCGACCGAAGTTCATAGTTGTCAGGAATGCCGCGGGGCGTCGTCCAGACTTGCCCCGCGAGTTATAAGAATTATTGGAGACATGCAAAATGAGTAACCATGGAAGCGACGCCGCTGACCTTGAAGAGATGCTGCAACCGATTCCCGAGCATCGGCGAACCACATCCGTTTGGGGGCAGTTCTGGATCTGGTCGGGGGCAAACGTTGCGCCCATCAACTGGATTCTGGGCGCACTCGGGATAAACCTCGGACTCTCGCTCGCGGACACGATTACCGTCCTGGTGGCCGGCAACCTGCTTGGAATGCTCGGCTTTGGGGCCTTCGTGCTGCTTGGGCAACGAACCGGCGTCACCGGCATGGTGCTTTCGCGTGCTGCCTTCGGTCGCTATGGGGCCTACCTGCCGGCTGCCATCCAGGCGTTGCTCGCCGTCGGCTGGTCGGCGGTGAATACCTGGATCATCCTTGATCTGGTGATGGCACTCTTCGGCCAGCTTGGCTGGGTGGATCCGACCGCGGAAAATTTCTGGTGGCGCCTGTCGACGGCAGCGACCATCATGACCACCCAGGTCGTCATTTGCTACATCGGGTATCGGGCCATTGCTGCCTTCGAAAAATGGACCGTGCCGCCTACGGTGCTGGTGCTGGTGGCGATGAGCGTCGTTGCCTGGACCCAGTTCGATATCAACTGGGCTTACGCAGGCCCCGAAGGCAAGGTGTTGACCGGCATGCCGCGCCTCGCCGCGATGAGTGCCGTGATGACCGCGATCGGCATCGGCTGGGGGATCGGCTGGTTCACGTATGCACCGGACTATTCGCGCTTTGTGTCGACCACGGTGTGCAAGACGCGCCTTTATCTTGCCAGCACGCTCGGTCAATTCATCCCCGTGGTGTGGCTGGGCGTGCTGGGCGCGACCCTGGCAACGAAGAATGGAACCGCGGATCCCGGCGCACTGATCGTCTCCAATTTCGGGGTGCTCGCGATCCCTGTGCTGGCGCTCGTCATTCACGGCCCGATTGCCACCAACATCATCAACCTTTATACATTCGGCGTGGCGGCTCAGGCCATGGATATCAAGATCTCCAGGCACAAGCTGTCGATCATGGTCGGCGTCTTCGCAATGTTGGCGGTCATGCTCTTCATGAAGCAGGACAACTTCGCCCACGCGCTTGATTCGTGGCTGATTTCCATCGTGGCATGGGTTGCCGCCTGGGGTGGCATCATGGGGGTGCATTGCTTCGTGTTCGAACGCAATACCAAAAATTTCGACTTCCTCTTCGAGGGGCCGGAATCCCGGCACATGCAAAAATTCAATCCGGCGGCGATGGTGGCATTCTTTGGTGGTCTGGGATGCACCTACCTGTTCATGTACGGAATCATTCCACTGTTTCAAGGCCCCTTTGCCGTGGCAATGGGCGGGGTCGATCTTTCCTGGCTCGCCGGCGGCGCAAGCTCTGCAGTTCTCTACTATGTGCTGGGCCGTCGGTACGCGCTGCGCTATTCACAAGTAGCAAGGGAAGCATTGGAAGAGGTACCACTGGCCAGGGTACAGCTGGCAAGGGGACGAGCCTGAGTTGCAACACCTTTGCCGCCGCGGCGATGAACGTATCGAAGCACGCCTGAGCGCGAAGGACTGAGATCGTGGGCCGGTGGGCGTTCGCGGAGCAGCGAGCGACATCGGGCCCATAACCCGAAGGAGATTCGCGCCCGCAATACGCTGGCGAACGGAATCGGCCCTGGGCGCGTCTTCAAGGACGCGGTCAGGGCCGATTTTCTTTTACGCCGCATTCGTCGCGGCGAATTGCAATTGCAATAAAGCTCTGCATTTCGGCACGGAATTCCCTTATTTGCGCGTTTTCGACATTTCCTTCGATGTCGGCAGCACGACAAGGCTTGTCGATATCAGGAAATGCGCCCGCGCGGCACGTTTCCATACTTGCCTCCACCTGATTCCGGAAAACACAGCAAGAAATTCAAGCGGAGCAGGCGGGGGCGCCACACGCGCCTGGCAATTCTCGTCGAAGAGGAGGGGACCTGCGCAGATCGATTTGCGTGTCGGGCAACAAGAAAATATCCGGATGGCCATTCGAGAGCTGCAAAGAGCAGTCACGCCCCGGTAAGCAAAACAATGAAATTCAGACCAAAGGAAAAAGCAGATGAAGAGCAAGGTGATTGGACGGAGATCCGGCGCTGCCCTGATTGCCGGGTGCTGTGTGGCTTTTGGGATGGCCACGGGAAAGAGTGCCTTCGCGGCAGAGAGCTGGCAGAACACGAACGTGACGGTCGGCTATACGACCGAGTCCAAGTTCGATCCGGTTTTCGGCACCGGCACGGCCGACGGGAAATTGACGACCGTGCGTCTCGAGCATTTCGGCGTCCATGAGTATGGCGACAATTATTTCTTTGCCGACACCTACTACGGCAAGGACGTTGGCGACTTCAATGGATTCGGTGCGGGCTCGTTCGGCGAGCAGACCAAGAATCAGTATTTCCTGGTCTGGAATCCGCGGCTGAGCCTCTCCAAGATCACCGGCGCGGATCTCTCGTTCGGATTCATTCAGGACGTCTATCTCGCCGCGCGCCTCGAACGGGGCTCGTATGCGAACTTCCGCGCAAACAATTTCGGCGTCGCATTCGATTTGAAAGTGCCCGGTTTCAGCTTCTTCGAAACCGATTTCTACACGCGCGGCGCGCGCTTCACCGGCGACGAAGGGAAGACCATCCGCACCCTGTTCTGGCGCACGTTCGCGATGCTGCCCTTCGAGGTCGCGGGGCTGAAATTCACCTGGTCGCCGCTGCTGCTGGTGAATTTCAACAACAAGGAGCGCGACAACACGGTCTTCGTCCAGCCCGACCTGTGGCTGAAACTCAACAAGCATTTCGACGTCGGCTACCGCCACGAGTACGCCACCTACAGCAAGACCGCGGGCGAGGGCGGCGGCACGTACTCGCGCACGACCCCGACGCTGCTGGTGCGCTGGAACTTCTGACTTTCCCACGATCGCGATCGGTTTGCGGGCGCCTCTGACAGGGTGTCCGCGGCCGGTTGCGGGTGTGTTCCCGGTGTTTCGTCGGCAAGGCAAGAGAGCTGCCCGAGCAGCCGCGGCCTGCCGATCCGTTCGTACCAAAGGAGATCGAAATGAAACAGGAAGACAAGTCCCTGCAGTCGCCGTTCCGCCGCCGCTTTCTCCAGAGCAGCACTGCCCTGGCTGCGGGCAGTGCGCTGCCGCTGTCGCTGACGGCCGCCAGCAGCTGGGCGCAGTCGTCGGGCGGCCAGCCGCGCACGCTGACGATGCTGGCGTGGTACGGCCATGCCGAACCGGACATCGTTGCCGAGTTCGAGGCGAAGTACAACGTCAAGGTGAAGCCGAAGTACTACACCGGCGGCGACAACATGCTGGCGCTGATCTCGCAGTCGCCGGCCGGCACCTACGACCTGATCCTGTCCGACGCGGAATACGTGCCGCAGCTGCGCAAGGCCGGCTACCTCGAACGCCTTGAAGCGAAGGACTACCCGTTCGACGACTATTTCCCCGAGTTCCAGAAATTCCCGGGGCATTGGGACGGCAACGACCTCTACGCGGTGATGGTCCGCTTCGGCTTCCTCGGCGTCGCCTACAACACCGAGGCCGTACCCGAGAGCAAGGCGCGCTCGTTCAAGGTGTACTGGGATCCGGCGTACAAGGGCAAGGTCGGGCACTTCGACTGGTATCTGCCGAACATGGGGGAGATCAGCCTCTACGCCGGCCACAAGGCGCCGTACAAGTTGGAAAAGGAGCAGTTCGGCAAGCTCCAGAGCGTCATGAAGTCGCTGCGCCCGCAGGTCGCGGGCTTCTTCGACTATGGCGGCACCTTCAGCGGCCTGAAGAACGGGCAATTGCAACTGGTGTGCGGCATCGGCGACTGGATCACCGGCACGCTGGCGCGCTCGGGCGCCAAGGTGAGCTCGGTCGTGCCCGACGAGGGCGGCCTGCAATGGACCGAGTCGCTGTCGATCGGCAAGGGCACGCGCAACCGTGATCTCGCCAACGCCTTCATCCAGTACATCACCTCGGCGCAGGGCCAGGTGAAGTCCGCGAAGATGGCCGCCTATCCGGCACTCATCCCGAACCGCAAGGGCTGGGAGCTGCTGGGGCAGAGCGACGCGGCCGAGGCGCGCAGGCAGGGCATGGTGCTGCAAGGACACAACGTGATGGACGACATCCGCTCCGGGAAGATCACGTTCCGCCAGCTGCCCGTGCAGCAAAGCATCGAGGACTGGAACGACTTCTGGTCCGAGTACAAGGAAAAGGCCTGAGCCTTCCCGCCACGCCGGGCGGGCCGCGGTCCGCCCGGCGCCATTCCGGAGCATCCCCATGTCGAACACCAGCCGTCGGCGGTGGCCGCTGTTGCTGCCACCCCTGCTGTGGCAGTTGACCTTCTTCCTGCTGCCGCTGCTTTTCCTCTTCGTCATCTCGTTCTGGAGCGTCGTCAATTTCCGCCTGGAACCGGACATGACCCTCAAGAACTGGGACTTCATGCTGAGTCGCAGCTCGTTCTGGTCGGCCTACGGCCATACCTGGGCGCTGGCGCTCGGCGCGGCGGCCGTCACGACCGCCTGTTCCTTTCCTGCCGCCTGCAGTCTGGCGTTCACGGTGTCGGAGCGCACGCGCAAGCTCGCGCTGATGTTCCTGGTGGTGCCGTTCTTCACCAGCTATCTCGTGCGCGTGTATTCGTGGCAGGCCTTCCTCGCCGACAACGGCATCGTCAATGCGCTGCTGTCGGTCGTCGGCATCGACGGGCTGCCGATGCTGAACTCGGACTTCGGTTCGCTCGTCGGCTACGTCACGCTGGCGCTGCCGCTCGTGACGCTGGTGCAGACGATGGGGTTGGCGCAGATCGACCGCAACCTGATCGAGGCCGCGCACAACCTGCGCGCGGGGCCGGTGCGCACGCTGTTCGAGGTGATCATGCCGCTCGCGAAACCCTCGCTCGTCGTCGGCGCGCTCTTCGCCTTCATCCTCGCCTTCGGCGATTTCGTCGCGCCGACCTATCTCGGCGGCGGTGCTCCGCCGACGCTCAGCAACCTGATCATCGACACCACGAAGTCCGGCCAGCAGTGGCCGCGCGCGGCGGTCGTCGCGATCGTGATGATCCTCACCCTCGTCCTCACCTCCCTCGCGGCGGTGCGGCTGGCCTACGGGAGGCGCAAATGATGTCGGGAAACGGGATGCTGAAAATCGGCCGCTGGTTCGGGTGGGCCTATACGGGCTACACCTTCCTCTTCATCCTGGCGCCGATCGCCGCGAGCCTGGTGTTCTCGTTCAATGCGGACCGCTTCCCGTCGCTGCCGCTGAAGGGATTCACGACGGACTGGTACGGCGGCACCTTCACCGATCCGCTGGTCATCGAGGCCTTCCAGCGCAGCGTGATGGTGTCGATCCCGGTGGCGCTGCTGTCGACGATCCTCGGCTTCTGCGCGGCCTACTGCGACTTCCGCTTCGAGTTCCGCGGCAAGTCGCTGTTCGGCCTGCTGATGCTGCTGCCGCCGACGATTCCCGCCGTCATCATGGGACTGGGGATGCTGTCCTACCTGTCGCGCATCAACCTCGCCGGCGAGGTGTGGGCCGTGCTGATCAGCCATGTCGTGATCGCGCTGCCGTTCGCGATGGCGATGATCCGGCTGCGTCTGGCGCAGATGGACGCCGCGCTCGAGGAAGCGTCGTGGAACCTGCGCGCGTCGCCGGCGCAGACGCTGTGGCACGTCGTCCTGCCGTTCTGCAAGCAGAGCCTGGTCGCCGCCTTCCTGATCACCGCCGCGGTGTCCTTCGACGAGTTCGCCGTCGCGTGGTTCGTGTCGGGCCTCAACGAGACCGTGCCGGTGCGCGTGCTGGTGTTCCTGCAGGGGCAGGTCAGCCCGGTGATCAACGCGATCGGCACGGCGGTATTCACGTCCTCGATCCTCCTCGTCGCAATCGGCATGGGGTTCTCCGGCATGGGCAAGGCGAAGCGCGCCGCCGCCGATTCCCCGGCGCAGCCTGCGGGCGGCGCGGTTACCAACAACGGTTTGTCTTTGTGAGAACGACCATGACTCAAGCACTGGTAGAGATCGATCGCGTATCGAAGAGATTCGGCGACTACACGGCGGTCACCGAGACCTCGTTCAGCATCGGGCAGGGCGAGTTCCTGGCGATCATGGGCTCGAGCGGCTGCGGCAAGACGACCATGCTGCGCATGCTGGCCGGGCTCGAGGAGCCTTCAGCGGGCGAGATCCGCCTCGAGGGGTGCTCGCAGAAGGGCTTGCCGCCGTGGCGGCGCGAGTTGCCGCTGGTGTGGCAGAGCCTCGCGCTCTTCCCCTTCCTGAGCGTGCTCGACAACGTCGGCTTCGGCCTCAAGATGCGCGGCGTCGCCAAGGCCGAGCGCGACCGGCGCTCGCTCGCGTGGCTGCACAAGCTCGAGCTCGGCGAGTTCGCGAGCCGCAACGTGATGCAGCTCTCGGGCGGCCAGCGTCAGCGCGTCGCACTGGCGCGCGCGCTCGTCACCGAGCCCAAGGTGCTGCTGCTCGACGAGCCGTTGAGCGCGCTCGACGCCCACCTCAGCGTGCGCATGCAGGCGCTGCTGCGCTCCCTGCAGCGCGAGCTGGGCATTACCTTCGTGTATGTCACGCACAGCCAGACCGAAGCCTTCTCGATGGCCGACCGCGTCGTGATCATGAGCCGCGGCAAGGTCGAGCAGATCGGCTCGCCGCAGGCGATCTACCGCCATCCCGCGAACCGTTTCGTTGCCGAGTTCATCGGCAACGTGACGATCCTGCGCGGGAGCGTCGCCGAGGCCGGCGATCAGGCCATCCGCCTCAACACCGCCACGGGCGGGATGTCGGTGTCGCGCGGCAATTTCGCGGGCGCGCACGGGGCGCAGGCGGATTTCTACGTCAACGCCGACCAGATCGCGATCGGCGACGAGCCGCGGCACGAGAACCACGTGCGCGCGCGTTTCCTGAGCCACAAGTTCATCGGGAACATGGTGACGCTGTTCCTCGAGGTGCCCGGAATCGACGACGACCTCAAGGTGATCCTGCCCGAACGCACCTACGACTGCCTCGGCGTGCAGCCCGGCGACTCGGTCGTGGCGTCCTGGCCGGCGGCTGCGGCGCATTTTTTCGGCGGCACCGCCTGAGCCTGCGGGATGCATTCGGCCGACGTTTTCGTCGTCGTCGTTTTCAAGAAAACGCCCGTCGAAGTGCGGAAATTAGGGGGGCATCCCGTTCTTTAGCATGGACTTACGTTGTCGGTGCGCAGGTTCCCAGGCATCCGGCGATGTTTTCGGCAACACCCATTACATATAACAGGAGTGGATGGACATGACGAATCTGGTTACCGGCATTCAGTCGATCTCGGAAATGAAGGATCTGCTGCGCATCGAGAACGGCGAAAAGGTCAAGCACACGTTCTCGGAACAGGAATTCCACAACCGCCAGGCGAAGCTGCGCGCCTACATGGCGGCCAACGACATCGACGCCGTGCTGTTCACGTCGATGCACAACATCAACTACTACAGCGACTTCCTCTACTGCTCCTTCGGCCGCCCGTATGGCCTGGTCGTGACGCAGGAGAAGGTCGTGTCGATCAGCGCCAACATCGACGGCGGCCAGCCGTGGCGCCGCACCGTGGGCGACTACAACGTCGTCTACACCGATTGGCGCCGTGACAACTACTTCCGCGCGATCCAGCAGGAAATCGCCAACAAGGGCCGTGTCGGCGTCGAATATGACCACATCCCGGTCGAGCGCCTGGAAAAGCTCAAGGCCGCGCTGCCGAACGTCACGCTGACCGACATCGGCGCCCCGACGATGCGCATGCGCATGGTGAAGTCGGCCGAGGAGATCGCGCTGATCAAGCACGGCGCACAGGTGTGCGACGTCGGCGGTGCGGCGCTCGCGGCGGCCGTGCATGAAGGCGTGGCCGAGCACGAAGTGGCGCTCGCCTCGACGCAGGCGATGATCCGCGAGATCGCCAAGCGCTTCCCCGACTCGGAGCTGATGGACACCTGGACCTGGTTCCAGTCCGGCATCAACACCGACGGCGCGCACAACCCGGTGACCACGCGCAAGGTGCAGAAGGGCGACATCCTGTCGCTGAACTGCTTCTCGATGATCTCCGGCTACTACACCGCGCTCGAGCGCACGATGTTCTTCGACCATTGCGACGACGCCTCGCTCAAGCTGTGGGAGGTCAACGTCAAGGTGCACGAGGCCGGCCTCAAGCTCGTGAAGCCGGGCGTGCGCTGCTGCGACGTCGCCGCGCAGCTGAACGAGATCTTCGCCGAGCACGGCCTGCTGCAGTACCGCACCTTCGGCTACGGCCACTCCTTCGGCGTGCTGTCGCACTACTATGGCCGCGAGGCCGGCCTCGAATTCCGCGAGGACATCGAGACGGTGCTGGAGCCGGGCATGGTCGTGTCGATCGAGCCGATGATCATGCTGCCCGAAGGCATGCCCGGCGCCGGTGGCTACCGCGAGCACGACATCCTCGTCGTGACCGAGAACGGCGCCGAGAACATCACCGGCTTCAAGTACGGGCCGGAGCACAACATCATCCGCCGCTAAGCCGACGGAATCCGGCCTGCCGCGCCTGCGGCAGGCCGCCAAAACGATGACTGCCCCGGAAGAGGGCGGCGATTACACCGGAGACACATCCATGAAAAAAAGCCGCTGGGCCTCCTCCTAGAGCCCGCAGTGCGTCGACCTCGCAGGAGTCGTTGACGACCGCCTTTCCGTGCCGCGCCACCGTGGCCGGATCGCCGTCGCCTGCCCACCCGGATTTACCGTTCCGCGCGCCCGTGCCTTTGGGGCCCGGCGTGGCTTGCCGTGCGCGTCGGACGGATTCACACCAGGTTTCGTGGAGACAACATGAATACACAACAAGCCGTATTGAGGGGTGAGTGCGCCGTGGATAGCGAACAGCGCCTCGTGCGCCGCGCCGCCGCCGGAAGCTTCATCGGCAACTTCGTCGAATGGTTCGACTACGCGGCCTATGGCTATCTCGCCACTATCATCGCGGCGGTGTTCTTCCCGAGCGAGGACCGCGCGACGGCATTGATGTCGACCTTCGCCGTGTTCGCGATCTCGTTCTTCATCCGCCCGGTCGGGGGCGTGATCTGGGGGCACATCGGCGACCGCATCGGCCGCCGCGATGCGCTCTCGCTGTCGATCCTGATCATGTCGGGTTCGACCTTCGTCATCGCCTTCCTGCCGAGTTACGACATGGTCGGGATCTGGGCGCCGATTCTCCTGCTGCTTGTGCGCCTGGTGCAGGGCTTTTCGGCTTCGGGCGAATACGCCGGGGCCTCGGCCTTCATTGCCGAGTATGCGCCGGCGAAGAAGCGTGGCCTGTACACCAGCCTGGTGCCGGCCAGCACCGCGGCGGGCCTGCTCTTCGGCTCGCTGCTCGTCGCGTGGATGCACACCGTGCTGACGACCGAGGAAATGCACGCCTGGGGCTGGCGCCTGCCCTTCCTGCTGGCCGCGCCCTTCGGCCTGATCGGCCGCTGGATCCGCACCAACCTGGAGGACACGCCGGCCTTCCGCGCGATGGAATCGAAACACGCCCACAAGGAGGCCGCGCCGATCGGACTGCTGCTCACGCGTTACCGCCGGACGGTGATCGTCGCGCTGGGCGTCGCCAGCCTCAACGCGGTCGGCTTCTACGTACTGCTGTCCTACATGCCGACCTACCTCAGCACCGAGCAGGGCCTCAGCGAAGCGGCATCGTTCCGCGCCGCGACGATCTCGCTGATCGCCTACATCGGCTTCATCTTCCTGATGGGCAAGCTCTCGGACATGTTCGGGCGCAAGACCATGCTGGTCTTCGCCGCGGTGAGCTTCATGGCGATGAGCGTCGCGCTGTTCCGCGCGCTGCCGGGCGCCAGTTTCGAAACGATGCTGATGATCCAGATCATGTTCGGACTGCTGCTCGCGATGAACGACGGCACGCTCGCGTGCTTCCTCGCCGAGACCTTCCCGACCTCGGTGCGCTACAGCGGCTTCGCATTGAGCTTCAACCTCGCGAACACGCTCTTCGGTGGCACCGCACCGTTCATCTGCACCTGGCTGATCAAGACCACCGGCAACCCGTTTGCCCCGGCGTGGTACCTGGTCGGCGCCGCGACGGTGTCGCTGGTCGCGATCCTCGCCACGCGCACGCGCTCGGGCGACGACTTCATCGAATCGAGAGCCTGAGCGGGAGCGCGCCGCCGTCCGGTCAAGCGCAGGGCGCTTGCTGGCCGGCGACGCGCCCTGGCAATACCTTCCGGGGAGGCGGCCAATCTTCCCGTCAGGCCGCCTGCTTGTTCAGGGCGCCGGACTCGATCCGGTTCTCCCCGCGGCCGAGGCTGAACCTCCCGGGGCCCAGCAGGGCGACGTAGAACATGCCGCCCATGATCGCCAGATTCTTCAGAAAATGATTCAGCTGGTTCGAATAGCTGGCGGCGTCGGCACTCCAGTACGGGTGAAAGATCAGGGTGGTCGGAATCAGGAAGAGGATGAAGGCGCCGGCCGCCCATCGCGCTTTCCAGCCGAGGATGAGGGACAAGCCGCCCAGCACTTCGAGGGCAATCGTGCCGGCCAGAAGCAGTTCGCTCACGGGCAGCCCCTTCGAGGCCATGTAGCCCGCGACGGCGGCAAAGCGCCCGATCTTGCCGACCCCCGAAATGAGGAAGATGAGGCCCAACAGACCCCTTCCGATCAGCAGTCCCGCCGCTTGTCTGTCCTGTACGTTTGTCATGATGCGCTCTCCTGTCAAAAACTCGTCCTGGTCTTCCGACGCTTTGTTGGGCGAATTTTGACGATTGCATGAGATCGCTAAAATATAGAATAATTGAAATTACTTTTTCGATTATCGCAAAAATGGCCATCGACCGTTTCGAGGCGTTGCGTGTCTTTTGCCGCATTGTCGAAATGGGCAGCTTCAGTCGCACTGCCCGGCTTCTCGACATGTCGAATTCCTCGGTGACCAACCACCTCACGAACCTGGAAGAACACCTGGGCGTCCGGCTGCTCAACCGGACGACGCGCAAGCTCTCCCTGACCGACGAGGGCCGGGCCTGCTACGACCGCGCCCGCGATTTGCTGGATGGGCTCGGCGAATTGGAGGAGGGCTTGCGCGGGGCGAAGGCCGTGCCCCAGGGGGTGCTCCGGGTCGACGTTCCCACCGCGATCGGGCGCATGTATATCGCGCCGGCGTTGCCTCGTTTCGCAGAGCTTTATCCCGAAGTGACGGTGAGGATGACGCTCGGGGACCAGGTCCTCGCACCCGAGGAAACGGGCGTGGATGTCTCCATCCGCATCGGGGACCTGAAGGAGTCGTCGCGGGTGGCGAAGACGATTCACCGGGCGCGCTACGTGTGCTGCGCATCGCCCGATTTCCTGGCCAGGCATGGCACCCCGGCGGCGCCGCAGGATCTGGCGAGGTATCCGCAGATCGGCTTTTTGCAGCCGACTTCGCGGCATCCCGTCCCCTGGTACTTCAGCAAGGGCGACGTCGCGTTCGAGCAGATGCCCGACGCCCGCATCTGGATCAATCACGCCGAGTCGCTGATCGATGCGGCCATATCCGGCGGCGGCGTGGTCCAGCTCTTTTCCCTTTCGCTGCAGCGCTACTTTGCGAAAGGGGTCCTGGTGCCGATCCTGGCGGACTGGTCGGCCCCGGGCCCGCCGATCTCGATCCTTTATCCGCCAAGCCGCCACCAGCCCGCGAAGATCAGCGCGTTCGTGAGGTTCGTGAGCGAGCTGTTTGATGATCAGCTCGAATAAGGCTCGGGGGTAATGCCCGCTCGGTGTGCACCGTGAGGGGCGCGAACCGGCCCGTGCTCAATATTATTGTCTGTATGTGCAACAATGTGCTGTTAATTGTAAATATACAGATCAATCGTATTGGCTAGTATTCCTCCAGGCATGTACCCCGCTGTCGCGCCACCCGAGCGCAAACCTGCCTGGAGACGAATCACATGGAAAGCCCACTCAGCGAGACGCTCGAACAGGCCTTCGCGCAAGCCACCAAGCTGTACCAGGAGCGCGGCTTCCAGCGCCGCGTCGGCTTTGGCAAGAAGCCGGCGCTGATCAACGTCGACCTTGCGAACGCCTGGACGCGCCCGGGCAACCCCTTCACCTGCGAGAAGATCGACGCCACGTTCGCTGACGTGGAATCGGTCGGGCGCCGCGTCGATTACCTGTACTCGATGAAGGGCTGACTCCGGCCGGGCCGGGTGAGGGGCCGTGCGCCCTGGACGGCCCCTTCGCTGGTGAATGCATGCCCGAATAAACAACGATGGCGAAGACGGTCGTGGCCCGCACGCGGGGGTGAAGTCGTATGAAATTGGCAGGCTGGTTAATCAAACAGATTCGGAAAATGAATCGAATCCGATAGTCGAGATTCGTGTGGAAATTATTTCGGGTTAGCTCAATTTTCTGCGAAAAAAATTTCCGTGATCTGCACTAATCAAGTGCGTAGATAAAGCTGGCTATATTTTCTGGCAGCTTCAGAAGGCTGCAGATCGTTCTGTCGACTTGAAGGCGGTTTGGCGAAGGCTTGGATCGTCGAGAAATCGCATGGCTGTTCGTGATTAATCCGTCTTTGATCGCGGATATTGTCAACGGGCGAGTTGTGCGCATAATAAATTTGCGCGGCAATCGTTTTGGTACGAGTGCCATGAATTCCCCTTCGCTCTGATATCATATCCATCCTCGTTTGTCGCTTGAAATAGCGAAAAATCTTGTAAATACAAGATGATAGGCGCTTCTTCGGGTGGTTTTATGCAGGATGGAATTACGCCCTTCGCGATGGGGCGTGACGTGCCGATCCTGATCCGGAGAGGACGTCAGAATCGTCACGTCCATATTTTTCATTTCAGATTCAGGTTTGCCGGAATCACCGTTCCGGATGTCTCTTTTTGTCCATGGCGATTTCCAATGGGGTGGAGGTTAAGGTCGCATAAAATCGGTTTGTGCATCAACGCCCCAGGAAGAGACATTAATGGTTCGTCTTGCACAAATCTGGTGCGTCAAATGAAAAGATAATCAAAAAATGGTCTGATTGGGTTCGTAATAATTGGCGTCTCCTGCGGGAATTTCTTGTGTTTTCCATTTCTCGTTAAGTTGGCATTGCAATTGCTATCGGTTAATTGCCAATTTATTTTCAGGAGACTGTTATGGCAAGAATCGGAGTGGACGTCGGAGGCACCTTCACGGATCTGGTGCTCGAGGTCGAAGGTGAGAAGCAAGGCAAGCATCGCGTCTACGTGCATAAGGTACCGAGTACTCCATGGGATCAGTCGGAAGGGGTGCTGGGCGGCATCCTGGAGATTTGCCGCATCGGCGGAATTTATCCCAGCGATGTGCGCCTGATCGTGCACGGCACGACGGTCGCGACCAACATCACGATCGAGCACAACGGCGCCGAAGTCGGGATGCTCACGACGCGGGGCTTCCGCGACATCCTGCACATCGGCCGGCACAAGCGTCCGGAGAATTTCTCGCTGCAGTTCGACGTGCCGTGGCAGTCGCGGCCGCTGGTGAAGCGTCGCAACCGCATCGCGATCGGCGAGCGGGTCATGCCGCCGCACGGCGAAGTCGCGCAGCCGCTTGATGAAGACGAGGTGCGTGCGGCGGCCGAGCTCTTCAAGGCGCGCGGCATCCGCTCCGTGATCGTGTGTTTCCTCTATTCGTTCCTGAACGATGCGCACGAACGCCGCGCGAAGGAGATCATTCAGGAGGTGCTGCCCGACGCCTACGTCTCGTGCTCCTCGGAGGTCGCGAACGTCATCCGCGAGTACGAGCGCTTCTCGACGACGGCGATGAACGCCTATGTCGGCCCCAAGACCTCCCTCTACCTGAAGAACCTCGAGCAGAAGCTCGTCGACGCGGGCATCAAGGCGCACCTGCGCATCATGCAGTCGAACGGCGGCGTGTCGACGGTCGAGAAGTGCTCGAAGGAGGCGGTGTCGATCCTGATGTCGGGCCTGGCCGGCGGCGTGATGGGCGGCCGCTGGGCCGGCGCGCTGTCGGAGGAGAAGAACGTCATCACCGTCGACATCGGCGGCACGTCGGCGGACTTCAGCACGATCCCCGACGGCAAGGTGAAGATCATGAACCCGCGCGACACCTACGTCGGCGCGTATCCCATCCTCGCGCCGATGATCGACCTCGCGACGATGGGGGCGGGCGGGGGCTCGATCGCCTACATCGACGAAGGCGGCGCCTTCCGCGTCGGTCCGCGTTCGGCCGGCGCCGATCCGGGGCCCGCATGCTACGGCAAGGGCGGCACCGAGCCGACGGTCACCGACGCGCAGGTCGTGCTCGGGCGGCTGGACCCCGACCATTTCCTCGGTGGCGGCATCGAGATCGATGCCGAACTTGCGCGCGAAGCGATCCGCACGAAGGTCGCAGAGCCGCTCGGGCTCACGGTCGAAGAGGCCGCGCTCGGCATCATCCGCATCCTCAACTCCAACATGTCGCTCGCGATCCGCGCGAACTCGGTCGCCAAGGGCTACGACCCGCGCAAGTTCGCGCTCGCCCCGTTCGGCGGTGCGGGGCCGCTCAACGGCGTCGCGCTTGCCGAGGCCGTCAGTGCACGCGAAGTGATCGTGCCGCCCGCACCGGGAATCACCGCGGCGATCGGGCTGCTTGTCACCGACATGCAGTACGAATTCATGCGCTCGGTGCCGACGCTGCTGAAGGACGTCGAACAGCCCGCGCTCGACAAGCTCAACCGCGTGATCGACGAGCT
Source organism: Aromatoleum toluvorans (assembly GCF_012910905.1). Classification (GTDB taxonomy): domain Bacteria; phylum Pseudomonadota; class Gammaproteobacteria; order Burkholderiales; family Rhodocyclaceae; genus Aromatoleum; species Aromatoleum toluvorans. The sequence goes on from NZ_WTVN01000004.1 coordinate 49,750, forward strand.
CACCGCGCTGTGCCGCGAGCGGCTCGACGACGACGGCGTGCCGGCTGACAACCAGCACTTCGTGCGCATCGCCGAATGCCGCTACCACGGACAGGGTTTCGAGCTGCGCGCGGACATTCCCGAGGGTCGGATCGACGGCGAGCGGCTCGCCGCCGTCAAGGCGAGCTTCCAGGCGCAGCACAAGCGGGACTACGGCTGGGCCTTCGACGACGTCGATGTCGAGATCGTGACGATCCGCATCATCGGCATCGCCCGCACCCGGCCGCTCGCGTGGCCCGAACTGGAGGACGCCGCGGGGAGTAGCCCCGACTCCGCACTGATGTACGAGCGGCCGACGATCTTTGACGACAGGAAGTCCTACGCGACGCCGCGCTATGACCGGAAGAAGCTGAAGGCCGGGCACGAGCTCTCCGGCCCCGCGATCATCGTCCAGCACGACTCGACGACGCTGGTCCCGCCGGGCTACGTGGCCAAGGTTTCGGCCAAGGGCAACATCCACATCAATGCGCAGCGCGCCTAAGGAGCACCAGATGAACCCGTCGAACACCAAGGTCGACCCGATCACCCTGCAGGTCATCAGCGGCGCATTGCATACCATCGCCGAAGAGATGGGCCACGTGCTTTATCGCATGTCCTTCTCGTCGATCATTCGCGAGTCGCAGGACATCGGTGCGGGCCTCTTCGACTTGCAGTTCAACACCCTGACCGAATCCGAGGGCTCGCCGCTGCACATCGGCTCGATCCCGGCCTACCTGCGCGGCATCGACGCCTGCCTGCAGGGCGGCACGTGGAACGAGGGCGACGTCGTGCTCCACAACCACCCGTATTACGGCGCGAGCCACAGCCCCGACCTGTGCATCGTCGTGCCGGTGTTCTGGCGCGGCGAGCTGGTCGCCTTCGCGGCCAATACCGCGCACCACGTCGATATCGGTGCGGCAACGCCCGGCCTCATCATCGACATCCCGGACGTCTTCGCCGAAGGCATGCTCTTCGCCGGCATCAAGCTCTACGAAGGGGGCAAGCGCAACGAGGGGCTGTGGCAGTACATCAGCCACAACAGCCGCACCGCGAAACAGACCAAGGACGACATCGACGCGCAGATCGCCTCGGCGATGCTCGGCGCGCAGCGCATGCAGGAACTCCTCGATACCTACGGCAAGGAGACGGTGTTCGGCGCGGCGGACCAGCTGATGGACTACACGGAGGCGATGATGCGCAGCCGCATCGCCGAGATCCCCGACGGCGAATACTTCGCCGAAGGCTATCTCGACGACGACGGTGCGAACCGCGACAAGCGCCTGCCGATCAAGGTGTGCGTGCGCGTCACCGGCGACAGCGTCGAGGTCGACCTCACCGGCTCGGCCGATCAGGTGCCGACCGGCTTCAACGTGCCGTTCGAAGGCTCGACGAAACCGGCCTGCTACTGCGCCTTCCGCGCGATGCTCACCGATGCCGCGATGATGGAGGTGAAGCTGCCGCCGAATGAAGGTTCCTTCCGCCCGATCAAGGTCACGGCGCCGAAAGGCTCGATCTTCAACCCGATCTACCCGGCGGCGGCCGAGGCGCGCTTCACGCAGTGCAACCGCATGATCGACCTGATCATCAAGGCGCTTGCGCCCGTGATGCCGCAGCGGGTCACCGCCGGCAACTCGGCGACGCTGTCCTTCGCCGCGTACTCGGGCATCAAGGCCGAAGGCGACTACTGGGTGTTTCTCGAAGTCAATGAGGGCGCCTACGGCGGTCGGCCGCAGTCGGACGGGCCGGACTCGATCGACAACCTGATGGCGAACACGCGCAACAACCCGATCGAGGACCTCGGCATGCACCTGCCGATGGTGTGCGACCGCTACGAGCTGCGCGACGACGTGATGCCCGGAGCGGGGCAGTTTCGCGGCGGCATCGGCGTCGTCAAGACGCAGCGCCTGCTCACCGACGGCGCCATCACGCACGAGTCCGAGCGCCATCTGGACGTACCCTGGGGCGCCTTCGGCGGCACCGACGGTGCGGCGGGCCGCGTCGAGATCTTCCTGCCGGACGGCACGAAGCAGGACACCTACGCGAAGTTCTCCAACCTGCGCGTGCCGGCGGGTGGTGGCATGGCGTACTACGCACCCTGCGGCGGGGGCTATGGCGACCCGCTCGATCGCCCGGCCCGCAAGGTGCTCGAGGATGTCATGGACGATTTCTGCACCCTCGACCACGCCCGCGAGGTCTATGGAGTGATCATCTCCGGGGACCTCCTCCTCGACGAGGCGGCCACGCAGGCGCGCCGCACGCTGCTCCGCCTGGAGCGGCAGACGGCGGACGCGACGCCCGCTCCCGAGCCCGCAACGGCCTGACCGGCGCGGCAGCACCCACCCCGTAATCCGTAGCTCCGACACACCCGGCCGCAAGGCCGGGTGGGGAGGCGTGCGTCCTCGTCGCGCCGCCACCCCGTGCATTTTCGTTCGTCATTCCGGCAACTGTTCCGTCATCAAGGAGAACTTGCATCATGAACAAAGTCGAAGCGGCCACTGCGCCAATCGGTGGGGCGGCGACCCGCTCCCACCTGCTCGAAGAGTCGATCCTGCCGGTGCTGAGCACGCAGCGCACGATCGGCACACTGGGTTTCGTGTGGATCTGGATCGGCCTCGCGGTCATCATCGCGACCTTCCAGCTCGGCGCCACCGGCGTCGAATCGCTGCCGCTGTGGCAGGTCGTGGCCGTGATCCTCGCGGCCAACGTCGCGCTGGCGTTGTTGATGACGCTGACCGCCGACATCGGCACCGAGCACGGCCTGTCGTTCGCGGTCTATCTGCGCGCGCCTTTCGGGACATCCGGCACGCACCTGCCGGCGCTTTTCCGTGGCGTGGTCGCCGCGATCTGGTTCGGCATCCAGACCTACCTCGGTGCGCTCGCGATCAACGGCATCGTCGAGTACCTGACCGGCTTCTCGAGCTGGCCGTTGTGGTACGCGCTGTTCGCGGTCGTGCAGATCTGGAACACCGCCTGCGGCATCAAGGCGGTCGAGAAGCTTGCCGACATCGCCGCGCCCGCGATCATCGCCATTTCGATCTGGATGTACTACACGCTCGACGTGATGGCGCAGACCAAGGGCCTCAACATCTGGAACTGGGTCGGCGGCAAGGACACGACGATCCTGACGCTCTTCCTCGCGAACATGGCGTTCTGGTCGACGCTCGCGATCGATATCCCCAACATCACCCGCTTCCTGAAGGTCGAGGAAGGCACGAAGAGCTTCGTGCGGCGCAACCGTCACGTCTTCCTCGCGCAACTCGTTGCCCTCCCGGCCACGCAGACGTGGGTGGCGGTGATCGGTGCGGCCTCCTTCATCGCCGCCGGCAACTGGGATCCGATCACGGTGATTCAGAGCAGCGCCACCGGCTTCTCGCTGATCGTGCTGCTGGTGATGGTGATCCTCGCACAATGGTCGACGAACAACGCTGCGAACCTGATTCCCGCAGCGCTCACGTTCGTGAATGCGGGCGCGCCGCGCATCGGCTACCGCAGTGCCATCGTCCTCGCCGGCATCATCGGCACGCTGTCGATGCCTTGGCTGATTCTCGACAACCTGTTCAGCTTCCTGTTCTCGTACGGGTCCTTCCTGTCGACGATCGGCGGGATCATGGTCGCGGACTATTTCGTGATCCGGCGTCGGCGATTGAATGTGCCGGATCTCTACGAAGTCGATGGCCAGTTCCGTTTCCTCGGAGGCGTCAATCCGGCCGGCGTCGTCACCTGGCTCGCCGGCGGCGCGGCTGCCTTCTACTCGGGCTCCTGGGCCTTTGTCGTCGGCTTCGCGCTCGGCTTCGCCCTCTATCTGCTGCTGATGTGGCTGTGGGTCCTGCCGCGCTACCCGCAGGCCGAGGTCACGTCCCGCTACAGCGACCGCTTCCTCGCCACCAGCGTCGGCCACAACTGGACCTATACCCCCGCGCGCGGCTTTTCACGCGTGTCCTCGCAGCAGTTGAGCGACGCCCAGACACGCGAAGACCTTTGATCCCGCCTCCCCACCGAAAACACGAACAGGACGACCACGATGAAACAACTTGCCGGAAACAACAAACCGCGCCGCGCGCTGACGGGCATCGCGCTGGCCCTTGCCCTGGGCGGCGCCGCAGGGCAGGCCGCTGCAGCCGAGTGGAGCGAGACGGACGTGCAGGTCATGAACGGCACGCGCTTCCGCGATCCGGGCAATCCCGACGACGTCACGAAGACGACGGTGACGCTGCAGCACGTGAGCGGCTACGCCTATGGGCGCAACTACTTCTTCGTCGATTCTTATTGGGGAACGAAGAACGCGCCGCGCGCGAACGACATCTACGGTGAGTACTACCACTACCTGAGCCTGGGCAAGATCACCGGCGCGAAGTTCGGCGAGGGTGTGCTGAAGGACGTCAGCCTGACCGCGGGCGTCAACGCGGGAGCCTCGACCGGGGGCGCGGCGACGCGGGTCCTGCTCTACGGCGTGACGCTGGATTTCGCGGTGCCCGGGTTCAGCTACTTCAACGTGGACCTGCTCGCTTATGACGACCGCTCGCAGTTCAACGGCGTGCAAACCCGTTACCGGAACAGCTACCAGGTAACCCCGGTATGGCGGCTGCCGTTCAGCATCGGCCCCACGCACTGGTCCTTCGAGGGTTTTTGCGACTTCATCGGCGCGCGCGGCCAGGGCACCGTCAATCAGACCCTGTGCCAGCCGCAACTGCGTCTGGATGTCGGTCAACTCGTGTCGGGACGCCGCGATGCGTTCTACATCGGCACCGAGTACCAGTACTGGCGCAACAAGTACGGCATCGACGGCCTCGACGAGAGCTTCCCCAACATCATGGCCGTCGTGAAGTTCTAAGGCGCACATCCGCCGATGTTGCGGAGTCGCCGCGGGCGGCCGTCGGTCGTTCCTGGCGGCTCCGTGCTCGCTTGCGTCGATGTCGGGATTTCCTTGTGCCGGCAAGCGGATAGGGGTACTGGCCGCGTGTCGATGATCGCCGAAATAATGTATTTCAAACGCAATAATCGACGACTAATTGTAAATAGACGAAGCAATAGTAGGACGACTAGTATTTCCTGCAGGCAAAGACAACTTTGTCGCAACCCCAAGGATGAAAACGATCTGGAGATCATGCTGAAATGGATACCGAACTGAACACGATGCTCAAACAAGCCTTCGCGCAAGCCACCAAGCTCTACCAGGAGCGCGGCTTCCAGCGCCGCGTGGGCTTTGGCAAGAAGCCGGCGCTGATCAACGTCGACCTTGCGAACGCCTGGACGCGCCCGGGCAACCCCTTCACCTGCGAGAAGATCGACGACGAGATCATCCCCGGCGTGCAGCGCCTGCTGAAGGCGTGCCGCGAGAACAATCATCCGGTGATCCACGTGACGACCTGCTACCAGGTCACCGACCGCAACAATCCGAACACCGACATGGGCCTGTGGCACAACAAGATTCCGGTCGATGTCGTGAATCAGGAAGACGAGAACATCTGGGCAATCGACTCGCGCATCGCGCCGATCGCCGGTGAGCAGGTGCTGGTCAAGAAGCGCGCGAGTTCCTTCCATGGCACCTACCTCGCGGGCTTCCTGCGCGCGGCCGGGGTCGACACCATCCTCGTGACCGGCGTGACCGCGTCGGCCTGCGTGCGCACGACGCTGTGCGACGGCCTGGCCGAGGGTTTCCGTACGATCGCCGTGCGTGAGTGCATCGGCGACCGCGTGCCCGGCGCGGTCGAGTGGAACCTGTTCGACATCGACGCCAAGTTCGCCGACGTCGAGTCGGTCGACCGCTGCGTCGATTACCTCTATTCGCTGAAGGGCTGATCGGGGGGCGGCAGAGTTCCAGCAAATGATTCGATAGCGAAGCGCTTCCGGTGATCCGGGTAGCACCGTTTCTTGCGAAATTGCACACGGCTTGCCGGCGTCCCGGTTCCATCGGTCGGCCAAGTTCGCTGCGGTGCGAAATCGGATCACCGGCACGCGTACGCGGAAAACCGGCAGTCGTTTCGCCTGGATTGACCCGGTCCGCAAGTCCTCGACGAAGTCAGGCCGCCTTTGGTACCCCCGGCCGTCCATGCATAGGGAATCTGCTCGTTGCGACGCAAAAATCATTATTGTCGGCAACAGCAAGATTCGCTGAAAGCTTCTCAATAGACCGGCAATAGTGCAGCGCCTAGTATCCGGTTCGGCAAGCGCTTCTTTTCGACTCAACATCACGCCCCCGAGGACTTCACCACCAACCAACACCGCATCACCGCCCAGCGACACAAGATTCGCAATAGAGCGAGAAAAGAGGAGACTGAAATGGCAAGAATCGGAGTAGATGTCGGAGGCACCTTCACGGATCTGGTGCTCGAGATCGAAGGCGAGAACATGGGACAGCATCGGGTCTACGTGCATAAGGTCCCGAGCACTCCGTGGGATCAATCGGAAGGCGTGCTGCGCGGCATCCTGGAGATTTGCCGCATCGGCGGAATTTATCCCAGCGATGTGCGCCTGATCGTGCACGGCACGACGGTCGCGACCAACATCACGATCGAGCACAACGGCGCCGAAGTCGGGATGCTCACGACGCGGGGCTTCCGCGACATCCTGCACATCGGCCGGCACAAGCGTCCGGAGAATTTCTCGCTGCAGTTCGACGTGCCGTGGCAGTCGCGGCCGCTGGTGAAGCGTCGCAACCGCATCGCGATCGGCGAGCGGGTCATGCCGCCGCACGGCGAAGTCGCGCAGCCGCTTGATGAAGACGAGGTGCGTGCGGCGGCCGAGCTCTTCAAGGCGCGCGGCATCCGCTCCGTGATCGTGTGCTTCCTGTACTCCTTCCTGAACGATGCGCACGAACGCCGCGCGAAGGAGATCATCCAGGAGGTGCTGCCCGACGCCTACGTCTCGTGCTCGTCGGAAGTCGCGAACGTCATCCGCGAGTACGAGCGCTTCTCGACGACGGCGATGAATGCCTACGTCGGCCCCAAGACCTCCCTCTACCTGAAGAACCTCGAGCAGAAGCTCGTCGACGCGGGCATCAAGGCGCACCTGCGCATCATGCAGTCGAACGGCGGCGTGTCGACGGTCGAGAAGTGCTCGAAGGAGGCCGTCACGATCCTGATGTCGGGGCTGGCCGGCGGCGTGATGGGCGGCCGCTGGGCCGGTGCGCTGTCGGAGGAGAAGAACGTCATCACCGTCGACATCGGCGGCACGTCGGCGGACTTCAGCACGATCCCCGACGGCAAGGTGAAGATCATGAACCCGCGCGACACCTACGTCGGCGCGTATCCGATCCTCGCCCCGATGATCGACCTCGCGACGATGGGCGCGGGAGGCGGGTCGATCGCCTACATCGACGAGGGTGGCGCGTTCCGTGTCGGGCCGCGTTCGGCCGGCGCGGATCCGGGGCCCGCATGCTACGGCAAGGGCGGCACCGAGCCGACGGTCACCGACGCGCAGGTCGTGCTCGGGCGCCTGGACCCCGACCATTTCCTCGGTGGCGGCATCGAGATCGACGCCGAGCTGGCGCGCGAAGCGATCCGCACGAAGGTCGCAGAGCCGCTCGGGCTCACGGTCGAAGAGGCCGCGCTGGGCATCATCCGCATCCTCAACTCCAACATGTCGCTCGCGATCCGCGCGAACTCGGTCGCCAAGGGCTACGACCCGCGCAAGTTCGCGCTCGCCCCGTTCGGCGGTGCGGGTCCGCTCAATGGCGTCGCGCTTGCCGAGGCCGTCAGTGCACGCGAAGTGATCGTGCCGCCCGCACCGGGGATCACCGCGGCGATCGGGCTGCTTGTCACCGACATGCAGTACGAATTCATGCGCTCGGTGCCGACGCTGCTGAAGGACGTCGGGCAGCCGGCGCTCGACAAGCTCAACCGCGTGATCGACGAGCTCACCGCGCTGTGCCGCGAGCGGCTCGACGACGATGGCGTGCCGGCTGACAACCAGCACTTCGTGCGCATTGCCGAATGCCGCTACCACGGACAGGGCTTCGAGCTGCGTGCGGACATTCCCGAGGGTCGGATCGACGGCGAGCGGCTCGCCGCCATCAAGGCGAGCTTCCAGGCGCAACACAAGCGGGACTACGGCTGGGCGTTCGACGACGTCGATGTCGAGATCGTGACGATCCGCATCATCGGTATCGCCCGCACCCGACCCCTTGCCTGGCCGGAACTGGAGGATGCCGCGGGGAGCAGCCCCGACGGCGCATTGATGTACGAGCGGCCGACCATCTTCGACGACAGGAAGACCTACGCGACACCGCGCTATGACCGGAAGAAGCTCAAGGCCGGCCACGAACTTTCCGGCCCCGCGATCATCGTCCAGCACGACTCGACGACGCTGGTCCCGCCGGGCTACGTGGCCAAGGTTTCGGGCAAGGGCAACATCCACATCAATGCGCAGCGCGTCTAAGGAGAACCAGATGAACCCGTCGAACACCAAGGTCGACCCGATCACCCTGCAGGTCATCAGCGGCGCATTGCACACCATCGCCGAGGAAATGGGCCACGTCCTCTACCGCATGTCCTTCTCGTCGATCATCCGCGAGTCGCAGGACATCGGCGCGGGGCTCTTCGACCTGCACTTCAATACGCTGACCGAGTCCGAGGGCTCGCCGCTGCACATCGGCTCGATCCCGGCCTACCTGCGCGGCATCGACGCCTGCCTGCAGGGCGGCACGTGGAACGAGGGCGACGTCGTGCTCCACAACCACCCGTATTACGGCGCGAGCCACAGCCCCGACCTGTGCATCGTCGTGCCGGTGTTCTGGCGCGGCGAGCTGGTCGCCTTCGCGGCCAATACCGCGCACCACGTCGATATCGGTGCGGCAACGCCCGGTCTCATCATCGACATCCCGGACGTCTTCGCCGAGGGCATGCTCTTCGCCGGCATCAAGCTCTATGAGGGCGGCAAGCGCAATGAGGGCCTGTGGCAGTACATCGGCCACAACAGCCGCACCGCGAAGCAGACCAAGGACGACATCGACGCGCAGATCGCCTCGGCACTGCTCGGTGCGCAGCGGATGCAGGAACTCCTCGATACCTACGGCAAGGAAACCGTCTTCGGCGCCGCGGACCAGCTGATGGACTACACGGAGGCGATGATGCGCAGCCGCATCGCCGAGATTCCCGACGGCGAATATTTCGCCGAAGGCTATCTCGACGACGACGGTGCGAACCGTGACAAGCGCTTGCCGATCAAGGTGTGCGTGCGGGTCACCGGCGACAGCGTCGAGGTCGACCTCACCGGCTCGGCCGACCAGGTGCCGACGGGCTTCAACGTGCCTTTCGAAGGTTCGACGAAGCCGGCCTGCTACTGCGCCTTCCGTGCGATGCTCACCGATGCCGCGCTGATGGAGGTGAAGCTGCCGCCGAACGAAGGCTCCTTCCGTCCGATCAAGGTCACGGCGCCGAAGGGCTCGATCTTCAACCCGATCTACCCGGCCGCGGCCGAGGCGCGCTTCACGCAGTGCAACCGCATGATCGACCTGATCATCAAGGCGCTTGCGCCCGTGATGCCGCAGCGGGTCACCGCCGGCAACTCGGCGACGCTGTCCTTCGCCGCGTACTCGGGCATCAAGGCCGAAGGCGACTACTGGGTGTTTCTCGAAGTCAATGAGGGCGCCTACGGCGGTCGGCCGCATTCGGACGGCCCGGACTCGATCGACAACCTGATGGCGAACACGCGCAACAACCCGATCGAGGACCTCGGCATGCACCTGCCGATGGTGTGCGACCGCTACGAGCTGCGCGACGACGTGATGCCCGGAGCGGGGCAGTTTCGCGGCGGCATCGGCGTCGTCAAGACGCAGCGCCTGCTCACCGACGGCGCGATCACGCATGAGTCCGAGCGCCATCTGGACGTACCCTGGGGCGCCTTCGGCGGCACCGACGGTGCGGCGGGCCGCGTCGAGATCTTCCTGCCGGACGGCACGAAGCAGGACACCTACGCGAAGTTCTCCAACCTGCGCGTGCCGGCGGGTGGTGGCATGGCGTACTACGCACCCTGCGGCGGGGGCTATGGCGACCCGCTCGATCGCCCGGCCCGCCTGGTGCTTGAGGACGTGCTGGACGGCTTCTGCACCCGGGCACATGCCTTCGACGCCTACGGGGTGGTCGTCACCGAGGCGTTGGAGCTCGACGAGAGCGCCACTATGGCGCGGCGTACCTTGATTCGCCTCGAGCGGCGCCTGCCGCCGCTGGCGGAACAGGGCGCAGCGGTCGTCGAGACCGTCTAACCAGACCACCCGGTCGTCATTTCCCCCTTCGTGGCGAATCTCCCCTGCTCAGGCGGGGGAGAGGGGCTCTTGCGTCCAATTTTGGGCCCCGCTCGCCGCGCGTCCGATCAAGAACAAGAAAAACCTCCAAGCCATCCGCCTGACGCGACGCGCCACACGCGAATGACTTGCGGGGTTCCATTGTGGCCGTATGGCCCGGCGCCATCCTGGATTCATCGGGCGCGGGCCCTGCGGCTTCATCCACCAAAAAGGAGGTAAGTCGTGAGCGTTCATAACAACACGCAGTCCGAGATCTGGAACGAGGACCTTGCTCCGACCGATCCGACCCACAGGACCTGGCGCTGGCAGGATTACGCCGCCCTGTGGATCGGCATGGTCATGTGCATCCCATGCTACATGCTGGCGGCAGGTCTGATGGACCAGGGCATGTCGGCGACCCAGTCGGTCATGATCGTTTTCGCCGGCAACGCCATCGTGTTGATCCCCATGTTGCTGATCGGCCATCCCGGCGCCCGCTATGGCGTGCCCTTCGCGGTGCTGGTGCGATCGTCATTCGGCGTGCAGGGCAACAAATTGCCGGCCCTGTTGCGGGCGCTCGTCGCCTGCGGCTGGTTCGGCATCCAGTGCTGGGTGGGGGGAAGCGCCATCTACGCCATCGGCAATCTCCTGAGCGGAGGCCTGCTGGTGGGGCCGAAGATGGCGTGGGCCGGCGTCAACGCTTGGCAACTGGCGTGCTTCTTCATCTTCTGGGCGCTGCACCTTTACTTCATCGCCCGGGGGCCGGAGTCGGTGAGGAAGATCGAGACCTTCACCGCTCCCCTCAAGGTCGTGATCGTGCTCGCGCTGCTATGGTGGGCCTACGACAAGGCCGACGGCTTCGGCCAGATGTTCTCGGCGCCGTCCCAGTTCGGTCCCGGGGGCCAGAAGGAAGGCCAGTTCTGGGCAGTATTCTGGCCGTCGCTCACGGCGATGGCGGGGTTCTGGTCGACGCTGGCGATGAACATCCCCGACTTCACGCGCTTTTCCGCGTCCCAGCGCGAACACTACCTGGGTCAGGCGGTCGGCCTGCCGATCCCGATGGCCTTGCTGGCATTCGTCGGTGTCGCCGTCACCTCGGCCACCGTCGTCATCTATGGCAAGGCGATCTGGGACCCGGTCGACCTGGCGAGCCGGATGGAAGGCGTCGCCGTGGCGATCGGCCTGGCGATCATCACCCTCGATACGCTGTGCGTGAACCTCGCGGCCAATACCGTCGCGCCGGCCTACGACTTCGCCGCCATCTTCCCGCGGCATGTCAATTTCGCCCGGGGCGGCTACATCACGGCGGTCATCGGTGTCGTGATCATGCCGTGGAAGCTTGCGGAATCCACCCAGGGCTACATCTTTACCTGGCTCATCGGCTACGGCGCGCTGCTCGGACCGGTGCTCGGGATCATGCTCGCCGATTACTGGCTGATCCGGCGTACGCGGCTCGATGTCGACGATCTCTTCGACTTGCGCGGACGGTACGCTTATCGGAACGGCTGGAACATGTCGGCGCTGATCGCCTTCGCCATCGGCGTCCTGCCGAACCTGCCGGGATTCCTCCACGCCGCCTTTCCCGCTGCCTTCGCCGACGTACCGGCGTTCTTTACGGAACTCTACAACTACGCATGGTTCGTGGGCCTGTTCCTGTCCCTTGGGGTTTACCGGTTGTTGATGGCTTCAGAAACCGTACGGGTGAGCCAGCGCCTTGCCGTCGAAAGAGTCTGATCGGGTGCGCAACGGCGCTTGGGCAGCAACACAAATTCAGAACCAGAACATCACCACGTACATTAGGAACATGTGACATGAATCAGTTATCAGGGAAGATCGGACTTCGTCGCGTCGGGGCCGTAATCGGCGGCATCCTCGCGTTTGTCCTTGCAGGTCATCTCGGTTCCGCGACGGCCTCGGATTGGAGCGAAACGGACGTGCAGGTCATGAACGGCACGCGCTTCCGCGATCCGGGCAATCCCGACGACGTCACGAAGACGACGGTGACGCTGCAGCACGTGAGCGGCTACGCCTATGGGCGCAACTACTTCTTCGTGGATTCCTATTGGGGAACGAAGAACGCGCCGCGCGCGAACGACATCTACGGTGAGTACTACCACTACCTGAGCCTGGGCAAGATCACGGGCGCGAAGTTCGGCGAGGGCGTGCTGAAGGACGTCAGCCTGACCGCGGGTGTCAACGCGGGTGCCTCGACCGGGGGCGCGGCGACGCGGGTCCTGCTCTACGGCGTGACGCTGGATTTCGCGGTGCCCGGCTTCAGCTACTTCAACGTGGACCTGCTCGCCTACGACGACCGCTCGCAGTTCAACGGTGTGCAAACCCGTTACCGGAACAGCTATCAGGTGACCCCGGTATGGCGGCTGCCGTTCAGCATCGGCCCCACGCACTGGTCCTTCGAGGGCTTCTGCGACTTCATCGGCGCGCGCGGGCAGGGCACCGTCAATCAGACGCTGTGCCAACCGCAACTGCGGCTCGATGTCGGGCAACTCGTGTCGGGTCGCCGCGATGCGTTCTACGTCGGCACGGAATATCAGTACTGGCGGAACAAGTACGGCATCGACGGTCTCAATGAGAGCTTCCCCAACATCATGGCGGTCGTGAAGTTCTGATCGACGTGCGCTTCGCGGACTAGCTCCGCGGAGCCCCCACCCGAACGCGGTGCTCGGCGGCCAGGCCGTCGGCACCGCGTTCGGGCGTTTACCGCGCCTTTGGGTGAATAATGGTCATATAACGCAATAATCGATGAATAACTGTAAATAGACTAAGCAATAGTAACCGTTACTATCTCTCCAGACAAAGACGCCTTTGTCACACACCGAAACCCACACTGTCTGGAGAAGAAGACCATGCAAAGCCAACTCAACGACATGCTCAAGCAAGCCTTTGCCGAAGCCACCAAGCTCTACCAGGAGCGCGGCTTCCAGCGCCGCGTGGGCTTTGGCAAGAAGCCGGCGCTGATCAACGTCGACCTTGCGAACGCCTGGACGCGCCCGGGCAACCCCTTCACCTGCGAGAAGATCGACGACGAGATCATCCCCGGCGTGCAGCGCCTGCTGAAGGCGTGCCGCGAGAACAACCACCCGGTGATCCACGTGACGACCTGCTACCAGGTCACCGACCGCAACAATCCGAACACCGACATGGGCCTGTGGCACAACAAGATTCCGGTCGATGTCGTGAATCAGGAAGACGAGAACATCTGGGCGATCGACTCGCGCATCGCGCCGATCGCCGGTGAGCAGGTGCTGGTCAAGAAGCGCGCGAGCTCCTTCCATGGCACCTACCTCGCGGGCTTCCTGCGCGCGGCCGGGGTCGACACCATCCTCGTGACCGGCGTGACCGCATCGGCCTGCGTGCGCACGACGCTGTGCGACGGCCTGGCCGAGGGTTTCCGCACGATCGCCGTGCGCGAGTGCATCGGCGACCGCGTGCCCGGCGCAGTCGAGTGGAACCTGTTCGACATCGACGCCAAGTTCGCCGACGTGGAATCGGTCGATCGCTGCGTCGATTACCTGTACTCGATGAAGGGCTGATCGTGCGGGCGGGGGGCGTGGCGCCCCCGCCCGTCGCCGGCCCGTATGCCCCGAGCTTGTCCGTACGGGACCTCCGGTCGCGTTTTTTCGGTGATGAGTGGGCTGTACGGGGCGGTGCATGCAAATGTCTCAATGGTGTTCGGATAGTTCGCACGGATCGCAATAATCACGACCGAACTGTAAATAGATGCGGAAATTGCTTCGACTAGGATTCGGGTCTGAGGAGGCGTCGGACGGGCGGTCTGCACAGACAATATCTCGCCCAAGCAGGCAGGCGCTCGGCTGCGATATCCCTTCAGTCTGAGCGTACAGGGTTCATTCAAGCCGCCATCGCCGTCCTGAGGTGCGAGGGCAAGAACGGGAGATCGGATGCATGTCCGCAACAAACGGTTCCATCACTTCCATCGATACCCCGTTCCCCGGCGAAGGCGGCCTGACCGGCCATCATCCGCCTGCGGACCCGGGCGACGTGGCCGCGCAGCTGCACCGCGACGCAGTCGTGATTGACGGTCTGATCGTCGCGAAATGGGACCGCGATCTCTTCGAGGGCATGCGGCGAGGCGGCCTCACTGCGGCCAACTGCACGGTGTCGATCTGGGAAGGGCTGGGTGATACCGTGGACCAGATCGCGCAGATGAACGCGCTGATCGAAGCGAACGCCGACTGCCTGCTGAAGGTGCACACGACCGCGGATATCGAGCGGGCCAAGCGTGAAGGCCGGACGGGGGTCATCCTCGGTTTCCAGAACGCGACGGCCTTCGAGGACCGCCTGGGATACGTGCAGATCTTCAAGGACCTCGGCGTCGGGGTCGTGCAACTGTGCTACAACACGCAGAACCTCGTCGGGACCGGCTGCTACGAACGGGATGGCGGCTTGTCGGGATTCGGGCGCGAGATCCTCGCCGAAATGAACCGAGTGGGAATCCTTTGCGATCTGTCGCATGTCGGCCCGAATACTGCGCGCGAAGCAATAGCCGAATCGCGCAAGCCGGTTTGCTATTCGCATTGCCTGCCGAGCGGACTCAAGGATCATCCGCGAAACAAATCCGACGCCGAATTGAAATTCATCGCGGACCATGGCGGCTTCGTCGGAGTGACGATGTTTACGCCATTCCTGAAAAATGGTGTGAATTCCACGGTTGACGACTACGTCGAGGCTATTCGCTATGTATTCGATCTAGTGGGCGAAGAGAATGTCGGCATCGGCACTGATTTTACGCAAGGCCATGACGCGGCTTTTTTTGCGCGCCTCGTTCATGACAAGGGCTATGCGCGCCGCCTGACCAATTTCGGCGAAATCGTCAATCCTCTTGGAATTCGCACTGTCGCAGAATATCCCAATCTGACCGCCGCTTTGCTGAAGGGCGGATTCACTCCGACGCAGGCGCGGCGGATCATGGGCGAAAACTGGCTGCGCGTGCTGAAGGACGTGTGGGGCGAATAAGCGCGCTCGCGGTGCGGTTTTACCGCGTCCTATAATCTGGCGCGGCATCAGGTTGACGCAAGATTCCACTCTATATCAGCAACTTGCGTATTCAATAGACCTCGATCGTCCGTATCGTGCTATGCCTCGCATTTCAGGATGCCCGCAGGGATGATCTCGGGAGAATTCAAAAGATGGGTTGCACAGATGGAATGTGCGATATATCAATAACCCGGAATGGAGAAAATAGATAGACGACTAATGATGCAGCGCCCCAAAAGTAATCACAATAACTTCGATCTGCACTCGCATGGTGCAGGAGACAAAGACGATAGCCGCGAAACAAAAATAAGAACAGAAGAAAATAGACGATTCCGGGTTGTTTGGCCGTATATGAAGAATTTGTTCGCCGTTTTTAATCTGGCATTGTAATTGCTAGAAATTGTTTGCCAATTCATTTTATTCAATGATGGATCGTGCAGAGATGGTGCGTGCGAATTGCCCGCCATCAACGGTGACGAAGTCGATCGGGGGTCGTTCAATGAAACACGGTCTGACGTTCGTGGCTATTGGAATACCTAAGGAGAAAGTGACCGTGAATATCTCGATGATGAAAAGGATCCTTGCCGCAGCAATGCTGGCGGTTGCAGGTGTCGCATCGGCGGCCGACACGATCGAGCTTAAGATGCACAGCCAGATCGTCGAATCCCGCCCGGAGGCGAAATATCTGCAGGAGTTCGCCAATGACGTGGCGGCGCGCTCGAACGGCCGCCTGAAAATCAACGTGTTCCACGCGGGCTCGCTGGGCCTGAAGGACACCGACCTGCTGCGCATCATGCAGGCCGGGGCGGTGGATATGGCGATGCTGTACGGGGAGTATTTCACGCGCGACGCCCCCGAGTTGGGCGTGGTCTACGTGCAGGGCGCCATCCGCACGCCCCAGCAGCACCTACAGCTGCTGCCGACAATGCGCACGATCTACGAGGAAGGTTACGCGAAGTGGCGCATCCATACCGTCGGCGGCGTCGTGAGCCCGGTGTTCAACGTCGGCGTGCACTGCAAGGAGCCGATCAACAATCTGTCCCAGCTTAAAGGGAAGAAGCTGCGCGTGTGGGGCAGCCACCTGGTGAGCACTTTCCAGGGGCTGGACGTGGCGGCGCAGGTCATTCCGCAGAACAGCATGTACATGGCCCTGCAGACCGGCGTGGTCGACTGCGCCTACTACCTGTCGACGGTGGCCAAGACGGTATCGCTGCAGGAAGTCGCGAAGTACGAGGCTTACCTGCACCCGTGGGCCGCCGTGCCGTGGATGTTCGGCGTGAGCGACAAGGCGTGGTCGCGCCTGCCCAAGGATCTGCAGGCGGTGCTTGTCCAAGCGGGTGAGGCGATGTGGGCCAAGACGCGCGAGGCAGCCGTCAGTCCGCAGCGCGAGAGCGCCGCCATCGAGGAACGCAAGGCGCTCGGCATCACCATGCTGCAGCCCTTCCCTGAGGGTGACGTGAGTGCTTTCGCAGCCGCATCCGACAAGGCCTGGGCGGAGATGGCGAAATCGGCGGGCCCCAAGGGCACCGAGTACTACCAGCGAATGAAGGAGGCGATGGCGAAGCTGACGCCCTGAGCGGTGTCGCCAGGGTGGCCGGCCAAGCTTCTGGCTGCGGCCGCCCCGATCGTTTTCGTACCTCTCGTTGGAGTCCAAGATGCATTTTCTGATCCGCAGCCTGGAAAGGCTCGCACTTGGCATGAACCGGCTCGCCGCCGTAGCCGCCGTGCTGATGAGCCTGTTCGTGTTCCTGGGCGTCGTGATGCGCTACTTCGTCGGCGCACCCTTTGCCTTCTCCGATGAATTCATCGGCCTGCTGTTCGCCACGATGGCCTTCCTCGCGATGCCGCTGGGCCTCGTGACGCGCCGTCACATCATCCTCGACATCGTCACCCGCGGCCTGCAGGGGCCGCTGCGGCACTTCGTCGACATTGGCGCCACCGTGATCCTCGCGACTTTCTGCGTGTGGTTCCTCGCGCTCTCCTACGATTTCGCCGACTACTCGCGCCTGCTCGATGCGCGCTCGGACATCGGCTCGATGCTGCTGTGGCCGTGGATGGGGATGCTGCCGCTGTGCACAGTGGTGATGGTGCTCGTCAGCCTCGGCCAGCTCTTCGACAGCCTTCGCCAGCTCACCGGCCGGCCTTCGCTGTTCTCCCTCGCGGGCGAGGAGGAAGTGCTATGACCTTGGGCATCCTTTCGACCAGCATGCTCGTGCTGATGGTGACCGGCGCGGTGCTGGGCGCCGCGCTCGGGCTTACCGGCCTGATCCTGCTGCACTTTCAGGTGGGCGACGCGAGCTCGCTCGCGGTGCAGGCGGTGTGGAACACCTTTACCGACTTCACGCTGAGCGCGGTGCCGCTGTTCATCTTCCTCGGCGACATCCTGATGGCGAGCGGCATCTCCGGGCGCATCTACAACGGCCTCACGCCGTTGTTCCATCGTTTCTCGGGCAAGCTGCTGCACACCAACATCGCGGTGTGCACGGTGTTCGGTGCGGTCAGCGGGTCGAGCTCGTCGACCGCAGCAGCGATCGGTTCGGTCGGCTACCCCGAACTGGTGAAGCGCGGCTACGACCCGGCGACCGTCATTGCCTCGCTCGCGGCCGGCGGCACGCTGGGCCTGCTGATCCCGCCCAGCCTGTCGCTGCTGATCTACGGCGCGACGCAGGACGTGTCGATCGGCAAGCTCTTCCTCGCCGGCATCGTACCGGGACTGCTCATCGCCGGCCTGTTCTCGGCCTACATCGCCGCCCTGTGCTACTTCCGCAGGGATCTTGCACCGAAGGAAGACGAACGGCCGAGCTGGGGCGAGATCCTCCACCGACTGCGCGGGATCTGGCCACTGCCCATCCTGATCTTCTTCGTGCTCGGCACGATCTACATGGGGCTCGCGACGACCACCGAGGCCGCCGCGCTGGGCGTAGTCGCGGCGACGGTGCTGGGCTTCGTGTGGGGCGACCTGACGTTGTCGAAGCTGTGGCAGTCGTTCAAGACCTCGGTGCTGATGTTCGGCACGATCGCGATGGTGCTGCTCGGCACGCTGATTCTCGCGCAGGCGATCAGCGTCCTCGGACTGCCGAAGGAACTCGTCGACTGGGTCGCGAAGATGGGCCTGAGCCGCTACGAGGTGCTGTTCGCGATCGTGCTCGTGTATCTGGTGCTGGGCTGCTTCTTCGACGGCATCTCGCTGCTGCTGATGACGCTACCGATCGCCTTCCCGCTGATGATGTCGATGCAGTTCGACCCGATCTGGTTCGGCATCGTCGTCACGATATTGATGGAAGTGGGCATGATCACGCCGCCGGTGGGGCTCAACCTCTTCGTGCTGGTGACGATCTCCAGGCGCAAGGTGAGCCTCGGCGAGGCGTCGTGGGCCACCGTGCCGTACTGGCTGATCATGCTCGGGGTGATCGGGTTGTTCACGGCCTTCCCGGAGATCGTCACCTTCGTGCCCAGCCGGTTCTTCTGAGTCCGGACGTCTTTCCCCCTTGGCGATCCGCGGGTTCTCCAGGCCCGTGGGTCGCCTTTTTCGTGCAGCGGCTGCGCGAGACTACTATTGTGCCCTGCGCCAACACTAGCAGCGCAAGCAGCAACAGTCGTGCGGTGCGGCGACGTTATTCTCGTGCTTCGTTCGCGATGCCGAATTCCTCGGCGTTGTCGTGCAGGAATTTGGCGAATCGGTCCACGGTGGGCGTCGGAATGTCCTTTCGCCAGCACACCAGCGTCTCCATGGGCTTTTGCCGGCCCGCCAGCGGGCGAATCACGAGGCCCTTGCGCTGGATGTTCTCTGCGCAGCGCGCATACAGCGCCACCCCGATGTTCGCGGCGACCAGCCCGAAGATGCCGTCGCTGGTCGAGGCCTCCTGCGCTACGGAGGGCGAGAAGTTCGCGGCGTGGCACAGCGCGAAGAAATGTGTGCGGAAGGTCTCCCACGAGTCTTGCGAGCCGAGGATGAACTTCTCGTTGGCGAGATCGCGGATCGAGATGGAGGGCTTGTTGACGAGCGGATGCGCGGCCGGCAGCAGCACGACCAGGTCCTCGCGCGCGATCATGAGCTGGCTCACCGAGGGCGACTCGAAGGGTCCGATCAGGAAGCCGATGTCGATGCGCGATTCGAGCAAGGCCTCCTTCTGTTTCGAGCTCGGGAAGTGAAACAGCTCGACCTTGATGCCCGGATGGGTGTGCAGGAACTTCTCGATGATCATCGGCAGCTTGCCGTTGATCGCAAAGTCCATGTACGCGATGCGCAGGTAGCCCACCTTGCCGTCGGCGGCCGCCTGCGCGAGCAGCGACGCCTTCTCGATGTGCCCGAGCGCGAGACGGCATTCGTACAGGAAGGTGCGACCCGCCTCGGTAAGCTGCACGACGCGCGTGGTGCGCGAGAGCAGCTCCGCGCCGACGGCCTCCTCGAGGTGCTGGATCGTGCGCGTTAGCGCCGACTGCGTCATGTGCAGGCGCTCGGCGGCGGGGCGAAACTGCAGCTCCTCGGCAACCGCGATGAAGGCGCGCATGTGGCGGATTTCGAAGCGCATGGGAGGACGGACTCCAGTGAGAGAATAATGATCGTGAAAGGCAATAATCTACCACTAACTGTAAATAATGCAGGAAATAGTGTCGATTAGGATGCAGGTATGAACGGCCGCCCGGGACTGGGCGGCCCGCGACATCAACACGAGAGGACGCTATGGCTGGAGCAGTTGGGGGGAGGGGGGCGCTGCGGCGCGTGGTCGTGACGGGGTGGGGGCTTGCGACCCCGCTCGGCGTCGGCGTCGAGCGCACGTGGGCGCGCCTGCTGGCGGGCGAGTCGGGCATCCGTGCGATCGACCGCTTCGACGTCGCCGATTTGCCCTCGCGTATCGCCGGACTGCTGCCCGAAGGCGCCCATGCCGACGGGGGCTTCGACGCCGACGAATGGGTGCCGCCCAAGGACCAGCGCAAGATGGACCGCTTCGCGATGTACGCGCTATGTGCGGCCCAACAGGCGCTCGAGGATGCGGACTGGCAGCCGGCGACGCAGCACGCGCGTGAGCGGACCGGCGTGCTGATCGGCTCGGGCATCGGTGGCCTGCCCGCACTCGCCGAAGGCGCCCTGACCCTTGAACACAAGGGCGCACGACGCATCTCGCCCTTCTTCATCCCGTCCGCGCTCGTGAACCTCGCGGCGGGCCAGGTCGGAATCCGCCATGGCCTGCTGGGGCCGACTCACGGTGTGGCGACCGCCTGCGCGAGTGGTGCGCACGCGATCGGCGACGCCGCGCGCATGGTGATGCTGGGTGACGCCGACGTGATGGTGGCGGGCGGCACCGAGGGCGCCGTGTCGCGCCTGGGCATCGCCGGATTCTGTGCCGCGCGAGCCCTGTCGACCGGCTTCAACGACACGCCGCAGGCCGCCTCCCGCCCGTGGGATGCCGCGCGCGACGGTTTCGTGATCGGCGAGGGCAGCGGCATCGTCGTGCTGGAGGAGTACGAGCACGCGCGGGCGCGCGGCGCACGCATCCACGCCGAGGTGCTGGGTTACGGACTGTCCGGCGACGGCTACCACATCGCTGCGCCGCCCGAGGACGGCAGCGGCGCCCGGCGCGCAATGCGTGCCGCACTGGCCTGGGCGGGCGTTGCCCCGGAGGAAGTGGACTACGTGAACGCCCACGCGACCTCGACGCCGCTCGGCGACCTGGTCGAACTGCGTGCGCTGTGCGAGATCTTCGGTGGTCACGCCACGCGCGGTGGAGAGGGTGGACTGTCGGTGTCCTCGACCAAGTCGGCGATGGGGCATCTGCTCGGCGCGGCGGGGGCAGTCGAGGCCATCGTATGCATGCTCGCACTGCGCGACCAGATCGTGCCGCCAACGCTCAATCTCGCCGAACCGCCGGCGGAATTCGTCGGCATGGACTTCGTGCCCGGCGTTGCCCGGCGCCGTACCGTGCGCACTGCGCTGTCGAACTCCTTCGGTTTTGGCGGGACCAACGCGGCGCTGCTCTTCGGCGCCGTCAACGACTGAAGGAAGGCTGTCGTCAGTACTTCGATCATCCCGCGAAGCCGGTTAAGGCTGGCAAATGGTTGCGATCGGCGCCATTGCTTTCGACCGGAAAAGAGCGGCGACGGCCCGTCGAGGCCGCGCCGCCGCTTCCCGATCAGCTCTTCTCCGTTTTTGTCTCGGTCTTGACGTTGATGCCCTCGGCCGGATCAAGGTAGATCTCGACGCGGTCGCCGATCGTGTTGGTGCCCTTCAGCTCGTAACAATCGCCTTTCGTGACCTTGGCGCGCTGGAACTTGAAGCCGGCATCGACCAGTGTGCGCATCGAGTTCGCGGCCGGTTGCGGATCCTTCGGCGCGGCCGTGCACTTCGGGTCGGCATAGGCACTGGTACCGATCAGCAGGGCGGCGACGGCAAGGGTGAAGTGACGGACGTTCATGGCGGTCTCCTCTATCTGTGTGATGCATGCCGGGGTGGCATGGGTCACATTCTCGGGGAGTGAAGGTGAACCGCTCCTGAAGAGCCCATCCGGGCCGTCGGGTTATTTCGCTGTCGCGCCCGTTTGGTGCGTGCCCTGTCCATTAATGCGACAAGGGGATCGACTACACACCGTCGAATGTCTCAATATTGTGCGAGTAACCCTTCTGGATGAAGGTTTTGGTGAATTATGCTGCACCGCAGCGTGCATTTGAGTGCATTTAGTGCACAATGATGCATGAAGTGTTCATGGCGCTCATGCGCATGCTTTTCCCGCTACAGGAAGGACGCACTTGAAACCGACCGACATCAGCAATCCCGGCTACCTGCACAAGGTCGTCGACTGTCAGTGGGCCTGTCCGGCCCACACGCCCGTGCCCGAGTACATCCGGCAGATTGCCGCGGGCGACTTCTCGGCTGCGTACATGCTCAACTGGCAGTCGAACGTGTTCCCCGGCATCCTCGGGAGGGTCTGCGACCGTCCGTGCGAGCCGGCCTGTCGGCGCGGACGGGTCGATGCCGAGCCGGTCGCGATCTGCCGCCTCAAGCGCGTCGCCGCCGACTTCAAGGACGACATCCGTGATCGTCTGCCGAAGCCGCCCGCGAAGAAGAACGGCAAGCGCATCGCGTGCATCGGCGGCGGGCCGGCTTCGCTGACCGTGGCGCGCGACCTCGCGGTGCAGGGCTATCAGGTCACGGTGTTCGACAGCGGATCGTCGCCCGGCGGCATGATGCGCAGCCAGATTCCCAAGTTCCGCCTGCCCGACAGCGTCATCGACGAGGAGTGCGGCTATGTCGAGGAGCTCGGGGTCGAGCTGCGCCGCAACCACTGGATCGGTAGCCTGCGCGAAGTGCTCGCCGGCGACTGGGATGCCGTGTTCGTCGGCACCGGCGCGCCGCGCGGGCGGGATGCCAACCTGCCGGGGCGCAACCAGGCCGCGGCGCACGTCCACATCGGCATCGACTGGCTCGCGAACGTCGCCTTCGGCCACGTCACCGCGATCGGCAAGCGGGTGATCGTGCTCGGCGGCGGCAATACCGCGATGGACTGTTGCCGCTCGGCGCGGCGCCTGGGCGGCGAGGACGTGCGGGTGGTGGTGCGCAGCGGCTTCGAGGAGATGAAGGCCTCGCCGTGGGAGAAGGAGGATGCCCTTCACGAGGGGATCCCCATCCACAACTATCTCGTGCAGAAGGCCTTCACGCACGCCAACGGGCGCCTCACGGGCGTGCTGTTCGAGAAGGTGCGCGCCGAATACGACGACCAGGGCCGCCGCTCGCTGGTGCCGACGGGTGAGCCGGACGTGCATATGGAATGCGACGACGTGCTGATCGCGATCGGCCAGGAGAACGCCTTCCCGTGGATCGAGCGTGACATCGGCGTCGAGTTCGACCGCTCGGGCATGCCGGTGCTGGACACGCAGACGCTGCAATCGACGCTGCCGCGCGTGTTCTTCGGCGGCGATGCGGCGCTCGGGCCGAAGAACATCATCACTGCAGTGGCGCAGGGCCACGAGGCGGCGATCTCGATCGACCTCTTCTGCCGCGGGCTGCCGCTCACGCAGCGCCCCGCACCGACGATGAACCTCGTGAGCCAGAAGATGGGCATTCACGAGTGGAGCTACGACAACAAGGTGTCGGAAGAGGCGCGCCGCAAGGTGCCGGTGAAGGCGATCGAGGAGGCGCTGAAGGACATCAAGTCCGAGTTCGAGCTCGGCTACGACTTCAAGCTCGCCTGCGCCGAGACGGCCCGCTGCCTCAACTGCGACGTCGCCACGGTGTTCAAGCCGAAGCTGTGCATCGAGTGCGACGCCTGTGTCGACATCTGCCCGACCGAGTGCATCACCTTCACGCAGAACGGCGAGGACGAGGACTTGCGCGGGCGACTGAAGGCCCCGGCGAAGAATCGCGACCAGGCCCTGTATCTCGCCGAAGGGCTCAAGACCGGCCGGGTGATGGTCAAGGACGAGAACGTCTGCCTGCACTGCGGCATGTGTGCCGAGCGCTGCCCGACGGGTGCATGGGACATGCAGAAATTCGAGTTGAACCTCGCGTACGCCGGCGAAGCCGTCGAATCCCCACGCTCAGTTTGTTCGCTGTCCCCCGCGGGGGCGAAGGCCTCCCCCGGGGCGGCCGTAAGGGAGGCCTGATCGACCATGACAACACCAGCAATCCAGCACTGCAACGACTTCGTGATCAAGTTCGCGAACGTCAACGGCTCGGGCTCCGCCTCGGCGAACGAACTCTTTGCGCGTGCGATCATCCGCATGGGCGTGCCGGTGGCCCCGCGCAACATCTTCCCGTCCAACATCCAGGGCCTGCCCACGTGGTACGAGGTGCGCGTGTCCGAAGCCGGCTGGCTCGGCGCGCGCGGCGGCTGCGACATGATGGTCGCAATGAATCCGCAGACCTGGGACCGTGACGTCGCCGCGATCGATCCGGGCGGCTATCTCTTCTACGACTCGACCAAACCGCTGCCGCCGTCGAAGTTCCGCGACGACATCACCGTGCTGGGCATTCCGCTCACCGCGATGTGCAACGCCGAGTACGAGGACGCGCGCCAGCGCCAGCTGTTCAAGAACATCATGTACGTCGGTGCGCTGATGGCACTGCTCGACATGGAGTTCGCCGCGGCCGAGCAGCTTCTCGTCGACCGCTACCGCGGCAAGGACCAGCTCATCAAGGCCAACGTCAATGCGCTGCGCCTCGGCTACGACTACGCGAAGCAGCACCTGCCGTGCCCGATCGGGCTCACGGTGAAGCGCGCCGACGCGGTCGGCGACCGCATCATGATCGACGGCAACAGCGCCTGCGGCCTCGGCGCCGTGTTCGGCGGGGCGACCGTCGCGGGCTGGTATCCGATCACGCCCTCGACCTCGGTCATCGAAGCCTTCTCGAGCTACTGCCGCAAGTTCCGCACCGACCCGGACAACGGCCGTGCGCGCTACGCGATCGTGCAGGCCGAGGACGAGCTCGCGTCGATCGGCATGGTGATCGGCGCCGGCTGGAACGGCGCGCGCGCCTTCACCGCGACCTCCGGCCCGGGCATCTCGCTGATGCAGGAGTTCTTCGGCCTGGCGTATTTCGCCGAGATCCCCGCGGTGATCGTCGACGTGCAGCGCGGCAGCCCCTCGACCGGCATGCCGACGCGCACGCAGCAGTCGGATCTGTTGTCCTGCGCCTACGCCTCGCACGGCGACACGCGCCATGTGCTGCTGTTCCCGCAGGACGCGTACGAGTGCTTCAGCCTCACCGCGCAGGCCTTCGATCTCGCCGAGCGCCTGCAGACGCCGGTGTTCGTGCTCTCCGACCTCGACATCGGCATGAACGAGCAGCTGTGCGCGCCCTTCGACTGGGACGACAGCCGGCGCTACGACCGCGGCAAGCTCATGAGCTATGACGAGCTCGAAGCGGGCAAGGACTTCGGCCGTTACCTCGACGTCGACGGCGACGGCATCCCGTACCGCACGATTCCCGGCACCCACCCGACCAAGGGCGCGTACTTCACGCGCGGCACGACGCGCAACCCGTACGCGAAGTACAGCGAGACCGGTGCGGACTACGTGTACAACATGGAGCGCCTGCGCCGGAAGTTCAACACGGCGAAGGACCTCGTGCCCGCACCGATCCTGAAGAAGGCGGAGCAGCCCACGCACGTGGGGGTCATCTACTACGGCTCCACGGCGCCCGCGATGGCCGAGGCCGGCGCGCTGCTCGCGGCCGACGGCATCCACGTCGACACGCTGCGCGTGCGCGGCTTCCCGTTCAGCGACACGGTGATGCAGTTCATCGCCGAGCGCGACGCGGTGTTCGTCGTCGAACAGAACGAGAGCGCGCAGTTGCGCTCGCTGCTGATCAACGAAGGCGAAATCGATCCGAAGAAGCTCGTGCGCGTGCTGCACTACGACGGCTCGCCGATCACCGCGCGCTTCATCGCCGGCAAGATCGCCGACGCCCTGAGCGACCGCAAGGTGAGCCCCATCGGACAACCCCAGCGCAAGGTGGCCTCATGACCTATCTCGCCAAACCCAAGCTCCTCGCGGCCGACGCGCCGCGCAACGCGCTCGGCTACACCCGCCGCGACTACGAGGGCGCGATCTCGACGCTGTGCGCCGGTTGCGGCCACGACTCGATCAGCGCGTCCGTGGTGCAGGCCTGCTTCGACCTCGACATCGAACCGCACAAGGTCGCCAAGCTCTCGGGCATCGGCTGCTCGTCGAAGACGCCCGACTACTTCCTCGGCAACTCGCACGGCTTCAACTCGGTGCACGGACGCATGCCTTCGGTGCTCACCGGCGCGGCACTGGCGAACCGCAACCTGCTGTACCTCGGCGTGTCGGGCGACGGCGACTCGGCCTCGATCGGCATCGGCCAGTTCGCGCACGCGATGCGCCGCGGCGTGAACATGACCTACATCGTCGAGAACAACGGCGTGTATGGCCTTACCAAGGGGCAGTTCTCGGCGACCGCCGACAAGGGCTCGAAGAGCAAGAAGGGCGTGGTCAACCGCGACAACCCGATCGACCTCGCGACGCTGGCGCTGCAACTCGGCGCCACCTATGTCGCCCGCAGCTTCTCCGGCGACAAGGAACAGCTCGTGCCGCTCATCAAGGGTGCGCTGCGCCACGGCGGGCCGGCCTTCATCGACGTCATCAGCCCGTGCGTAACCTTCAACAACCACGCCGGCTCGACAAAGAGCTACGACTACGTGCGCGAGCACAACGCCGCAGTGAACCGCGTCGACGTGATCCTGCCCAAGGCGCAGATCGAGGCGTCCTACCCGCCGGGCAGCCTGCGCCGCGTCGTGCAGCACGACGGCTCGATCCTGCACCTGCGCAAGGTGAGCGTCGACTACGATCCGGCGGATCGCATCGGCGCGATGAACTACCTGCAGGAGCGCCAGGCGCTGGGCGAGATCGTGACGGGCTTGCTGTATGTCGACAGCAGCGGCCAGGACATGCATGCCAACCTCAACACCGTCGAGAAGGCGCTGAACCAGCTCGGCGACGCCTACCTGTGCCCGGGCAGCAAGGCGCTGGAGGCGCTCAACGCGACGCTGCGCTGAAAGCGGCCGCGCAGCCAAGAAAAACCCCGCCGGGTTGTCGTCCGGCGGGGCGAATTTCCACAAAGGAAGCGGAAAGAGGAAGGGAACGAGCGGGCGCTCAGTCGGCCACGATCGTGTGCTGCTGCTCGCCCAGCCCGGCAATCCCCGCGTCGATGCGCTCGCCGGCGCGCAGGTAGCGCTGTGGCGTCATGCCCATGCCGACGCCGGCGGGCGTGCCGGTGAAGATCAGGTCGCCCGGCTGCAGCGTCATCAGGCCGCTGACGTAGCTGATGATCTGCGCAGGGTTGAAGATCATGTTGGCGGTGTTGCTATCCTGCATGCGGTCGCCATTCACCGCGAGCCGCATCGGCAGTTCGCCCGGCTTGCCGACCTCGTCGGCCGTCGCGAGCCACGGCCCGATCGGCGCGAAGGTGTCGAAGCTCTTGCCCTTGGTCCACTGGCCGCCGCGTTCGAGCTGCCAGTAGCGCTCGGACATGTCCAGCCCGGTCATGTAGCCGGCGACGTGGCCGAGCGCGTCACCGACCGCGACGCGGCGCGCGGTCGTGCCGATGGCGATCACCAGTTCGAGTTCCCAGTCGGTCTTTTCCGAGCCGGGCGGCAGGACGATCGCGTCGTGCGGGCCGCAGATCGCCGTCTGCGCCTTCATGAACACGATCGGCTCCTGCGGGATCGGCAGGCTGGCCTCGCGCGCATGGTCGGCGTAGTTGAGGCCGATGCACACGATCTTGCCGATTCCCGCCAGCGGCGGGCCGAGGCGGGTGCCGGCAGGCACGATGGGGAGGCTGTGCGGGTCCAGCCCGCGCAGCCGCGCGAGACTGGACGGCGCGAGGGCAGCGCCGTTGATGTCGGGCAGCACGCCCGACAGGTCGCGCATCCTGCCTTCGGCGTCGAGCAGACCGGGGCTTTCCTGGCCCGGGTCTCCGAAGCGAACGAGTTTCACAGCGGTTCTCCTTGAAGCGCGAGGCGGCTGCGCGGACCCGCGCGGCGAGCCTCACTCATGGTTGATCCAGCGCGCGTGGGGCTCCGCGATGCCGATGCAGGGCTTGGCGCCCGGGCGCGCGAACGTGCCCCGTTCGGCCTTGCGCGGGTTCAGCGCGACCAGCGTTTCGGCCTGCTTCACCGCCGCCTCGACGCAATCGACGATCGGCATGTCCGAGATCGAGCGGAAGCCGCCGCCGCCCGCGCGCCACGGCGCCGAGGCGGTCGGTGACGCTTTGCGAGGTATTCGGGTTCAGCAGCAGGATTTTCATCTGCGATCCATCCGATTTCACTTTAGGCCACTTCGCGGAACAGGCGACCCCAGCCCTTGATGTCGCGGCTGTCGCACGAGATTGTGGTGACGCTGGTGCCGAACCGCGGCGCCTTCGTCGGGCGAGTTCCACCTCGAGATCGCGGAGATGGCCGGGAATGCGATTCTCGCGCGCCAGATGCGCGAGGGCGCTGCTCACCTGCCTCATCATCATCCTGTACGACTCGCCGGCCGGGCGTGCATGCCCGGACGACGAGCATCGCCGGCTGCTGGAGGCGTTCGTGAAGCGCGACGGGGAGACCGCGGCGGCGCTGATGCTGCACTAGGGATCACGTCGAGCAGTCGCTCGACATCAGCCTGTCGGCACCG
The DNA here is from genome assembly GCF_012910905.1 of Aromatoleum toluvorans. Taxonomy (GTDB): domain Bacteria; phylum Pseudomonadota; class Gammaproteobacteria; order Burkholderiales; family Rhodocyclaceae; genus Aromatoleum; species Aromatoleum toluvorans. The sequence goes on from NZ_WTVN01000004.1 coordinate 78,134, forward strand.
GAAGACGACTATCTGGAGCGGGTCTTCTCCTGAGGCCGCAGGGCGCTCAGCTGGCCAGCGCGGCTTCGAGGTCGAGCTCTTCGGGACGCCCGCGCGAAAGATCGAGGCAGGCTTCCACGTGTTCGAGGTGCTCGGTCATCAGGCGGATCGCGGTCGCTTCGTCGCGATCGGCCAGCGCCTGGGTGATCTCGGAATGCTCCTGGTCGCGGCAGGCGGGCACCGAAGGGGCGTCGTACAGGAAGATGATCAGGCAGGTGAGCGACGCCAGTTCGTGCATCAGGCGCGCGGTCAGCGCGTTGCCGGAGAGTTCCGCGAGCAGGATGTGGTATTCGCCGGAGAGGCGGATGATCGCGCGGCGATCCCGCGCGGCGCGGGCGGCTTCCTCGGCTTCGACGTGGGCGCGTAGGCGCGCGATGATCGCCGGGTCCTTCTTCGCGATGATGCGTCGCACGACGAGGGCTTCGAGGGGGCGGCGCACCTCGAAAACCTCGCGTGCGTCCTCCACGGTGGGCTCGGCGACAAAGGCGCCGCGGTTGGGGTGCAGCACTACCACGCGCTCGAGCGCGAGCCGCGCGAGCACCTGGCGCACGCGCGCGCGGCTCGCGCCGAAGATATTCGCCAGCTTGTCCTCGCCGAGCTTGGTGCCCGGCGGCAGCCGGTGTTCCATGATCGACGTGATGATCCGCTCGTAGATTTCCAGGTCCGACGCGCCGCCTTCGCCATCGTTGGCCGGCCGCTCGTCCTGCAAGGGGGCCGGCGACGATGCGCGGACGCTGCGCCGTTTGACCGTCTTCGTCTGCATCCTGTCGATCTGCACCAGAGGGCGCCCGCAAGGCCGGGCCGGAACCTGAATTTTACGATTCGCGCCGACGCAGCCGCAAGAAAGGGGTGCGACGTGTCGGCATTTGCCATGCGTCGTTGCGCGAGCGAGATGCCATCGCCGGACTGCGCAAGGCGGCCGGACTGTCCCGCATGGGAATTTCGGGCGATGGGCGGGTTCTTGCATGTCGAAAAATACAGATAAATTGTCAACAAAATTGATGTTTATATTGGACGGATGGGGTCCCCGCGAGAGCGGCGTTCAAGCCCGTCGGCCAGGCGGCGCGAGGGCTGCCGGCACGCCCGAAGAGCGAGCGCAAGCTGATGCGGGAAGGCTAGGGCACACGCAGGCGGTCCGTATCATGATGGACGGCTAGCAAGCGAAGTCCGCCTCCGGTATCGTGGGGCGGTTTTTTTGCTTGGGGCCGGGCGCCCGATGCCGATGCGCAAACTCTACCGGGGCCGCGATCCGCGTCGCGCCCACAACATTGCCGAACTGCGCGCGATGGCCGCCGCGCGCATCCCCAACTTCTGCTTCGAATACCTCGAAGGCGGCGCCGACGACGAGGTGACGCTGCGGCAGAACCGCGCGAGCCTCGACGCGATCACTTTCCAGCCGCGCACGCTGGTCGACGTCTCCGAACGCGACCTCGGCTGCGAGCTGTTCGGCGAGCGCATCGCGATGCCGGCGATCATCGCGCCGACCGGCTTCAACGGCCTGCTGTCGCACGAGGGCGACCTGATGCTGGCCGAGGCCGCGCGCGAGGCCGGCATCCCGATGTGCCAGAGCATGGTGTCGACGGTGTCGCTGGAGCGTATCGTCGCGACCGGCGTGCGCCACTGGATGCAGATCTATCCGTTCAAGGACCGCGAGAACCTCGCCGGCGTCGTGAAGCGGGCGGAGGAGGCGGGCTCCGAGGCGATCGTGCTGACGACCGACGTGGCAGCCTTCGGCAACCGCGAATGGGACCGGCGCAACTACCGCGCGCCGATGAAGCTCAATCTCGACAACACCTTCGATGTCGCGACGCGCTGGCGCTGGCTCTTCGACGTGCTGATCCCGCACGGCATGCCGCGCTTCCGCAACCTGGGCGACTTCCTGCCGCCCGGGCAGGACAGCGCGCGCAACGCCGCGACCTTCCTGGCGAGCCAGATGGACCCGTCGCTGAACTGGGACGACGTCGCGTGGCTGCGCGACCTGTGGCCGCGCAAGCTGATCGTGAAGGGCATCCTGCGCCCGGACGACGCGGAGCGCGCGAAGCTGCTCGGTGTGGACGGACTGGTCATCACCAACCACGGCGGCCGGCAGCTCGACACCTGCGTCGCGCCGATCGACGTGTTGCCGGAGATCCGTGCGGCGGTGGGGCCGGACATGACGCTGATCATTGACAGCGGCCTGCGCCGCGGCAGCGACTTCGTGAAGGCGCGCGTGCTCGGCGCGGACGCGGCGATGTCCGGGCGCGCGACGCTGTACGGCCTCGCGGCGGCCGGCAAGCCCGGCGTCGCGCGGGCGCTGGAGATCCTGCGCTCCGAGATCGACCGGACGCTCGCGCTCCTCGGCTGCCCGCTGCTGACACAGCTCGGGGCGGACTGCGTGCGCCAGCCGCCGCGCTGACGGAATGTACGCAGGGGCGCACGCGGCGCCCCGCAACTTATTGGCGTCGCGCGCGCGCCGAGCGCTTACACTCTCGCCCTCAGCGGACTTTTCCGGCGCCTGCCGTGACCTTCGTACCCCCGCCGTGCCGCGGCCGTTGCGCGATGTGCCCCCTCCGATCCATTTTTCCCGCCGCTTCTGAAAGGTATTCGATGCACCCGCTTCACGATATTGACGCACTCCTGTTGCTCGCCCTGGCGCTCGCTTCGAAGCGGCGCCCGGCCGAGCTTGTCGAGGCCATCGCGGCAGTCGATCTGCTGCACGGGGCCATCCCGCCGGAGGCAAAGCTGGCCGACTCGTTCCAGCGCCTGTCGGCGAACGGCCTCATCTGCGCGGAGGAGGGGCGCTTCTCGCTGAATGCGGCGTCGCAGGCGATCGTCACCGGCTTGCCGAAGAAGGCGGATACGGCCGAGCGCATCTTCGAAGTCCGGCAGCGGCTCGGCGCGCATGTCGCGCAGGGCGAGCAGGCCGCGGCCGTGCCGACGGTCGAGCAGCTGAACGCCGCAATCCTTGCACACCGCGCGTCGGGGCAAGGGGCGGGCAAGAACCTGCTGATGCCCAAGCCCAAGACCGCTGACACCGAAAAGAAGCGCGCGGGACATTGGCGCAAGCCCGCCGGCGCCGCGCGTCGGCGCAAGGGCTGAGGCGGACGGTGAGCATGAGCGAATCGATCCCGCCGCAGGCGGAGCCGACCCCGGCCGGGCGGCCGTTCGGCGAGCTGCCGTTGTCGCCCGCGCTGCTGGCGACGCTGGAGCAGCTCGAATACCGGACGATGACGCCGATCCAGGCCGCCAGCCTGCCGTTGACGCTCGCCGGTCACGACCTGATCGCACAGGCGAAGACCGGCAGCGGCAAGACCGCGGCCTTCGCGCTGACGCTGCTCACCAACCTGAATCCGCGCCGCTTCGCGGTGCAGGCGATGGTGCTGTGCCCGACGCGCGAGCTGGCGGACCAGGTGACGCAGGAGATCCGCCGCTTGGCGCGATCGGCCGACAACATCAAGATCCTGTCGCTGTGCGGCGGCACGACGATGCGTCCGCAGCGCGCGAGCCTGGAGCACGGCGCGCATATCGTCGTCGGTACGCCGGGTCGCATCATGGACCACCTCGACCGCGGCAGCCTCAGGCTGGATGCGCTCAACACGCTGGTGCTCGACGAAGCCGACCGGATGCTCGACATGGGCTTTTTCGACGACATCGCGTTCGTTGCCAGCCGGTGCCCGGTGCGGCGCCAGACCTTGCTATTCTCGGCGACCTATCCCGAGGGGATCGAGAGGCTCGCGCAGCAGTTCCTGCGCAACCCGCAGCAAGTGAAGCTGACCGGGCAGCACGAGGGCAGCAAGATCCGCCAGCGCTTCTACGAGATCAAGCATGAGGAGCGCCTGCAGGCCGTGGGCGCGCTGCTCACGCACTACCGCCCGGTCAGCACGCTGGCGTTCTGCAACACCAAGCAGCAGTGCCGGGAACTGGTCGAGGTGCTGCACAAGCAGGGCTTCCATGCGCTGACGCTGCACGGCGATCTCGAACAACGCGAGCGCGACCAGGTGCTGATCCAGTTCGCCAATCGCAGCTGTTCGGTGCTGGTCGCCACCGACGTGGCAGCGCGCGGCCTCGACATCTCGCAACTCGAAGCGGTCATCAATGTCGACGTCACGCCCGATCCCGAAGTCCACGTCCACCGCATCGGCCGCACCGGCCGTGCCGACGAGGACGGCTGGGCGCTGACGCTATGCAGCCCGGCCGACAAGCGCCGCGTGGCGACCATCGCGCAGGTGACGGGCAGCGAGCCGGAGTGGCATGGCCTGGGATCGCTGCAGGGCGGCGACGAATCGCCGCTGGTGCCGCCGATGGTGACGCTGCAGATCCTCGGCGGGCGCAAGGACAAGATCCGGCCCGGTGACGTGCTCGGCGCGCTCACCGGGGAGGCGGGCTTCACGCGCGAGCAGGTCGGCAAGATCACCGTGACCGACCAGACGACTTACGTTGCGGTCGTGCGCGAGATTGCGGGCGACGCCGTGCGCAGGCTGTCCGCGGGCCGGCTCAAGGGCAAACCGGTGAAGGTGCGCGCGCTCGCCGGCTGAATCGCCGCATCACGGCTTCGGCGTATCGGCCGCCGCGCGCCACAGCGGCCGGCCCGTGGTGTCCAGATGGCACAGGTAGGCGCGCAGGTCGAATTCCAGCTGGTGGTAGTCGGGCTCCATGTGCCGGCACAGCTGGTAGAAGGCCTTGTCGTGCTCGCGCTCGCGGATGTGGGCCAGTTCGTGCACGACGATCATGCGCAGGAACTCCGGCGGCATGTCGCGGAACACGGCCGCGACGCGGATTTCGCACTTTGCCTTGAGCTTGCCGCCCTGTACGCGTGATACGCGCGTATGCGTGCCCAGCGCGTGCTGGATTACGTGCAGCTTGCTGTCGTACGCCACCTTGCTGAGTTGCCCGGCATTGCGCAGGAATTCGTCCTTGAGCGCCTGCACGTAGTCGTAGAGCGCCCGGTCGCTGCGCACCGCATGTGTCTGCGGATATTTCTTCAGCAGCAGGTCGCCGAGCCGGTCCTCCTCGATCAGCTTGCGCACCTGGGCGGCGAGATCGGGCGGGTAGCCCGCGAGATAATCGGGTGCGGTTCGGGGATGCATGCGTGTCGACGGGGTGCGAAGGCGCAATTGTACCGTCGGGGTTGCCGGGACCTTCACGCCGTGCAACGCGCGCAGGATCGTGTTGCGCAACCCGCCCGACAAGAATGTTTCGCTTCGCCACAATTCCGCGACAACGAAACGCCGCGATGCATGTATGCTTGCGCCCTCGACGCGGGATGCGGATTGCCTAGGCGTCCGGCCGGGAAAAGCGGCGCATGGAGCCGTTCGACACCGGGTGCAGTCATACTGTGCATGTGCTCCGCGGATTCGAAGCCTGACCATGACCTCATTGACGAATTCCTCAGCCTGGCGCGCACTCGCCGCCCACCGTGACGAACTCGGCGAGCGGCATCTGCGCGAACTCTTCGCGGCGGACAGTGGCCGCTTCGATCGGTTCTCGCTGCGTGCCGCGGGCCTCTTCCTCGACTACTCGAAGAACCGCATCGTGCCGCGCACGCTGGAGCTGCTCGCCGCGCTCGCGCGCGACCGCGGGCTGGAAGCCGAGCGCGCGGCGATGTTCGCAGGGCGCCGCATCAACACCACCGAAGGCCGCGCCGTGCTGCACGTCGCGCTGCGCAACCGCGGCGACGCGCCGGTCGAGCTCGACGGCAAGGACGTGATGCCGGACGTGCGCGAGGTGCTCGGCCGCGTGGGCCGCTTCGCCGACGCGGTGCGCAGCGGCGAGTGGCGCGGCTACACACGCGAAACGATCACCGACGTCGTCAACATCGGCATCGGCGGCTCCGACCTCGGCCCGGCGATGGCTTGCCAGGCGCTCGCCGCCTGCGGGCACGAACGCCTGACGATGCACTTCGTGTCGAACATCGACGGCGACCACCTCGCCGGCGTCCTGGCGAAGCTCGATCCGGCGCGCACGCTGTTCATCATCGCGTCGAAGACCTTCACGACGATCGAGACGATGACCAACGCCGCGAGCGCGCGTGCGTGGTTCCTCGCCAACGGCGGCAGCGAGGCGGCGATTCCGCAGCACTTCGTCGCGGTGTCGACGAACGCCGAGCGCGTCGCCGCCTTCGGCATCGATCTCGCGAACATGTTCGGCTTCTGGGACTGGGTCGGCGGGCGCTACTCGATGTGGTCGGCGGTCGGCCTGCCGATTGCCCTCTACGTCGGGCGCGACAACTTCGAAGCGCTCCTCGACGGCGCGCACGCGATGGACCGCCACTTCGCCGAGGCGCCGCTGGAAGCCAACATGCCGGTCATCCTCGGCCTGCTGGGCGTGTGGTATCGCGCCTTCTTCGGTTCGACGAGCGTCTCGATCGCGCCCTATGCACAGGCTCTCGCACGCCTGCCGGCCTACCTGCAGCAGCTCGAGATGGAGAGCAACGGCAAGTCGGTGACGCGCGACGGCGCGCCGGTCGACACCGCGACCTGTCCGGTGATCTGGGGCGAACCCGGCACCAACGGCCAGCATGCCTTCTTCCAGCTGCTGCACCAGGGCACGGACCTGATTCCGGTCGATTTCATCGCGCCGCTCAAGCCGAGCCACGACCTGGCCGAGCACCACCGCCTGCTGCTAGCGAACTGCATCGCGCAGAGCAAGGCGCTGATGGTCGGCAAGACGGCCGACGAGGTGCGCGCCGAACTCGCTGCCGGTGGCCTGACCGGCGACGCCCTCGAAGCGCTGGTCCCGCACCGCGTCTTCCCCGGCAACCGCCCGAGCAACACGCTGCTGCTGCCGGACCTCTCGCCGCGCGCGCTGGGCGCGCTGATCGCGCTCTACGAGCACAAGGTCTTCGTGCAGAGCGTGATCTGGGGCGTCAACGCCTTCGACCAGTGGGGCGTGGAGCTGGGCAAGCAGATCGCCACGCGCATCGCGGGCGAACTGGGCGGCGGTGCGGCCGGCGAGCACGATGCATCGACGAAAGGGCTGATCGCCGCCGTGCGCGCGGCGCACTGACGCTGCGCCTGCCGTCCGCCCGCAGGCGGGATCGTTCAGCGCGGCGCGGCGATCGCTTGACCGTGGAGAAAGTCCACCGCGTCGGCGAAAGCCTGAAGCATCCCGGGTGAAAAGGGATTGTGCCCGGCGTCGGGGACGATGCGCAGGCGGCTGCCCGGCACCGCGCGATGCAGGCGTTCCGCATTCCCGACGCGACAGACGCGATCCTGCTCGCCATGCAGGATCGCAACCGGAAGGGTGCCGAGCCGCGCGGCCAGTTCGAGCAGGCGGGTCTCTCCGAGGAAGCACTCGCGCCGCAGGTAATGGGCCTGCACGCGGTACTTGGCGAGCAGGGCGTCGCGCTCGCCGGCATCGGCCCATTCCGGCGCGGGCGCGGCCGATCCGTCCGAGAGGGTCGCCTCCCATTGCACCCAGCGGCGTACCGCTTCGATGGCGATCGTGATGTCGTCGCCGAGCACGGCATCGAACAGCCGATCGGGCAGTGCGCGCTCCCGGTCGCCGGGCGCGGCCTCGTCGAGCAGGCGCCAGCTTTCCGGGAACAACTCGCCGGCCGAGACGAAGAACCATTCCAGGTCGGCACGGCCGGTCAGGAAAACCCCGCGCAGGATCGCGCCCAGGCAGGCGTCGCGATGCTGCGCAGCGTAGGCGATGGCGAGCGCCGCGCCCCACGAGCCGCCGACGACCAGCCAGCGCTCGATACCCAGATGCAGCCGCAGCCGCTCGATGTCGGCGACGAGGTCCGCCGTCGTGTTGTGCGCGCATTCGCCGCGCGGCGTGCTGCGCCCGCAGCCGCGCTGGTCGAAGAGCACGATGCGGAAGCGCTCAGGATCGAACAGCTGCCGCATGCGCGGCGAGCAGCCGCTGCCCGGTCCGCCATGCAGGATCAACACCGGCAGGCCTTGCGGATTGCCGCATTGCTCGTGATGGAGCGCATGGCCGTCACCGGCCGCGAGCCAGCCGGATTGCCACGGCTCGATCGGCGGAAATGGCAGGGGTGACGCAGGATCGGGGCGCGGATCGGTCGCTTGCATGCGCGCGATCCTAGCGCAATCCCGCGCGCCGGCGAGGTTTCGGAGCCATGCGCCGCGAGGCGTGCGCGCATCTCATGAAAATCACTAGGTGAACTTCCCCAATTTTCCGATGTGCGATCGGGCGCTGCGGCGCATCCTGTGATCCGGCCGGGCAGTGATGCCGCGGCCAGACCCCGACACACTACTCAGGAGACACGTTCATGAAATGGGAAACCCCTTCGGCTTGCGATTTCCGCTTCGGCTTCGAAATCACGATGTACATCGCGACGCGCTGAGCGTCCGGCCGCGGCCTGCCCAGGCGGGCCGTGGCGTCTTGAGAGGAGGCGAGGGCAGTGAAGATCCGGGTGCTCGGTTCGGGGGCGGGGGGCGGATTCCCGCAATGGAACTGCAACTGCCGCAATTGCGACGGCCTGCGGCGCGGGACGGTGCGCGCGCATGCCCGTACGCAGTCGTCCATCGCGGTGAGCGGTGACGACGAGAACTGGGTGCTGTTCAACGCCTCGCCCGACGTGCTGCAGCAGATCCGCGCGTTTCCCGCGCTGCAGCCGGCCCGCGCGCTGCGCGACACGGCGATCCGCGCGATCGTGCTGATCGATGCGCAGATCGACCACACGACGGGCCTGCTGATGCTGCGCGAGCACCGCTCCCCGCATCAGCTCTGGTGCACGGCCGAGGTGCGCGAGGACCTGTCGGCCGGCAATCCGCTCTTCGGCGTGCTCGGCCATTACTGCGGCATCGACTGGCACGCGCTGCCGCTCGCCGGACGCTTCGACATCGCCGGGGCGCCGGGCGTGGCGTTCGAGGCGCTGCCGCTCACGAGCAACGCCCCGCCGTATTCGCCGCATCGCGACCAGCCGCGCCCGGGTGACAACATCGGCGTGACGCTGGTCGACGCGAAGAGCGGCCGCCGCGTGTTCTACGCGCCGGGCCTCGGCGAGATGGAGGAGCATGTGTGGGCGGCGATGCAGGCGGCCGATTGCGTGCTGGTCGACGGCACCTTGTGGACCGACGACGAGATGATCCGCCTCGGCGCCTCGACGAAGACCTCGCGCGCGATGGGTCACCTGCCGCAGTCCGGCCCCGGCGGCATGCTCGAATGGCTCGATCGCCTGCCCGCCGGCACCCGCAAGGTGCTGATCCACATCAACAACACGAACCCGATCCTCGACGAGGACAGTGCCGAGCGCGCGCAGCTTGCGGCGCACGGCATCGAGGTGGCGTACGACGGCATGGAGCTGTCGTTGTGAGCGCCGTCCCGGATCGAACGCATATGGAAGGAGAGAGTGAGATGGATTTCGACGTCGCGATCGAGGATGCCGCCGCGCGGGCATGCGCGGACAACGCGCCGCCGCTGAGCCGCGAGGAGTTCGAGGCGCGCCTGCGCGGCAAGAGCGCCAGTTACCACATCCATCACCCCTTCCACGTGATGATGGCCGAAGGGAAGCTCACGCGCGCCCAGCTGCAGGGCTGGGTCGCCAACCGTTTCTACTACCAGATCGCGATTCCGGTGAAGGACGCCGCGATCATGTCGAACTGCCCTGATCGCGAGATCCGCCGCGAGTGGATCCAGCGCATGCTCGATCATGACGGTTATGAGATCGGCGGGGTGAAGGATCCCGGCGGGATCGAGGCGTGGATCCGCTTGGGCGAGGCGGTGGGCCTCACGCGTGACGACGTCACCTCGCTGCGCCACGTCGTGCCGGCGGCGCGTTTCGCCGTCGACGCCTACGTCAATTTCGCGCGCCAGCGCCCGTGGCAGGAGGCCATCGCGTCGAGCCTCACCGAACTCTTCGCGCCGCACATCCACCAGCAGCGCATCGACACCTGGCCCGATATGTACCCGTGGGTCGATCCCGCGGGGCTGCAGTATTTCCGCAACCGCCTCGCGCAGGCACGGCGCGACGTCGCCCACGGCCTGCGCTTCACGCTCGACTACTTCAGCCGCAGCCGCGCGCTGCAGGAGCGGGCGCTGGAGATCCTGCAGTTCAAGCTCGACGTGCTGTGGGCACTCGCCGACGCGATCATGCTGAGCCAGTGTGAAATGGAAATCCGGGGGCCGAAGACATGAGCACGCCGGTCGCCATGGATGCGTGTCCGCGCGTGTCGCGCCGCTTCCGCCTGCAGTGGGAGGAGGCGCAACAGGCGTGGGTGCTGCTCTATCCTGAAGGGATGGTGAAGCTCAACCAGAGCGCGGGCGAGATCATGCGCCGTTGCGACGGCAGCCGCACGGTGGCCGCGATCGTGGCCGAGCTGGAGCAGGCCTTCGGTGCGAGCGGACTCGCGGATGACGTCGCGAAGTTCCTCGACCTCGCGCGCGGCCAGCAGTGGATCGAAGGGTAGGGAGGGCACCATGTCCGCCACCGGCATTTCCGCGCAGCCCGGCCCGCCGCTGTGGCTGCTCGCCGAACTCACCTACCGCTGCCCGCTGCACTGCGCGTTCTGCTACAACCCGGTCGACTTCGCGACGAGCGGGCCGGAGTTATCCACCGACGACTGGCTGCGCGTGCTGCGCGAGGCGCGCGCCGCGGGCAGCGTGCAATGCGGCTTCTCGGGCGGCGAGCCGATGCTGCGCGACGACCTCGAAGTGCTCGTCGCCGAGGCGCATCGCCTGGGCTTCTACACCAATCTGCTGACTTCCGGTGTCGGTCTCACGCCTGAGCGCGCCGCGGCGCTGAAGGCGGCCGGCCTCGATCACATCCAGCTGTCGTTCCAGGACTCGACGCGCGAGCTCAACGACTTCCTGTCGCACACGCGCACCTTCGACCTCAAGCAGCGCGTCGCCACGCTGATCAAGGAGAACGGCTGGCCGATGGTGATGAACTGCGTGATCCACCGGCTCAACATCGACTACATCGACCGCATCATCGAGATGGCGGTCGAGCTCGGCGCGGAATACCTCGAACTCGCGAACAGCCAGTATTACTCGTGGGCGCTCCTCAACCGCGACCAGCTGCTGCCCACGCGCGCACAGATCGAGCGCGCCGAGCGGGTGACCAACGAATACCGGGAAAAGTACGGCGACCGCATCCGCATCTTCTTCGTCGTGCCCGATTACCACGAGAAGCGCCCGAAGAAGTGCATGAACGGCTGGGGCAACGTCTTCCTCACCGTCACGCCGGACGGCACCGCGCTGCCCTGCCACACCGCGAAGATGCTGCCCGGACTGGCGTTTCCGAACGTGCGCGATCTGGGCGTGCGCGAGATCTGGTACGAATCGGAAGGCTTCAACCGCTATCGCGGCGACGGCTGGATGAAGGAAACCTGCCGCAGCTGTCCGGACAAGGAAAAGGATCTCGGCGGCTGCCGCTGCCAGGCCTACATGCTCGCGGGCGATCCGGCCGAAGCCGATCCCGTGTGCGACCGCTCGCCCGCACACCACGTCGTGCTCGACGCACTGGCGCGGGCGGAGGCGGGCAAGGGGCGGGAGGTGCCGCTGGTGTTCCGCGATCCGGCTGCGTCGCGGCGGCTTGCCGGCTGACTGCCGGAAGCTGCCGCGCCGGGCCGACCAAATCAGCGGCGATAACGGTAGCGCCAGCTGCGGCTGTCGTCGTCCCAGTAGCGGTAACCGTCGCTGTAACCACGGTCCCCCCAGTGGCGGTGATGGTGGCCGTACCCGCCGCGGTCGTAGTCCAGCGGCAGGACGATACAGCCGCCGAGCAGGCCGGCAACGAGGGACGTGGCGAGGAACTTGGTGAATGTGCGAGCCATGATTGACCTCCTTGTGAGTGGTCAACGTCCTGCCGGCAGTGGCCGCGTACGACCGACCATGACTGCTTTGTAAGACTGTGTATGCGAAGTGCCATGCAAACATGGCACTTCGGCCATGCAGCTTATGCCGCGCGCAGCGGTTCCAGGTAGTCGAGCTCCGGGCCGGCGGGCACGATTCCGGTCGGATTGAGCGCCTTGATGGAGTAGTAGCCCGCCTTGATGTGGTCGGGCCGGACGCTCGCCGCGAAGGCCGGGATCGCCAGCAGGCGCCCGAGATAGGCGAGCACCGCGGGGTAGGCGGACAGCGGCCGCAGGTTGCACTTGAACAGGCTGTAATAGGCAAGCTCGAAGCGCACCAGCGTGACGAAGGCGCGGATGTCGCTCTCGGTCAGCCGATCGCCCGTGAGCCAGTCGGCATGTGCGAGTCGCTCCTCCATCCAGTCCAGCGTCCCGAAAACCTCCGCGACCGCTTCCTCGTAGGCCTTCTGGGTGCCCGCGAAACCGGCGCGATACACGCCGTTGTTGAATCCCCCGTACAGGCGCTCGTTGACGGCGTCGATCTCCGCCTCCAGCCCGGCCGGGCGCAGGTCGATATCCTGCGTTGCGAGCGCCGCGAAGTCCTTGTCGAGGATGCGGACGATGTCCGAAGACTCGTTATTGACGATGGTGCGCGTCTTCCTGTCCCACAGCACCGGCACCGTCGCGCGGCCGGTGTGCGTCGGGTCGGCCAGCGTGTAGATCTCGTGCATGTAATTGGCGCCATTGACGCGGTCGAAATCGGTGCCGTCGCGCCCGGTGAAAGCCCAGCCCTGGTCGCCCAGGCGTGGATCCACGGCGCATACGTCGATCACGTCTTCGAGGCCCTTCAGGCGCAGCGCGATCAGCGTCCTGCACGCCCACGGGCAGATGTAGGCGACGTAGAGCTGGTAGCGCCCCGCTTCCGCGGTGAAGCCCTTCGCGTTGTCCGCACCGATCCGGTCGCGGAAACCCGAGTGCTGGCGGATGAAGCGCCCATCGGCGTCGCTCTTCTGCACCGGCTGCCAATTTTCCGTCCATTGTCCGTTTACAAGCATGTTTTTCCTCTCTCTGTCCGGGGTTCGACCCTCAATGGGGAGAAGGTATTGGACCTGCGGCGGAAGATATAGGACCGCGACGGGGCATTACTGTTGCCGCAAGCGGAACAATGTGTGGCGATTTTTTGCGAAAACAGGCCTGTGGTGGGCAGGCTATTGTTGCGGAAAGAGGAACATAACATCTCAATTGGGGCTGTTTTTCTCAACTTTACGGCCCGGTACAGTTCGGGTCGTGGTCAGCACGTGCTACGGAAACAAGGCGAGCGGCCCCAACCCCAATCAATGGAGAAACAGAATGAGCAACGGACTCGTGAATCGCCTTCTTGCTACCGACGCCGGCTGGGGGCCGCTGGCGCTGCGCCTTCCGGTGGGCATCATCTTCACCGCGCACGGCGCGCAGAAGCTTTTCGGCTGGTTCGGCGGCTACGGCCTCGAAGGGACTGGGAAGTGGATGGCGTCGATCGGTCTCGAGCCGGGCTACCTGATGGCGCTGCTGGGCGGCGGCGCGGAGTTTTTCGGCGGCCTCGCGCTGATCATCGGCCTGCTGGTGCGTCCGGCGTCGGCGGTGCTGGCCTTCGCGATGCTGGTGGCGATCTTCAGCGTGCACGCCGCCAATGGCCTGTTCATGAAGAACAACGGCTACGAGTTCGGGTTGGCGCTGCTGGCGGTCTCCATCTCGCTGCTGTTCAGCGGTGCGGGCAAGGCCTCGCTGGACGCGGTGCTGGCACCCGCGGGCGGGAAGCGCTGAGCGAAACCGGAACCATCGAGCGGAAACCACCATGCAAGACGACGCCTTCATTCTCGTTCAGAAACCTGCCGGCCCGGCCCGGCGCCTTATCCTCCTGTTCCACGGCGTGGGAGCCACGCCCGAGAACCTCCTGCCGCTCGCCGCAGCCCTCGCGGCGACCGAGCCGGCCGCCTGGGTCGTGAGCGTGCGCTCGCCGGATCCGTCGGATTTCGGCATGGGCTGGCAGTGGTTCTCCGTGCGCGGCGTGACCGAGGAAAACCGCCTCGACCGCGTCGCCGCAGCGATGCCGGGCTTCGTCCAGACCGTGCGCGACTGGCAGAAGCAGTCGGGCGTGGGTCCCGCCGCGACGACACTGCTGGGCTTTTCGCAGGGGGCGATCATGGCGCTCGAATCGACGCAGTTGCGCGACACCGTCGCCGGCGAGGTGATCTCCATCGCGGGGCGCTTTGCGCAGCCACCCAAGGTTTGTCCCGCTGCCACCGCCGTGCACTTCATCCACGGCGCGGACGACTCGGTGATCGACCCGCGCTACAGTATCGCGGGCGCGGACCGCCTCACGTCGATGGGCGCGAGCGTCGAGCTGAACCTCGTTCCCGACCTGGGGCACGCCATCGACGAAAGCGTCGTCGAGTTGCTGGGTACGAAATTGGGCAAGGCTTGAAGCCGGCCCTCACGCAAATGGAGGCCCCATCCCGGCCCGCAGCCGGGATGGGGTGGGCCGGCGCTCAGTTGGCCGAAGCCGCGGAATGCTCGAGGAGTGCGTCGGCTTCGGCCTCGACCCAGCGCTGGATGTTCGGATGGGGCATCAAGGGCTGCGCGAACCGGTACACCAATCCCTCCAGGTCGCTTTCGACCTCGGCCTCGATGCCGCCCGCCGACAGCAGCAGCGGGACCACGACGACGTCGCCCGCCGCGGCCGCGTCGGCCACCTGGCGTCGCAAGGACCCGCGGGCTTCGGCCCTCACCGGCTCGGGAGCGTCGTTGCGGTGCGTGAGAACGCTGACCGCCCGGAAGCCGCCCTTTTCCTGCAGGAAGCCCGCATGGATTTCCATGTCCTGCAGACACAGGTGGTTCTCGCCTTCGTCATTGGGCCCGTGGGCGATGAGGATGACGCTGGTCCTGGCGGGGTCGCGGACAAGCGCCAGCGCCCGCTCCAGCAGCACCTCGCTGATCAGGGGGTGCGCGTCCATCGCCTGGCCGAACAGGAAGCGCGCCGAACTCGTGACCCTGTCGAGATGACGCAGGCGTGTCGTCTTCGCCAGTTCTGCCTGCAGCCCGAGGATGTAGCGGAAGTTGCCGATGATGGGGCTGTGGGAGGAAACGAACAACGGCACCACCGCGATCTCGCGGACACCGCGGGCTTCGAGCCGATTCACCGCGGCCTGGATCGACTGCGGGTCGGCCATGCCGAAGGCGACTTCCGTCGGGCGCTGCTGGTCGAGGCTGCGCGCCATCTGTTCGACATTGGCATTCCACGGGCTGGCGGCGGAATGATGCCCTTGTCCGGAATCCGCATGGGCCCCGTGTGCCAGCAACAGGAGGCCCTCGTGGCCGTCCGCGGCCCGGGTCGCCGGTGCCGCCGCGAGGACAAGCGCAGCGCCGGCGACGGCAAGGCAGCGCGCAAACCGGGATGTCATCGTTTTCATGTCCTTCACCGAGCTGTCCGGTTCTTCAAGACCCGACGGCCATCGACCGGCCCGAACCGTCCTTTCGGGAAGAAGGATATCCCCGAACCTTTCCGTACCATAGCTGACGGCAACCAGCAGCCCGAAAAACCCGGGATGACGATCCTCACCCCGCGTCCGTCGGGAGCATCTGCGCGATATCCGGATCGTTGCTGAACGCCTCCGAAAAGTAGTTCACGAAGCTCTTCACCTTAAGCGAGGGGCGGCGCGATGGCTGGAAGACGACGTTGAGCGGCAACGGCGGCGGGCGGTAGCGCGTGAGGATGGCCTTGACGCGGCCGGCGCGCAGGTCGTCGCCGAAGGTCCAGAGGGGGGAATAGCTGATGCCGAGCCCTTCGCAGACGGCCTGGCGGATGGCCTCGGAGCTGTTGGACTGGAAGTTGCCGTCGACGCGGACGCTGTATGGACGGCCCTCGGCGTCGAGATAGCTCCATTCGTCGAGCGTCGCGAGGCCGGTGTAGAGCAGGCAGTTGTGGCGGATGAGCTCGTTCGGGTGCTGCGGTTCGCCGTGCAGCTCGATGTAGGACGGCGCGGCGAGGGTGGCGCGGTGGGCGGTGCTGATGCGGCGGGCGATCAGGCCGCTGTCCTTGAGTTCGCCGACGCGAAAGGCGACATCGATGCCGGCGGTGACGAGGTCGGTGAAGCCGTCGTCGAGCTGCAGATTGACCTTGAGGTTGGGGAAGCGGGCGTAGAAGGCGGGCAGGCGCGGCACGATGTGCAGGCGCCCGAAGGCGACCGGGGCGGCGACGCGCAGCAGGCCGGAGATCTCGCGTTCGGCGCGATGCACCTCGATATGCGCTTCCTCCAGCGTATCGAGGACCTGCCGGCAGCGTTCGTAGTAGAGCTGGCCGGCTTCGGTGAGCGCGTGGCTGCGCGAGGAACGCAGCAGGAGCGGGGCGCCCACGAGCTTCTCGAGCGCCTGCACCTGCTTGCTGATGGCGGACTGCGTGGTGCGTGCCTCGCGCGCGACGGCGGAGAAATTTCCCGTTTCGACGACGCGGACGAAGGTTTCCATCAGGCGCATGCGGTCCATCGCGGCTCCCGATCATTCCTGTGGGGAATAGATGTTATCACTGCGTCGGGCTACTCTACGGGGCCGCGCATGAAGATAATCGCCGCAAAGCGATCGGGCGACTGATCGTGACTGCAATCCACGAAGGAAACCGACCCATGACCGACACCCGCAAGCTTTTCCAGCCCGCCCGCATCGGCGACATCGAAGTCGCCAACCGCGTCGTGATGGCGCCCCTGACGCGCAGCCGCGCCGACGAGGCGGCCGGCGACGTTCCCGGCAGCGCGATGAACATCGAGTACTACCGCCAGCGCAGCAACGCGGGCCTGATCATCAGCGAAGGCACGCAGGTCTCGCCGGTGGGCAAGGGCTACATGGCGACGCCGGGTATCTATTCCGATGCGCAGGTCGAAGGCTGGAAGGCGATCACCCAGGCCGTGCATGCCGCGGGCTCGAAGATCGTCGCGCAGATCTGGCATGTCGGCCGCGTGACGCATCCGGACCTGACCGGCGGGGCCCAGCCGGTGGCGCCCTCGGCGGTCAGGCCGAAGGTTGTCGCGTACACCCGCAACGGCAAGGTGGACGTGCCCGAGCCGCACGCGCTGAGCGTCGAGGAGATCGCGGGCGTCGTGCAGGAATTCCGGCGCGCCGCCGCGAACGCGATCCGTGCAGGATTCGACGGCGTCGAGATCCACGGCGCCAACGGCTATCTGGTCGACCAGTTCCTGCGCGACGGCGCCAACCAACGCACCGACCAATACGGTGGCTCGGTCGAGAATCGCGCGCGCTTTGCGCTCGAAGTCATCGACGCGGTGGTTGCCGAAATCGGGGCAGGGCGTGTCGGCATCCGGCTGTCGCCGGTCACGCCCGCGAACGACCTGTCGGACAGCAACCCGCAGGCGGTCTTCGGCTACCTCGTCGAGGAGCTGAACAAGCGCGGCATCGCGTTCATCCACTTCGTCGAAGGCGCGACGGGCGGTGCGCGCGACGTGCCGGGCTTCGACTTCGCCTGGGCACGCAAGGCCTTTCAGGGGACCTACATCGCGAACAACGGCTACGACCGCGCGATGGCGATCGAAGCGGTCGAGTCGGGCAGAGCGGACGCCGTGGCTTTCGGTCGCCTGTACATCGCGAACCCCGACCTCGTGCATCGCCTCAAGCACGACACCGTGCTCAACGCGCCGAACCCGAAGACCTTCTACGCGCCCGGACCGGAAGGCTACACCGACTATCCGACGCTGGAGACGGTCGCGGCCTGATCGTTCTCCCTGACGACCGTTATCGGCAGCTTTCCGCCTCCTCCCGGAAGCTGCCGCCTGCGCCCCGGCTGGCTGGTCCAGGCGGGGCGTTTTTCATTCCTGCGCGGGACTGATGCTGCGGACGACGGCCTGGGTTTTTGGTTTCTGAAATTCAGCAATAGCAAAATGATTGACGATAGACGAATTGCTGTCTAGGATTCGAATCGTCCACCCCACCAACAGAGACCAAGAAATCATGACCACCAAAAAATTCGCCTCGCAGGCCGACCTCGAGGAAAAGAAGATCAGCTGGGACAAGCTCTCCGACAACGCCTGGGCCTACACCGCCGAGGGCGACCCCAATACCGGCGTGATCATCGGCGACGACGGCGTGATGATCATCGACGCGACCGCGACCCCCGTTGCTGCGCAGGGCGTGATCGCCAAGGTGCGCGAGATCACCGACAAGCCGATCAAGTACGTCGTGCTGACGCACTACCACGCCGTGCGCGTGCTCGGCGCCTCGGGCTACAAGGACGAGGGCCTGCAGCAGATCATCGCCAGCCGCGACACGTACGACCTGATCGTCGAGCGCGGCCAGCAGGACATGGATTCCGAGATCGGCCGCTTCCCGCGCCTCTTCCAGGCGGTCGAGAGCGTGCCGGGCCTCACCTGGCCGACGCTGACCTTCGAGGGCGAGATGACCCTGTGGATGGGCAAGCTCGAAGTGAAGATCAAGCAGGTCGGCCGCGGCCACACGAAGGGCGACACCATCGTCTATCTGCCGTCGCAGAACATCTGCTTCTCCGGCGACCTCGTCGAAGCCGACGCCGCCTGCTACACCGGCGACGCCTATCTCGCCGATTGGCCGCAGACCCTCGACAACCTCGCCGCGATGAAATTCGACACGCTCGTCCCGGGGCGCGGCCCCGCGCTGATCGGGCGCGAGGCGGTCGATGCCGGCCTCGCCTACACGCGCGATTTCGTCTCCACGCTGTACCGCAGCGCGCAGGAAGCGGTCGCGCAGGGTTTCGACCTGAAGGCGACGATGGCGCACACCCGCAAGAACATGGACCCGAAGTTCGGCCAGGTCTTCATCTACGAGCACTGCCTGCCCTTCGACGTGACGCGTGCGCACGACGAGGCGAGCGGCATCCGCGATCCGCGTATCTGGACCGCCGAGCGCGACCAGCAGATGTGGCATTCGCTGCAGGAATGACGTCGCCGGAGCCGTCGGCTTCCTGACGGCTCCGATCCCCCCGATTTTCCTGGCTGAGCAATCAGCCGATCAGAGTCACGCCCCGCGCGGGCGCAGGACTCCGGGCCGACGCACGCCAAGAGGCTGGTCCGGAACCATGAAAACAAACGGAGGAGACACCGTGCTGAGCACGTTCCAATACCCGAAGTTCGAGTACATCCGCCCGCCCGAGATCGCCGAAGGGCGCGAGGGGCACTACCCGGTGGTGATCGTCGGCGCCGGCCCGGTCGGCCTCGCCGCCGCGATCGACCTCGCCCGGCAGGGCCAGCGCGTGCTCCTGCTCGACAACGACGACACGGTGTCGATCGGCTCGCGCGGCGTGTGCTACGCGAAGCGCACGCTCGAAGTGCTGGATCGCCTCGGTTGCGCCGAGGAGATGGTGCAGAAGGGCGTGTCGTGGAACGTCGGCCGCACCTTCTTCCGCGAGGAGGAAGTGTTCAACTTCAACCTGTGCCCGGAGCCGGACCACCACCGGCCGGGCATGATCAACCTGCAGCAGTACTACCTCGAGGACGACCTGATCAAGCGTGCGCGCCAGCTGCCGAACCTCGAGATCCGCTTCAGGAACACCGTGATCGGCGTGACGCAGCGCGATGACTGCGCAACGCTGCGCGTCGAGACCGCGGACGGCGCCTATACGCTACACGCCGACTGGCTCATCGTCGCCGACGGCGCGCGCAGCCCGATCCGCACGATGCTGGGCCTCGACATCGACGGCAAGATCTTCATGGACCGCTTCCTGATCGCCGACGTCGTGATGAAGGCGGATTTCCCGACCGAGCGCTGGTTCTGGTTCGACCCGCCGTTCCACCGCAACCAGTCGGTGCTGCTACACCGCCAGGCCGACAACGTGTTCCGCATCGACTTCCAGCTCGGCTGGAACGTCGATCCGGAGGAAGAGAAGAAGCCCGAGAACGTCATCCCGCGCATCAAGTCGATGTTGGGTGACGATCGGGAATTCGAACTGGAATGGGTCAGCGTCTACACTTTCCAGTGCCGGCGCATGAACCGCTTCAACCACGGCCGCGTGCTCTTCGTCGGCGACTCGGCGCACCAGGTCTCGCCCTTCGGCGCACGGGGCGCGAACTCGGGCATCCAGGACACGGACAACCTCGTGTGGAAGCTGAAGCTCGTGATGGACGGCAAGGCACCCGCGACGCTGCTCGACACCTACTCGGAAGAGCGCTGCTACGCTGCCGACGAGAACATCATGAACTCGACGCGCTCGACCGACTTCATCACGCCGAAGAGCGCGGTCAGCAAGACCTTCCGCAATGCCGTGCTGGGCCTCGCCGAGAACCACGCCTTCGCCCGTGCCCTGGTGAACTCGGGGCGCCTGTCGGTGCCCAGCTTCCTCGCCGATTCGAGCCTCAACACGGCCGATTCGGAAGTCTTCGCCGGCAACATGATCCCCGGCGCGCCGCTCGACGACGCTCCGATCCAGACGACCGAAGGCACGCAGTGGCTGCTCGGCGCGGTCGGCAACCGTTTCCAGCTGCTGCACTACATCCCGGATGCGAGCGCCCTCGATGCCGCCACCGCCCGGGCGCTGCGCAGCCTGATCGACGCCCCGATCGCGGTCGAAGCGATCGTCGTGGCCGAGCGCGGCACGGCGCCCGCCGGGCTCGCGACGCTGATCGACGCGAAGGGCCGCGTGCGCGAACGCTACGACCTGCGCGAAGGCACGAGCTATCTCGTCCGCCCCGACCAGCACGTCGCCGCCCGCTGGCGCACGCTGGATGTCGCCCAGGTGCGTGTCGCCGTGGCCCGCGCGACCTGCAACGCCTGATGGAGACCGCTGCCATGGCCCTCAACACGCAACCGAACCTGCACGAACCCGGCAAGCGCCACTTCCGCGCCTTCTCGTCCGGCGACGATTTCTACGAGGCACTGATCGAAACGCACCGCGAGCTCACCGACGAGCAGAGCGCGATGGTGAACGCCCGCCTGATCCTGCTGCTCGCGAACCACATCGGCGACCTCTCGGTGCTGCGCGAGGCGATGCACATCGCGCGCGAAGGCGTCTGACAACGATACGGAGACAGACATGAGCTCACTGATCCAGAAGATCCACCACGTGGCCTATCGCTGCCACGACGCATTCGCCACCGCGCACTGGTACGAAAAGCACCTCGGCATGAAGCTGATCCTGTCGATCGCCGAGGACGCCGTGCCCTCGACCGGCGAAGCCGATCCCTACATGCACATCTTCCTCGACGCCGGCATGGGCAACGTGCTCGCCTTCTTCGAGCTGCCCACCCGCCCGACGATGGGCCGCGATCCCAACACGCCGGCCTGGACGCAGCACCTCGCGCTGCAGGTCGAGTCGCTGGACGTGCTGATGGCGACGAAGGCGCGGCTGGAGTCCGAAGGCATCGACGTGATCGGGCCGACCGACCACGCGCTCTTCCAGTCGATCTACTTCTTCGACCCGAACGGCCACCGCCTGGAACTCGCCGCGAACACCGCGTCGCCGAAGATGCTCGAAGCGCTCGACAAGGTGAAGTGGGACATGCTCGAAGAGTGGGCGCAGACCAAGAAGGCGCCGAAGCACGCGGCGTGGATGCACGACGGCAGCTACAAGGAGATGTTCAAGTGAAACTCGCGACCCTCAAGCAAGGCGGCCGCGACGGCACGCTCGTCGTCGTCAGCCGCGACCTCGCCCGCTGCCGCGCCGTCCCCGCGATCGCCCGCACGCTGCAGGCCGCACTGGACAACTGGGGCGACTGCGAAACGCAACTGCGCCAGGTGTATGAAGCGCTCAACAGTGGCGCGGTCGATTCGCAGCCGTTCGCCGAAGCCGTCTGCCACTCGCCGCTGCCGCGCGCCTACCAATGGGCGGACGGCTCGGCCTACCTCAACCACGTCGAGCTCGTGCGCAAGGCGCGCAACTCGGAAGTGCCGGAGAGCTTCTACACCGACCCGCTGATGTACCAGGGCGGCTCGGACAGCTTCATCGGCCCGCGCGACAAGGTCGTCGCGGACGAGAGCTGGGGCATCGACTTCGAGGCCGAAGTCACCGTCGTGACCGGCGACGTGCCCATGGGTGCGACGCCCGAAGAGGCCGCGAAGGCGATCCGCCTCGTGATGCTGGTGAACGACGTCAGCCTGCGCGGCCTGATCCCGAACGAACTCGCCAAGGGCTTCGGCTTCTTCCAGTCGAAGCCCGCTTCCGCGTTCTCGCCGGTCGCGGTCACGCCGGACGAACTCGGCGACGCGTGGCGCGACGCGAAGGTGCATCTGCCGCTCGTCGTGCATCTCAACGACAAGCTGTTCGGCAAGCCCAACGCCGGCATCGACATGACGTTCAACTTCGGCCAGCTGGTCGCCCACGTCGCCAGGACGCGCGAGCTTGAAGCCGGCTCCATCATCGGCTCCGGCACCGTGTCGAACAAGGCGGGCGATCTGTGGGGCTCGTCGATCGAGCACGGCGGCGTCGGCTACTGCTGCCTCGCCGAAGTGCGCACCTGGGAAACGATCGAGCAGGGCAAGCCCGCGACGCCATTCATGCGCGACGGCGACACCGTGCGCATCGAGATGTTCGATGCCCACGGCAAGAACATCTTCGGCCGGATCGAAAATACCGTCGCGACGCCCGTCGCCCACTAACCCGGGCGAGCACGGCAAGGCGCTGCCATGCGTGATGCCGAGGGGATAGAATGGAACGACAAGCTGGTTCGTCAACGAGACACGATGGAGCCTGACATGACCGACAACACCGTCGCACCGCTCTGGACGCCCTCCGCGGACCGCATCGCCGCCGCGAACGTCACCGCCTTCCGCCTGGCCGCCGAAAAGCGCTGGGGCGTATCGCTGCCCGACTACGACGCGCTGTACGCCTGGTCCGTCGCCGCGCCCGAGCAGTTCTGGGTGAGCGTGTGGGAGGATGGCGGCGTGATCGGCCAGCGCGGCGAGTGCGTGCTCGTCGACGGCGGCAAGATGCCCGGCGCGAAGTGGTTTCCCGATGCGCGCCTGAACTTCGCGCAGAACCTGCTGCGCTCGCGCGACGCCAGGGACGCGCTCGTCTTCTGGGGCGAGGACCGCGTGCAGAACCGCATGACGCACGGCGAGCTGTACCGCGCCGTCGCGCACTTCACCGCCGCGCTGCGCGAGCAGGGCGTGCAGCCGGGCGACCGCGTCGCGGCCTACATGCCGAACATGCCCGAGACGGTGATCGCGATGCTGGCCGCGGCGAGCATCGGCGCGATCTTCACCTCGGCGTCGCCGGACTTCGGCGTGCAGGGCGTGCTCGACCGCTTCGGCCAGACCGCGCCGAAGGTGCTCGTCGCCTGCGACGGCTACTCCTACGGCGGCAAGACCATCGACGTGCTCGGCAAGCTGGGTGACATCGTGCGCCAGCTGCCCTCGCTGAAGCGCGTCGTCGTCGTGCCCTACGTGCATGCCGAACACGAGCTGAAGGATGTCCCCCACGCGGTGATGTGGGAGCGCTTCATCGCCCCCTACCATTTCGTCGACGACATCGCCTTCGAGCCGCTGCCCTTCGACCACCCGCTCTACATCATGTACTCGTCGGGCACGACCGGCGTGCCGAAGTGCATCGTGCATTGCGCGGGCGGCGCGCTGCTGCAGCACCTGAAGGAACATCGCCTGCACGCCGACGTGAAGCCGGGCGACCGCCTGTTCTATTTCACGACCTGTGGCTGGATGATGTGGAACTGGCTCGTCTCGGGCCTCGCCGCGGGCGCGACGCTGTTGCTGTACGACGGCTCCCCCTTCGCGTCCGACAACGGGATCCTGTTCGACTACGCCGATGCCGAGCACATGACGCACTTCGGCACCTCGGCGAAGTTCATCGACGCCGCCGCGAAGTTCGGCCTGAAGCCGCGCGCAACGCACAGCCTCGCCTCCGTGCGCGCGATGATGAGCACCGGCAGCCCGCTCGTGCCGGAAAGTTTCGACTACGTCTATCGCGACATCAAGGCCGATCTGCAGCTGTCGTCGATCTCGGGCGGCACCGACATCATCTCGTGCTTCGTCCTCGGCTCGCCGGTGCTGCCGGTGTGGCGCGGCGAAATCCAGAGCCGCGGGCTGGGCATGGCGGTCGACGTGTGGGACGACGACGGCCGGCCGCTGCGTGGTGACAAGGGCGAACTCGTGTGCACCAAGCCTTTCCCGGTGATGCCGGTCGGCTTCTGGGGCGACGACGACGGCGCGAAGTACCACGCGGCCTACTTCGACCGTTTCCCGAACGTCTGGTGTCACGGCGACTTCTGCGAGATCACCGGGCACGGTGGTCTCGTCATCCACGGCCGCTCCGACGCGACGCTGAACCCCGGTGGCGTGCGCATCGGCACCGCGGAAATCTACCGCCAGGTCGAGAAACTGCCGGAAGTCGTCGAATCGCTCGTGATCGGCCAGGACTGGCCGCCGCAGAACCCGAACGACGTGCGCGTCGTGCTGTTCGTGAAGCTGCGCGAAGGGCTCGCGCTCGACGATGCGCTCGTCGCGCGCATCAAACAGACCATCCGCGACAACACCACGCCGCGCCACGTTCCGGCGAAAGTGCTGCAGGTCACCGACATTCCGCGCACCAAGAGCGGCAAGATCGTCGAACTCGCCGTGCGCAACGTCGTGCATGGGCGGCCGGTGAAGAACCAGGAGGCGCTCGCGAACCCCGAGGCGCTGGCGTTCTTCCGCGACCGGCCGGAACTGGGCGAATAGCGGCAGGGGCGGGCACCGGAGTCGACATGCCGATCGAAGCGCAAGCAGGGCTGAATCGCGAGTCCGCGCCGGAATTCGGCGACGGGCCGCGCCTGCTCGCGGACATCGGCGCGACCAATGCGCGTTTCGCCCTGGAGCGCGCTCCCGGCCGCGTCGAAGCGATCGAAGTGCTGCACTGCGGCGATTACGCGGGCATCATCGACGTCGTCCGGGCCTACCTGCGGCAACAAGGTGGTGCGAGCCCGCGGCACGCGGCGATCGCGATTGCGAACCCGATCGGGGGCGACCACGTCAAGATGACGAACCGCGACTGGCAGTTCTCCATCGAGCAGGCTCGCCGGGACTTGGGCTTCGACACGCTGCTCGTCGTGAACGACCTCGCCGTGCTGGCGACGGCGCTGCCGTGGCTGGCGGAGGGCGACCGCGTGCAGGTGGGCGGCGGCGAGGCTGCTCCGGATGGCGTGATCGGCGTGATCGGCCCGGGCACCGGCCTCGGCGTATCCGGCCTGATTCCCGCCGAGGACCGCTGGATCACCCTCGGCAGCGAAGGCGGTCACACCACGTTCGCGCCCGCGGACGAGCGTGAACTCTTCATCCTGCGGTACGCATGGCGAGACATGCCGCACGTGTCATCGGAACGCTTCGTTTCGGGACCCGGCCTGGAGCTGATCCACCGCGCGCTCGCCGAGCGCAACGGCGTCGCGGCCGTGCCGGCGCCGGGTGCGGCCGACATCGTCACGCGCGCGCTCGCGGGCGATCCCTTGTGCGCGGAAGTGGTCGATTGCTTCTGCGCGATGCTCGGCACGGTCGCGTCGAACCTGGCCCTGACCCTCGGCGCGGTCGGCGGCATATACATCGGTGGCGGCGTTGTGCCGCGCCTGGGAGAGCTCTTCCTGCGCTCGCCCTTCCGGGCGCGCTTCGAGGCCAAGGGGCGCTTCGCGGATTACCTGGCGTGCATCCCGACCTACCTGATCACCGCGCCGTATCCGGCGCTGCAGGGCGTCTCGGCGATGCTCGGCCACCACCTGCAGGCCGGCACCGGTGGGTCGAATCGGGGCGCGCCGCGCCGCTGAGCCAGCCGGGCGGGGGAAGACACGTCGCCCGCCTGTTGGCCGGCCCGGCCGGGTGCTATGGTGAAGGTGACGGCCGCCCGCACAGATATCGTTCCGGCATGACGCCATGGCGCGGCCCCGCAGTGGGGAGGGCGATACACCATGAATCTGATTGCAGTCAGGATCGAAAAACCCGAACCGATCAACTTCATTCTCGGGCAGACGCACTTCATCAAGTCGGTCGAGGACATCCACGAAGCACTGGTGAGTGCAGTGCCCGGCATCCGCTTCGGGCTCGCGTTCTGCGAGGCGTCTGGCGACCGCCTGATCCGCTGGTCGGGCACGGACCACGCGATGGTCCTGCTGGCCCAGACGAATGCGCAAGCGATCGGCGCCGGTCACAGCTTCATCGTCTTTCTCGGCGAGGGCTTCTATCCGGTCAACGTCCTCAACGCGATCAAGCAGGTGCCCGAGGTGTGCCGCATCTTCTGCGCAACGTCGAATCCGGTCGAGGTGTTGCTGGCGGAAACGGGGCAGGGGCGCGGCATCGTCGGCGTCGTGGACGGCTCGCCGCCGCTCGGGATCGAGGACGAGCAGAAGATCGACGCGCGCAAGAAGCTGCTGCGGCAGATCGGCTACAAGCTTTGAACGGGGGGCACATCGCGAGCGCCGTGCGTCGGTGGCTCGTCGGTGTCGACTTCCGGAAATGGACCGCGGCCGGCCCTGCGAACGTCGAGATCGTGGAGTGCAACCGATGCATTCGTAGGCCGCGTGACCCCGTAAAGCAAAAAGCCCGATCAGGCTGACCGGGCTAACGCACTGATTTCACTGGTGCCGACAATCTGACTCGAACAGATGACCTACCGCTTACAAGGCGGTTGCTCTACCAACTGAGCTATGCCGGCGCGGGCGGCATTATAGCTTAACGCCGGCGTCCTGAAAGCGCTGATAGACTGCTTCGACTTCGGTGCGGCAATCCAGCAGGGCCTGTACGGTCGGGGCGTAGAGCTGGGTGCCGGACATTCGCGTGACTTCCTGGAATGCGTTGTCGAGCGTCCACGCGGGCTTGTAGCTGCGCGCGCAGGCGAGGGCGTCGAAAACGTCGGCAGTGGCGACGATGCGCGCTTCAAGCGGGATGGCATCGCCATGCAGGCCGTGCGGATAGCCGCTGCCGTCCATGCGTTCGTGGTGGGCGATGACGATGTTGCGCAGCATGTCGATGTTCGACAGGGACGCGAGGCCGAAGTCGTTGATGATCCGGTCGGCCATCTGCTGGCCGACGATGACGTGCTGGCGCATCTCCGCGCGCTCGATGTCGTCGAGCTTGCCCGGTTTCAGCAGGATACGGTCGGGTACGCCGATCTTGCCGATGTCGTGGAGGGCGGAAAACAGGAAGACGTTTTCGGCGTAGTCGTCGGTCTTGCCGTGCGAAGGGCCGATCTCGCGCGCGATGATGCGTGCATAGCGTGCCATGCGGTCCAGATGAGCGCCGGTCTCGAGGTCGCGCACGTGCGCGAACTGGCTCGCGAGCCGCAGCCCGCCGACGAGCATCTTCACGGTGGCGAGTTCCTGCGTGACGATCATGCCGATGAGATGGCCGTAGAGCAGGAGATCAGCCACCACCGTCTCGGTGAAGACGTCACGTTCGTGCGCATCGAAGAACAGGAAACCGAGCAGCAGGTTGTCCTGCCGGATCGGCAGCGTGAGGCTGGACAGGAAGCCCTGACGGTGCAGCCAGCGCGAGTGGGTCGAATCCGAGGCCGGCAGCTTGCTGAGATCGTTCAGCACGCGTGCCTGCCCGCTTTCGGCGATCGCGAGGAGCGACGGGACGCTGTCGAGCGCGCACTCGTATCCGTTGAGGGGGGCGATGCCGGGGTCGTTGCTGGCGACGAAGGTCTTGAGGCGTCGCATCTCCGGGTCGTGGAGCGCGACGGCGATGCGGACGATCGACGGGTAGCGCTCGTGGATGCGCCGGTGCAGTTCGCGCACCTTGTCGCTGACCGATGCCACGTGCAGGTTGCCGGCCTGCCTCGCGGCCGATGCGGCGAATTCCTGCCAGCTGTCCGTGACCGTCATGGTATGCGCGTGCGTTGAACGGAAGCCAATTATCAGTTACGGTCCGCGGCGCCGCCAGTACTTTCGGCACGAACCGGCGGCTCGTCGCGCGACGCTAACGGCGCGTCAGTAGCGGGCGCTCGTGGTGCGCAGCCGCTCGACGTCGGGGATATGAATCGTGCGCCCTTCGACGACGATCAGGCCCGCCTCGGCGAGCTCGTGCAGGATGCGGGAGAAGTGTTCCTGGGTGAGGTTGAGGCGCGATGCGATGGTGCCCTTGCTGGTGGGCAGGCGGATCGACACGCGCCCGCACAGCCCCGGCTCGCCGCTGCTTTCCTCCTCGCGCAGCAGGTAGCCGACGATGCGTTCGCGCCCCGACAGCAGCGAGTAGGTTTCGACGTCGGCGATGAGGTGATGCAGGCGCGCCGACAGGCCGGCGATGATGCGGCGGCAGAACGTCGGGTCGCGGTCCATCTCCTCGAACACGACGTTCTTGGCGATGTGCAGCAGCCGGCTGTCCGTGAGGGCCTGCGCCATCACGAAGTACGGCTTTTCCATGAACATGACCGCCTCGCCGAAACTCTGGCCCGGGCGCATGATCTCGATGACCTTCTCCTGGCCTTCGGCAGAGGTGAAGGCGAGCTTGATCTGGCCGCAGAGCACGAGATGGAAGCCGTGGCAGGGGTCGCCGCGGTGGAACAGCACGGTGCCCTTCTCGACGTTCTGTTCGCGCACGCCGCGCGCGAAACGGGCGAGCTCATCGGGGTTGAGCCCTTCGAGAAGCGGGACGTGGGCGAGCAGGCGGCACAGATGCTCGGTATCCGGCTGCGTCGTCGCTGGCGCGGCAGAAGGGGGATGCGTGCATTGGCTCAGTGGCATGGCGTCACCGCGTCAGTTGGGCGTAGAACATCGGCAGGCGTGCGGGCAGCTCTTCCGGCTTGCGGATCACCGCGTAGCCGGCCGGCCCGAAGAGGTGCGGAAGGTAGCCCGCGCCCTCGCGGTCGATCGTCACGCAGAAGGGCACGAGGCCCAGCTTGCGCGCCTCGGAGACGGCGACGCGCGTGTCCTCGATGCCGTATCGGCCTTCGTAGAGATCCAGGTCGTTGGGCTTGCCGTCCGACAGGATCAGCAGGATACGGCGTGCGGCCGGCTCGGCGGCGAGGATCTGGCTCGAGCGGCGGATCGCCGCGCCGAGGCGCGTGTAGTAGCCGGGCTTGATCGCGCTGATGCGGCCGCGGATGCGGTCGTCGAAGCGGTCGCCGAAGTCCTTCAGGCGGTGGAAGCGCACCTGGCTGCGCTTCACCGACGAGAATCCCGCCAGCGCGAAGCGGTCGCCCGTCGCGCCGAGCGCCTCGCCGAAGAGCAGCAGCGCGTCGCGGATCACGTCGATGACGCGCGCTTCGCTGGATACCCAGCTGTCGGTCGACAGGGACAGGTCGGCGAGCACCATGCAGGCGAGGTCGCGTTCGCGTTTTTCCAGCGACAGCCAGAGCTGGTCCGAGGGGTGGCGGCCGACGGCGCGGTCGGTCTGGGCGCGCACGACCGCGTCGACATCGAGTTCGGAGCCGTCCACCTGCGCCTTGATCCAGCGCCGCCCCGGTTGCAGCGCCGCGAACTGCTGGTGCAGGCGCTTTGCCGTGCGGCGCAGGTGTTCGGGGAGCGGGCAGGGCTGGGCGTCGCGCGCCGCGAGCTCGGCCAGGCGTACGTGGTCCTCCAGCAGCACGCCCTTGCGGTAATCCCATTCCGGCAGCGGAATGCCGGGGCCGAGCACGACGTCGTCCTCGGCGGCGGAGGGCAGGTCGAGATCGAAGCGCACCTTGGAGGCGACGCGCTCCTGGTCCTGCGACAGCGACAGGTGGTCGAGGTCGCGCGCCGCATCGGCGGCATTCGGGTCGGGTTCGTCGTCGGTCGGGCGGTTGATGCGCAGGAACTCCGCGATCGCGAGCAGGCTTTCGGCGCGGAACATCAGCATGATGCCGTTCTTTTCCTTCGGCATCTCGACCTGCTCGGCGCGGTGGGCGCGGCGCTCGGTTTCCTCGAAGGCCGGCGGGCCGCCATCGGCGGTCTGCTCCGGGTCGGCACCGCTGCGGCGGGACACACCGCCCGCGGCGGCCAGCGATCCCGTCAGCCACAGCAGCACGGGGTGTGCCGAAGGCGTGCCTTGCGGCACGGCGGGAAGCGCGAACACGGTTCCCGGCGCGTCGAGCGCACGCTGAATCGCGCGTTCGCGCTCGGCTTCCTGCGCGGGCAGCTTCTCGGGTCTGGGGCGCTTCGGCAGGTAAGCCTCGACCAGCCGCCGGTAGCGCGGCGCAAGCCCCGGCCACGTATGCAGCGCGGCGCAGGTCGCGAACTGGTTGCGACGGAAATCGCGGTCCGCCTCGTCCTCGCCGTCGGCTTCGAGACCTTCGTGCGCGGCGGCGAGCGCCGCCAGCCACAGGTAGAGATCCCGGTTCAGCGACTTCTCCGGAAAGGCGTCGATCTCGGGCGGCAGCCGCAGCGTCGAGGGGTCCATGCGCGCCCGCGCGGTCCGCTCGCCGGCGCCGGCGATGCGCGCGAGCAGGCCGCGCCGCGCGCCGTGTTCGTCATTGGTCGCGGCCGCCACGCGCAGACCCGGATCGCCACCGAGCGCACGGAAGAACACCCCCGCGGTGCGTTCGATGTCCTTCAGCCGCACGACCGCGTCGGGGTGGTTGCCGACGGCGGCGCGGGTGATCAGGCGGTGCCAGATTTTTCCTACGGCCTCTTCCATATCCTTGTCCTGGCTAGCGTTCCTTGGCGGAGCGGAATCCGGCCTCGTTCTGGCGCGCGGCCTCGTGGCTGACCCACTGCAGCAGCGGGCCCTGCGGATTGGCGCGCTGGCTCTGTTCGCACGCCTCGACGCACTGCGCGCACTGCGTGCAGGTGAACATCAGGCGCTTGATGTTGCGTGGCGTGAGCCGCATCGGGCACACCGCGTCGCAGGCCGACTGGCGGTCGGGCAGGCAGCTCGCACAATCGGCCGCGCGTTTGCGCTGGAAGCCGACGACCATCGCGTTACGGTTACCCATCCATGCGAGGCTCTGGAACAGCCCGACCGCGCAGGCATAGCGGCAGAAGAGGTGCCGCGCGAACAGGAATTCGATCGACAGCACCGCGGTGCCGGCCGTGAGGAAGATCGTCTGGTTGCGCGTGAGCGCCGCGCTGAAGATGTTGCCGTAGATCTCCGCCGGCGGCAGCAGGTAGGTCAGGAACACGACCGCCCACAGGAAGGCGAAGAACACCGCCGCAGGCACGACGACCAGCCACCAGCGCGCGTCGGCCCGCCACGGCGTGCCGTCCGCCTTCCACGGCGGCAGCGGCTCCTTGACCCATACGCTGGGCTTGCCGGAGGCCTTCTGCATCAGCTTGTTGATCGTCTCGACGACCGAGAAATGCGGGCACAGCCAGCCGCAGTACAGACGCCCCCACTTCCACGCCACCCACAGGAAGACGCCCGCTCCGACGAAGATCGGCACGAACAGCCGGAACATCACGTTGGCCCCCGCCTCGAGCGCGCCGATGCGCCCGGCGAGGAAGTCGTCCATCCCCAGCCGCCACTCCATCCCCAGCAGCCAGGCGTGGCCCGCGTCGAGGTCGTAGCGGAAGATGTTGAACACCGGCGCAAGGATGAACAGCGTGAAGAAGGCGATCTGGAACGCGATGCGCTTCTTCTGCGTGCGGTTGTGCCCCATCGGTTTCGCCGCGGCGATCGGAATCACGCGGCGGGCGGGCTTCTCCTCGACGCCGGGCGTCGCCGAAAGCAGGGAGGTGAGGGGGGCATTCATGGTCTTACTCGAACAGATCCGGGCCGATGAAGGGGTACTGCCAGCTCTGGCCGAGCATTGCGTGATTCAGTCCGATAACCCCGAAGATCACCAGCGTGGCGTGGAAGGAAACGAAATAGAGGATGCCCAGCACCCACGACCACGGATCGTCGAAGCCGCCCAGCAGGAAGATCGCGATGCTGACACCGAGCAGCATCGCGCCGCCGTAGAGGCTTGCGACGACCGTCTGCTGCAGGTGATTGCGCACCACCAGCGGGGCGGATTCGCGATGCTTGCGCCACAGGATCACGAGCACGACGAAGGCCAGGCCCGGTGCGACCAGCAGGTTCGCGAGGAACAGCGACTCCGCAAGGATCGCCAGGCGCGGACCGGGCATCTGTTCCCTGAGGAGATCGGCTTCCTGGTCGGGCATGGCCGCAGGCCGCTTCGATCCGGACGCGTCAGCGCCCGAAAGTTGCCGAAACCACTTCCATCAGCGCGTCGGACACTTCCGGGTCGTCCGTCAGACTTTCGACGATCGCCGCACGACATGCGGTCACCGGGTCCATGCCGTCGCGCACCAGCAGCGCCGCATACACCAGCAGGCGCGTACTCGCAGCCTCCTCCAGGTCCTGATCCTTCAGGGTGCGCAGCGCATGCGCGATCGACACCAGGCGCTTCGCCAGATCCGCCGCGCATCCCGATTCGCCGACGAGGATCGCCTCCTCGCGCTCGGCCGCGGGAAAGTCGAAGCGCAGGCTCACGAAGCGCTGGCGCGTCGACGGCTTCATGCCCTTCAGCAGGTTCTGGTAACCCGGGTTGTACGACACCACCAGCATGAACGAAGGCGGTGCGGTGAGCAGTTCGCCGGTGCGGTCGATCGGCAGGATGCGGCGGTCGTCGGCGAGCGGGTGCAGCACGACGGTCGTGTCCTTGCGCGCCTCGACGACCTCGTCGAGATAGCAGATGCCGCCCTCGCGCACGGCGCGCGTCAGCGGGCCGTCGCACCACACCGTCTGGCCGTCGCCGATCAGGTGGCGGCCGACGAGGTCCGCGGCGGTCAGGTCGTCGTGGCACGCCACCGTGTACAGCGGCAGGCCGAGGCGGGCGGCCATGTGCGCGACGAAGCGCGTCTTGCCGCAGCCGGTCGGGCCCTTGATCAGCAGCGGCAGGCGGTTCTTCCACGCATGCTCGAAGACGTCGATCTCGTCGCCGGCGGACTGATAGAAGGGGATATCGAGGTGGGGCGTGTCGAGCTTCATGCGCCGAGTCCTTTCCAGTAGGCAATGCCGATCAGGGAGCACACGAGCGTCATCCAGCCGAGCGCGAGCACCGGCCACATCAGCGGGGCGCGACGAAGGGCCATGTAGTCCAGGATGATCATGGCGCCCTTGCCGAAGGCGATGCTGAACAGCAGGCCGACGATGGCAGGGCCCGATCCGCCGGTTTCGCCGACGGTCCAGGTCACGATGGTCGCGGCGATCAGGATCACCCATATCATCGTCGCGCGCCGCGGCGTGCCGTGATCGGAATGGTGCACCGCAAGCGCCCGGGCGGAAGTTCTTTGGTTGTGCATCGTCTCGTACCTCTCAGCGCATCACATAAACCAGCGGGAACAGAATCAGCCACACCAGATCCACCATGTGCCAGTAGGCGGCGCCGGTCTCGATCCCGTTCATGTTGCCCGGGGCGTAGCGGCCCTTGCGCGCACCGTTCCACAGCGCGCCGAGGATCACGAGGCCCAGGATCACGTGCATGAAGTGGAAGAAGGTGAGCACCAGGTAGAACATGTGGAAGGTGCTCGACGATAGGCTCACGCCGGCTGCGAACTTCGCCACGTATTCGAACAGTTTCACGACGACGAAGCCCATGCCGCACGCGAATCCGCCGGCGATCCACGACGCCGCACGACGGCTCTGGCCGGCTTCCGCAGCCTGCACGGCGCGCACGACGAAGTAGCTCGACGTCAGCAGCAGGATCGTGTTGATCGCGCCCGCGTTGCGATCGAGCGCGAGTTGCTGCGCGTTGAACA
Source organism: Aromatoleum toluvorans (assembly GCF_012910905.1). Classification (GTDB taxonomy): domain Bacteria; phylum Pseudomonadota; class Gammaproteobacteria; order Burkholderiales; family Rhodocyclaceae; genus Aromatoleum; species Aromatoleum toluvorans. The sequence goes on from NZ_WTVN01000004.1 coordinate 111,513, forward strand.
GCTCGACGCTGTTCGCACGCGCGAACGCATAGGCGATGAAGAAGGCGCCGAAGGCCAGCAGTTCGGCGAGGATGAAGAACCAGATCGCCAGGTCGCCGGGCAGGCGCCGGGGAGCGGCGTCCGATGCAACGGCCGGAAGGGAAGGCGGGCTCACGAGTGTTTGGGCAAATGTATTCATGACACGAGTGTTGGGGCACATGTATTCATGGCTCCCAGTCTACGAAGCGTGAGCGGGCCTGACCTTGATTCTGGTTAACTCATGGACTGCGGGAAGTAAAGGGGTGGGGAAATTTCCCCATGTTTCCGACAAATAAAAAGGGGCGGCCGAAGCCGCCCCGAACTGCTCACGGCCCCGCGGAGGGCCGGAAGCTGCACGCCGATCAGGCGTGAATCAGGGGTTTGCTCTCGCCCTTGACGAAGAAGCTCGCAAGGTAGGTGACGAGACCCGCGGCGAACACCACACCCGCCCACAGGCGCATCCAGTAGAACAGCGAGACCTGGTCCTGCACCGCCATGAAGGGCATCGGGGTGTCGGATACGCGCTGCAGCCACACTTGCAGGATGCCGGCCGCGGTGAGGAACAGGGTGATGAAGACCATCGAGATCGTCATCAGCCAGAAGCCCCACATTTCGCAGACCTGCGCGCGCTCGTCGTTGGCGGCACGGCCGCGCAGCAGCGGCATCGCGTAGCTGATCATCGTCAGCACCACCAGCACGTAAGCACCGTAGAAGGCCATGTGACCATGCGCCGCGGTGATCTGCGAACCGTGCGTGTAGTAGTTCACCGGAGCCAGGGTGTGCAGGAAGCCCCACACGCCCGCGCCGAGGAAGGCCATCACGCCGGTGCCCAGCGCCCACAGCACGGCAGCCTTGTTCGGATGCTCGCGGCGGCGGCGGTTCACCATGTTGAAGGCGAAGACGGTCATCGCGAAGAACGGGATCGGTTCAAGGGCCGAGAACACCGAACCCAGCCACTGCCAGTAACCCGGCGTGCCGATCCAGAAGTAGTGGTGGCCGGTACCGATCAGGCCGGTGACGAGCGCCAGGGTGATGATCACGTACAGCCACTTCTCGATCACTTCACGGTCGACGCCGGTCACCTTGATCAGCACGAAGGCGAGGATGGCGGCCATGATCAGTTCCCACACGCCTTCCACCCACAGGTGCACAACCCACCACCAGTAGAACTTGTCCTTCACCAGGTTGCCCGGGTTGTAGAACGAGAACAGGAAGAAGATCGCCAGACCCCACAGGCCCATCAGCAGCACGATGCTGATGACGGTCTTGCGGCCCTTCAGCAGCGTCATCGTGATGTTGAACAGGAAGGCCAGCGCCACGATCACGATGCCGATCTTGGTCAGCAGCGGCTGCTCCAGGAACTCCCGTCCCATCGTCGCGAGGATGTTGTTGCCCGTCATCTCGGCGAGGGTCGAATACGGCACCAGCAGGTAGCCGAGAATCGTCGCCGCACCGGCGACCAGGAAGATCCAGAACATCGCCAGGGCGAGTTTCGGACTATACAGCTCGGTTTCCGCCTCCTCGGGAACGAGGAAGTAGGTGGCACCCATGAAGCCGAACAGCAGCCACACGATGAGCAGGTTGGTGTGCACCATCCGCGCCACGTTGAACGGGATCTCCGGGAAGAGGAAATCGCCGACGACGTACTGCAGACCCATGGCGAGACCGAAGATGATCTGTCCCACGAAGAGACCGATGGCCGCTATGAAGTACGGCATCGCGACCGATTGCGATGAATATTTCATGGTTATGAATTCCCTTGAAGTTGTCGATCCGATGCGCTTAGCCTTCGATGTTGGGGGGCCATTTCTGGGTGTTGATTTCCGAGGTGTACTTCAGGAAGGCGACGATGTCGTCGAGTTCCTGCTCGGTGAAATTGAACTGCGGCATCTGACGGCGTCCCGGCGTGCCGGTCGGCTGCGACTTGATCCACGCCTTGATGAACTCGCCGCCGCGACGCGGATAGACGTTGCCCAGCTCCGGTGCGAAGTACGCGCCTTCGCCCAGCAGCGTGTGGCAACCGATACAGTTGCGCGTTTCCCAGATGTGCTTGCCACGCAGGACCGACTCCGTCAGGTTCGCACGGTTGTCGGATTTCGGCAGGCCGCTCATGGTGTCGAAAGACAACGCCACCAGGAGCAGGAAGAAGAACACCGCCCCGCCGTAAAAGATGTTGCGAGCCATCGCCTTTGTAAAGGTACCGCTCATGGTTTGTCCCTCATTGTTTTGTCATACGCCCGAGTGATTGAGAAATAACCCGAAGGTTGCAGGCATTCTCTGCAGCGGGAGGTTGGCGCTCCATGATTTGAATCAATTTCGGGAATCGGAATGAAAATCGTCACGATCAATGGAAACGGGGCCGGGGCCGTGGAGGGGAATTCCCCTTCCACTGCCCCGGCCCCGTCGGTCGGTGCGGGTGCGTCTGCGTTTAGTAGGTGTAGCTCACCATCATGCCACCGCCCCAGTCCGGGCTGTTGTCCGAAAAGCCTTTCACGCCATAGACCTGCAGCTTCCATTGCGCGCTGAGCTTCTGGCTCACGAACAGCGATGCTTCGCTGACGGGGTCGCTGGTCGAGCGCAGCTTCCCGCGCCAGTCATAGGCAACACCCACGGTGGTCTCGGGCGCGACCTTGGTGGCGACGCCGACGGACGCATAGAACGGGTTGCGCAGCTCCTTGTCACCCATGTCCTTCCATCCCAGGGTGCCGAACGTGGTCACGGCACCGAAGGCCTTGGCCAGATCGACCTGCAGCGCGTAGTCGGTCTTCTCGCTGCCCAGGCAGTCGTTTTCCGCCGTCGGTGCCTTCACCTTGGCAACGGCGTCGAGCAGCAGTCCGCCGCTGCTGCCATCGAGCAGGTTGTAGCCCGCGCTCGCGGTGATGTCGCCCACCCCGGTCTTGGTGCCGGCACAGTTGGTCCCCTGGATCGGGTCGCCATCCTGGGTGACGACCGCGTCCTTGACGCTCAGGTAGGGCACGGTCAGCTTCAGCGTGATCGGGCCGGTTTCGTATTTCGCCGCGATCGGCACGTACCACGTCTCGCTGGTGGTGTCCGTGCCGTACTCGCCGCTGGAGTAATCCAGACCGGTGGTCAGGGTCAGATTGCCGGCGGCGGCGGGGAGCGCCATTGCCGCCAGGATGCTTGCAACGATGGTACGGGTATGCTTCATGTGTTCCTCCCTGTCAGACTGCTCGTGTTGGATGCCCAAGATCAGTTCCGGCCGCTGCGGTCGACCCCCTCGGGTCTGTCGACCCCTTCCGGCCGCTCAATTCTTTCCGGTCTCTCGATTCTCTCCGGCCTTTCCACCCGTTCCGGTTTTTCTACCCGTTCCGGGCGTTCGATCCGCTCGGGACGCCCGCTTCTGTCCAGCGTTTCGTCGCGCTCACGGCGCCCGCTGCGATCGTCTGCAGTCCCCTTATCCACGCGCTCGCGTTCACCCGACGTGGACATCCCCTTCTCGATGCGATCGCGACTGCCCTCGTTTTCCGTTTCCGTGCGCCCGTCATCGCCCGAGCGCCCCTTGCCGGATCGATCGCGATCGTCCGCGCTGTCGTCATCGCCCTTGCCGGAACCCGATTTCGTGCCGACCTCGCCGCGTCGTCCGCTCCGCTCCGAGGCCCCCTCGCGCACGAATTCGATCCGCATTGCCTTCACTTCCCGCGCGTCGCTGAATATGCCATGAACCCGGACGCGCCGGTCGGTGGTAAGCGTCCCCGCATCCCCGCCCGCAAAGGTCGTGGCTTGGCCGAGTTCCACCGAGAACGCGCCTATCATAACGCGGTTATCCAGATGATCAAGCACCAGGCCCTCGACGATCGCATTGCGTACGCGGCCCGCGAACGGGATGAGGGGGTCCTTCCGCGCCTGCGTCACCTGCAGGGCATTCCCCGTCCAGGTTCCGCGCACCAGCAGTTCGCGGCCTTCGGCGGGGGGCTGGCCCGCGAGTGGCAGGCCCTGCAGCGAATTGGTGCGTTCGATTGCGCCGATCGCGCTCGCTTCACGCAGTTGCGGCGCCCGTTCGATGCGCGTTGCCACGACCGTGCCGTCCGCGGCGCGCAGGCCGCTGACCCGCACCGGTTCGCCGAGCCGCAGGCCCGGATCGACCTTGGCATCCGGTGCGATGCGTACCGCCTGACCCATCACGCGCAGCGGCGACGACGCATCCGGCAGTGCGGTGAGCGGTCCCTCGTAAGCATTGAGGATGGTGATGTTGCGCGCCTCGAGCCCGCGGCTGGACACGCCGGCCTCGACTGCGACGACCTGGCCGACCGCAAGTCGCGCCGTTGCGCTGCCGATGCCGTTTTCCGTCACCGGCACGGCGGCTTCGTAATGCACTTCGACGCCATTCACGCAGATCGACGCGAAGCCCGTGATCGTACCGACGATCCCGGTGCCGCCGAAGCCGCCTTCGCTGGCCGGGGCGCCCGTGCCGCCGACGCCGCTGCGCGCGACATTGCCGGTCCCGCCGAAACCGCCTTCATTCGCGGCAGCCGGCGCTCCGGTCCCGCCGAAGCCGCCTTCGTTCGCGACAGCCGGTGCTCCGGTCCCGCCGAATCCCCCGTCGTTCGCGGCGGACGGTGCGCCGGTTCCACCAATTCCGCCTTCGCGCGCGGGCGCGCCGCTGCCGCCGATGCCGCCCGGGTAGACACAGGCCTGGGTGGCTGCTTGTGCGCCGGTCGCGGCACAGGCCGATAGTACGAGCGTCGCGAGAAGTTTTCGGGCAAAACGCACAAGAGGAGTCACGATTCTGTCTTCCCGGAGTCGGACGCCTCGGGCGGCGGCGCACTTTCTTCAGTATAGAAGTAAAGACCGATTGTCATGCGTTGGCGTGGAGTGCTCGTCGATGCGTCGCCGGCCTCGAGTTCGGAGGCGAGTGCGTTGAATGCGATCAGTGCCTGCATGCCGTCGGCCGCGACAGCCTCGCGCAACCGCTCGATGCTGGCGGGCGACAGTGCATCGTAGTGCACGCTGCGCTCGAAGAATGCGGGCCCGTCGGCGGTCAGGTTATGGACTGCCGCGCATGCGTGGTCGTGTACGTTGTGGCCGAAATACGCGGCTTTCTCGTCGAAGCCCTTCTGGGGCACGAACGCCGACGTCTCCAGATGTACGCGGTCGAGCTCGTCGATGCGCGCGATACCGAGCCGCTGCCACTCGTCGAGCACGACGCGGGCGCGGATGTCTTTGCTGACGTGGGCAACGAGTGCGTCGAAGGAGCGTTCTCCGCCGACGCTGGCGAGGCGGGCAAGTGGGGCGGCCGTACCGGGCTGGACGCAGAACGGTGGCTTGCTCAACCACGTGCTGACGAGGTGGGCGCCCAGCGAGACCGCTTCGGGCAGTTCCTCGCTCGGGTCTTGCGGGGCATCGCGCAGACGCCGGACGTCCTTGCGGTGGACGCCGGTGATGAGGCTGATGCGGCTGTCACTCGGGGATTTGTCGTCGAGGCGGAATTCCTTGTCCGCGACCTCTACGAAGATGCCCTTGAGCATGTCCGCGAAAAAGGTGTAAGTGATCCCTTTTCGCAGCATCAGCCGCACCAGCGGCTGCATCACGTGCCGAAGCGCGTGAAGCAGGGTGGCTGGGGGGGAAGGGGGCGGCATGGATGGATTACGGAGCGATCGTGCTGGCTAGTCTATCGCTCCGTGGGAAAAAATTCCATGCGCCCGCTCCGGATGGGCGAGCGATCAGCCGCGCCCGCCGCGCCCGCTCGAGTCGATGCGCTCGGGACGCTCGACACGTTCAGGACGGTCGGCACGTTCAAGACGCTCGACACGCTCCACGCGTTCGACACGCTCGGGGCGGTCGGCCCGCTCGACGCGCTCGGCACGCTCGATGCGCTCGACCCGCTCAGGGCGAGCTTCCCTGCCCTGGCGATCGATACGGTCTCGCGTTTCGACGCGCTCGCGGTTGCGCACGATCTCGCCAGCGTCGTTGCGGCGGATTTCGGTGCGGGTCTCGACGACCGTGCCATCGACGATTTCCCTGCTGCGGGTGCGCTCGCGCAAGACCACGCCGTCGGCATTGGTGCGAGTGTCGGTGCGGCTCTGCTCGAGGAGCTGCCCGTCGGCACTGAAGGTCTGTTCCATCACACGCGCGCGTGCGGGTGCTGCGCCGGTCGCGCTCAGGGTGCGGGTACGGGTCACGGTCGTCGTGCCGTCAGGGTTGGTCACCGTTGTAACGGTCTGGACGGGGTTGGCGCCGTTCGGCTGGTCGTCGTCGACAGTGCCGTCGCCGCGCAGTTTCACGCCATTGACGATGTCGTCGTCTGCGGCGTCCGCTACGCCGGGCTGGTCGTCATCGACGGTGCCATCGCCGCGCAGTTTCACGCCATTGACGATGTCGTCATCGATGGCGGCGCCCACCGCACCGGGCTGATCGTCATCGACGGTGCCGTCGCCACGCACCTTGACTCCGTTGGCGTTGAAATCGTCCGCGCCGGCAGCAACGACGTTTGTGCCAAGGGCAGCCAGCAATACGGTGGCAGCACAAAGGGGCACGCTGATCCACGGAAATTTTTTCATTGCTTCCTCCTAACTCTGTCGGACGTGGGAAAATTTCCCGCGTAACCGAAGCTTAGATAGGGGGGTGCCTTGCGTCAAGGTGGATTTCAGGCGAGCTTGTATCAGGATGTGTAGCGAATTGCAGCCGTAAACGGCGGAGGCCCGGCCGGTTTCCCGGGCCGGGCCTCCGCGCACGTCAGCGCGCGCCGATCAGGCGGTCGCGAGCGGGATCTTGCCGATCTTCACCTGCCATTCCTTCGGGCCGGTGTTGTGCACGCTGGTGCCGTTCGAATCGACCGCGACGGTCACGGGCATGTCCTGCACGTCGAACTCGTAGATCGCTTCCATGCCGAGATCGGCGAAGCCGACGACCTTTGCCGTCTTGATCGCCTTGGCGACGAGGTAGGCCGCGCCGCCGACAGCCATCAGGTAGGCCGACTTGTTGTCGCGGATCGCGTCGATCGCGGCGGGGCCGCGCTCGGCCTTGCCGACCATCGAGATCAGGCCGGTCTGCTCGAGCATCATGCGCGTGAACTTGTCCATGCGCGTCGCGGTGGTCGGGCCGGCGGGGCCGACGACTTCGTCGCGCACCGGGTCTACCGGGCCGACGTAGTAGATCACGCGGTTGGTGAAATCGACCGGCAGCTTCTCGCCCTTCGCCAGCATGTCCTGGATGCGCTTGTGCGCGGCGTCGCGACCGGTGAGCATCTTGCCGTTCAGCAGCAGCACCTGGCCCGGCTTCCACGACGCGACTTCTTCCTTCGTCAGGGTGTCGAGATTCACGCGCGTGGCGACCTTGGTGTCGGCCTGCCAGGTGACGTCCGGCCAGTCTTCCAGCTTCGGCGCTTCCAGCTTCGCCGGGCCGGAGCCGTCGAGTTCGAAGTGCACGTGGCGGGTCGCGGCACAGTTGGGGATCATCGCCACCGGCAGGCTCGCCGCGTGCGTCGGATAGTCGAGGATCTTGACGTCGAGCACGGTCGTCAGGCCGCCGAGGCCCTGTGCGCCGATACCCAGCGCGTTGACCTTTTCGAAGAGCTCGAGGCGCAGTTCCTCGGCACGCGTGAGCGTCGCGCCGGAAGCGGCCTTTTCCTTCAGCTCATGGATGTCGACCGGCGCCATCAGCGATTCCTTCGCGAGCAGCATCGCCTTCTCCGGCGTGCCGCCGATGCCGATGCCGAGGATGCCCGGCGGACACCAGCCGGCGCCCATCGTCGGGACGGTCTTCAGCACCCAATCGACGATCGAGTCGGACGGATTCAGCGCGTAGAACTTGGTCTTGTTCTCCGAGCCGCCGCCCTTGGCCGCGCAGATCACTTCGACGTGGTCGCCCGGGACGATCTCGTAATGCACGACCGCCGGGGTGTTGTCCTTGCTGTTCTGGCGCTTGCCCGCCGGATCGAGCAGAACCGAGGCGCGCAGCTTGTTGTCGACGTTGGTGTATGCGCGGCGCACGCCCTCGTTGACCATCTCCTGGACGCTCATCTTCGAGTCCCAGCGGACGTTCATGCCGACCTTGAGGAAGACCACGGCGATGCCGGTGTCCTGACAGATGGGGCGGTGGCCTTCGGCGCACATGCGCGAGTTGGTCAGGATCTGCGCGATGGCGTCCTTCGCGGCGGGGCTTTCCTCACGCTTCCAGGCCTCGCCGAGAGCCTTGATGTAGTCGAGCGGGTGGTAGTAGCTGATGTACTGGAAGGCATCCGCGACGGACTGGATCAGGTCTTCTTCGCGAATCACGGTCATGGCGCATCTCCTGGTAAGGCCGGGTCACTCGGTAGGGGCGCAATTCTAACAGCCCCGGGGCGACGACGTCCCGCGGGAAGGGTAACGTTCGGCTGCAGAGGGGTGTAAGTCCTGTGTAAGATATAAAGCCTTAAATGCCGAACAGATCGCGAAGGCAGCATCTTCAGCGAACGACTAACAAGACCGGCTCGACCGGTCGGCCCTGCAGGGCGCTTCAATTACTTTGAATAGTTGAGGAGAGGTCAGTATGTCGAACGAACAGCAGCCCCGTATGTATTACCCGTCGGAAGAAATCGTCAAGAACGCCGCGGTCTCGGGCATGGACGCGTATCGCGCGCTGTGCAAGGAAGCCGAGGACGACTACGAGGGCTACTGGGCGCGCCAGGCCCGCGAGCTGGTCGAGTGGAAGAAGCCTTTCACCCAGGTGCTCGACGAAAGCAACGCCCCCTTCTTCAAGTGGTTCGCCGACGGTCAGCTGAACGTCTCCTACAACTGCCTCGACCGCAACGTCAATAACGGTCTGGGCGACAAGGTCGCGCTGATCTTCGAAGCCGACAACGGCGAAGTGACCCGCGTCACGTACAAGGACCTGCTGTCGCGCGTGTGCAAGTTCGCCAACGCGCTGCGCGGCATGGGCGTCAAGAAGGGCGACCGCGTCGTCATCTACCTGCCGATGTCGATCGAAGGCGTCGTCGCGATGCAGGCCTGCGCCCGTATCGGCGCGACCCACTCGATCGTCTTCGGCGGCTTCTCCGCCCAGGCGCTGCGTGACCGCATCAACGATGCCGGCGCGGTCGCGCTGATCACCTCCGACGGCCAGTTCCGCGGCGGCAAGGCGCTGCCCCTGAAGCCGATCGCCGATGAGGCGCTCGGCATGGGCGGCTGCGAGTCCATCAAGAATGTCATCGTCGTCCAGCGCACCGGCGGTGCCTCCACGATGGTCGAGGGCCGCGACAAGTGGTTCCATGATGTCGTCGCGAACCAGACCGAAACCTGCGAGCCGGAGTGGGTCGATGCCGAGCATCCGCTGTTCCTGCTCTACACCTCGGGCTCGACGGGCAAGCCGAAGGGCGTCCAGCATTCGACGGGCGGCTACCTGCTGCACGCGATCCTGACCATGAAGTACACGTTCGACATCAAGCCGAACGACATCTTCTGGTGCACCGCCGACATCGGCTGGGTGACCGGCCACACCTACATCACCTACGGCCCGCTCGCCTGCGGCGCGACCGAGATCGTGTTCGAAGGCGTGCCGACCTACCCCGACGCCGGCCGCTTCTGGAAGATGATCCAGGACCAGAAGGTCACCGTCTTCTACACCGCGCCGACCGCGATCCGTTCGCTGATCAAGGCTGCGGAAAACACCCCGAACGTCCATCCGAAGAACTACAACCTGTCGAGCCTGCGCATCCTCGGTTCGGTCGGCGAGCCGATCAACCCGGCCGCGTGGGAGTGGTACTACGAGAACGTCGGCGGCAGCCGCTGCCCGATCGTGGATACCTTCTGGCAGACCGAGACCGGCGGCCACATGATCACCCCGCTGCCGGGCGCGACCCCGCTGGTGCCGGGCTCCTGCACGCTGCCGTTCCCGGGCATCATCGCTGCCGTCGTCGATGAGACCGGCACCGAAGTGCCGAACGGGCAGGGCGGCATCCTCGTCGTGAAGCGTCCGTGGCCGGCAATGATCCGCACGATCTGGGGCGACCCGGAGCGCTTCAAGAAGTCCTACTACCCGGACGACTTCAAGGGCAAGCTGTATCTCGCCGGCGACGGTGCGATCCGCGACAAGGACAGCGGTTACTTCACGATCACCGGCCGTATCGACGACGTGCTGAACGTCTCGGGCCACCGCATGGGCACGATGGAAATCGAATCGGCGCTCGTGGCCCACGAGAAGGTTGCCGAGGCCGCAGTCGTGGGCCGTCCGGACGACCTGACCGGCGAGGCCATCGTCGCCTTCGTCGTGCTGAAGGGTTCGCGTCCGACCGGCGAAGAGGCCAAGGCGGTGATCAAGGAGCTGCAGAACTGGGTCGGTCACGAGATCGGGCCCATCGCCAAGCCCAAGGACATCCGCTTCGGCGAGAACCTGCCGAAGACCCGTTCGGGCAAGATCATGCGCCGGCTGCTGCGTCAGCTGGCGAAGGGGGAGGAGATCACCCAGGATACGTCGACCCTCGAGAACCCGGCGATCCTGGAACAGCTCAAGCAGTCCGCGAGCTGACCCTTTCATGACGGGTGACCGGTCCGCCAGAGGCCGACCCCGGACAAGAACAAATTGAGGCAGGCCGGCGCGAGCCGGCAGTGGGAGGAGGAGAAGGCGCGCGCAAGCGCGCCTTTTTTTTCCCGAGGGCGGCCCGGGTCCGCGGGCCGCCCGCCGGGCATCGTTATACTTCGGGTAGCCATCGTCATCATGAGGAAGACATGATGCGCAGAGGTCTGGCCGGGCAGCGGCTCGTCGCAGCGTTCCTCGGGGGGGCGTTGCTGTTCAACTATCCCGTGCTGTCCTTGCTGGACAGGTCCGAACCCTTTTTCGGCATGCCCATGCTCTGGGTGTGCCTGTTTGCCGTGTGGGCGGCGCTGATCGCCGTGGTCGCGTGGATCGCGGAGCGAGGGGCGCGTTGAGGAGCCACGGATGCTCACGGGCACGGTCGTAGTCGCGGCGTCGTTCGCCTACCTGATGTTGCTGTTCGCGGTGGCGTGGTACGGCGACCGGCGGGCGGAGCAGGGGCGTTCGATCATCGCGAATCCATGGACCTATGCGATGTCGCTCGCCGTGTATTGCACGGCGTGGACCTATTTCGGCAGCGTCGGGCGTGCGGCCTCGGGCGGAGTGTGGTTCCTGCCCATCTATCTCGGTCCGACGCTGGCGATGAGTTTGTCGTGGATCGTGATGCTGAAGATGATCCGCATCTCGCGCACGTACCGCATCACCTCGATCGCCGACTTCATTGCCAGCCGTTACGGCAAGAGTCATCTGCTGGGCGGACTGGTGACGATCATCGCCGTGGTCGGCATGGTTCCCTACATCGCGCTGCAGCTGAAGGCGATTTCCAGCGGCTACTCGGTGCTCACCGGCAGCGACGACAGCGGCGTCTTCCCCTTCGCCACGGCGAGCTGGTTCAATGATGGCACGCTCTATGTCGCGCTGACGCTGGCCGTGTTCACGGTGCTGTTCGGCGCGCGCCACCTCGACGCCGCGGAACGTCATGAAGGCATGGTCGCGGCGATCGCGTTCGAGTCGGTGGTCAAGCTGCTGGCCTTCCTGGTCGTCGGCGGCTTCGTCACCTGGAGCGTGTACGAAGGATTCGGGGACATCTTCGCGCGCGCCTTCGCGAATCCCGACCTCGCCGCGCTGCTGAGCCTGCAGACGGCGAGTACGGCCGGCTACGGGGGCTGGTTCGCGATGACGCTGCTGGCGCTGCTGTCGGTGATCTTTCTCCCGCGCCAGTTCCAGGTGACGGTCGTCGAAAACGTGAACGAGCAGCATCTGCGCCGCGCGACCTGGCTCTTCCCGGCCTACCTGCTGCTGATCAACATCTTCGTGCTGCCGATTGCGCTCGGCGGCCTGCTGTATTTCGGGCGGGGTACGGTCGACCCCGACACCTTCGTCCTGTCACTGCCGCTCGCGCACGGCGAGAAGGCGCTCGCGCTGCTGGCCTTCATCGGGGGGCTGTCGGCGGCAACGGGGATGGTCATCGTCGAGACGATCGCCGTGTCGACAATGGTCTGCAACGATCTCGTGATGCCGCTGCTGCTGAGTACGAAGCGCTTCAAACGCAACGTTCATCCCGACCTGACCGGCCTGCTGCTGGGCATCCGGCGCGGGGCGATCGTCGTCGTGCTCCTGCTGGGCTATCTGTATTTTCGCCTTGCCGGCGAGGCATACGCGCTCGTGAGCATCGGACTGATCAGCTTCGCCGCGGTGGCGCAGTTTGCGCCGGCGATGCTGGGCGGGATGTACTGGCGCGGCGGCACGCGGGATGGCGCGTTCGCCGGCCTGTTGGCGGGCTTCGTGGTGTGGGCCTACACGCTGATGCTGCCCTCCGTGGCAAAGTCCGGCTGGCTCGACCGGGACTTTCTCGATCAGGGGCTGTTTGGCCTGGACTACCTGCGTCCGGAGCAGCTCTTCGGCCTGGCGGGGCTGGACAGCATCAGCCATGCCCTGTTCTGGAGCCTGACCGCGAACATCGCGTGCTACGTGCTGGTGTCGCTTGCACGCGTGCCGACGGGGCAGGAGGCCACGCAGGCGACGCTCTTCGTCGACGTCTTCAGCCGCGGCCAGGATGCCCCCGCGACCTTCTGGCGGGGCAGGGCGCAGGTTCAGGATTTGCAGCCGCTCGTGGCGCGCTTCCTGGGCGCCGAACGGGCACGGCGCATGTTCGAGGCCTACGCGCGCGAGCGCGGCGTCCGCAGCATCGAGGAGCTCAAGCCGGACGCCGGTCTGGTGCAGTTCGCCGAAACCCAGCTCGCCGGCGCGATCGGCAGCGCGTCCGCGCGCGTGATGGTGTCGTCGGTCGTGCAGGAGGAGCCGCTCGGGCTGGACGAGGTGATGGATATCCTCGACGAGGCCTCGCAGGTGCGCGCCTATTCGCACGAACTGGAGGAGAAGTCGCAGGCGCTGGAGGCTGCGACCGCGGAGCTGCGCGCGGCGAACGAGCGCCTGACCGAACTCGACCGCCTCAAGGACGACTTCATGTCTTCGGTGACGCATGAGCTGCGCACGCCGCTGACCTCGATCCGCGCGTTTTCCGAGATGCTGCTCGACGATCCGAAGATCGACCTCAAGGATCGCACGCGCTTCCTGACGATCATCGTATCCGAGACCGAGCGCCTGACGCGGCTGGTGAACCAGGTCCTGGACATGGCCAAGATCGAGTCGGGCCATGCCGAATGGCACAACACCGACATCGACATGCGCGAACTGGTCGGACACGCGGCGGAGACCACCGATCAGCTTTTCCGTGATCGCGGGGCGGTGCTCGAGATCGACCTGCCGGACGCGGCGCCGCATCTGCGTGCGGATCGCGATCGCCTGCTGCAGGTGCTGCTCAACCTGCTCTCGAATGCGGCCAAGTTCGTGCCGGACGGGGCGGGCGTGGCGCGGGTGCGGCTGAGTGCCGAGACCGGGCAGCTCCGGGTCGACGTGACCGACAACGGTCCGGGCATTGCGCCCGAGCAGCTCGGCGTGATCTTCGAGAAATTCCGCCAGGGCGGCGACGAGCGGTCGCGCCCGCAGGGCACCGGACTGGGACTGCCGATCAGCCGCCAGATCGTCGAGCACTTCGGCGGGCGGCTGTGGGTGCAGTCACGCCCCGGCGAAGGCGCGACCTTCAGCTTCGTTCTGCCGCTGCCGCTCGAGAGTGAGCGGGGTGCGGGTCACGCAATGACTTAGAATAGAAGAAGGAAAGGGGAGAGCATGGCCAAAAAAATACTGATTGCCGACGACGAACAGAACATTGTCATTTCACTCGAATTCCTCATGAAGCGCGAGGGCTACGAGGTGAGTATCGCCAACGACGGGGACGAGGCGGCGCGGCGCATTCGCGCCGAGAAGCCGGATCTGGTTCTCCTCGACGTGATGATGCCGAAGAAGAGCGGCTTCGAGGTTTGCCAGGAGGTGAAATCCGATCCCGAACTGCAGTCGGTTCGGATCCTGATGCTCACGGCGAAGGGGCGCGACACCGAGGTCGCGAAGGGGCTGGCGCTCGGGGCGGACGCCTACATGACCAAGCCGTTCTCGACGAAGGAGCTGGTGGAGCGCGTACGCAGCCTGCTTGCGGAGCGTTGAGTGATGACGGCTCGCGCCCGTTTCATCCTGGCGGTGTGCATTCTCGCGCTGCTCATGACCGGCCCCTTCGTCGTGACGGCGGGCCTGGTCTGGCTCGAGACCGGCGCGGCCGACCGGGGACGGCTGATCGACGTGGTGGTGCCGCACCTTCCGCTCGGTGCGCTGATGACCATCGTCGGCTTCGCGCTCGGCATGGTGGTCGTGCGCAACCTGTTCCGGCATTACGTGCAGGGGCTGCTGCGCATGGAGGAGCATCTCAAGTTGATGCTCGGCGCCAACCGCGAATTCCGCGTCAAGCCGGAGGGGCCGCCCGAGGTGCAGGCGCTGGCGCATGCGGTCAACGTGCTGGCGCAGCAGCGCGACGAGCTGATGCAGGACGTCGAGGCGCAGATCGCGCACGCGAAGCATTCGGTCGAGGAGGAAAAAAACCGCCTTGCGGCGCTGATGTCGGAGCTCACGCAGAGCGTCGTCGTGTGCAATCTCGACGGTCGCATCCTGCTTTACAACCACCGTGCGCGGCAGCAGTTCCGCGCGCTGTCCGACGCGCCGGCCGTCGCCGGCGGCGGCGAGCTGATCGGGCTCGGGCGCTCGATCTACGCGGTGTTCGAGCGCAACCTCATCAACCACGCACTGGAGAGCATCCAGCACGGCCTGCGCCGCAGCGCGGGCCAGCCGGTCGCCAACTTCGTCACGACGACGCGTGCGGGCCAGTTGCTGCGTGCGCAGATGGCGCCGGTGCTGGCCGTGGGACAGGGGAGTGACAGCGAGCGGGCGATCACCGGCTTCATCCTGATGCTCGACAACATCACGCGCACCTTCGAAACCGAATCGAAGCGCGACCAGATGCTGCATACGCTCACCGAAGGCAACCGGGCGGCGCTTGCCAACGTGCGTGCGGCGGCCGAGATGCTGGAATACCCGGACCTGCAGGAGGACCTGCGCGAGCGCTTCCGTACCGTGATCCGCGACGAAGTGCGGGCGATGAGCACTCGCCTCGACCATACGGCAAACGAATTCGCCGATTCGCTGAAGGCGCGCTGGCCGCTCGAGGAAATGCTCGGGGCCGACCTCATCGCCGCGGCGCAGCGCCGCATCGAGAATGTCGTCAAGCTGCCCACGAAGCTGGAGGAGATCGACGAGTCGCTGTGGGTGAAGGTCGACAGCTTCTCGCTGCTGCAGGCGCTGACTTACCTTGCCAACCGCCTGTCCGACGAGTTCGAGGTGCGCGAGGTGCGTTTCCGCCTGAGCGCCGCGGGCCGGCTGGTTCATCTCGACCTCATCTGGTCCGGCCAGGCGATGAGCACCGAGACGGTGATGAGCTGGGAGCTCGAGCCGATGCGCTTTGCGGACGAGAACAGCCCGCTCACGGTGCGCGACGTGATCGAGCGCCACGACGGCGAGATGTGGCTGGAGCGCGAGAAGGTGCGCCACCGCGCGTTCTTCCGCATCCTGTTGCCGGCCGCCATGCCGCAGGAACAGCTCGACGAGGCGGCCATCCTGCGGGGAGAAAGCCGGCCGGAATACTACGATTTCGACCTCTTCAACTGGTCGGACAAGTCGCGTGCGCTCGATGACCGTCTGCTCAGCGAACTGACCTACACGGTATTCGACACGGAAACGACGGGGCTGAACCCGTCGCAGGGTGACGAGATCATCCAGATCGGCGCGACGCGCATCGTCAATGGCAAGCTGCTGCGCCAGGAGTCGTTCGAGCAGCTTGTCGATCCCGGCCGCTACCTCTCGCCCGAGTCGGTGCAGATCCACGGCATCACCCACGACATGCTCAGGAACCAGCCGACGATCGAGGCTGTCCTGCCGGCCTTCCACGCGTTTGCCGAGGACACCGTGCTGATTGCGCACAATGCCGCCTTCGACATGCGCTTCCTGCAGATGAAGGAGGAGGCGACCGGCATCCGCTTCGACCAGCCGGTGCTCGATACGCTGCTGCTGTCTGCCGTCGTCCATCCGAACCAGGAATCGCACCGGCTCGAAGCGATCGCCGAGCGGCTGAGCCTGCCCATCATCGGCCGGCACACGGCACTGGGCGATGCGATCGTCACGGCGGAGGTGTTCCTGAAGCTGATCCCGCTGCTGGCCGAGAAAGGTATCCATACGCTGCGCCAGGCACGCGAGGCGGCGGAGCAGTCCTACTACGCGCGGGTGAGGTATTGATGCCTGATTCGCCTGATTCCGGGCAGGGAGTGACGAGCCGCTCCACTTCCGTCTCGCATCGGGCTGTGCCGGCATGACGACCTCGTCTCTCTTCGCCCGCCGCTTACGGCGGTACTACCTCTGGTACACGGTCAGCTTCATCACGTTCGTCGGCCTTCTTGCCGTCGGCGAGAAGATGGGGATGTCGGCGGGAATGATCGGCCACATCTTCCTGTTCGCGACTATCGCGATCTACGCGGGTATCGGCGTCATGAGCCGTACCGCCGACGTGACCGAATACTACGTCGCCGGCCGCCGCGTGCCGGCCGTGTTCAACGGCATGGCGACGGCAGCGGACTGGATGAGCGCGGCTTCCTACATCGGCCTTGCCGGGACGCTCTATTTCGCGGGATTCGAGGGGCTTGCCTTCGTCACCGGCTGGACAGGCGGCTTCGTCCTCGTCGCGCTCCTGCTGGCGCCCTACCTGCGGAAATTCGGCCAGTACACGATTCCGGACTTCCTCGGTGCGCGCTACCAGGGTAACGCGGCACGCGTGGTCGGCCTGATCGCCGCGGTGATCGCGAGTTTCGTGTACCTGGTGGCGCAGATCTACGGCGTCGGCCTGATCACCAGCCGCTTTGTCAGCATCGAGTTCGAGATCGGCCTGTTCGTAGGCCTCGCGGGCATTCTCGTCTGCTCCTTCCTCGGCGGCATGCGCGCGGTCACCTGGACGCAGGTCGCGCAGTACGTGATCCTGATCGTCGCCTATCTGGTGCCGGTCACCATCCTGTCGTACAAGGTGACCGGCGTGCCGGTTGCGCCGGTGATGTACGGGACGGTCCTCGGGCAGTTGTCGGAAAAGGAAAACGAACTTTTCGCCGATCCGGCCGAGGTGGCCGTGCGCAAGCAGTTCAGCGAGCGCGCCGACCAGTATGCGGCCAAGATCGCCACGCTCCCGGATTCGCTCGACGCCGAACGGCGCGAACTTATCGAACGGCTCAACCAGTTACGCCTTAAAAATGCCCCGGCGCGCGATATCGCACACACGGAGCGCGCATTGCGCGACTTGCCGCGCACGCCGGAGCACGCGCGACAGCTATGGGAGCGCGCCCGCGCCGATGCGGTCGAACGTTCGCACCTGCCGGCACGGCATGCGCAGGCCCACCCGGGCGACACGCCCGAACAACGCCAGATCGCGCGCAACAACTTCCTCGCGCTCGTGTTCGTGCTGATGGTCGGCACCGCCGCGTTGCCGCATGTGCTGATGCGCTACTACACGACCCCGGGGGTGGTCGAAGCGCGCAAGTCGGTGTTCTGGGCACTGTTCTTCATCTTCCTCCTGTATGTCACGGCCCCCGCGTACGCCGTGTTCGCCAAATGGGAGGTGTACAACAACCTCATCGGCACGAGCATCTCGATGCTGCCGAACTGGCTCTTCTCGTGGGGCAAGGTCGGCATGGTGAACATCGAGGACATCAACGGCGACGGCATCCTGCAGCTTGCCGAACTGAGCCTCAACACCGACGTGATCCTGCTCGCCACGCCCGAGATCGCCGGCCTGCCCTACGTCATCTCGGGGCTCGTCGCCGCAGGTGGCCTGGCGGCGGCGCTATCGACGGCCGACGGCCTGCTGCTCACGATCTCGAATGCGCTGTCGCACGATCTCTACTACAAAGTCATCAATCCGGGCGCCAGCACCCAGCGCCGCCTCGTCATCGCCAAGTCGCAGCTGCTGGTGGTGGCCGCCGTTGCCGCATGGGTCGCGTCGATGCGCCCGGACAACATCCTCTTCATGGTCGGCCTCGCATTCTCGATCGCCGCGGCGGCGTTCTTTCCGGCGCTGGTGCTGGGTATCTTCTGGAAGCGCGCCAACCGCCCCGGCGCAGTCGCCGGCATGCTCGCGGGACCGGCGGTCACGATCTACTACTTCGCCCGCACCCATGCGTTCTTCGGCGGTTCGATGGACAACGCCTGGTTCAACATCAGCCCGATCTCCAGCGGCGTCTTCGGCGTGCCCCTGGGCTTCCTCTCGATCGTCATCGTCAGCCTGCTCACCCGCCCGCCACCACCCGAAATCGGTGCCTTGGTCGATTTCGTGCGCTACCCGCGTCTCCCGGCCGACGATCCGGGCATGTTTACGGAGTCGAAATAGGGAGCAGCCGCGTCGGAACGGCCGCTGCGCGCGGATAATCTTGGTAGCAGGCAAAAATGGGGTTCCGTATGCCTGCTGTTCTGCTACAATGCGCGGCTCCACGGAGAGATGGATGAGTGGTTTAAGTCGCACGCCTGGAAAGCGTGTTCAGGGTAATACCCTGACGCGGGTTCGAATCCCGCTCTCTCCGCCAGATACCCAGTAAAGACGCGCCTTTCGGCGCGTTTTTCGTTTACACCCGCCATCCCGAATACGCTTAATTATGGGGCGTCGTCCGCACGCGCGGTGACGTAAAGTCTCAAGGCCGACACGCTCGTCATTCTCAGATTCCCGCGTCCCAAGCGGTTTCCGTTTGGATTCCGGGAGTATGCCCGGCAAGGTGTGCCGCGCGGAAGGCACGTACGGTCTCCAGGAATTCCGAAAGGATTGGCGACTGATCGTCGGCGCGGTATAGGCAGCTGAGGTCGATGTGGGCATTTGGTGGCCCAAATTCATGTTTTTGCATCGCAAAGTGGCTAGCCGCCGATAGCCATCATAGTACGGGACTCGCCCTGCTCGCGCCTGACGAAGCAGTTGCCCTCCCTTCAACGGAAAGGCTAGTCGCGTATGACGACAGGCACTGCTGCCGGCTACACCCCCTATAATGCACACTCCCCGTATGTCGGCTATACCCGTGATGAGAATGAACCTCAAGGTGCCCTTCGCCGAGAAGGATGAGGCGAAGAAGCTCGGTGCCCGGTGGGACGCCGCGCGGAAGCTGTGGTACATAGAGGGGCATCTCGACGAAGGGATCTTCTTGCGATGGTCGCCCACCCCTCATGACGCGGCCGCGCCTGCGGCAAGCGCGCCGAAACGGAGCAGCGCACGCAGCAAAGCCGCATCCGATACGGTCCAGGTGGGCAGCCGGTACGTCGAGCGTCCCCGGGTGTGTAATTGCCTGCCGTGGGACGACTGCGAGAAATGTCGGGTCGTACCGACGTCGACTAGCCTGAAAGGGAGCAGCGAGTGGAAGCGGTAGCGGTCATCGACTTCGAGACAACCGGGTTGTCGCCAGCGCGGGGTGACCGCGCGACAGAAATTGCTGCCGTGATTCTGGAGCGCGGCAAGGTCGTCGGCCGGTACCAGAGCTTGATGAACGCCGGTGTCCCGATTCCGCCGTTCATTGAATCGCTGACGGGAATATCCAACCGCATGATTCAGGACGCACCCCCGGTGGCCGAGGTCATGCGGGAGGTGGCGGGTTTCGTCGGCGACTACCCCATCGTCGCCCACAACGCCGCGTTCGACTCGAAATTCTGGGATGCGGAGCTCGCGGGTGTGCAACGGACCCGGACGCAGGATTTTGTCTGCTCCCTGCTCCTGTCCCGGAGGATTCTGCCCGACGCGCCCAGCCACAAGCTCGGCCGCCTGGTTGAGTTTGCCGGTTTGCCGGTGGCAGGCCGATACCACCGCGCCCTCGCAGACGCGGAGATGGCGGCCAGCCTTCTGGTGTACCTCGAGGAGGAACTCCGTCGGCGCCACAAAGCGCGGGACGTGACCGTGGAACTGCTGCGGCGGATTCAGCGCACGCCGAAAAGCCAACTGGCCAAATGCCTGGCGGCCTGGAAGGGGTAGGTGACCCCGTCCGGTGACCTCCAAAAGAGTCACTACAGCCACACGACTCGTCCCTTGCCGTGGGCTGCTGCCGGTTTCATGGACACCTTGCTAACGTGGGAAGACGAAACCGCAGGTAGTTGATGAAGACGAGTGCTGCACCCGCCGCGGCGGCGTTGGCGGCCTGGTCCGGTCCATTCAATGCTTGGCCATCTGTCTCATCATGGGGGGGCGTCGCCGGCAGCACCTTGAGTGCCCGCCGAGCTACGTAAACGCCGGGCATCCAGGGCCGGGGACGGCTGGCTAGCCCACGATGCTCGGGATCCGGTCGAAGCCGGCTTCCTCTGTCGCATCTCCGACGATGCCGACCAAAAGGTGCTCACGCGTAATCGGGTTGTATTGCAGTGCCGGTAGCAGACGGAAATTCCTGATCTCGCTCAGAACGAGCGGAGACGGGTTGCTGCTTCCACGCGTAGCGGCCGAGCGACCCGGATCCTCGTCGACGACCTCGATCTCGCGCCTGCCCATTACTTCATTCTTCCCCGTCTAAACCAAAGTCTAATTTTCACGTCGGTTCCTTCCATTTAACTTCCCTTCCACGACAACGCCCGACCTATCCGTCAGGGCGGCAAAGGATGGCGACGAGATTCGCCTTGCTTCGAGAGACACCCGACTCTCGATTGACGATACGAAGGAGACACGGATGGCTTTACTCAACAGGATGGATTGGTACGACCTGGCCAGGACTACCAACTGGACCCCGACGTACGTTACCGAAGATGAACTGTTTCCGCCGCAGCTGTCGGGTGGATTCGGTCTGCCGCAGGGGGCTTGGGAGAAATACGACGAGCCGTACAAGCAGACCTATCCCGAGTATGTAAAGGTACAGCGCGAAAAGGATGCGGGTGCGTACTCGGTAAAAGCTGCGCTCGAGCGCAGCCGGATCTTCGAGAATTCCGACCCCGGCTGGAAATCGGTCATGAAGGCGCATTATGGCGCCATCGCAAGGGGCGAATACGCCGCTGCCAGTGCCGAAGCCCGCATGATGCGTTTTTCGAAGGCGCCCGGAATGCGGAATATGGCGACCCTGGGTTGCATGGACGAAATCCGTCACGGCCAGATGCAGCTCTATTTCCCGCATGAGCACGTCGCCAAGGACCGCCAGATGGACTGGGCGTTCAAGGCCTACGATACCAACGAATGGGCGATGATCGCGGCGCGCCATTTTTTCGACGACATCATGCTGACGCGTGACGCCATCAGCGTCTCGATCATGCTGACGTTCAGTTTCGAAACCGGCTTTACCAATATGCAGTTCCTGGGGCTCGCCGCGGATGCCGCCGAGGCGGGAGACCATACGTTTGCAAATCTCATTTCGAGTATCCAGACGGACGAATCGCGTCACGCCCAGATTGGCGGACCGGCGCTCAAGGTATTGATCGAAAACGGTCACAAGGCAGAGGCGCAGAAACGCGTCGATATTGCCGTATGGAGGGCCTGGAAGCTCTTTTCGGTCCTGACCGGGCCGATCATGGACTATTACACCCCCCTCGAACACCGCAAACAGTCCTTCAAGGAATTCATGGAGGAATGGATTGTCGCCCAGTTCGAACGCGCCCTGACGGACATGGGCCTCGACCTCCCGTGGTACTGGGAACAGTTCCTGGCAGACCTCAATGAAACTCACCACGGCATGCATCTGGGGTCCTACTACTGGCGCCCGACGGTATGGTGGAATCCGGCCGCTGGAGTCACGCCGGAAGAACGCGACTGGCTGGAAAAGAAATACCCGGGATGGAATGAAACCTGGGGCCAATGCTGGGACGTGATCATCGAAAACGTGGTGGACGGCAACATGGCTTTGACCTATCCGGAAACCCTTCCCTACGTTTGCAACATGTGTCAGCTCCCGATTCTCGGCACTCCAGGCAGTAAGTGGAACGTCAAGGATTACCCGCTCGACTACAACGGCCGCCTCTACCACTTCGGCTCTGAAGTCGACCGCTGGGTCTTCCAGCAGGAACCCGAGCGTTACGCTGGGCACCTGAGCATTGTCGACCGGTTCCTCGCCGGCATGATTCAGCCGATGGATCTCGGCGGCGCGCTTCACTACATGAACATCGCCCCGGGAGAGTGCGGCGACGACGCGCATGACTACGCATGGGCGGACGTATATCGGGCGATGCGGGCTACCAAAAAGGCCGGCTAAGAACATTACCGCCCGAAACCCGACTGATCGGGTTTCGGGTTGGATTAACGAGGAGATTGAAGATGGCGCTATTTCCCCTGACCTCGAATTTCGAGGGGGATTTCGTTTTGCAGTTGGTGCCGGTAGATACCGAAGACACCATGGATGACGTCGCCGCTGCTGCGGCAATTCACTCCGTCGGTCGGCGCGTGAAGGCGCGTCCGGGATGCATTCTGCGTGTTCGCAGGCAGGGAACGGAGGATTTCCTTCCGCGAACGATGAAGGTGTCCGAATCCGGTCTAAGGCCAACCGAAACGGTAGAAATCGTCTGGGAGTCGTCCAAACACTGAGTGGTATCCCAACCACTACCGCAATCGGAGCGAAAAATGGGCTTTATGAAAATTTGCACCATCGACGACGTATGGGAAGGCGAGATGGAAGCCTTCACCGTCGATGGCAAGGAGATCCTGCTGGTGTGCGCCGAAGGGGGAGAGGTCAAGGCGTTTCAAGGGATTTGCCCCCACCAGGACATTCCACTCGTAGAAGGCAAGTTCGACGGGAAGAAGATCATTTGCAGAGCGCATCTATGGCAGTTCGATGCCTGCAGCGGCAAAGGCATCAACCCCGATGACTGCGCGCTGGCGGAATACCCCGTGAAAATCGAAGGGAGTGACGTTTTTGTCGAGACGGAGGGAGTAATTCCCCTGTTCGCGCACAGCTGACCCACTGACAGCTGAATTTGTCATGAGCTGACAACTGCAGGTCATGACTTGTAGCGATGACACGTCAAATTCCGGAGAAGTGCCCGGTCGATCAAAAACCATCGTCCGGCGAGCGGCAAGGACTGAGCGAGGAGACATCAATGATCTTGGGAAGCAGTGCGCAAGCGTACCACAACAACATGGTCGGGCCGATAATGCGCGCCGGCGATTTGGCCACGGCAGTAATTGAAGCTGCGAAGCTGGATAACCCGGGCAGGGAGCTGTTCGTCGAGGACAAACGTGCGTACATCCGGATCCATATGGAGCAGGAAATGGTGCTTCGGCGGCAGACCATCGAGGAAGAGCTGGGGAGGCCTTTCAAGATGAATGATTTGGAAGTGGACCTGAGTTCCTTCGCGGGGCAGATCGAAAGCCGTGATAACGAAATCCGCTTCTATTTCGTCAAGAGAATTTGAATAGGCCCATGGTCTTCGATCAGGGCGCCACATAAAGAGATGTTGAGGAGACAAGAATGTCGGAAATCCAGCAGTTGAAGCCGCTGAAAACATGGAGCCATCTGGCGGCGCGCCGTCGCAAGCCCAGTGAATACGAGATCGTCAGCGCGAACCTCCATTACAACGACCGCGATCCGAATGCTCCCTATGAGCTGGATCCGAACATGTTCATGAATGCGTGGTACAAGAAGAACACGTTCGCGACAACGCTCGATCACGACGACTGGAATGCCTTCCGCGATCCCGACGAGGTCGTCTATCGCACCTACAACATGATGCAGGACGGCCAGGAAACGTATGTCTTTGGCCTGCTGGATCAGTTCAGTCAACGGGAGCACGACAAGTCTCTCGATCTGCGCTGGACCGGTTCGCTTGCGCGCCTCTATACACCATCGCGGTATCTCTTCCACACGCTTCAAATGGCGTCCGCCTATGTCGGGCAGGTCTCCCCGGCCAGCACGATCACAAGCTGCCACTACTTCCAGATGGCGGACAGCCTGCGTTGGCTTAGCCATACGGCCTATCGCACCAAAGAACTGTCCGTGGCCTTCCCCGACAAGTGTTTCGCCCAGGATGAACGCACTTATTGGGAAAAGGATCCGGTGTGGCAGGGCTTTCGCGAACTCATGGAGAAGGCGTTGACGGTGTGGGACTGGGGTGAAGCCCTTGTCGTTCTAAACCTGGTGGCGAAACCCGCCATCGAAGAGAGTGTTCTCCGCAAGCTCGGGGAATCGGCACGACATAACGGCGACACCCTCCTTGGGCTGATTACGGATGCACAGCTAATCGACTCCGCGCGCCATCGGCGCTGGATCAGCGCCCTGATCAAGATGGCACTCGAAAAGCCGGGCAATCTGGAAATCATCCGTGGTTGGGTGGCGAAGTGGGAGCCGCTGGCTGACAAGGCAATTGATGCCTATTGCGAAATGCTGCCTGACGTTCCGGATGCGGCCGCCTCGGCCAAATCCGCGACGCGCGACTTTCGGCGTTCCCTGGGATTGTAAGCCAAACAGACACCTGTTACCTGCGGCACGTTCAAGGGCGTGCCAGCAGAATTTATTCGTCTTCTTGGAGGTGCCATGGGCGATCTGGCGACGATTAGAAACGAGAGGGATGGCTGCGCCTTTCCTCAGGAGAATGGCGATACGATCCTGCGTGCGGCTCTTCGTGCGGGCATAGGGATTAGCTACGAGTGCAATTCCGGCGGCTGTGGTGGCTGCAAATTCGAACTTCTCGAGGGCGACATCGAGACACTCTGGCCGCAGGCGCCCGGCCTGAGCGAGCGTGACAGGAAGCGGGGCCGCCATCTGGCTTGTCAATGCAGGGCCATCGGGGATGTGACCATTGCGGCTCCCAGTGCCCTGGAATATGTGCCGAGAGTTCCGCCCAAGCGCCAGAAGGCATGGCTCCATGAGGTGCGCACCATCACCCACGATATTCGCGAGTTCAGATTCGTTTCCAGCGAAGAGGCCGACTTTCTGCCTGGGCAATATGCAATGCTGGAGCTGCCTGGCCTGGAAGGTTCTCGTGCATATTCACTTTCCAATACGGCAAACGCCAACCGTGAATGGCATTTCCAGGTGCGGCGGGTACAGCATGGCAAAGGCTCCCATATCCTGTTCGACAGGTTGGCCGTGGGTGATGAAATCGCCCTGGATGGACCGTACGGACTTGCCTATTTGCGCACGGAATCCGAGCGTGATCTGGTGTGCGTAGCAGGGGGTTCCGGTTTGGCCCCCATGGTGTCCATTGCCAGAGGCGCGGCCGAGGGAGGCTTGCTGGACAACAGGACCCTCCATTTCTTCTACGGTGCCAGGACACGCCATGACGTCTGCGGGGAGGAGATGCTTCGTGAACTCGGGAAATTTGGCGACTCGATCCGGTACATCCCGGTGGTTTCACTTCCGTGCGATGAAGGGCAGTGGAATGGTCTGACGGGCTATGTCCATGACCAGCTTGCTCAGGTCTTGCCACGGGAGTTTTGCAGCTACGAATTCTATTTCGCCGGCCCACCGCCGATGACGCAGGCGATACAGGAATTGCTGATGGTCGGGCACAAGGTGCCATTTGGACAGATTCATTTTGATCGTTTCTTTTAGCGTGAGCGGGAAACCGTACTCAAACAACGATTAACACGCGAAATGGAGAGAAGAGCGATGTCAAGGAAGCGAATTGCGCAGCTGGCGGTCCTGGCTGCCCTGGCGGCACAGGGCCATAGTGCGTCGGCCACCGATGTATTCTATCTGGAGGGGGTTGGGGCGGTTTCGCGCTCGATGGGCGGTGCGGGGGTGGCTCAGGATCTGGGGCCGAGCGGCATGATGACGAACCCCGCCACGCTGTCATTGATGCGTGAGGAAAGGCAGGCATTGTTCGGACTGGATCTGGTGACAACAGATATCAGTGCCAGGAACAAGGCGACCGGAGAGACGGCAAATTCCGACTCGCACTCGCGCAACCGCGGCCCTTATCTTGCTCCCGAGGTCGCTTACGTCGAAAGATTCGGCAAGTGGTCCTTCGGAATCGGCGCGTTTGCGAGAGGCGGCCTCGGAACAGAGTATGGTCGCAAGAGTTTTCTGTCCCGCGATTCTGGAGGGGGCGATACAGGTCTGGACAATTCCAGCAGGCTCCTGGTCCTGGATATTCCCTTGGCGATGAGCTATCAGGTCGACGATGCATTGTCCATTGGCGCAAGCCTTGATGCCGTGTGGCAGGGGGTGAACCTGGACTTGTTGCTGGGCGCGGATCAGGCCGGGGATCTGATTGGCGGCGGACGGGTCAGCGGGTCACTGCTGCCGGTGCTCGGTACTGTGCCGGCACTCCAGGGGGCTCATTTCAGCCTGACCAAGAACGGACCCATTGCCAGCGGGGTTAACGCCTGGGGTTACTCGGGGCGGCTCGGGTTGGTCTACCAAGCGACGCAAGCCACGAGATTCGGTGCCTCCTACACAATTCAAAGCCAGGTCGGCGACATGGAGGGGGACGCCACCTTGACGGCAATTTCCGGTGTGGCAGGCAAGATTCCATTGACGGGGAAGATCAAGATCAAGGACTTTCAGATGCCGGCAAAGCTGAGTGTTGGCGTTTTGCACAGTCTGACCGACAAGTGGAGTGTGGCTGCCGACATTTCGAGGGTGTTTTGGAAGGACGTGATGAAGGACATCAAGGTTGCGTTCGAGGCGGATGGAGGCGGCAATCTCAATGTGTCTCTTCCGCAGGACTACCGTGACCAGACGATTCTCGCCCTGGGAACTTCCTATGTACTGACGCCGGAATGGACGGTGCGCGCCGGGGTGCGTTTTGCCTCCCAAGCCCTTCGCAGCGGAACTCTTTTGGCGGTGGTTCCGGCGATCCCCACCAAGCACATTTCGGCCGGCTTTACTTACGCATTCTCCAAGTCGAGCAGAGTCAATTTTGCATATTCGCATGCATTCAAGGAACGCATGACCAACAGATCCTTGCCGAATACCTCCGCGCCGATCGAGGTTTCGCATTCTCAGGACAACGTGACACTTGATTACACGATCAGCTTCTGATTTCCAGTGAATCGATGATCCAAGCCCGCGCGCCTGGGTCGGGATTGGCCGGTGCTTGAAGCGCCGGTTCGCCTCGGCCTGGAAGCGCGGGATCTGCGCTTCCCTAAGGCCAACCTTCCCGTTATCCTCCTTCGCATCGTTCCTTCAGGGTGCGACGGGCGAGGCGTGCCTTGTCCTGCTTTTTTGGGAACAGGTGCGATCGTGGATGACATTGCCAGCCGTATTGGCGTAAACGAATTCCAGACGAAGTCTCTCAAGGTTCGCAAGTCTGCTGGTGTCGAAAAATGACTAATTCTGGCGAGACATTGGTCGGCGACAGTCCCGATCCATCGGTTGGGAGCCCTATTGCTTCCGTCAAGGGCGTCGAACTGTTGGTGGATGACCCTGTAGATGTTCGTCGCCAGAAGCTGGCACGGATCATCCTGGATTCGATGTACCAGTTCCTGGGGTTGCTGGATATCGACGGAACCGTCATAGAAATCAATAAGGCTGCCTTGGCGGGGGCGGGGATAGAACTTCAGGAGGTCGTTGGGAAGCCATTCTGGGAGGCGCGTTGGTGGGCTTTGTCCGAAGAGACCCGCCAACGCGTCAAATCCATGGTTGCCCAGGCCAGGGAAGGGCGGTTCGTGCGATGCGATATCGAAATTTATGGGAAATCCAGAGGTACGGGGACAATAGTTGTCGATTTTTCCCTGACCCCCATATTCGACGATCGCGGAGAGATCGCCTTTCTGCTGCCGGAGGGGAGGGATGTCTCGGAGAAGATTGAAATCGAGGCCGAGCTGACGCGAAAGAACAACGAAGTGAATGCTGCGTTGGAAAAGCTGCGCGAGATTGACGGCTTCAAGACGAAATTCTTCGCTAACGTCAGTCACGACTTGCGTACCCCCCTCACACTGATTCTCGGGCCCGTCAATCAGTTGCTCCACGCGTCGGATCTGGTTTGTGAGCGCGATCAGTTTCGGCTGAAGGCTATCAAGCGCAACGCGCAAGCCTTGCTTCAGCAGGTCAACGACTTGTTGGACCTGGGGAGAATCGATGCCGGGGAAATGCCCCTTGTCTACTCTTGCCTGGACGTGACCGCATTGTTGCGTGAGGTGGCGGCAGGGTTTGCAGCGGCGGCGGCGGAGCGCGGCATCAGCTTGACCGTGCCGAATGGCGAAGAACTGGAGGTCGATGTCGACCGGAGGAAATTCGGTCGGGTGATTACCAATCTGCTTGCAAATGCCCTGAAGTTCACTCCGGATGGCGGTCGTATCCGGTGTTCGGTCAGTCGGCTGTCAAGGGACCGTTTTTTGGTGAGTGTCCAGGACAATGGTCCCGGCGTTCCCGACAAGCTCAAGAGCGCGATCTTCGATCGCTATTCTCAGGGAGAAGATCAACTCTCGGCGAAAGGAAGCGGGCTCGGCCTGAATATTGTCAAGGAGCTGGTCGAGTTACATCGCGGAACGATCTCGGTGCTCGATGCGCCCGAACGGGGCGCCGTGTTTCAGGTGGAGTTGCCGCTTCGGGCACCATCGGGGGCCTTTGTCCGGGCGACAGATTCCACGGGCGACGTTTCGCCCGATGTTGAAGCTGGCCCCCTGAGGTCACTCGAGGCTCCTCACGTTTCGGGGAGGCGGGGAGAGGCACGAATCCTGGTTGTTGAAGACAATCCGGATCTTCGGCAGTTTCTCTATGACGTGCTTGCCGACGATTATCAGGTCGCGCTCGCCGAAAACGGGGAGGCGGCGTTGCGCGTGGCGCAGGAATGGGTCCCGGACATGGTCGTTACCGACTTGATGATGCCGGAAATGGACGGTGAGCGGTTCGTGCGAATCTTTCGCGAGCAACACACGGAAAACATACCGGTGCTGGTTCTTTCGGCGCGGGCGGATGATGCACTACGCGAATCCTTGCTGGAAGATCTGGTACAGGATTACGTCACAAAGCCGTTCTCGCCCCAGGAGTTGCGCGCGCGCGTCCGTAATCTGGTGACCGTAAAGCTGACTGCGGACATTCTCCGAAAGGAGCTCAACTCGCAGGCGTCAGACATCAAGGAGTTGACTGCAGGTCTTATCGCGAGCCACAAGTCCCTGCAGGACGGGCTGATGGCCTTGCAGATATCCGAGCGCCGCTGGCAGGGTTTTTACGAGAACACGGCGGTCGGCATAGCGTTGCTCGATACCGACGGAAAGATCATGAAGGCAAACCCGGCGCTTCAGAAGATGCTCGGCTATCAGGCCCATGACATCGGCGGCGTTTCGCTCATCGATCTTACCGAGGAATCAGAGCGCGCAAAGACGCGACGGAATGTCATGGGCTTGCTCGAAGGGAGAGTCGAGAGTTACCAGGTAAAAAAGCGTTATGAGCGAAGTGATGGAGGGTTCCTGTGGGCCAACGTCATTGCTTCGGTCATTCCACTCGTCGATGTACATGCGCCGCGTATAGCCGTGATCGTGGAAGATGTGACGGCCCAGAAAGCTGCGGAAGACGCGTTGGCCAAGACCCAAACGGAACTTGTGCGGGTTTCCCGGGTGACGACAATGGGAGAGCTGGTCGCGTCGATAGCTCATGAAGTCAATCAGCCTCTTTCGGCCATCGTCACCAACAGCCATGCCGCACTGCGATGGATCGAAAGGGAAACGCCGGACTATGAGGAAGTCGTGGCTGCGCTGCACAGGGTGCATCGCGATGCGGTGCACGCCGGAAAGGTAATCTCGCGAATCCGCAATTTCCTGAAGGACCGGGGCTTGAAGCGGGGTCCGGTAAACGTCCGGGATATGATTGACAGCCTGGTCCAGATGCTCCAGAGGGCGCTGACCGAAACTGCAACAAGCGTTGACGTCCGGATCAAGGACCCGCTCCCGGCGCTCGAGGCTGACCAGGTCCAGCTACAACAGGTGATGCTGAATCTGCTTGTGAACGCCCTTGACGCGATGAGAAGGCAAAAAGGAAAAGGACGCAAAATTGTGGTTGCCGTCGAGGCGGATGCTTCAGGAGGCGTGTTGTTTTCGGTGAGTGATTCAGGTCCAGGCATTCCGGCGGACAAGATATCTGGGATCTTCGAACCGTTCTATTCTACGAAAGAGGACGGGCTGGGTATGGGGTTGGCCATAAGCAGGTCCATTGTCGAGGGGCATGGCGGAAAATTGTGGCTTGAGTCATGTGGTCCGCAAGGAGCGTGTTTCTGCTTCACCATTCCTGCCACTCAGGACTGAGCTGTCCTGCGTACCGTGCGTCGCATGCCTGTCGAACCCAGAGGAATACCAGGCATCAGGACCTGTTGAGCCTCTGAATCGCGATCGTCAATTCCGGGAGCGATCGCATTTGCATCTTGTTCATGACGTTGTGTCGGTGCACCTTTACAGTGCTCTCGCTCACGCCCAGTTCACCCGCGATGATCTTGTTCTGCTTCCCTTGCGCGACCAGAAACATGATTTCCTTTTCCCGTGGAGTCAGGTGCTCATAGCGCTCCATCAACTCTGCTGTCTTGAGTTTGTCGTCGAAGCTGGCGCTCACGCGCGACAATGCGGCGGTGATTGCATCCAGCAACTCGAAGCCCTCGAATGGCTTTCGCAGAAAGTCGATGGCTCCGCCCTTCATCGCACGCACTGCATCCGGGACGTTTGCATTGCCCGTGATAAAGACAATGGGGAGATCCGTCCCTCGTTGAGCCAGGCGTTCCTGCAGCGCCAAGCCGTCCAAACCGGGCATCTGGACATCGAGCACGATACAGGCAAAATCATCGAGCTCCTTGGCCGCCAGGAACTCCAGCGGCGACTCGAATACCTTGGCGATCATCCCCTCCGCGCGAATCAGGCTACTTAGCGACTCGCGAATGGACGCATCGTCATCGATGACATAAACAGTAGGCGTAGTTGCCGGCGATGTAGTCACGGTGCGCTGCCCCACGAATTTCGTCGTCCAAGGTAGTCGCCGTTCGATCGCCGCAACGTTGGGACAACGCCCCGACCGAGCGCTTTTTTCAACAGCCTCAAGAGTGAGCGGGTTCATGGCGTGAGCTACACGACTCGCGTCTTCCCGACGCTTGTCTTCCGGCAATTGGATTTCCGACACCACGCCTCCTCGATGGTCCGATCGCCGACGACCTTGGTGATGCGCCCGCGGCCTTCGATGGGCCTTCGGGCTGGTGCCGGCAAGCTGTACCTGTAGCACGTCCATTGCCGGCACCCATGGGCAGGAGAGCGCCGAAGCGGTGGTTCCGCAAGGTGGGGCAACAACCCCAGTTTAAGAAATATCGAGATTTATTGCAAACACCAATGATTTCGATGGTATGGAAACTGCGGCCACGGGGAAGCGAGGCCGGGCCGGGGATCTTCGTCTCAGCGCCTGCCGCTCAGGCGGTCGTTTTTTTCAGTCGGTAGTTGAGCTGCGGCCGCGTCATGCCGAGCATGCGCGCGGCCGCAGCGAGATTGCCGTTGGCGCGCTGCACGGCGCGCTCGAGCAGGTCGTGCTCCAGCACTTCGAGCGAAATGCCGGCGTCGAGCAGCGCGTCGGTGAGGTCGGGGCCGACGCTGGGCGCCTTGGGCGTCAGGGTCTGGCCGAGCTTGCCGCTGCCGTCGATGCAGGTGTGCGCCGGCGGGGCAGGGGGCGCGCCGACGAAGAGGTGTTCGACTTCGATCCAGCCGTTCTGCGGCGCGAGGATGACGCCGCGCTCGATGACGTTTTCGAGCTCGCGCACGTTGCCCGGCCAGCGCTGCGTCTTCAGTGCCGTCATCGCGCGGTCGGTGACGCCGGCGATGCGCTTGTCGTGGAGCGAGCGGAAGCGGTCGACCATCGTCTCGACGAGCAGCGGGATGTCGGCGACGCGTTCGCGCAGCGGCGGGATCGTCACCGGATAGACGTTGAGGCGGTAGAACAGGTCGCGCCGGAAGCGTCCGTCGGCGACGCCTGCTGCAGATCGACGTTGGTCGCCGCGACCAGCCGCACGTTGATCTTGCGTGTGCGCTCGTCGCCGAGGCGCTCGATCTCGCCTTCCTGCAGCACGCGCAGCAGCTTGGCCTGCGCGGGCAGCGGCAGCTCGCCGACTTCGTCGAGGAACAGCGTGCCGCCGTCGGCGCGTTCGAACTTGCCTGCGCGCGACGCGTCCGCGCCGGTGAAGGCGCCGCGCTCGACGCCGAAGAGCTCGGATTCGATCAGCTCGTCGGGCAGCGCCGCGCAGTTGACCGCGACGAAGGGCGCGTCCTTGCGCGCGCTGAGCTCGTGCAGCGCGCGCGCGAAGCGTTCCTTGCCGACGCCGGTCTCGCCCAGGAGCAGCACCGAGACGTTCGTCGCAGCGGCCTTGGTGACGAGCTCGTAGGCCTGGCGAAAGCCGCTGGAGGCGCCGATCAGGCTCGGCATCGCGGCGGGGCAGACGATGCTGCGGCGCATCGCCTCGACCTCTTCGCGCAGTTCCAGCAGGCGGCCGACGATGGAGTCGGGCTCGAAGTAGGGGATGAGCTCGTGCGCGTCCGGCCATTCCTCGGCCGGCTTGCCGACGATGCGGCATTGCCCGGCGCCCATCGCCGCGCACTCGACTTCGCGGAACAGGATGAAGCGACCAGTGAAAGCCGTGGTGTAGCCCGAGGCGTAGCCGATCATCATCCAGCACACCGGATGGTCGACTTCGCCGAACTGCTGCACGTGGACTTCCGCTTCCCACGACTGGTGCCACAGGAATTCGCCGTAGAAGCTGCGGGCGTCCTCGTCGATGTCGAGGCGCACCGGCTCGACTTCGACGCAGCCTTCGAGCATGTGCAGTTGCGGGCCGACGACGAACATGTCGGCGAGGCTGCCGCCGCCGCGGATCTTGCGCGCGAGCTCGGCGTCGCGCAGGCCCGACGCGAAGCCCATGCGGGTGAGGATGCGGCGCGCCTGCTCGCTGCCGACCGATGCGATGAGTTCCTTGCGCAGCTCCGATAGCGCGGCGGTATGAAGCAGCACCATGCGGTGCTCGCCGAGCCAGATCAGGCCTTCCTTGGCCGAAAAGCGCAGCAGCTGGCGCAGGTCCGAATTCTCGGGGTAACGGATGTCCTTCACCTCTCCTCCTGGGGTCGCCCGCCGGCGGTGGGCCGGGGGGGCGGGGCTGCGGCCGGGCTCGCCGCGGTGAACACCGCGGTCGGCCCGGCCGTCGTTGTACGAACGATATACCACAGACGCGCCCTGCGTGCCGCGACGTTCGCCCGGTCCTCCGAGCTATCTTGCCACAAAAATTGAAATCTCGAGATTTGCGGATGGCGCGAAAAAAAGCGGCACGGATCTTGTTTGTAGCGGCAAGACGGTGGTCCGGCGGTGATCGGATCATCAACGACGAGAGACCGGCGCAGGCCGGCGAAGCGAGGAGACAGAGAGATGAGCGAGCGTTTTTCGGTGCGGATCGAGGACAGTGGCGAGGTGTTCAGCTGCACGGGCGAGCAGAACCTGCTGCGCGCGATGGAGGTCCTCGGCCGGCGGGGGATTCCCGTCGGCTGCCGCGGCGGCGGCTGCGGCGTGTGCAAGGTGCGCGTGACCGAGGGGCAGTTCAGCACGCGCAAGATGAGCCGCGCCTGCCTTTCCGCGGAAGAGGAGCGCGACGGCGTGATACTCGCGTGCAAGGTGTTCGCGGCCAGCGACCTGTCGCTGCGCGTCGTCGGCGGCCTGAGCAAGGCGCTCGCGCGCCCGCGCTACTGACCCGGCAATCCATTCCAACCGTTCGCCCTGAGCCTGTCGAAGGACGGCGGCCGCCTGGCGGGCCGCGAAGGGCCAGCGCTGTGCCGGGCCCTGCTGCAGCGCGCAAAAGCGGCTTCACCATTTGATCACTTTTTTTCGGGCGGATTGATCATTTGATCGATCGGAAAATTGCGGCGATAAGTAAAAATATCGAGAAAAAACGTAAACGCCAGAAAACATCGGTAATTGCGACATATGGCACGACTCTTGAGTGCTATCTCGGGGCGGCACCGCAAAACAGACCAAATGAACGAGGAGATGCAGGCATGGATGCAAACAGCCCCGGAATCGACATCGACCGCAAGTACGTGCGGCTCGTCGAACGCCGCGCCGACGGTCTCGTGGAGTTCGAGTTTGCGATCGGCGAGCCGGATCTGTGCGTCGAGATGCTGCTGCCCGCGGAGGCCTACGAGCAGTTCTGCGCCGCGCACCGGGTGATCCGCCTGGATCCCCGCGACGCGGCGCCGGTCGCGGACGACGCGGAGGGCTGGAGCTGGAACATGCACCAGGCCACGCAGCAGCGCTTTCGCTGAGCACTTGTAAAGAAAACCAAGGAGGAGACCTCAATGCAAATCGATCTGCGCACGGTGGCGATCAAGCCGCTGCGCCAAACCTTCGATCACGTCGCGCGCCGCATCGGCGGCGACAAGCCCGCCTCGCGCTACCAGGAAGGCACGTTCGACCTGCAGGCGACGGCGAATTTCCAATACCGTCCGACCTGGGATCCCGAGCACGAGATCTTCGACGCCGGACGCACGGCGATCCGCATGGCCGACTGGTATGCGTTCCGCGATCCGCGCCAGTTCTACTACGGCGCCTACACGCTGGCGCGCGCGAAGCAGCAGGACACCGCCGAGGCGAATTTCGACTTCGTCGAGTCGCGCGGCCTCGCCGCCGCGCTGCCGGCCGAGCTCACCGCGACCGTGCTGAAGCTCCTCGTGCCGCTGCGCCACGTCGCGTGGGGCGCGAACATGAACAACGCGTCGATCTGCGCCTACGGCTATGGCACCGCGTTCTCGCAGCCGTGCATTTACCACGCGATGGACCAGCTCGGCATCGCGCAGTACCTGACGCGCGTCGGCCTGCTGCTCGGCGACGCCGATGCGCTTGACGAGGGCAAGCGCGCGTGGACCGCGGACGACGCCTGGCAGGGCCTGCGCCGCCTGGTCGAGGACAGCTTCGTCGTGCGCGATCCGTTCGAGATCTTCGTCGTGCAGAACGTCGTGCTCGACGGCCTGCTGTATCCGCTGGTGTTCGAGACCATCGTCGACGACGTGCTGTCGGCGGACGGCGGCACCGCGGTCGCGATGCTCACGCAGTTCATGACCGACTGGTTCGGCGAGACGAAGAAATGGGTCGATGCGACGGTGAAGACCGCCGCCGCCGAGTCGGCCGAAAACCGCGCGCTGCTCGCGCGCTGGACCGCGCACTGGCGCGACCGCGCCGCCGCGGCCCTGCTGCCGGTGGCGCGCATCGCGCTCGGCGAGCGCAGCGACGAAGTCGTGGCCGAGGTCGTCAGCCAATTCAACGCACGCCTGGCGAAGGCCGGCGTCGAGATCTGAGGAGCCCGTGATGTCGACCGTATTCATCGCCCTGCAGACCAACGACGACACCCGCCCGATCATCGGCGCGATCCTCGAGGACAACCCGCACGCCCGGCTCAACGAGCAGCCGGCAATGGTGAAGATCGACGCCGAGGGGCGGCTGGTGGTGCGCCGCAGCTCGATCGAGGAGCGGATCGGGCGCGATTTCGACCTGCAGGAGCTGCACATCAACCTGATCTCGCTGTCGGGCAACATCGACGAGTCCGACGACGAGCTGACGCTGAGCTGGGGCGCCTGAGCGCCCGCCGCAAGAACAGAGAGGAGACCGGATTCATGGACATGCAAGTCGCGAAGAAGAAGCTCGGCCTGAAGGAACGCTACCAGGTCATGACGCGCGGGCTCGACTGGACGCCCTCCTACCAGAAGATGGAGGACATCTACCCGTACGCCGCCTACGAGGGCATCAAGATCCACGACTGGGACAAGTGGGAGGACCCGTTCCGGCTGACGATGGACGCCTACTGGAAGTACCAGGCCGAGAAGGAGCGCAAGCTCTACGCGATCATCGACGCCTACGCGCAGAACAACGGCCACCTCAACGTGACCGACGCGCGCTACCTCAACGCGGTGAAGCTCTTCCTCACCGGCATCAGCCCGCTCGAATACATGGCGCACCGCGGCTTCGCGCACGTCGGCCGCCAGTTCCCCGGCGCCGGCCCGCGCGTGGCGTGCCTGATGCAGTCGCTCGACGAGATCCGCCACGCGCAGACGCAGATCCATTCGCTGTCGAACTACAACAAGTACTACAACGGCTTCCACGACTTCCGCCACATGCTCGAGCGCGTGTGGTACCTGTCGGTGCCGCGCTCCTTCTTCGACGACGCGGTGACCGCCGGGCCGTTCGAGTTCATGGTCGCGATCGGCTTTTCGTTCGAGTACGTGCTGACCAACCTGCTGTTCGTGCCTTTCGTCTCGGGCGCGGCCTACAACGGCGACATGGGGACGATGACCTTCGGCTTCTCCGCGCAGTCGGACGAGGCGCGCCACATGACGCTGGGCCTGGAGGTGATCAAGTTCATCCTTGAGCAGGACCCGGACAACTTGCCCATCGTGCAGCGCTGGATCGACAAGTGGACGTGGCGCGGCTACCGCGTGCTGACCCTGGTGGGCATGATGATGGACTACATGCTGCCCAAGCGCATCATGAGCTGGAAGGAAGCCTGGGAGGTGTATTTCGAGGAGAACGGCGGGGCGCTGTTCAAGGATCTGGCGCGCTACGGCATCCGTCCGCCGAAGTGGCTGGACCAGATCTCCTTCGGGCGTGCGTATCGCATCCCTGCCGGCTGCCTCGTCGGCAGACGTTCCACTAGGTGGAACGAGGGGCCTTTCTCCAGTTAATCTCGAGATTTATGTTGAAGATATCCGTGCAGCGCGAGCGCTGCGCACAATAACTCGAGGAGACAGTCATGAACCACCTTCCGCGGCTTCTTGCGAAGCTGTGCGTCGCCGCCGTCGCGCTGGCGGCCGCGCTGCCCGCCGTGCACGCCGCCCCGCCGGCGAAGCGGCCCAACATCCTGCTCATCGTCGCCGACGACCTCGGCTACACGGACCTCGGCGCCTACGGCGGCGAGATCGCGACGCCCAACCTCGACCGGCTCGCGGCCGGCGGCGCGAAGCTCACCGGCTTTTATGCGTCGCCGTTCTGCTCGCCGACGCGCGCGATGCTGATGTCCGGCAGCGATAACCATCTCGTCGGCTTCGGCGACATGGCCGAGCTGATGCTGCCCGAGCAGCGCGGCAAGCCGGGCTACGAGGGCTATCTGAACGAGCGCGTCGTGCCGATGGGCCAGGTGCTGAAGGACGCCGGCTATCGCACCGTGATGGCCGGCAAATGGCATCTTGGCGTGAAGGAGGAGATGAGCCCCGCGGCGCGCGGCTTCGAGCGTTCCTTCGCGATGGTGCAGGGCGGCGCGAGCCACTGGGGCGACCAGAGCGGCATCGTCGCGCTCGACCCGGCGAAGCCGCCGAAGGCGGTCTACCGCGAGGACGGCAAGTCGGTCGAACTGCCGCGCGAAGGCTTCTATTCGTCCGAAGCCTTCGCGACGAAGCTCATCGACTACCTGAAGGCCGACGCGCCGAGCGGCAAGCCCTTCTTCGCCTACCTCGCCTTCACCGCGCCGCACTGGCCCTTGCATGCGCCCGACGAGGACATCGCGAAGTACGCCGACCGCTACAAGGACGGCTACGACGCGCTGCGCCGCGCGCGCCTCGAACGCATGAAGGCACTCGGCCTGATCGCTGCCGATACGCCGGTGTACGAGGGGCATCCGTACTGGCCGAAGTGGGAGTCGCTCTCGGCCGCCCAGAAGCTGTCGGAAGCGCGCCGCATGGCGGTGTATGCGGCGATGGTCGACAACATGGACCGGCAGATCGGCCGCGTGCTCGATTACCTGAAGCAGACCGGCGAGCTCGACAACACCTTCGTGTTCTTCATGTCCGACAACGGCGCCGACGGCAACTCGGTGTATGACGTCGCGCACACCCGCGAGTGGATCCACCACGACATGGACAACAGCACGCCGAACCTCGGTCGGCCGGGATCGTTCGCGGAGTACGGGCCGGGGTGGGCGCAGGTCGGCATGACGCCGTTCAAGCTGTACAAGTCGATGCTGTACGAGGGCGGCATCAGCGTGCCGGCGATCGCGTGGGGGCCGGGGATCGAAGGCGGCTCGGTGAAGCGCGAGTTCGCGGACGTGATGGACGTCGCGCCGACGGTCTATGAGCTGGCCGGCGCGAAGCATCCGGGCACGTCCTACCAGGGGCGCGAAGTGCTGCCGCTGCGCGGCAAGTCGATGCTCGCCTACCTGGAGAACGGCGCCCGCGCCGTGCATGGGGCGGACGAGGCGATCGGCTGGGAGCTGGGCGGGCGCAAGGCGCTGAGGAAGGGCGACTGGAAGATCGTGTATGCGAACAAGCCGTGGGGCAGCGGCGAATGGGAGCTGTACAACATCGCCAAAGACCGCACCGAAAGCGAGAACCTCGCGGCGCGCCACCCCGAGAAACTGAAGGAGCTGCTGGCGGCCTGGCGCCAGTACGTCGCCGAAACCGGCACGCTCGAAATCGAGGGCCTGGCGTCGCGCCCCGGTTACAGCAACGGCGGGAAGTATTACGAGGACCTCGCGCTGGAGGCCGCCACGACCGGCAAGGCGGAGCCCCGCAGCGCCGC
The DNA here is from genome assembly GCF_012910905.1 of Aromatoleum toluvorans. GTDB lineage: Bacteria > Pseudomonadota > Gammaproteobacteria > Burkholderiales > Rhodocyclaceae > Aromatoleum > Aromatoleum toluvorans. Next base: position 149,852 of record NZ_WTVN01000004.1, read on the forward strand.
TCCGGGCAAGTGAGCAGGGGCGGGCGCGTCCGCGTGCCGTAAGACCCGTTTCCGCAACGCAAACAGCACGACGAGGGGCGTGAGGCCCGGGTTTCCCCGTGGTGGGCCGGGCGTGCCCTGCGCCTCGTCGCAATAGATCAAGGAAAACACGATGAAAGAACACTTTGCCATGCTCTCCCGTGCAGCCGTTCGTGCGTTGTCCCGCAAGGGAGCCGTCGGCGCCTGCGGCGTGCTGGGATTGATCCACGCACTGTCCGCGACCGCGGCGGATGTCCTGCCCGGCGCGTTCACCGCCTTGCCCGTGGGGATGTCGGCGGTCCAGGTCTTCCAGACCCATGTCGAACGCGACAAGCAGTACGTCGATGGGCATGCGCGGCCGATCGACGCGCGCCTCGACTCGGACGTCTCGATGCTGAGATATCACAGGCTCATCGAGGTCGGCGGCTACACGGTCGATCCGAACATCATCGTTCCGTATGTGGAGCTGGAGGGAAAGCGCGACCTGTCGGCGTTCGGGAAGGAAAGCGGCCTGGGCGACGCCGTGCTCAACGCCATCGTGTGGCTGGTGAACGATCCGAAGAGCCGGACCTTTTTCGGCATATCACCGTACCTGTATGTTCCGACCGGCCATTACGAGCATGATCAACGCCTGAATGCCGGCGAAAACCGCTGGAAATTCGCCCTGCAAGCCGGCTACACGACTGCGTTGAGCGACAAGGTCCTGTTCGACCTCACCGGCGATGTCACGCTGTTCGGCAAGAACGACGATTTCGGCCGCGCCCGCGCCGATCTCGAGCAGGACGAGGCCTATCAGGTGCAATCCTATCTGCGCTACAAGCTCACGCCCGCGTTCGAAGCCCATGCGGGGCTCTCGCACGTGTGGGGCGGTGAAACGAAGGTCGGCGGCGCAAGGCAGGGGAACGAGCTCCGGACCACGAAGTACATGCTCGGCGCCTCGTACATGTTCGGCCCCGCGACGCAGCTGCTGGCTCAGTACGGGCGGGACATCTCGGTGGAGAATGGCTTCCGCGAGTCGGGCAAATTCCTCCTGCGATTCACGCAGATGTTCTGACGGCCATTGCGCAAGACGCGCCGCCGGGGGTTTAGTGTGATCCGGCCCGATGGGTGAGGCGGACACCCGGGCGGTCGCGGGGAGGTGAACATGTTCGGACGCGTTGTCCTCATCGGTATCGCGGCGCTGGCGGCGCTGGCGGCGCTTGCCGCGCACGCCCGCACGCCGCAAGGCGCGGCGCGTCCGGACTACGTCCCCGACGCCCGGTGCCTCGCCTGCCACCCGGCGCAGGCGGCGCTGTGGGCCGGATCGAAGCACCGCCTGGCGATGCAGCAGGCGACGCCCGCGAGCGTGCTCGGCGACTTCGATGGGGCGCGCTTCGCCGGCGCCGACGAGGCGGTGCGCTTCTTCCGCCGCGGCAAGGATTTCTTCGCGCGCACCACCGGCGCCGACGGCGTCGAACGCGATTTCGCGGTGACGCATACGCTCGGCGTCCGTCCGCTGCAGCAGTACCTCGTGCCCTTGCCCGGCGGGCGGCTGCAGGCGCTCGCGGTGGCGTGGGACATGCGCGCGAAGCGCTGGTTCGCGCTGTATCCCGAAGGCGGGATCGCGCCCGGTTCGTCGCTGCACTGGAGCGGCCGCTACCAGAACTGGAACCTGATGTGCGGGGAATGCCACACGACCGCCTATCGCAAGCAGTACGACGAGGCGCGCGACACCTACCGCACCACCTGGGCGGCGGGCGAGGTCGGCTGTCAGGCCTGCCACGGCGCGGGGCGCGCGCATGCCGAGAGCGCGGCGCGCATCGCGTCCGGCGGGGCGAAAGGGCCGCCGGTGCCGACGCCCAACCGCGCGCTGCAGCCGGCGCACGCGCAGGTCGACCAGTGCGCGGCCTGCCACGCGCGCCGCACGCGGCTGCAGGAGCACGCCGAGCCGGGGGCGCCGCTGCTCGACAACTTCGTGCCGGACAACCTGCGCGCCGACCTGTATCAGGCCGACGGCCAGCAGCTCGGCGAAGTCTTCGAATACGGCTCGTTCCGCCAGAGCCGCATGTACGCGGCCGGCGTCGCCTGCAGCGACTGCCACGAAGCGCACGGCGGCAAGCTGCGTGCGAGCGGCAACGCGCTGTGCACGGCGTGCCACAATGCGGCGCCGCCGGCACGATTCCCGGGCCTGCAGGCGAAGCGCTACGACTCGCCCGAGCACCACTTCCACGCCGAGGGCGGCGCGGGCAGCCAGTGCGTCGACTGTCACATGCCGGCGCGCAACTACATGATCGTGCATGAGCGGCGCGACCACGCGATCCGCATTCCGCGCCCCGACCTCACGCGCCGGATCGGCACGCCCAACGCCTGCGCCGGCTGCCACGCGGACCGCCCGGCCGAATGGGCGGAGGCCGCCATCCGCGCCCGCCACGGCGAGCGCAGCCGCCCGGAGCATTACGGCGAGGTCTTCGCCGCGGCGCGCGCGGGCCGCGCCGACGCCCCCGCGCGCCTGGCCGCGCTCGCCACCGACGCGGCCCAGCCCGGGATTGTGCGCGCGAGCGCGGTCGAGCTGCTCGGCAGCTTAGGCCTGCGCACGCCGCAGGCCGCGCTCGCCGACGCCGATCCGGTCGTGCGCGCGGCGGCCGCCGCGGCCTTCGCGGTGCATCCCAAGGCCGAGCGGCTAGCGGCGCTGCCGCCGCTGCTCGACGATGCGCGCCGCGCAGTGCGCATCGCCGCGGCGCGCGCGCTCGCCGACGTCGCCGACGACGAGCTGCCGCCCGGGCATCGCGCCGCGCGCCGCCGCGCACTCGGCGAATACCTCGCCGCGCAGCGGGCGATGGCCGACATGCCGGCGGCGCAGCTCAATCTCGCCTCGCTCTTTGCCGCGCAGGGCGACGTCGCGCAGGCCGAGCGGCATTACCGGCGCGCGATCGCGCAGGATGCCTCGGTCAGCGATGCCCATGTCGGCCTCGCGACCGTGCTCGCGGGGGCGGGGCGCGGCGACGAGGCCGAGCGCGTGCTGCGCGACGGTGTGCGCCATGCGGCCCGGCCCGGCGAGCTGCATTTCGCGCTGGGCCTGCTCGTCGGCGGGCGCGGGCAGTGGCAGGAGGCGGCACGCGAGCTGGAGGCGGCCGCCGCGCTCATGCCGGGCGACTTCCGCGTGAGCCGCAACCTCGCCATCGTGCGCGAGCGGCTGCGGGCGGGGCGCTAGCGGCTAGCCGGCCGCGACGGGCGCTGCGGCGTCGCGCGCCGCGGCGATCGCGGCGGCGGTGGCCTGCAGGTCGCCGAGGTGCGCCTCGACGACCTTGGCGCGCAGGCAGTAGCGGCGCGGCCAGATCATGTTGATGCAGCCCTGCACGCCGTCGGCGGCAAGGATGGGTACTGCGATCGCGTCGAGCCCGTCGTCGAACTCGCTGATGTCCTCGACGCCGCCGCCGAAGATCGCGTCGCGCACGGCATAACCCTGGCGCTGCGTCTCGTCGAGGATCGCGTCGATTTCACGGCGCAGCACGATCGCGCTGCGCGGGTTCTCCGGCGGATGGGCGCGGTAATGCGTCATCACGTCGTCGCGCTGCGCCTGCGTGCAGAACGCGAGCCAGGCGCGCCCCGGGGCCGACAGGAAGAGGTCCACGCGGTAGCCGAGGTGGTAGCGCGGGTTCATCGACAGGCCCGACAGGCGCCGCGAGCTCTCGGCGAGCTCCATCATGTAGTCCTTGTAGACCAGCAGGTCGGACGGCCACAGCGCCTTGCGCTGCAGCGCGGCCAGGTGCGGGGCGGCGAGCTCGGCCAGGCGCTGCGTCGCCTCGGGCGGGCGCTGTGCGGCCGGCAGCGCGATGGCACGCCGCCACAGCCCGTCGTAGATCGCGCGCCACGCGATGCCGGCCTGCTCCAGCGTGTGCAGGATGCGCAGCAGGGTGGGTTTCGGCAACCCGGTCGAGTCGTGCAGCTGCTGCAGCGAGCGGCCTTCGCTCTGTCGCAGCAGCTGCAGCACTTCGAGTCCGCGTTCGAGTGCGCGTATCGATTTCATCCTTCGGTCCCGGGTGCGGACGGCAGGGCGCGTGCCGCGTCGGCGCGGCGTCGCGCGCTCAGGGGCGCTTGCCGCGCGCGAAGAAGTCCTGCGGCATCTGCTTCACGGCGTCGAGGGTGCGCAGGATGTGTTCGGACAGGATCGAGGTCGCGCGCGTCGCGTCGCGCGCGAGCGTCGCGTCGACGAGCGCCTGGTGCTCCGCATGGATGTCGCGCGGGATCGGCTGGCGGAACAGACTGATGCGCCGGTAGCGCTCCGACTGCTGGTAGAGGATGTGCTGGAAGTGGCGGATCCAGCGCGACGGGCAGGCAGCGATCAGCGCCTCGTGGAAGGCGCGGTTGCGCTTCTCCCAGTCCTCGGTGGCGCCGGGGTCGTGCTCGGCGAGCTTCTGCTCGGCGCGCGACAGGCGATGGAAGGCGCCGACGAGACCCGCTTCCCATTCCTCGTTGCCGCGCGCGATCGCCTGCCGCAGCGCCTCGGTCTCGAGCAGCACGCGGGTGCGCGTGATGTCCTCGAAGTCGGCCAGCGAGATCGGCGCGACGCGGAAGCCGCGCTGCCCCTGGCCGACCACCAGCGCGTCGGTGACGAGCAGCAGCAGCGCCTCGCGCAGCGTGCCGGCGCCGACGTCGTACTGCTCCTTCAGGTGCTCGACGCGCAGCTTCTCGCCCGGCGGGTGCATGCCCTCGATGATGTCGCGCCGCAGCCGCTTGTAGGCGGCCTCGACGAGGGTCTTGGGCTCGTCGGCCTCGAGGGGGTCGGAAACGGTGGCGTCGATCATGGCAGCCGGAAGTTCAAGGATGTGTAGGGAAATTCTAGCCGACTCGCTTCTTCCGCGCAGCGAAAAAATATCGAGATTTTGTGTTGACGTCGAGATTGAGAGGAATTATCTTGAATCCGACGCCGCAACATCGCTCGCAGGAGAGCCACCGATGAAAGTCGCAGTCCCGCAATCCACCGTGTCCTGGGAAGCCGCCCACGCGGCCGTCGCGGCCGCGGTGCGCCATGCCGAAGCGCTCGGCCTGCGGGTGAACGTCGGCGTCGCCGATGCGGCAGGCAACCTCGTCGCCTTCCTGCGCATGCCCGGCGCCTTCCCCCAGTCGATCGACATCGCGATCGACAAGGCCTACACGGCCGCCGGTTTCGGTTTCCCGACCGGCCAGTGGATGGACGTGGTCGCCGGCAACGAAGGCATGAAGCTCGGTTTCTCGGCGCGGCCGCGCCTGGTGGTGTTCGGCGGCGGGCTGCCGATCCGCGTGGCCGGCGAACTGATTGGCGGCATCGGCGTGTCCGGTGCCTCGGAAGAACAGGACGGCGCATGTGCGCGCGCAGGGCTTGCGGCGATCGGCGCCGACATCCAGGACTAGCGGAGGCATTCGATGAAACAGATCCACAACTTCATCAACGGCGAGTTCGTCGCCACCGAGCGGACCTTCGACAAGCGTTCGCCGCTCGACAACCGCGTCATCGCCGCGGTGCATGAGGCGGGCAAGCGTGAAGTCGATGCGGCGGTCGCCGCCGCGCATGCGGCGCTCAACGGCCCGTGGGGGCGCATGACGGTGGCCGAGCGCGTCGAGCGGCTCAACGCGCTCGCCGACGGCATCAACCGCCGCTTCGACGAGTTCCTCGCCGCCGAATGCGCCGATACCGGCAAGCCGGCGAGCCTCGCGCGCCACATCGACATCCCGCGCGGCGCGGCGAACTTCAAGGTGTTCGCCGACGTCGTGAAGAGCGTGCCGACCGAGTTCTTCGAGACCGCGACGCCCGACGGTCGCGGCGCGCTGAACTACGCGGTGCGCCGGCCGGTCGGCGTCGTCGGCGTGATCTGCCCGTGGAACCTGCCGCTGCTGCTGATGACGTGGAAAGTCGGTCCGGCGCTCGCGTGCGGCAACACGGTGGTCGTGAAGCCCTCCGAGGAGACGCCGCAGACCGCGACGCTGCTGGGCGAGGTGATGAACGAGGTCGGCATCCCGAAGGGCGTCTACAACGTCGTGCATGGCTTCGGCCCCGGTTCGGCAGGCGAGTTCGTGACCACGCACCCGCAGGTGAACGCGATCACCTTCACCGGCGAGACGCGCACCGGCGCGGCGATCATGAAGGCCGCGGCGGACGGCGCGCGCCCGGTGTCGCTCGAGATGGGCGGCAAGAACGCGGCGATCGTGTTCGCCGACTGCGACTTCGACGCCGCGATCGAAGGCACGATGCGCTCGGTGTTCGTCAACTGTGGCCAGGTCTGCCTCGGCACCGAGCGCGTGTATGTCGAGCGGCCGATTTTCGAGCGCTTCGTCGCCGCGCTGAAGACCGGCGCCGAAAGCCTTAGGCTGGGCGTGCCCGAGGACGAGGCGACCGGCATGGGGCCGCTGATCTCGCAGGAGCATCGCGACAAGGTGCTGGGCTACTACGCGAAGGCGAAGGAGCTCGGCGCGACGGTCGTCACCGGCGGTGGTGCGCCGGCGATGCCGGGCGAACTCGCGCACGGCGCGTGGGTCGAGCCGACGATCTGGACCGGGCTCGGCGACGACTCGCCGATCGCGCGCGAGGAGATCTTCGGCCCGTGCACGCTGATCCAGCCCTTCGACGCCGAGGACGAGGTGATCGGCCGCGCCAACGACACCGACTACGGCCTCGCCTGCTCGGTGTGGACGAAGGACCTCGCCCGTGCGCACCGCGTCGCCGGGCGGATCGAGGCCGGCCTGGTGTGGGTGAACTCGTGGTTCCTGCGCGACCTGCGCACCCCCTTCGGCGGCGCCAAGCAGTCGGGCATCGGCCGCGAGGGCGGGGTGCATTCGCTCGAGTTCTACACCGAGCTCAAGAACGTGTGCATCAAGCTGTGAGCGCGCGGCGATGAGCGACACTTCCCCGGAGATCGCGCGCAGCGTCGCCGCTGCCGGCATCCGCACGAATTACCACGATCTCGGCGCCGGCCATCCGCTGCTGATGATCCACGGCTCCGGCCCGGGCGTGTCGGCGTGGGCCAACTGGCGGCTCGTGATGCCGATGCTCGCCGAGCGGGCGCGCGTGATCGCGCCCGACATGGTCGGCTTCGGCTTCAGCGAGCGCCCCGCGGGGCAGCGCTACGAGCTCGACGCGTGGGTCGCGCAGGCGGTGGGCGTGCTCGATGCGCTCGACATCGAGCGCACCGACCTCGTCGGCAACTCCTTCGGCGGCGCGCTGGCGCTGGCGCTTGCGATCCGCCATCCGCGGCGTGTGCGCCGGCTGGTGCTGATGGGCAGCGTCGGCGTGCCCTTCGCGATCACCCCGGGGCTCGACGCGGTGTGGGGCTATACGCCCGCGCTCGACAACATGCGCGCGCTGCTCGACCTCTTCGCGTGGGACCGCGCGCTGGTGAACGACGAGCTCGCGCGGCTGCGCTACGAGGCGAGCATCCGCCCCGGCTTCCAGGAGTCGTTCGCGGCGATGTTCCCGGCCCCGCGCCAGCGCTGGGTCGACGCGATGGCGAGCCGCGAGGCCGACATCCGCGCGCTGCCGCACGAGACGCTGGTGATCCACGGTCGCGAGGACCGCATCATCCCGCTCGCCAATTCGCTGACGCTGGCGGACTGGATCCCGCGCGCGCAGCTGCACGTGTATGGCCGCTGCGGGCACTGGACGCAGATCGAGCACGCCGCCCGCTTCGCCCGCCTGGTCGGCGACTTCCTCGCCGAGGCGGGCGCCGACGAACCCCAACCCCTGATCCGAGACTGACATGGACCCACGACTGATCGAACGACTCGGCGACGAACTCCACCAGGCGCTGGTGAAGCGCGAGACGCTCGCGCCGCTCACCGAGCGCCATCCCGACATCACCATCGAGGACGCCTACCGCGTGCAGCAGCGCATGATCGCGCGGCGGCTCGAAGCCGGCGAGCGCATCGTCGGCAAGAAGATCGGCGTCACCAGCCGCGCCGTCATGAACATGCTGGGCGTGTACCAGCCCGACTTCGGCATGCTGCTCGACGGCATGCTGTACAACGAGGGCGAGGCGATCGCCGCCGACACGCTGATCCAGCCCAAGGCCGAAGGCGAGATCGCCTTCGTGCTGAAGCGCGACCTGAAGGGCCCGGGCGTGACCGCGGCCGACGTGCTCGCCGCGACCGAAGGCGTGATGACCTGCTTCGAGATCGTCGATTCGCGCATCCGCGACTGGAAGATCAAGGTCCAGGACACCGTCGCCGACAACGCCTCGTGTGGCGTGTTCGTGCTCGGCGACCGCCTCGTCGACCCGCGCCGCGTCGATCTCAACACCTGCGGCATGGTGCTGGAAAAGAACGGCGAGATCGTCGCCACCGGCGCCGGCGCGGCGGCGCTCGGCGCCCCGGCGAATGCCGTCGCATGGCTCGCCAACACCCTCGGCAGCCTCGACATCCCGCTCAAGGCCGGCGAAGTGATCCTGTCCGGCTCGCTCGCGGCGATGGTGCCGGTGAAGGCCGGCGACAACCTGCGCGTGACGATCGGCGGCATCGGCGGCTGCTCGGTGCGCTTCGTCTGAACCCCCGCCCCCAGAGAGAAGGAAGAGACAACATGAGCAAGAAGATCCGATGCGCCCTGATCGGTCCCGGCAACATCGGCACCGACCTGCTGGCGAAGCTGATGCGCAGCCCGGTGCTGGAGCCGGTGTGGATGGTCGGCATCGACCCCGCCTCCGACGGCCTGGTGCGCGCGCGCGAGATGGGCCTGAAGACCACCGCCGAGGGTGTCGACGGCCTGCTGCCGCACGTGGTTGCGGACAACATCCAGATTGCGTTCGACGCGACCAGCGCCTACGTGCATGCCGAGAACAGCCGCAAGCTGAACGAACTGGGCGTGCTGATGATCGACCTCACGCCCGCGGCAATCGGCCCCTACTGCGTGCCGCCGGTCAATCTCAAGGACCATGTCGGGCAAGGCGAGATGAACGTGAACATGGTCACCTGCGGCGGCCAGGCGACGATCCCGATGGTCGCGGCGGTGTCGCGCGTGCAGACGGTGGCCTACGGCGAGATCGTCGCGACGGTCTCCAGCCGCTCGGTCGGCCCCGGCACGCGCAAGAACATCGACGAGTTCACGCGCACCACCTCCGGTGCGGTCGAGCGCGTCGGCGGCGCGAAGCGGGGCAAGGCCATCATCATCATCAACCCCGCCGAGCCGCCGCTCATCATGCGCGACACCGTGCACTGCCTCACCGAGTCCGAGCCGGACCAGGCGGCGATCACGGCGTCCATCCACGCGATGATCGCGGAAGTGCAGAAGTACGTGCCGGGCTACCGGCTCGTCAACGGCCCCGTCTTCGACGGCAAGCGCGTGTCGGTCTTCCTCGAAGTGGAAGGACTGGGCGACTACCTGCCGAAGTACGCCGGCAACCTCGACATCATGACCGCCGCCGCCGCGCGCACCGCCGAGATGTTCGCCGAGGAGATCCTCGCCGGGCGCCTCACCCTCGAACCGCGCGCCGCCGTGGCCGCCTGACCGGAGACCAACATGAACCTTCGCGGCAAGAAAATCACCGTCCACGACATGACCCTGCGGGACGGCATGCACCCCAAGCGTCATCTGATGACGCTCGAACAGATGAAGACCATCGCCTGCGGGCTCGACGCAGCGGGCGTGCCGCTGATCGAGGTCACGCACGGCGACGGCCTCGGCGGCAGCTCGGTGAACTACGGCTTTCCCGCGCACACCGACGAGGAATACCTGTCGACGGTGATCCCGCTGATGAAGCAGGCCAAGGTGTCGGCGCTGCTGCTGCCCGGCATCGGCACCGTCGATCACCTGCAGATGGCGTACGATCTGGGCGTGGCGACGATCCGCGTCGCGACCCACTGCACCGAGGCGGACGTGTCCGAGCAGCACATCGGCGCGGCGCGCAAACTCGGCATGGACACCGTCGGCTTCCTGATGATGGCGCACATGAACAGCCCCGAAGGGCTCGTCACGCAGGCGAAGCTGATGGAGTCCTACGGCGCGAACTGCATCTACATCACCGACTCGGCCGGGCATCTGCTGCCCGACACGGTGAAGGCGCGCATCGGCGCGGTGCGCGCGGCGCTGAAGCCGGAAACGGAGCTGGGCTTCCACGGCCACCACAACCTCGCGATGGGCGTGGCGAACTCGATCGCGGCGATCGAGGCGGGCGCCAACCGCATCGACGCGGCCGCGGCGGGCCTCGGCGCGGGCGCGGGCAACACGCCGATGGAAGTGCTCGTCGCGGTGTGCGAGCTGATGGGCATCGAGACCGGCGTCGACGTGTTCGCGATCCAGGACGTCGCCGAAGACCTCGTCGTGCCGGTCATGGACTTCCCGATCCGCATCGACCGCGATGCGCTCACGCTCGGCTATGCCGGCGTGTATGGCTCCTTCCTGCTCTTCGCCAAGCGTGCCGAGAAGAAGTACGGCGTGCCGGCGCGCGAGATCCTCGTCGAGATGGGTCGCCGCGGCATGGTCGGCGGGCAGGAGGACATGATCGAGGACACCGCAATGACGCTGGCGAAGGCCCGGCAGCAGGAGGTGGCGGCATGAAGCTCGACCGCGAAATCATCGAGCGGCTCGCGGAGCGGCTGGAGGGCTGCGAGCTCGAGGCGCGCGACACGACCAAGATCACCGACGACCACCCGGACATGGACTGGGACGACGCCTACGCGATCCAGGACGAGATCAAGCGCCGCAAGCTCGCGCGCGGCGCGCGCATCGTCGGCCTGAAGGCGGGGCTGACCTCGCACGCGAAGATGAAGCAGATGGGCGTCGACACGCCGGTGTTCGGCTTCCTCGCCGACTACTTCGCGGTGCCCGACGGCGGCGAGGTCGACAGCGCGAAGCTCATCCACCCCAAGGTCGAGCCCGAGATCGCCTTCGTCACCAAGGCGCCGCTGAGCGGCCCCGGCTGCCACATCGGCGCGGTGCTCGCGGCGACCGACTTCGTGATCCCGGCGATCGAGATCATCGACAGCCGCTACCGCGACTTCAAGTTCGACCTCAAGAGCGTGGTCGCCGACAACTGCTCGTCCTCGCGCTTCGTCGTCGGCGGGCGCATGGGCGACGTCGCCGCGCTCGACCTGCGCACGCTGGGCGTGGTGCTGGAGAAGAACGGCGAGCCGGTGGCCTTCGGTGCCGGCGCCGCGGTGCTCGGCCATCCCGCCGCGGCGATCGCGATGCTCGCGAACATGCTCGGCGAGAAGGGCGAGGAAATCCCCGCCGGCACGCTGATCCTCTCGGGCGGCATCACCGAGGCCGTCGCCGTGCAGCCCGGCGACGCGGTGACGCTGCGCGTGCAGGACCTGGGTTCGGTGTCCGTGCGTTTCGCCTGAACGACAGCAGAAGGAGACAGCAAATGCCATTCGCCCAGATCTACCTCGTGGAAGGACGCAGCGAGGAGCAGAAGCGCGCGGTGATCGAGAAGGTCACCCAGGCCCTCGTCGAGGCCGTCGGCGCGCCGAAGGAGAACGTGCGCGTGTGGATCCAGGACGTGCCCAAGACCAACTGGGGCATTGCCGGACAGACCGCGAAAGACCTCGGGCGCTGACGCGCCGGCGCCGCGGCGAGGAGTGGATCTTCGCCAACCCGAAGATCCACCTCGCCCGTCATTCTCAGATTCCCGCGTCCCAAACGGTTTCCGTCTGGATTCCGGGCGAATGCCCGGCAACGTGAGCCCCGTGGAATGCGCGTACGGTCTCCAGGAATTCCGTAAGGATCGGCGACTGATCGTCGGCGCGATAAAGGCAGCTCAGGTCGATGCGGCAGTTGGGCGGGGTGTCGTGCAGGGGGCGGAAGACGACGCCGGGCAGGGTCAGCGCGGTGACTGATTCGGGCACGAGGCAGATGCCGAAGCCGCCCGCCACCAGCGCGACCCCGGTGACCGCGTCGCCGACTTCCTGAGACACCTGGGGCACGAAGCCGGCTTCCTCGCACAGCCGCATCACCTTGTCGATAAAGTTGGGGCGCGCGCCGGTCGGGAACAGCACCATCGGATGCTCGGCAAGCATGGGGAAAGACACCGACTCCTCGCGGGCGAGCGGGTGGCTTTCGTTGATCGCGACCAGCAGTTGCTCGGTCGCGACGAGTTCGGTCGCGAGGTCGGGCAGGGGCGCGAGCATGCGGTTGAAGCCCAGCGTGATACGTCGCTGGCGCAGGGCCTCGATCTGTTCCGCCTTGGTCATCGTGTGCAACACGATCTTCACTTCGGGATAGGCGGTGCGGAAGGCGAGCAGGAGCCTGGGGATGATGCCGAGGATGCCTGAGCCGAAGATCGCGATGTCGAGCCGCCCGAGCTTCCCCTGACCTGCGCGCTGGGTGCGTTCCGTCGCCTGCTCGACGACGGAGCGGATGTTGCGCGCTTCCTCCAGGAACAGTTCTCCCGCCTGGGTGAGTTCCATCCCCCTGGGCGTGCGGGTGAACAGGCGCACGCCCAATTCTTCCTCCAGTTGCTGGATCTGCCGCGTGAGCGGCGGCTGCGAGATGTGCAGCCGTGCGGCGGCGCGGCCGATGTTTTCCTCCTCGGCCACGGCGATGAAGTAACGAAGGTGTCGGAGGTCCATGTATTCCCCGGATGGGTAAGTGGAAGGTCGGCAACACAATACCTTGAAGGTATGGAGGTTGCCAATTAATGGTATTGGACGGTAATTCCCGGCCCCGATAACTTCCTGCCTACACAAGAACCATCAAGGTCATCGTTCAAGGAGGAAGACATGGGGATCAAGAAGACCGCGCAATGCGGCGTCGCGGCTATCCGCAGGAAGAAGATCGCCGGTGCGGTCGTCGGTGCGCTGGCAGCCCTTTCGGCTGCGCAAGGGGCGCTGGCGTTCCAGATCGACAGCGGCAATCCGGACATCCGGATGACGTGGGACAATACCGTCAAGTACAGCGCCGCATGGCGCGTGCGCGATGCGAATTCGAAGGTCGCGGACAACTCGCTGGGCGTGCAGGCGAACACCAACGACGGCGACCTCAACTTCGATCGCGGCCTGATCTCGAACCGCATCGACCTGCTGTCCGAGTTCGACTTCCGCTACAAGCGCGACTTCGGCTTCCGCGTCAGCGGCGCGGCCTGGTACGACGAGGTCTATAACCGCCACAACGACAACCCCGGTGCGCTCGGGGGGGCACTGGTGAATTCGCGTTCGGCGAAGTTCGACGAATTCACCGACGACACGCGCGACCTGCACGGCCGCAAGGCCGAGTTCCTCGATGCCTTCGTGTGGACCAACCTCACGCCCGGCGACACGAACCTGAACCTCAAGGCCGGCCGCTTCACCCAGCTCTACGGCGAGAGCCTGTTCTTCGGCAGCAACGGCATCGCTGCCGCGCAGACCTCGCTCGACCTGATCAAGGCGCTGTCGGTGCCGAACTCGCAGTTCAAGGAGATCCTGCGACCGATCGGGCAGGTCGCCGCGCAGCTGCAGCTCAGTCCGAGCTTCTCGATCGGTGCCTACTATCAGGCCGAATGGCGCAAGACGCGCCTGCCGGCGGCGGGCTCCTACTTCAGCTTCGCGGACTTCGTCGACGAAGGCGGCGAGACCGTGATCCTCGGGCCGGGCGCCTTCGTGCATCGCGGCAAGGACATCGACGCGAAGGACTCGGGGCAGGGCGGCCTGCAGCTGAAATTCAAGGCCGGCGATACCGAGTACGGCGTGTATGCCGCGCAATGGCACGACAAGATGCCGCAGTTCTACCTGCGCCCGGGTGTGAATCCGCGCAACGGCAGCATCGGCGACTACGTGCAGGTCTTTGCGGAGAACATCCGCACCGTCGGCGCGAGCTTCAGCACGCTGGTCGGCGAGACCAACGTCGCCGGTGAGCTCTCGTTCCGCGACAACATGCCGCTCGTCGCGAGCGGCAACACCGTGATCCTGCCGGGCAACACCACCGCCGACGGCGACCGCGATGCCGCGTTCCCGGTCGGCCGGACGATGCACCTGAACCTCTCGGCGATCAGCGTGCTGGCGGGCAACTCGTTGTGGGACGGCGCGTCCTTCATCGGCGAATTCGCGTTCAACCGCCGCTTGAAGATCACCGACAACGCCAGCCAGCTCGATCCGCGCGCGACGCGCGATGCCTCGGCGCTCCAGTTCATCTTCCAGCCCGAGTATTTCCAGGTCCTGCCGGGCCTCGATCTGCAGGTGCCGATCGGCGTGGCCTACGGCCTCTCCGGGCGCTCGTCGGTGAACGGCGCGCTGTTCCCGGCCGAGCATGGCGGCAACGTCAGCATCGGCGTGAAGGGCGAGTACCAGAAGACCTGGCAGGCGAGCGTCAACTACACGCATTACATCGGCTCGCCCGGCTCGATCATCCGCTACAACACCGCCGTGCCCCAGCTCTCGTACGACAACTTCCACGGCGACCGCGACTTCGTCTCGCTGTCGATCCAGCGGACGTTCTGATTTCCGGCATTCAATAAGACGAGGAGACGATCATGCACAAGCAATTCATTCTTTCGGCAGCCGTTGCCGCAGCGCTGCTCGGCACTCACGGCGCATCCGCGGCGGTGAGCGCCGACGAGGCGGCGAAGCTCAAGAGCACGCTCACGCCGCTGGGCGCGGAGAAGGCCGCCAACAAGGACGGCAGCATCCCGTCCTGGGAAGGCGGCCAGACGAAGGCGCTGGCGGGCAAGAAGATGGGCGACATCCCGCTCGAGATCTTCGCCGGCGAGAAGCCCGCGTTCCAGGTCAATGCGAAGAACATGGCCCAGTACGACGCGCTGCTGTCGGAAGGCACCAAGGCGCTGCTGCAGAAGTATCCCGAGAGCTTCCGGCTCGATGTCTACCCGACCCACCGCACGGCCGCCGCGCCGCAGAAGGTCTATGACAACGTCGCGAAGAACGCGACGCGCTGCAAGCTGAAGGAGGGCGGCTACTCGCTCGAAGGCTGCGTCGGCGGCACGCCCTTCCCGATTCCGAAGGAAGGCGTCGAGGTGATGTGGAACTACCTGATGCGCGTCGAGGCGCCGTCGATCGAGTACCGCTTCAAGAACATCGTCGGCAACGCGGACGGCACGCACACGCTGGCGACGCGCAACGAGATCTCGTTCCAGTACCCGCAGTACTATGACGACGCCACGCCGGAGAGCTGGTCGGGCGAGTACGCGCTCCTGCGCTTCAACACGCTGGAGCCCCCGTTCAAGGCCGGCGAATCGCTGGTGATCCGCGACAGCATCGACCAGAAGGTCGGGCGCCAGGCCTGGCAGTATCTGGTCGGGCAGCGCCGCGTGCGCCGCGCGCCCACCGTCTCGTACGACACGCCGGACTTCGTCGCGTCGGGCGCGAACTATTTCGACGAAGTACAGGGCTTCTTCGGCTCGCTCGACCGCTTCCAGTGGAAGCTCGTCGGCAAGCAGGAGCTGCTGATCCCTTACAACAACAACGGTTTCGTCGGCGCGAAGCTGGACGACGCGATCGCCAAGTACCACCTGAACCCGGACCAGGTGCGTTGGGAACGCCACCGCGTGTGGGTCGTCGAGGCGAGCGTCGCCTCGGGCAAGCGCCATGCCGTGCCCAAGCGCCGCTACTACCTCGACGAGGACACCTGGCTGATCGCGCTGGTCGACGGCTACGACGCCGAAGGCAAGCTGTGGCGCACCACGCAAGTCACGCCCTTCGTCGTCCCGTCGGTGCCGGCGACGCTGATGAAGACCGCGACCGTGTTCAACCTGCAGGCCGGCACGATGAGCGTGATCCAGGCGCTCAACGGCGAGGACTTCAAGGTCGTCCCGCGCAAGCAGGAAACCTACTTCACCGGCGACGCGGTCGCCGCCGAAGGCGTGCGCTGACGCCTGTCCGGTTGCGGACCCGATCCCGGTTTCTCCTCCCGGCCGGGTCGGGGCCCGCTTTTCCTGTCTTCGATCCGAGTCCCGATGATGCGCCTACTTCTTTCGTCCGGCCGCAGCGTGGTGCCTATCACCGCGCTCCTGGCTGCCGTACTGACTTTCAGCGTGCCCGTGGCGGCGGCCCCGGTGGCCGACCTGCTCGAGCTGCCGGCGGCCGTCAATGCGCGCGCGATCCGCTCCCTGCAACTCGCGGTGACGCGCGCCGGCGAACGCCTCGTCGCGGTCGGTGAGCGCGGCACCGTGCTGCTGTCCGACGATCACGGCCGCAGCTGGCGGCAGGCCGCGCGCGTTCCCGTCAGCGTCGCGCTGACCGACGTCCATTTCCCCACGCCGCAGCTCGGCTGGGCGGTGGGGCACAGCGGCGTCGTGCTGCACACCGCCGACGGCGGCGAAAGCTGGGAACGCCAGCTCGACGGCAAGCAGGCGGCGCAGCTCGTCCTCGACGACGCGCAGGCGCAGGCCGGCGAACAGGCCGGCGAACAGGCCGCGCGGCGCGTTCGGGAGGCCGAATCGCTCGTCGCCGACGGTCCGGACAAGCCCCTGCTGGGCGTGCACTTCGCCGATGCCCGACGCGGCTGGGTCGTGGGCGCCTACGGCCTCGCGCTCGCCACCACCGACGGCGGCAAGAGCTGGCACTCGCTGATGGGCCGCATCCCGAACCCGCGCGGCAAGCATCTCTACCAGGTGGGCGGCGACGGCGCGCTGCTGCTGGTGTCGGGCGAGCAGGGCGCGCTGTTCCGCTCGACGGACGGCGGCGCGAGCTTCGCCGAAGTGCGCACCCCGTACGCGGGCACCTACTTCGGCGTCCTGCGCACGCGCAGCGACGCCGTGATCGCGTTCGGCCTGCGCGGCAACGCATGGCGCAGCACGGACGGCGGCGCGAACTGGGAACGGGTCGATACCGGCCAGCCGGTCACGATCGCGGCCGGGCATCCGCTCAAGGACGGTTCCCTGCTGCTGGGCGACGAGAGCGGCCGCCTGCTGCGCAGCACCGACGACGGCCACAGCGTGAGCGCGCTCGCCGTGCCGCCCGCCGCCGGCTTGACCGGCTTCGTCCAGGCTGCCGACGGCGCCCTGATCCTCTCCGGTCCGCGCGGCCTGACCCGCGTCGAGCCGGACCTCCTTCTCTCGGAACTGAAGAAATGAGCCACGCGCACGCGCTTTCCGCTGGCGTCGTCGTCCCCGACCTCGCCGACTTCGACTCGCGCTCGGGTTCGCTCGGCGAACGCCTGCTGTTCAACAACCGCCTCGTGATCGTCCTGCTGTGCCTCGCCGCGACCCTCGTGCTCGGCTTTCAGGCGCGCGGGCTGTCGCTGAACGCGGCCTTCGAGAAGATGATCCCGACCGGGCATCCCTACATCGCGAACTTCCTCGACAACCGCAAGCAGCTCGCCGGCATGGGCAACACGCTGCGCATCGCGGTGGAAGCGAAGGACGGCACGATCTTCGACCCCGACTACCTCGACACCGTGCGCAAGATCAACGACGAGCTCTTCCTGCTGCCCGGCGTCGATCGCCCCTACATGAAGTCGCTGTGGACCCCGGCGGTGCGCTGGACCGGCGTGACGGAGGAGGGGCTCGACGGCGGCCCGGTGATCCCGGACGACTACGACGCTTCGCCCGGCAGCCTCGAACAGGTGCGGCTCAACGTCGAACGCTCGGGCGAGATCGGCCAGCTCGTCGCGGCGAACTACAAGTCCAGCATCGTGCTCGTGCCGCTGCAGGACAAGGTCGCCGAGACCGGCGAGCGCATCGACTACGCCAAACTGTCGGCGCGCATCGAGGAGCTGCGCGCAAAGTACGAGAGCGATCGCGTCGGCGTCCACGTCACCGGCTTCGCGAAGGTCGTCGGCGACCTGATCGCCGGCCTGCAACAGGTGATCATCTTCTTCGCCATCGCGATCGGCATCTGCACCGCGGTGCTCTACTGGTACACGCGCTGCCTGCGCAGCACGCTGCTGGTCGTGCTGTGCTCGATGATCGCGGTCGTGTGGCTGCTGGGCCTGCTGCCGACGCTCGGCTATGAGCTCGACCCGTACTCGGTGCTGGTGCCTTTCCTCGTCTTCGCCATCGGCATGAGCCACGGCGCGCAGAAGATGAACGGCATCATGCAGGACATCGGCCGCGGCACGCACAAGCTGGTCGCCGCGCGCTACACCTTCCGCCGCCTCTTCCTCGCCGGCGTCACCGCGCTGCTGGCCGACGCGGTGGGCTTCGCGGTGCTGATGGTGATCGACATCCAGGTCATCCAGGACCTCGCCGTCACCGCGAGCATCGGCGTCGCCGTGCTGATCTTCACCAACCTCGTGCTGCTGCCGATCCTGCTGTCCTACACCGGCGTGAGCCCCGCCGCCGCCGCGCGCAGCCTGAGCGCCGAGACGATGGAAGCGAACGACGCCGCGCACGCGAAGCATCCGTTCTGGGCCTTCCTCGACCTCTTCACCCAGCGCAAGTGGGCGGGCATCGCCGTCGCGGCGGGCGTCGTCATGGGCCTCGCGGGGCTCGCGATCAGCTTCCAGCTCAAGATCGGCGACACCGCCCCGGGAGCGCCGGAGCTGCGCGCCGACTCGCGCTACAACCGCGACAACGCCTTCATGGTTGCCAACTACGCCGCGAGCAGCGACGTGTACATCGTGATGGTGAAGACGCCGCAATACGCCTGCGCGCACTACGACACCCTGATGTCGGTCGATGCGCTCGAACGCGAGCTGCAGCAGCTGCCCGGCGTCGAGGCGACGAGCTCGCTCGCGGGCCTCGCCAAGGTGTCGCACGCCGGCATGAACGAAGGCAGCCTCAAGTGGTTCGAGGTCCCGCGCTCGCAGGACATGCTCAACGCCATCATCACCCGCGCGCCGCGCGAACTCTTCAACCAGAACTGCGACCTGACGACCGTCTACGTGTACCTCAAGGACCACAAGGCCGACACGCTGACCAGCGTCGTGCAGGCGGTCGAGGCCTTCGCCGCCAATCACGGCAGCGAGGAGATCCGCTTCCTCAACGCCGCCGGCAACGCCGGCATCGAGGCGGCGACCAACATCGTCGTGAAGAAGGCCAACGTAGAGATGCTGTTCCTCGTCTATGGCGCAGTCATCATCCTCGCCTTCGTCACCTTCCGCTCCTGGCGCGCGGTGATCTGTGCGGTGTTGCCGCTGATGCTCACCTCGGTGCTGTGTGAAGCGCTGATGGTCGGGCTCAACATCGGCGTCAAGGTCGCGACGCTGCCCGTGATCGCGCTCGGGGTGGGCATCGGCGTCGACTACGCGCTCTACGTCATGACCGTCACGCTCGCCCAGCTCAAGAACGGCATGAGCCTGTCGGAGGCGTACTACAAGGCGCTGCTCTTCACCGGCAAGGTTGTCGTGCTCACCGGCATCACCCTCGGCATCGCGGTCGCCATCTGGGCCTTCTCGCCGATCAAGTTCCAGGCCGACATGGGCATCCTCCTCGCCTTCATGTTCGTGTGGAACATGCTCGGCGCCCTGATCCTGCTCCCCGCGCTGGGCCATTTCCTGCTGCGTCCGAAGAAGACGGTCGCGATCTGACGAGATTCGGAGAGACACAACATGTACCGTCATCTGCTGGTGCCGCTCGACGGCTCGGAACTCGCGACCAACCTAGTCACCCAGGCCGTCGATTTCGCCCGATCGCTTGGCGCGCGCGTCACCTTCTTCACTGCCCGCGACGACCTCGGCGGCACCGACGAGGGCGCGCTGCTGCGCACCCTCGCGCCGCAGGACTTCGCTGAGCAGGCCGCCGGCGACGCCGGCGCGATCCTCGCCAAGGCGCGCGCAGCTGCGGGGCAGCACGACCTGCCATGCGACACGGTCGTGCGCACCGGCCGCCGGCCGTGGGAACTGATCCTGCAGGTCGCCGAAGAGCGCGGCTGCGACCTCATCTTCATGGCCTCGCATGGCCTGCGCGGCCTGCGCACGCTGGTGCCCGGATCGCAGACGCAGAAGGTGCTCGCGCACGCCCGCCTGCCGGTGCTCGTCGCCAGCGTCGAACGCAACGCCGCGGACGACGCGGCGACGGCGGCGATCGGCATCATCCGCGACGAACACCGCTCCATCGCGTCGGTGCTCGCTGGCCTGCGCGACGTGATGCGGCAGGCCAGCGAGCGCGACGAGACGCCCGACCTCGACTTCATCGCCGGCCTGCTGCACTACCTGAAGGCCTTCCCCGAAGTCCTGCATCACCCGAAGGAGGATCAGTTCCTGTTCGCGAAGCTCGCCGCACGCACCCATGAGGCCGACGACGTACTCGCCGCCCTGCGCCGCGAGCACGAAGAGGGGGCCGCGCAGATCGCGGCCGTCGAGGCGGCGGTGGAACGCTGCCGGCAGCAGGCCGAACACGTCGGCGAACTCGCCCAGCTCATCGACGCCTTCGTCGAGGCGCAGTGGCGGCACCTGAACACCGAGGAGGAGCAGATCCTGCCTGCCGCGCGCAAGCACCTCAGCGACGAGGACTGGCGCGCGATCGAACACGCCTTCCGCATCAACGGCGACTTCCGCGTGGGGGGCGAATACGACGAAAGTCTCAGGAAACTCTTCGTAAAACTGATGAACATGATCGCTTCGAGCGATAATTGAACGTCGGTTATTACAAGTAGGGCGCCGCACGTACGGCGCCCCGGCGAGGAGAGACAAGCGGATGCACGAGAAGCTGATCGAGCAGTTCAACCTGCGCTCGCGGCTGCGGTTCAACGTCGACAGCGGCCAAATCTGGCTCGGCGAGAACCGCATGCTGATGTTCCACGCGCAGGCCTTCGGCGCGCTGCGCAAGGAACTCTTCGATTCGCTCGGGGCGAAACGGGCAAAGGGGCTGCTGCTGCGCATGGGCTTCGCCTCCGGCCGTCACGACGCCGAACTCGCCGGCAAGCTCTCGAACCAGCTCAACGCCTACAACGCCTTCCAGATCGGCCCCGAGCTGCACGCCTTCGAAGGGCTCGTCAAACCGACCATTCTCGACGCCAAGATCGACTGTGAGCAGGGCACCTTCTGCGGCGAGGTCTTGTGGGAGAACTCCTGGGAGGCCGAATCCCACGTCCAGCACTTCGGCGTCGGTGACGACGTCGCGTGCTGGAGCCTCGTCGGTTACGCATCCGGCTATTCGAGCTACTTCCTCAAGCGCTTCATCGTCTTCCGCGAAGTCGAATGCACCGGCAAGGGCGACCCGCGCTGCCTCATCGTCGGCAAACCCGCCGAGGACTGGAAGTTCGACGACGACTACCTCGACTACTTCCGTCCCGACAACGTGGAATGCAAGCTGCGCCAGCTGCAGGAAGACGTGCGCGAGCTCAAGGCCACGCTGTCCGCGCAGCAGGGGCCGGGCGGCCAGCTCGTCGGCAACTCGCCGGCCTTCCGCAGCGCCTTCGACCTCCTCAACAAGGCCGCCAAGAGCCCGATCAGCGTGCTCCTGCTCGGCGAGACCGGTGCCGGCAAGGAGATGTTCGCGCGCTGGCTGCACGACCACAGCGACCGCGCCGACCAGCCCTTCGTCGCCATCAACTGCGCCGCGATCCCGCACGACCTGATCGAATCCGAACTCTTCGGCGTGCAGAAGGGCGCCTACACCGGCGCCCAGCATTCCCGCCCAGGCCGTTTCGAGCGCGCCAACGGCGGCACGCTGTTCCTCGACGAGGTCGGCGACCTCTCACCCGCCGCCCAGGTCAAGCTCCTGCGCGTGCTGCAGACCGGCGAGATCGAACGCCTCGGCGACGACCAGACGCGCAAGGTGAACGTCCGCCTCGTCGCGGCGACCAACGTCAACCTCCAGCAGGCCATCGCGGAAGGCCGCTTCCGCGCAGACCTGTACTACCGCCTCGCGACCTACCCTGTCACCATCCCGCCGCTGCGCGAGCGCAAGGCGGACATCCAGCTGCTCGCCACTGCGCTGGTCGACAAGATCGCGCCCACCTACCACAAGAAAATCGAAGGCATCACCGACCGCGCCATGCAGGCGCTGCTCGCCCACGACTGGCCGGGAAACGTACGCGAACTGGAAAACCTGATCGAACGCGGCGTGCTCCTCGCCGAGCCCGGCGGCCAGATCGAACTGGAACACCTCTTCGCGGCCGGCGCTCCGGGCAACCAGCACGGCGCCGAGATCGGTCGCGAGGGCTTCGTTGCCGATATCGTCGAATCGAACCGCGGGCGCCTGTACGAAGCCTTGCTCGACGAAGGCTTCGACCTCGACGCCCACGAGCGCCGCCTCGTGGAACTCGCCGTCCGCCGCGCGAACGGCAACCTGACGCATGCGGCGCGCTTGCTCGGGATCACGCGGCGGCAGCTTGCCTATCGGTTGAAGCAGGATGCCAACGCGGCTGAGTAGTTGCGGTAAGCCGCCGCAAGGCGCGCAGTACCGTCGAACGGCAGGTCCCCGGTTCGCTGAACTGGTGGTAGCGACCCAAAACTGTCAGTTCCGCTGAGCGCCGTAAACGTCGGCGAGGAGTGTGAGTTGCCGTCCGCCCGGGGCCTCTGGAATCTTTGCCGGCCGGAGCTCAAAGACAGAGGCGCGCGATGATTTATAGTGAAATTTGAAAAGTTATCTGTTTCTTGTAACTTTGCAAATTTTTATATAACCTCTCGGGCATGGACCCTATCCGTAATCCCTTTTCCCCAGGTGCCGGCACTCCGCCGCCGGAGCTTGCCGGCCGTGATGAGCTGCGAGAGTCTCTGCGCATTGCGCTTGAGCGTGCTCGTATCGGGCGCCCCGCGAAGAGCGCCATGTTAGTCGGCCTGCGCGGTGTCGGTAAGACAGTACTTCTGGACCGCGTACGAGAAGATGCCGAAGCCGCTGGCATCCATACTGTCCGGGTCGAAGCACCTGAAGGACGGTCTCTTCCAGCCCTACTTGCGCCACAGCTGCGCCAAGCGCTCTTGCGCTTGAGCCAGATAGCGGCTGCTAAAGACTATGCAGTGCGCGGGCTGCGGGCACTAGCCGGCTTCGCCAGCAAACTTAAGGTCACTTTCGGCGACATCGAGGTTGGCCTTGATTACGATCCCGAGCCTGGATTGGCGGACAACGGTGATCTCGAACATGACCTTCAAGCTCTTTTCGAGCAGGTTGGTTTGGCGGCAAAGTCAGCAAACACGGCGTTGGCGATTTTCATCGACGAGCTGCAGTATGTCGAGGAGCCACAGTTGGCTGCACTGATTACCGCCATGCATCGCACCGAGCAGAGGCAATTGCCGGTTGTGCTGGTTGGCGCCGGCTTGCCCCAATTAAGGGGACGAATGGGCAACGCCAAGTCGTACGCGGAAAGGTTGTTTGACTTTCCTGCTATCGGCCCTCTACCGCCGGCAGCGGCACGATTCGCCGTCGAGAAGCCTATCGCCAATGAGGGAGTCGGTATTACCGACCCAGCTCTGGACCAAATACTGCGAGTCACCCAAGGCTATGCCTATTTTCTTCAGCAGTGGGGCAGTCACACTTGGCGGGCGGCGCAGGTATCACCGATTGATGTTGACGCTGTAGATGTCGCTTCTGTTACGGCCGTAGCTGCTCTGGATGAGAGTTTCTTTCGGGTACGATTCGACCGGCTTACACCCAAAGAGAAAAAATATCTTCGCGCCATGGCGGAGTTGGGGCCAGGCCCTCATCGATCAGGCGATATCGCGGCCTGCTTCAACTCGGCCGTGTCTTCGCTTGCGCCGACGCGAAGCTCCCTAATTGCCAAGGGCATGGTATGGAGTCCGAATCACGGTGACACGGCCTTCACCGTGCCAATGTTTGATGAGTTCATGAAGCGGATAATGCCGGGGAATGACTGGCGCTAGTCGGGGCGACATTCTCATACTGGGCTAGGTCAATCGCCGGCGGCCAGATCGAGCTCGAACACCTCTTCGCCTCCGGCGCTCCGGGCAACCAGCACGGCGCCGAAATCGGCCGCGAGGGCTTCGTCGCCGACCTCGCCGAATCGAACCGCGGGCGCCTGTACGAAGCCTTGCTCGACGAAGGCTTCGACCTCGACGCCCACGAGCGCCGCCTCGTGGAACTCGCCGTCCGGCGCGCGAACGGCAACCTGACGCATGCGGCGCGGCTGCTCGGGATCACGCGGCGGCAGCTTGCCTATCGGTTGAAGCAGGATGCCAACGCGGCTGAGTAGTTGCGGAGCCGCCGCACGGCGCGCGGTGCCGTCGAACGGCAGGTCGCGGGTTTGTCGAGCTGGTGGTATCGACCCGAAGCGGCCCGAAGCGGCCCGATGACCCAAGGCAAAGCCGATATTCAACGTGCAGGTAACCTGCAACCGCGCGAGGCTGGTCGTTCGAAGAGAACCCCGCTTTCGGTTGTCAGGTTGACCGGAAGTTAGATTTCAACTTATTTGTCATCAGCCGCAAGAAAACGTCCCGCAGCATTTCTAGCTCTCGCCAACACAGAAATGGTCTGATCGACATTGTTAATCAACTCCTTTAGTTCGGTCGAAAGGCTTTGTTTTGCGCGATTGAACTCCTTTTCAATGCGGGGCAAGCTGTCCATTGTTGCAACCAGTCCGGCGAATCCTTCTCGTCCACTCTGAGCGTTGCTTTCAACTTGCCCAATAACAGTCACAAAGGCCTGTAACTCGTCCCGTGAGGAGTCGTTGATTTCAAACTCTCCGCTCAGCAACGCGTTGAGACTCTCCCCAATCCGTGCGAGAGATGCGCGGTATCGTCCGTTAGCTTCATGGAGCCAAGTCGCGTACTCGTCGAGCTGTGTGGCGAGAGAGCGGACTGTAGCGCGCTGTTTCTTTACCCCCGCATTGGGCTGATTCAGCAATTGCTCGCCAGTGGTCTGAATGTCCGGTGTCAGCCTTTCGAGCCTGGCTCCCACCTCGCCTATGACTTCTGAAACTATCTCGAAGCTTTCCTCAAGGTCGGCCTGAAAATCCAATATTCCCCGCTCATCCCGCTTTTGTTGCGGTGAAGCGTTGCCGATGAGTGAAAGTGATTGACCTTGGCGATTGTGGAGAGTGGCAAAATCGGAAACTGGGCTTCCGAACTGCACGTTGCCTAGACGCGCCTCCTTCGCAAGTTTGGAAAGCTCCTCACGTGCTTGATTCATCCGTGAAAAATGCATCGAGTAGGTAAGAACCCGATAGGAGCGAAGGTCGAACGGCACTTCATCTATGTCTTGAGCTAGTAGGACAACCGGCTTCCCAAACGCATGCGCCAGCCCAAGTTCATAGTAGACGTTTGGATTCGCCGTTGATAGATCAGCGACCACTAGATCGCTCTGCGTAATTGCTTGGACAATATCCTCAATAATATTGCGCTGATTTAACATGTCATCCGCGCGCACCACACGGAAACCCGCTTCAGCTAGCGAACCCCGAATTAGATAGTCGTATATCTCATCAAACTCGGTAGCAAATGGCATTAATACAAACGCAGTCGGCAAATTATTCATTAGGACTCCTGGGGAAGAGGCGGTCTGTAATGGTGGCTTATAGTGAGAGAAAAATCAGCATGCCGAGAATAAGAATCAAAATGCCAATTATCCAACCAATTCCTTTTGCAATCTCTCTCAGCCAATGCAAAGTCTGTCTCTCGAAGTCGGTTAGAGGTTGCTCGAAATCACTCATTTTTGTCTCCATCGAAAGCCTTTGTTCCAGTCAATTTTAACTAACGTAACTGGATCGTCTCGATTTGCTGAAACCAATTAGGCATGGCAAACAAAGTGGGCGTCCCTTTGTTTCCTTTTTAGACCTACGTAAACCCAAGGCAATGGATCTCCTGGCGGCGAGTCTCGGCAGACTTACCACTCATCAGGAGTGTTCCTGAGTCCACATAGCCGCCTTTGAGTATGAAGCGTGTCTCCTCGGGAGCGAGGGCGCCCCAACGGGCAAGCTTACGGCGACGCTTGTCCTGCGAACCGAGTTCCGCCTGCCATGACGGCACAATGAGCACACGCTCGATACGCTTGGACCAGAGCAGCCATGGGCCTTGGTGAATCCAGACCTTAGCCCAAGGATGCGCGAGAGAAGCCTCAAATATTTGGAGAAGCTTGTCGTTGTTCGGCACAAGGCGAATCGCTTCGTAGAGAGCAGGCTCCAATGCTTCGATGGTAAACCGGTTGGCCTTGTCTCCCAAGTGCACGTCTTGGAGGTACTGGGCACGATAGCCACTCGAGGAATTGAAGAACAGGTCGACGGCGTTCTTGTCCGCGCGGAACTGCGCGGACACCCTATGACCAGGCTGACCGTTGGGCGCAGGCTGCGCAATGGCTCGAAGCAGATCAAGGTTCACCAGCATGCTGTAAACGATACCTTCGAAGGGGTTCCCTCTCAGGAGCATTGCGGTGCGATCGGTTCCGACAAGAGGAGCCAGGGGCCATTGCGGCGCTGAGAGGGTCGCGAAGCTACTCATCGTTCTGGGGATGGCATGAAGTCGGCTTCAACTAGCAAGTTAAGCGGCAGAGCGGGCGAAGCCCGGCCTGTCCGCTTCGACGATCAGTTCTCCAGGATACGGCGCGGCGGGAAGTGAGGTGGCTTGCAGTGGCATGTCTCGTGAATTAGCATATTTTACACGCTGTATAAATATACATTTGACATGCTAGAACATTTGAGCTCAGCCGAGTGCGGTATATCTGTGGGAACGTGTTGTAGACGACAGATGTGATGTATATGCGCTGAAATGCCGTGTAAGCCATAATCCGAATCGCCAAGGAGCATTGATTTCATGCTCCTTTTCGTGAGTGCTCGGACTTATACACTAATCATACACCGCACGATTCTGAAAGTGCAGACGGCACGGTCAGATGACAAAGGTGCGCTCGAACCGCCGCGGTGAGCAGGGAGCAACGCCTGCTATCAGGAGGCATGTTCGACTGTCCAAGCCTGGCCGGGTGCACGAGTTCAGCTTTCGTCCCCGTCACCGGCCCGTCAGGTCTTCGCGTGCGTGCTTACCGTACAGGTTCTTTCGACGCCTTCCGTCGGCCACGCCCGATCATCACTCGATCAAGCCGCCACCTTGACCCGCGCCCTGTGCAGTTTCTTGTAGCTGTCGATCAGGCGCTGGTGCCTGTCGAGGCCTTCCAGTTTCATGCTCGTTGGCGTCAAGCCGAAAAAGCGCACGCTGCCGTCCACTGACCCCAGCACGGCGTCCATCCGCGGGTTGCCAAACATCCGGCGGAAATTGACCACGTAATCGTCCAGTTCCAGGTCGTCGTCCAGCAGCACCTCCAGCACCACGTTCAAGGCCTGATAGAACAATCCGCGCTCGACCGTGTTTTCGTTGTACTGCAGGTAGGCTTCCACCAGCTCTTTCGCCGCTTCAAATTGCTGCAGGGCGAGGTTAATCAGCAGCTTCAACTCCAGAATCGTCAGCTGACCCCATTCCGTATTCTCGTCAAACTCGACGCCGATCAAGGTGATGATGTCGGTGTAGTCGTCGAGTTGGCTGTCTTCCAGACGTTCGAGCAGTGCTTCCAGGCCGGCATCGTCGAGGCGGTGCAGGTTCAGGATATCGGCGCGGAACTGCAGCGCTTTGTTGGTGTTATCCCAGATCAGATCCTCGATCGGGTAGATTTCCGAATAGCCCGGTACCAATATGCGGCAGGCCGTTGCGCCGAGCTGGTCATACACCGCCATGTACACTTCCTTGCCCATGCCTTCGAGAATGCCGAGCAAGGTCGCGGCTTCGTCGGCATTGGAATTTTCACCGTGGCCGGAGAAATCCCACTCGACAAAATCGTGATCGGCTTTGGCGCTGAAGAAGCGCCACGACACCAGGCCGCTGGAATCGATGAAGTGTTCGACGAAGTTGTTCGGCTCGGTGACGGCGTTGCTTTCAAAGGTGGGCGGCGGCAGATCGTTCAGGCCTTCAAAACTGCGACCCTGCAGCAACTCCGTCAGGCTGCGTTCCAGCGCCACCTCCAGGCTCGGGTGCGCCCCGAATGATGCAAACACCCCGCCGGTACGCGGGTTCATCAGGGTGACGCACATCACCGGGAACTCGCCGCCCAGCGACGCATCCTTCACCAGCACCGGAAAGCCCTGCTTTTCCAGCTCCTCGATGCCGGCCAGAATGCCGGGATATTTCGCCAGCACTTCGTGCGGCACATCGGGCAGGGCGATTTCGCCTTCGAGAATCTTGCGTTTGACTGCCCGTTCGAAAATTTCCGACAGGCATTGCACCTGCGCTTCGGCCAGCGTGTTGCCGGCACTCATGCCATTGCTGAGGAACAGGTTGTCGATCAGGTTGGTCGGGAAATACACCACCTCGCCGTCGGACTGGCGCACATAGGGCAGCGTGCAGATGCCGCGCTCTACATTGCCGGAGTTGGTGTCGTACAGATGCGAGCCACGGAGCTCGCCATCGGCGTTGTAGATCTGCAGGCAGTAGTCGTCGAGTATTTCACGCGGCAGCGCATCCTTGCGGCCGGGCTTGAACCAGCGCTCATCGGGGTAATGCACGAAGGGCGCGTTGGCGATGTCTTCGCCCCAGAACTGGTCGTTGTAGAAATGATTGCAATTCATCCGCTCGATGAATTCGCCCAGGGCCGAGGCCAGTGCGCTTTCCTTGGTCGCGCCTTTCCCATTGGTGAAACACATCGGCGAGTGCGCATCGCGGATATGCAGTGACCACACGTTGGGCACCAGATTGCGCCACGAAGCGATCTCGATCTTCATGCCGAGGCCGGCCAATACTCCGGACATATTGGCGATGGTCTGCTCCAGCGGCAGATCCTTGCCGGCGATATAGGTGCTCGTTTCCGACGCCGGGTTCAACGTCAGCAAGGCCTGGGCGTCGGCATCCAGGTTTTCGACTTCCTCGATCACGAACTCGGGCCCGGTTTGCACGACCTTTTTCACCGTGCAACGCTCGATGGAGCGCAGGATGCCTTGGCGGTCTTTTTCGGAGATGTCCGGCGGCAGCTCGACCTGGATCTTGAAAGTCTGCTGGTAGCGGTTTTCAGGATCGACAATATTGTTCTGCGACAGGCGGATGTTTTCGGTCGGGATATTGCGGGTGTCGCAGTACAACTTTACGAAGTAAGCCGCACACAAGGCCGACGAAGCCAGAAAGTAATCGAACGGCCCCGGCGCCGAGCCATCGCCCTTGTAGCGGATAGGCTGGTCGGCGATTACCGTGAAGTCATCGAACTTGGCCTCAAGACGAAGCTTGTCGAGAAAATTGACCTTGATTTCCATGCGGAATCCTGAAATGGCGTGCAAAAAGTTGGCCGCCATTATCGCCGACCCACCGGTGGCAGTCAGCTATTAATCCGGCAATCAAACATATGAAGTCTGCCGAGGCACGGTGTTCCTCCCCCTTCAAGGGGGAGGTTAGGAGGGGGATGGGTTTCTGCGACGTCCGCCTAACCCATCCCCACCCCAGCCCTCCCCTTGAAGGGGAGGGAGTGTCCGTGCAGCGCTCAATCTGATATCGCCTAATTGCTTGCGGGGTTGTAAGCCGATAACGCGCCGGCCGTACCTATGCTCAGGCGACGGACGGACGGGTTGTGCACCGCATCGTGACGCTTTTGTAAGGCGAAAACGCCCGATGGACAAAAGCGTCAGTGGGGAATTTGCCCCACTTTTCCACGATTTTCAAAGAGTCGCGCAAAAACAATAACTTGTCGAACATGGCACGGCCGATGCATTAACAGGCCTGAGGGCGGCATAAGACGAATTGATTGATCGCCCCCAGTGACGAAACCGTCAGCCCCGGTTCCAGCGGCCCTGAGACGGCCCGAAGACCGGATGGCGGATGAGTCGCCGAGACCGTTCCACATAGAACAATGGAGACAAGAGACATGGCAATGACTGGCGTTCTTCGCCCGGGCCACGCCCAGGTGCGCGTGCTGAACCTGGAAGAGGCGGTGCAGTTCTACCGCAATGTGCTGGGCCTCGTTGAAACCGGCCGCGACGCGCAGGGCCGCGTGTATTTCAAGTGCTGGGACGAGCGCGATCACAACAGCTACGTGATCCGCGAAGCCGATCGTGCGGGCATCGACTTCTTCGCGTTCAAGGTGCTCGACCGCGCCACGCTCGACAAGCTGGACGCGGATCTGCAGGCGTACGGGATCAAGACCGAGCGCATCCCTGCCGGCGAGATGCTGGAAACGGGCGAACGCGTGCGCTTCGAGCTGCCGTCGGGTCACGTGATGGAGCTCTACGCCGAGAAGACCGCGATCGGCAACGGCCTGCCCATCGTGAATCCCGCCCCCTGGACGCGCCAGCGCGAGCATGGCATCGGACCGGTGCGTCTCGACCACACGCTGCTGTACGGCCCGAACGTCGCCGAGGTGCAGAAGATCTTCACCGAGGTACTGGGCTTCTACCTCGTCGAGCGCGTGTTGACACCGGACGGCGAAAACAACGCGGCGATCTGGCTGTCGTGCTCGCACAAGGTGCATGACATCGCGTTCGCCGAGTACCCGGAGAAGGGCAAGCTGCATCACTGCTCCTTCCTGATGGAGAGCTGGGAGCAGGTGCTGCGCGCGGGCGACATCATGTCGATGAACAAGGTCCCCGTCGACATCGGTCCGACGCGCCACGGCGTCACGCGCGGCTGCACGATCTACGCGTGGGATCCCTCCGGCAACCGCTTCGAGACCTTCATGGGCGGCTACCAGCCCTATCCGGACAACACCGAGCCGCTGACCTGGACTTTCGACAACTTCGGCCAGGGCCTCGACTACCCGCAGCGCAAGCTCCACGAGACCTTCCTGACGGTCGTGAGCTGAGGGGGCGGGGCGATGAGCAGCCATGCGACCCCGGCCGGCTTCGACACGCGGCGCCGCTTCGTGCGCGTCACCGGCGAGCGCGCCAATGGTTTCGTCGAGTTCGATTTCGCGGTCGGCGAGCCGGACCTGGCGGTGGAGATGATCCTGACGCGCGAGGCTTTCGCCGAGTTCTGCGCACGCAATGCGGTGGAGATGCTCGCGCCGCAAGCCGAACCCCGCGACGCGGCGGACGACTGGGACTGGCGCCTCGCCGACGCGACCCGCACCCGCTTCAGATAAATAAAACGCGCCCCCGCGCGGGGCGCCACGGAGACTTCCATGCAGATCGACCTTCGCACAGTGAGCATCCAGCCGCTGCGCCAGACTTTCGACCACCTCGCGCGCCGCTTCGGCGACAAGCCGGCGTCGCGCTACCAGGAAGGCAGCTACGACATCCAGGCCGCCGAGAACCTGCACTACAAGCCGACCTGGGACCCGGACCAGGATCTGTACGACACGAAGATCACCAAGATCGTGATGAAGGACTGGTACGCGCTGAAGGATCCGCGCCAGTTCTACTACAGCACCTACACGCTGGCCCGCGCGCGCCAGCAGGACACGACCGAGGCGAACTTCGTGTTCGTCGAGTCGCGCGGACTCGCGGACATGCTGCCGCCGGCGCTGCGCGACACCGCGCTGAACGTGCTGGTGCCGCTGCGCCACGCCGCGTGGGGTGCGAACCAGAACAACACGCTGATCTGCGGCTACGGCTACGGCGCCGTGTTCACGCAGCCCTGCATCTACCACGCGATGGACAACCTC
This sequence comes from Aromatoleum toluvorans, assembly GCF_012910905.1. Lineage (GTDB taxonomy): Bacteria > Pseudomonadota > Gammaproteobacteria > Burkholderiales > Rhodocyclaceae > Aromatoleum > Aromatoleum toluvorans. Next base: position 181,135 of record NZ_WTVN01000004.1, read on the forward strand.
GGCATCGCCCAGTACCTGTCACGCCTCGGCCTGCTGCTCGGCGACACCGAAGCGCTCGACGCCGCCAAGGCGGCGTGGCTCGACGACCCGGTGTGGCAGCCGCTGCGCCGCTACGTGGAGGACACGCTGGTGCTGCGCGACCCGTTCGAAGTCTTCGTCGCGCAGAACGTTGCGCTCGACGGCCTGCTGTATCCGCTGGTGTATGGCCGCATCGTCGATGACTTCCTGTCCGCGCAGGGCGCCTCGGCTGTCGCGATGCTCACGCAGTTCATGACCGACTGGTTCGACGAGACGAAGAAGTGGGTCGATGCGGTGCTGAAGGTCGCGGCGGCCGAGTCCGACGACAACCGCGCGGTGCTGCAGGACTGGATCGCCGCGTGGAGCGCGCGGGCAGCGTCCGCGCTGCTGCCGGTGGCCGAGATCGCGCTCGGCGCCAATGCCGACGCCGCGGTCGGCGAAGAACTCGCGGGCTTCCGCACCCGCATCCAGAAAACCGGCATCACGATCTGAGAGGCCCACCGATGTCCACCGTATTCATCGCCCTGCAGGCGAACGAGGAAACCCGCCCGATCATCGAGGCGATCGAGATCGACAACCCGCACGCGGTCGTCAATCGTCAGCCGGCGATGGTGAAGATCGACGCGCCGAATCGCCTCGTGATCCGCAAGGAGACGATCGAGGAGCAGATCGGCCGCGCGTTCGACCTGCAGGAGCTGCACATCAACCTCATCACGCTGGGCGGCAACGTCGACGAAGACGACGAAACGCTGACCCTGAGCTGGGCCGAGTAAGCAGGCCGCATCGCAGGGTCAAACAAGGAGACCGTCATGGATATGAAAGCAACGAAGAAGAAGCTCGGCCTGAAGGAAAAATACCGGGTGATGACGCGCGATCTCGGCTGGGAGCCGGGCTATCACACGAAGGAGGAAATCTTTCCGTACGCGACCTACGAGGGCATCAAGGTGCACGACTGGGACAAGTGGGAAGACCCGTTCCGCCTGACGATGGACGCCTACTGGAAGTACCAGGCCGAGAAGGAGCGCAAGTTCTACGCGATCATCGACGCGCACGCGCAGAACAACGGCCACCTGAATATCACCGACGGCCGCTACCTGTCGGCGCTGAAGGTCTTCCTGCAGGCGATCAGCCCGGGCGAGTATGCCGCGCACAAGGGCTTCTCGCGCGTCGGCCGCGAGTTCCCCGGCGTCGGCACCCAGGTCGCATGCCAGATGCAGGCGATCGACGAGATTCGCCATGCGCAGACGCAGATCCACGCGCTGTCGAACTACAACAAGTACTACAACGGCTTCCACGCCTTCGCCGATGCGCGCGACCGCATGTGGTACAACACCGTCGCCCGCTCGTTCTTCGACGACGCGATGTCGGCCGGCCCGTTCGAGTTCATGATCGCGATCGGCTTCTCGTTCGAGTACGTGCTGACCAACCTGCTGTTCGTGCCCTTCATGTCGGGCGCGGCCTACAACGGCGACATGGCGACCGTGACCTTCGGCTTCTCGGCGCAGTCCGACGAGGCCCGCCACATGACGCTGGGCCTCGAGTGCATCAAGTTCATGCTCGAGCAGGACCCGGACAACCTGCCGATCGTGCAGGGCTGGCTCGACAAGTGGTTCTGGCGCGGCTTCCGCGTGCTGGGCCTGGTGAGCACGATGATGGACTACATGCTGCCCAAGCGCGTGATGTCGTGGCGCGAGGCGTGGGAGATCTACGGCGTCGAGAACGGCGGCGCGCTGTTCAAGGATCTGGCGCGCTACGGCATCCGTCCGCCCAAGGGCTGGGACGACGCCGAGAAGGCGACCGACCACATGTCGCACCAGATCATGCTCGGGCTGTACCAGTGGAGCTTCGGCACCTCCCTCCATTCGTGGATCCCGTCCGACGAAGACATGGCGTGGCTGTCGGCGAAGTACCCGACGACCTTCGACAAGTACTACCGGCCGCGCTGGGAACACATCCGCAAGCTCGCCGCCGAGGGGAAACAGTTCAAGAACTTCGGCCTCGCCAAGCTGTGCCAGACCTGCCAGTTGCCCATCGTGTTCACCGAGCCGGACGACCCGACGATGGCCTGCCATCGCGAGACCACCTACAAGGGCGAGAAGTACCACTTCTGCTCGGACGGCTGCCAGCACGTGTTCGAGAACGAGCCCGAGAAGTACATCCAGGCCTGGCTGCCGATGCCGGCGCTGTTCGCGGAACTCGAAGGCGACATCGGCAAGTGGATGGACTGGGTGAGCCTGCGCGACGGACAGGACAACGGCGACTACGTGGGTTCGGTCGACCAGCGCAATTTCGAGCAGTGGCGCGGCCTGGCGACGTCGAACAGCTGATCCCCCATACAAAAGAGGATGCGCGGCGTGCTGCATGCGCGCCGCAGCCCGATCTCAAGGAGACAATCATGACCGTAGCAGCAACCAAGGAATACGTCGGCGTCGCGCGCGACCGCGTCGGGAACTTCAACGGCAAGCAGCTGGTGTATGCAAGCTGGGATCACCACCTGCTCTTCGCCGCGCCCTTCCTGCTGTACGCGGCGCCGCAGATGAGCTTTCGCGAGCTGGTCGAAGGGCCGCTGACGGCGCTCGTGCAGCCGGACCCGGACGGCGCCGCGATCGACTGGACGCAGGTCGAGTGGCTGAAGTCGAACCAGCCCTGGACGCCGGACTTCGAGCGCAGCCTCGCGGACAACGGCATCGGCCACAAGGACCAGATCCGCTTCCGCACGCCGAACCTGACGACGCTCGCCGTCGCTGCCTGAGGACCGGGCAATGAGCTACGAGCTGACCATCGAGCCGCTCGGCCAGACGATCCCCATCGAGGAAGGGCAGACCATCCTCGATGCGGCGCTACGCGCCGGCGTGTACCTGCCGCATGCGTGCTGTCACGGGCTGTGCGCGACCTGCAAGGTGCAGGTCGTCGACGGCGAGGTCGATCACGGCGAGGCGTCGAGCTTCGCGCTGATGGATTTCGAGCGCAACGAGCAGAAGACGCTGGCGTGCTGCGCGACGGCGCAAGGCGACATCGTGATCGAGGCCGAGATCGAGGAGGACCCGGACGCCGAGAACCTGCCGGTGCGCGATTTCACGGGGACCGTGAGCCGCATCGAGACCCTGACGCCGACGATCAAGGGCGTGTGGATCAAGCTCGACGACGCGGAGGGGATGCGCTTCCAGGCAGGGCAGTACATCAACCTGGAACTGCCGGACGGCATCGGCAGCCGCGCATTTTCGGTCGCGAGTGCGCCGTCGGGGTCGGGCGAGATCGAGCTGAATATCCGCATCGTGCCGGGCGGGCAGGGCACGCGCTATGTGCATGAAACGATGCGCGTTGGCGAGCGCACGAAGATCTCCGGGCCTTACGGGCGCTTCTTCGTGAAGAAGTCGGCCGACGTGCCGGTGGTGTTCATGGCCGGCGGCTCCGGGCTGTCGAGCCCGCGCTCGATGATCCTGGATCTGCTGGAAGAAGGCTTCGAGCGGCCGATCACGCTGGTGTACGGCCAGCGCACGCGCGAGGAGCTGTATTACCACGACGAATTCCTCGCGCTCGCCGAGCAGCATCCGAACTTCCGCTACGTGCCGGCGCTGTCGCACGAGCCGGCGGATTCGGACTGGCAGGGCTTCCGCGGATTCGTGCATGAGGCGGGGAAGCACCACTTCGACAACGACTTCCGCGGACACAAGGCCTATCTGTGCGGCCCGCCGCTGATGATCGACGCGTGCATCACGACGCTGATGCAGGGGCGGCTGTTCGAGCGCGACATCTACACCGAGAAGTTCATCTCGGCGGCCGATGCGCAGCAGGTGCGCAGCCCCTTGTTCAAGGCTATCTGAGCCGCAATTTCCTCTCCTCGCGGCTTGGTGTTTGTGCCCGCCCCGAGCGATCGGTGGCGGGCTTTTTTATGTAGCGAGGGCAGGCGGGCGGCCGGGCAGATGGATACCGAAAAGGTATCGTGTGGCAGAAATAAAGGTATTGGACGGTATATCTCACCGTTCATAGACTGGTCCTCAAGCGCGGGATGCAGCGAGCACGCCGCGAACGGATAACAGCGACAAGGAGCGAGGGTGACCATGCGTCAGATCCAGAATTTCATCGGCGGCGAGTTCGTGGCCGCCGCGAGCGGCAAGCGCTTCGACAAGCGTTCGCCGCTCGACAACCGCGTGATCGCGTCGATCGCCGAGGCCGGACGGGCCGAGGTCGACGCCGCGGTGAGCGCCGCCCGTGCCGCGCTGCACGGCGAGTGGGGTGGCCTCACGACCGAGCAGCGTGTCGAGCTGCTGTACGGCGTCGCCAACGAGATCACGCGCCGCTTCGAGGACTTCGTCGAAGCCGAGATGGCCGACACCGGCCAGCCGCGCCACGTGATGACGAGCGCGTTCATCCCGCGCGGCGCGGCGAACTTCAAGGTGTTCGCGGACGTGGTGAAGAACGTGCCGAACGAGTCCTTCCAGATGGCGACGCCGGACGGACGTGGCGCGCTGAACTACGGCATCCGTGTGCCCAAGGGCGTGATCGGCGTGATCTGCCCGTGGAACGCGCCCTTCATGTTGATGACGTGGAAGGTCGGGCCGGCGCTGGCCTGCGGCAACACGGTCGTCGTCAAGCCGTCGGAGGAATCGCCGCACACCGCGACGCTGCTGGGCGAAGTGATGAACGCGGTCGGCGTGCCCAAGGGTGTGTACAACGTCGTGCATGGCTTCGGGCCCGACTCGGCGGGTGAGTTCTTGACGCAGAACCGCGGCGTCGATGCGATCACCTTCACCGGCGAGACGCGTACCGGCGCGGCGATCATGAAAGCGGCATCCGAAGGCATGCGCGACGTGTCCTTCGAGCTCGGCGGCAAGAACGCCGGCATCGTGTTCGCCGACGCGGACTTCGACGCCGCAGTCGAAGGCATCTTCCGCTCGGCCTTCCTCAACTCCGGCCAGGTCTGCCTGGGCACGGAGCGCGTGTATGTCGAGCGCCCGATCTTCGAGCGTTTCGTGCAGGCGCTGAAGGTGAAGGCGGAAGGCGTGAAGTTCGGCCGTCCCGACGACCACGATGCGAACTACGGCCCGCTGATCAGCCAGGAGCATCGCCAGAAGGTGCTCTCGTACTACCGCAAGGCGGTGGAAGAGGGCGCGACGGTCGTCACCGGTGGCGGCGTGCCGCAGATGCCGGGCGCGCTCGCCGAAGGCGCGTGGGTCGAGCCGACGATCTGGACGGGGCTGCCCGACGACGCGGCGGTCGTGCGCGAGGAGATCTTCGGGCCGTGCTGCCACATCCGTCCGTTCGACAGCGAGAACGAAGTCGTCGCACTCGCGAACGACACGGAATACGGCCTCTCGACGACGATCTGGACGACGAACCTCGCCCGCGCGCACCGCGTCGCGGCGCGCGTCGAGGTCGGCATCACCTGGGTGAATAGCTGGTTCCTGCGCGACCTGCGCACCGCGTTCGGCGGTTCCAAGCAATCCGGCATCGGCCGCGAAGGGGGCGTTCATTCGCTCGAGTTCTATACCGAAACCCGAAACATCTGCGTGAAGCTCTGAGGAAGCCATGAACGAAGAAAAGATCAGGCAATACGGCGACGAGCTCTTCGACGCCTGGCGCGAGCGCCGCACCGTCGCCCCGCTGCTGGAACGCGAGCCGGACATCACGCTCGACGACGCCTACCGCATCCAGCTGCGCTACATCGAGCGCCGTGTTCAGGCGGGCGAAAAGATCGTCGGCAAGAAGATCGGCGTGACGAGCAAGCCGGTGCAGGACTTCCTCGGCGTGTTCCAGCCGGACTTCGGCCAGCTCACGTCCGGCATGGTGTACCAGGAAGGCGACGTCATCGATCTGGGCACGCTGATCCAGCCCAAGGCCGAGGCCGAACTCGCCTTCGTGCTCAAGCATGACCTGCAGGGTCCCGGCGTGACCGCGATGGACGTGATCCGCGCGACCGACTACGTCGTGCCCTGCTTCGAGATCGTCGATTCGCGCATCACCGACTGGAAGATCCGCATCCAGGACACGGTCGCCGACAACGCCTCGTGCGGCGTGTATGTGCTCGGCAAGACCAAGGGCGACCCGCGCAAGCTCGACATCACCCTCGCCGGCATGGTGCTGGAGAAGAACGGCGAGCTGCATTCGACTGGTGTCGGCGCGGCGGTGCAGGGCTCGCCCGCGAATGCCGTCGCGTGGCTCGCGAACACGCTGGGCGAGCTCGGCATCCCGTTCAAGGCGGGCGAAGTGATCCTGTCGGGATCGCAGTCGCCGCTGGTGCCGGTCGTCGATGGCGACGAACTGGTGTGTACCGTCGGCGGGCTTGGCAGCTGCCGCGTGAAATTTGCCGGAAGGAGCGCGGTATGAGCCGAAACAATGAACTGACGCTGTCGCGCGAGGACGTCGTGCGCCTCGCCGAGCGCGTCGAAGGCGCGCAACGGGGCGCATACGCGATCACGAAGCTCACCGACGAGTATCCGTCGATGACGATCGCCGACGGCTACGCCGTGCAGAGCGAACTGCGCCGGCGCTATATCGCGCAGGGTCATCGGCTGGTCGGCTGGAAGGCGGGGCTTACGTCGAAGGCCAAAATGCAGCAGATGGGCGTCGATGTGCCGTCGATCGGCTTCCTCACCGACCGCATGGCGCGCCCGGAAAACAGCGCGATCTCGACGGCCGACCTCGTGCATCCGCGCGTCGAATGCGAAGTCGCCTTCGTGATGAAGAAGGACCTGCGCGGCCCCGCCTGCACGCGCCAGGACGTGCTCGACGCGACCGACTACGTGCTGCCCGCGGTCGAGATCATCGATTCGCGCTTCTCCGGCTTCAAGTTCGACCTCGCCAGCGTGATCGCGGACAACGGCTCTTCCGCACGCTTCGTCGGCGGCGGCCGTGCCCGCTATGTCGAGGATCTCGACCTGCGCACGCTCGGCGTCGTCATGGAGAAGAACGGCGAGATCGTCACGATGGGCGCCTCGGCGGCCGTGCTCGGCCACCCGGCAGACGCGGTGGCCATGCTCGTGAACATCCTCGCCGACCTGGACGAAGGGCTGCCCGCCGGCAGCTTCGTGATGAGCGGCGGCATCACCGAGGCCATCGCCGTGAAGCCGGGCGACAGCATCGTCGCGCGCTTCCAGGAGCTGGGCAGCGTGTCGATGCGCTTCGTCTGACCGATTGTAATTAGCAGTCCGGCGGTGGATCGGCGCAGTTACTCCCTCCCCTTCAAGGGGAGGGTTGGGG